>CALRYC010000001.1:0-198649 GCA_943372295.1 Chitinophaga pinensis
CAAGGGCGGCGTCGGCAAGTCAACTATGGCTGCAAATCTGGCAGCGGCGCTGGCGCAGCGCGGAGCAAGCGTGGGCCTGCTTGATGCCGACATCTACGGCCCTTCTCAGCCGACAATGTATGGATTGACCGATCAGACCATGCGTGCCGAGAAGAACGCCGAGGGCAAGGTCATCGGATATCCGAACGAGGCCTACGGCGTTAAGGTCGCCTCCATCGGCTTTGTGATGCAGCGTGATCAGGCGGCCATCCTGCGCGGCCCGATGCTGGCCGGATACTTCACGATGCTGGTCGAGCAGATCGTCTGGGGTGACCTGGACTTTCTGATCTTCGACCTTCCGCCGGGCACAGGGGACGTGCAGTTGACGCTGACGCAGCGCATCCCGCTCACGGGTGCCGTGGTGATCACGACGCCACAGGAGATCGCCCTGGCCGACGTACGCCGCTCGATCCAGATGTTCGAAAAGGTGAACGTGAAGGTCCTTGGCGTGATCGAAAACATGAGCTACTTCATTCCGCCCGATATGCCGGAGCGCAAGTATCACATCTTCGGTGAAGGGGGCGGGCAGAGCGTCGCCGCTGAGTATAAGGTGCCATTCCTGGGCGAAGTGCCGATCGATGTGCGCGTGCGTGAGGGTGCCGATGCGGGCTTCCCGTTCGTGCTGGATCCGGAGTCGGGTTCGATGGGCGATGCATTCCGCTCGGTAGCCGAGAGGATCGTTCAGCAGGTACGCATTGCCAACGCCAACACGCTTTCTTCGCCCCTGCAGATCGATCTATGAACGAAGACGACCGGCAGCGTTTCGAAGACGTTCTTGCACTTGTGCGTCCGTACCTGGAGGCCGACAAGGGCAACATCGAGTTCGTGTCCTTCGAGATCTCTACGGGAGTTCTCGAACTACGTTTTGTGGGCGCCTGCCGCACGTGCGCGATGTCGGCCATGACACTACGGGCGGGCATCGAGCGCGTTGTTCGACGTCAGCTTCCGGAGGTCCGACGCGTCGAAGCTGTGCCGTGATCCATCCAAATTCCGTATGTTCGCACCTCTCCGGAGGATAGTCCGGGCAGTTAGCTCAGTTGGTTCAGAGCATCTGCCTTACAAGCAGAGGGTCGGGGGTTCAAATCCCTCACTGCCCACATCCAGCAAGCGTGGCGGAACTGGCAGACGCACTGGACTCAAAATCCAGCGGGGTCAAACCCGTGCGGGTTCGACTCCCGCCGCTTGCACGTCGAACGGAAAAGCCCCGACTCTCATCCGAGAGTCGGGGCTTTTTTTCTTTTCATGCGGGGAAGTGCCTCGCCCCCTGCCAACAGATCCTATCGGATCACGGCGCGGGCGATAAGCGAGTCGGCGTTGGATTCGTTGTAATCGTAATCGAGAACCGAATCCCGCACCTTTCCGTCCTGCAACACATAAATGGCCGGCAGGGAGGAGATGGATACGAGACTCTCGTAGTTGTGACGGTCGCGCTCGGTGCGCATCGACCAGACCTCGATCCTGTCCTCCGGCACGTTGGCATCAAGAAGCGTCTTGACGATCTGCGGAAACAGACGCTGCGTGCCGCGGCAAGAACAGGAGGCCTTCACAAAGATGCAGACCTTTTTACCAGCCGATGCGTTGAACGCCGTTGTGATCGGCGCAAGCAGCTCGGGTCGGGGAGTGAACCTGCTCATCTCGGCCACAAACCAGGTAAAACCCGGAGTCTTGGTCATATCATCGATCTTCAGCTGCTGCGCCTCATAGACCGGCTCAGCCGGCGTGGAACAGCCAGCCAGGCCAAGGATGACCAAGACCGATAGAGCAAGGAAAGTCTTCATGGGGCTTACCACTTCATGAGATTGATCTCATCAACATACACCGTCTGCTTACTGCGGAACAGCGCCAGCACAATGGCCAGTCCGATAGCTGCTTCGGCAGCGGCAACGGCCATGATAAAGAACACGAACATCTGTCCGGCAATGTCACCCAAGAACGACGAGAACGCCACCATCGAAAGGTTGACGGCGTTGAGCATGAGCTCGATGGACATGAAGATGATTATCGCGTTGCGACGCGTCACCACGCCAACCACGCCGATCACGAAGAGAATGGCCGACAGGATGAGGTAGTAGTCGAGAGGGATCGAGGTTGGCATCATGAATGTGTCTCCGAAACATGGCGCTTGGCCAGAATGACCGCTCCGATCAGTGCGGCCAGAAGCAGAAGCGAAACAGCTTCGAACGGGAACAGGTAGTCTTTGAACAGGGCATTGCCAATGCTTGCGGTGGTGCCAATCTCAACGGCCTTTTCCGAAAGTTCATTCTTTCCGGTTGGGTTCGAGGCGATAACGCTCGAGACCATCACCACGAGGACGCCCGAAATGAGCATCGCAAGGGTGGGCCGGAGAGACCGTGCGCTCGGTGCCTGCTCCTCACGTCCGACATTCAGGAGCATGATCACAAAGACCACCAGAACCATGATCGCTCCGGCGTAGACAACCACCTGAACGGCAGCCACGAACTGTGCCTGTAGCGTCAGGTAAAGACCTGTAAGCATGAAGAAATGAGCCACTAGCGACATCGCCGAGGCAACGGGGTTCTTGCGCGTGATCGTGAAGACCGCCGAGGCGACAGCACCGATGGCGAAGATGGAAAACAGAATCGACTGAAGACTCACGACGTCAGTTCCCTGAAGTTGAGACAAGAAGCCAGACTCAAATATACGAAAGGGGCGCAGCGTGCTTCACTCTTCGAACCGTTCCACGGACTTGACGCCGCGAATACGAAGCAGCTTGTCGAAGACCCGCTGAAGATGCTCAAGGTCGACCACGTACACCGTAAGGATCCCTTCGAATACAGCATCGTAGGCGTCGATGTTCACGCCGCGGATATTGGTCTTCTGCACAGAGATCACCGCGCTGGTGATATCATTAAGCATGCCGGGCCGGTCATCACCCGTGATCTTGATGGCCGCCAGAAACTCGCCCCCGGATGTCGAGGCCCAGTCGAGTTCGACGATGCGGTTCTGCAGCTTGTCCTGAAGATCGATAACATTCCGGCACGATGCCCTATGCACCTTGATGCCGCTGCCAATCGTCACGATACCTACGACGGCGTCACCCGGCACGGGATTGCAGCAGCGAGCATAGGAAAACATGATCTTTGAGCTCGATACGCTCGGGTCACGCAGAACCAGACCCTCGTTCTTTTCTCGAGCGACAGAGCGGAACTGCTGGACGCTCGGAAGGGGGTAGGCCTCGGTCTTGGTCGATGCAGGCGTCACGAGCTGACGGATCATCTCGCCGGCTGCCTCGGGGCTAACAGCGCCCGTGGCAAGAGCCACAAAGAGGTCGGTTCGACCTCCGAATTTAGCCAGCAGACTGAAGCGCTCGAGCTCATCGTCGTTGACATGCAGACCGAGCTTTTTGGCGCGCTTGTCCCAGATGTCCTTGCCCTCGGAAACAAGGGCACGGCGTTCCTCGTTGAGGATTCGACGGATATGCGTCTTAGCCTTATGTGTTACGGCTATGCGCTCCCAATCGCGATGTGGCGTCTGATTCTTTGACGTCAGAATGCTGACCTGGTCGCCGGTGGTAAGCTCGTGATCGAGTGGAACGATCTTTCCGTTGACTTTGGCACCGATACAGCGCGCGCCCACCTGCGAGTGAATGTCAAACGCAAAGTCGATCGGGGTAGCCCCCTTCGGAAGGATCCTGAGTTCACCCTTGGGCGTGAAGACGTAGATCTCATCCTGGTAGAGGTTTAGCTTGAAGCTCTCCAAAAGCTCCTGAGCGGCCTCGTCACCGGCGTTCTCAAACACGTCGCGCACCCACGTGGCCCATTCTTCAAGGTCCGACGCGTCAACCCAGCTGGCGGTCGACCCCGTGCTGGCCTTGTAGCGGAAGTGTGCCGCAACGCCGCGCTCGGCAAAGTCGTGCATGGCCCGTGTACGGATCTGCACCTCAAGGGGCTTACCATCACCGCTGATCACCGAGGTGTGCAGCGACTGATAGCCGTTCTTTTTCGGGACGCTGATGAAGTTCTTGAAACGCTCGGGAATGGGACGGTAGATTTCACTCACGATTCCGTAGGCAAGGAAGCAGTCGTTGTTGTCTTCGGTATCGAGAATGATGCGTATGGCCATAAGGTCGTACATCTCGTCGACCGTTTTTCCCTGTGCCAGCATCTTGCGATAGATGGAGTAGAGGTGCTTTGGGCGACCATTGATCTCAAAGGTCAACCCGTTCTCAGTAAGCTTCTCGGCGATCGGTGCGGCGAATCGCTCGATGGTCTCCTGAAGCTCGCGACGCGATTTGTTGACGCGCAGCTGGATGTCGTCATAGGCATCGCGGTTAAGCACCTTGAAGGACAGATCCTCAAGCTCCCACTTCATGTTCCCCAGGCCGAACCGGTGGGCGAAGGGGGCATAGATCTCCATGGTTTCGCGGGCCAGACGTTCCTGACGCTCGCGTGGCAGCGAATCGATCGTACGCATGTTGTGCAATCGGTCGGCGAACTTGACGAGGATCACGCGCACATCGTTGACCAATGACAGCAGGAGCTTACGGTAGTTCTCGGCCTGGGTGATCTCTCGACTTTTGAACACATCGCTGATCTTTGTCGCACCGTCGACGACCTCTGCCACCTCCGCACCAAACTCCGCCCGCACGTCCTTGAGCGTAAAGGACGTGTCTTCCACCACATCATGCAGCAGCGCCGCCACAACGCTTACATCGTCGAGCGGGATCTCCCGCATAACGATCAGGGCCACGTTGGCCGGGTGCGTGTAGTAGGGCTCACCGGACATGCGAACGTCTTTTTCGTGGGCCTTGACGCAGAAGCGGAACGCCCGTTCGATCAGGTCGGGATTGAACCGCGTCAGATTACGGCGGCCTTCCTCAAGCAGAAACGCCAGGTCTTTTTCGACGTCATTACCGAAGACATACGAAGGAAGCTCCTCAAAGGAGCGGCGCATGCGGAGCGATGTGGAGGCACTTCGCCTCATAGGCAATTCAACGATTGATGAACGTGGAGTGCATTCGGCGATTCATCGTGCGAGCGATGACAAAGTAACTCCCGGAGGCCAAGTTCGACGTGTCGAAACTCCCGGAGGCCTCGGCAAGACGCCCGTCATAGACCGTCAAAAGTTTTTGACCCGTTACGCTGAACACTTCCACCACGGCATGCTCAGCCCCGTATGCGCCGACATTTTCAACGCGCCAGTTCATGCCTCTGGAGGCCGAGCCGAACACGGCAAGTACCGGAGCGTCGGCGTCCTGATTCGACTCATCAACTGACGTCTGAACGGTGTCGGGATTCTGGGCCTCTTCCAGCCAGGCCAGTCCGCGGTCGAGGATCTGCGTGCGCTGCACTCCGTCGAGAAACCGCGAAGCGTTGATGCCCATCACAATGCAGCGCAGTGTCAGCTTTTCCATACGCACAGCACCCGAGGCCGTATCGCCCTTGCGGATCATCATGCTCTTGGAGGAACTCAAGGGGCGCAGCAGGAAATTCGGAACGTACTTGCCCCCTCGCTGATGGTCGAGACGCGGTAGCTGGCAGTCGATCAGCGACATGCCGGCCGTGACAGGGTCACCGATCACACCGGTGAAGATGCGCTGACCTTTGAGTACATCGTCGGACTCAGCGCCCAGCGGGGCCGCACCGAGGCTACGGAAGAATGCGCCCGACATGGGCGACTCGAGGCGCAGTGCCAGCGGGTCGTCGGCGATCAGAAAGACGTCTACGTTGCGGTCAATCAGCGACATGAGCACGGCCTCATCAACGGCGCTGATCTCCCCGAACGAGCCGCTGTTCCAGAGCATGGTCTTGAGGGAACGAAGCTTGTCGGCCACGCCCACGAATACATCCGACGTGATCGTCACATAGCCCATGCGCGAGGTCAGCGCAACGGCCTCACGAATGTCGAACGTGCCATTGCGTTCATCCTGCACGACCACGCGGCGCAGGCCTGCCGGCACCACCACGGTGGTCGCCTGAAGCCCCATCACATCCTTGTCGAGCATTTCCATGATCTCGCAGCGCGTCACCGACAGCGTGTCGAGCGTCGGCACAACCACCGCCACGCTGGCGCTGGCTCCGGCGGCGACCGTCAACGGCTCGGGCAATGCGCTCCACGGCGTGCTGCGTCCGGTGCGGTCACTTGTCCAGCGAACCTTCAGCACCGGGCTTGCCGAGGTGGCCGTGGCGTTGTTGTAGAGAAACGTTAGCGTGTCTCCGCTGCGGGCAGCAACCACGTCGCGTTCTGCAGTAAGGGCATTCTCGGCGGCCAGATCCAGCCGGCAGACGCGCGCCGTGGCACGGTCGACGAACCAGATGCGCTGGTCCGGGCCGACGGTAATGCCGAGCAGTTCCGTAGCGCCGGTAGAGATGGCACCAAGATGGGCAACGCCGGGATCCGCAATGTCGAACACGTGAATGCGACCGTCGGCGCGGTCGCCAACCAGAAGGCGCGTGCCCACAACGTCGATGCCGACCGGAGTCTTGAGACTGTCGGAGACGACGGTGGCCAGGCGAGCCCCAACGACCGAGGTGAACTCGGTGAGATTTTCAGCACTCGAAGGGGGCATCTCCAGCGTGTCCTTGACGCTGCCGGATCTCGTGTCGAGCCGGTGCACGAGGGACTTCCCGGGGTCGATGTAATAAAGCCACCCCGTGCTTCTGTCGAGGCACACATGCGCTGGCTGGCCGCGCACTCCGGGTGAGATCACAGTCTCGATGTACCGGCGGATGACGCCGTCGCGGTGATCGGTTCCGCCCACTTCGTGCGGATCCCGGAAGTCATAGCGTGAGATGCCGCCATAGCGTGCATCCAGCACCCAGTAGATGTTTGCCGTGTCATGCGCAATGCCCAGGCACCACGGATTCTGATGAAGCATATCGAGGTGAGAGGCAAGCCGGCGGTCTTCGTTCTGATAGCGAGAGGCGAACACTGCCGTGTCACTCGACCACAGGGTGGGACCCATGAACATGTAGTTCACGTCACCTTCGCCTGGCTCACCGTTCTGAGCCGTGGCAAAAGAACCGTTGGTGCCCATGGCGATGCCATGCGTGCGCCACATGAAGTGCGAAGCCCGGGCATCCTTCTTTGTGCGAACCGTCGGACGTGCCGACGTGGCCTCGTGAATGATCGCCATGGCGTGTCCACCCCTGTCGGCCATCACGACCCAAAGATCACGTCCGCTAAGGGGCGTGCGGTTGAAGTCAAGATCGATCGGCTCCATGATCCCATCGGTCGGTCCTGCCACGGTAGTAACGATCGGAGTGGACTTGATATAGCGATCAATGTATTCAGACGAGGCAGCAAGCTGCTGGGAAGATGCTCCGTCGGCAACCAGACCGATGAGGCGCTCCACATCCATGTAGGGCGAGTCGGAATACACCGCCCCTTTGATCTGGCCTCTGGCAACGACGATCGTTGCATGCAGATCACGAAGCGTGTCGTTGATCATGCGCTGCGCTCCGATGCCGCGAGCCGCTGAGCCGTCGGTATCGGGCACATAGCGGAATACCGTTGCGTCGATGCCGTACGCGCTGACGAGGTCATTCCAGCGCTCTGCCGGATCGGCACTCATGGCCACAACGCTGATGCCTAGGCGACGCAGTTCTGCAGCGCGAGTGTTGAGATACGTCAGCTGCTCGACGCAGTGACTGCACCGGTAGCCCAGGTACCGCACAAGAATGACGCTGCCGTCGGCAGCGCTGATCGGTAAGCCGGAAAGGGCGCTGGTGAGTTCTTGCCGCGAAGGCGCAGGGAACAGACCACCGTCGTGATCCATGACGTCATCGCCGGCGGCCGGCAGCTGCATGCTGGAGATGACAACAAGCGAAAGAAGGAGCAGTGTCTTCATGTCGGGGTAAGCTGGTGAATTGGCGCAGATATTCGCCGAACCGATAACCGTGAACGCCATGGTGAAGTTACACGGTTCCGTGGTGTCCGCCGAATAAAGCAGAAGGCCTTCGCCGGTTGCACCGACGAAGGCCTTCTGTCAAACGTGTTGTCGGGGTGGCAGGATTCGAACCTGCGACCCTCTGCTCCCAAAGCAGATGCGCTAACCGGGCTGCGCTACACCCCGAGTCCAAAAGAGGAACGGCAAACCTCGTGATTTCTTCCCGAACCACAAAACTGAAAATGTTGTCGCCGATGTATTGACAACGCGGGAAGATGGTGCTATTGTTGCAACGTGATAGGTGAAATCGAGTGCCCCTAGACGAGTGGTGACGTCTGGGGGTGCTTCATTTTAAACGTAGTTTTGCACCTTATGAAGCACTCCGCACGACTCTTCACCTGCGCACTGGCTTTAGCCGCTGCGCTCAGCGTTTTCGCCACGACGGTTGCTCTTGCCGGCGACGAGATTCCCGGCGCACCTCAGAAGCAGGTCATTGCCCTTACAAAGGCCACGATCCACACTGGTAAAGGAGTGACGTTAAAGAATGCCACGATCGTGTTCGACAAGGGGATCATCTCCGATATCGGCACCAACGCCAGCATCCCCCAAGGGGCTCGCGTGATCGACTGTTCCGGCAAGCGCATCTATCCGGGCTTTATCGCCCCCTACACTTCGCTAGGGCTGACCGAAATCGACGCCGTCCGCGCCACGCGTGACGCTTCCGAGGTTGGCTCATTCAATCCCAACGTGCGTGCCTCAACGGCGTACAATCCGGATAGCGATCTACTTCCGACGGTCCGGCTCAATGGTGTGCTTCTGGTCAACAGTACCCCTTCGGGCGGACTTGTTTCGGGTCAGGCATCACTCATGCGCACCGACGGGTGGACGCGCGAGGACCTAGCCGTCAAAGCCTCTTCGGCGATGGTCATGTCATGGCCATCGATGGAGGTCAGCACGGGATGGTGGGAATCCAAGAGTCCGGATGAGCAGCGCAAAGCATCAGCCGATGCCGTGCGTGAGATCTACGACCTGTTTCGCAATGCCAAGGCCTACGGTGATGCGGCACGTGCCGGCATAGACACGGCCGTGCGTGACATTCGTTACGAGGCCATGCGCATCTTGTTTGATACGGACGTCCCATTGATGATCTCGGCCTCGACGAAGAGGCAGATCGAATCGGTGATCGACTTCAAGGAAATGTTCGGCCTGAAGATCATCATCACCGATGCCGACGATGCGCATCGCGTCATTCCGCAGCTGCAGAAGTCGGGCATTCCGGTGATCATCCCTCGCGTACATAGTCTGCCGCGGCGGGATGAGGATCCGTACGACGCCCCCTTCACGCTGGCCGCAACACTGGCCAAGGCAAACATTCCGTTTGCATTTACCGACAACGGCTCATGGCAGCAGCGCAACCTTCCGTTTCTTGCCGGCACGGCACGCGCCTTTGGTCTGTCCGAGGAAGACGCCATCACTGCGCTAACTTACTGGCCGGCTATGATGTTCGGTGTGGAAGGACAATACGGTTCGCTCGAGAAGGGTAAGAGCGCCACATTGTTTGTCAGTAACGGTGACGCGCTCGACACGAAGTCCAACTTCCTGACGCTGGCCTTCATTGACGGACGGGAGCTTGAGCTCACCTCACGGCACACCAAGCTTGCCAAGAAGTATCGCGAGCGCGGCAAGCGGTGACGTCGGCTCCTGACGGCATTCTGCTCTCTTCCGAACCCGTCGAGATCCCCCGCAGCGCTCTCTCGATGGCCCGCCGGTCGATGACCGAGGACGATTTCCATCGCTTTGCCTCGGTCACACTGCATGCCATCACGTATGCCAGCGCCGGACTGCGCATCAAGGGTTTCCTCGCACTTCCACCGGCCGGCGAGGTCAGCTATCCATCGGTGATCTTCAACCGTGGTGGCAGTGGTCCCAAGGGCGCGCTGGTTGCAGAGACGGCCATGCCCATTATCGGACTCTATGCATCATGGGGATACGTGGCCATTGCCTCGAATTACCGTGGGACAGGGGGCTCTGAGGGTCCGGACGAATGGGGTGCGGGCGACGTAGACGACGCCATGAATGTTCTTCCGCTGCTTGATGCGATGCCGTACGTCGACCAAGACCGCATCGGGATCGTCGGCGGCAGCCGCGGCGGCATGATGACCTACATGATGCTGCGACGCACGCAGCGTCTGCGTGCTGCGGTAACCTTTGGAGCCCCTTCACAGATCCACGCCGTCGAAGCTAATGCCTACATCCGACGCACGATGGCCAAGCACCTTGCCGATGGGGCAAACGAGCAGCTCGAGGCCGAGCGGCGCAGTGCCGTGTGCTGGGCTTCTGAGATGTCGCCCGAAACGCCTCTGCTCATTCTGCATGGAACGGGCGACCGGCGCGTCGACCCGACGCACAGCCTGCGTCTTGCAACCGAGTTGCAACAACTGCATCGACCATACAAGCTGATCATGTACGACAATGCCGATCATGTGCTTGCCGGACGAAGGAACGAATCCAACAACGATATTCGTTGGTGGTTAGACCATTACGTGCGGGGCCGCGCTCCGTTGCCGCGCACGGGACCACACGGCGCCTGAACCGGCTTCAGGCTTTGACATTCATCACCGCAGTACTGCTACCATGAGCTTTCCTCGACCACTTCAGCGTCTTACGCTTACGCTGCTTGCCGCCGTTGCCTTCAGCCCCCTGCATGCACAGGAGGACAAACAGTCGTTTCTCGACTGGATGATCACCGATCACGGTCTGCTCGACCAGATGCGCCCGATGCACTCGGAGCTGGCGATGGTTGACGCGTTTCCGCGCGTGGCAATCGATACCACGCTGGATGTAACGCGCTATGACATCGTGTGGGATATGTATTCAGCGCTGCTGACCGATCGCGACAAGCGTCCGCAGCGTAAAGCCAGCGCGTCGGTCCGGATCACGGCTCGATCACGGTTTGCCGGCATGACGCAGATCCGCTTGAACAGCGTCTCGCTGATCGTCGATTCGGTTGTCAGTAACGGGGCGGCTCTGCCGTTCACAACCGCGTCGAACCGACTGCAGATCACACCTGGTAAGCCCCTTGACAGGGGAGACTCGATCACATTTACCGTCTACTATGCCATCACGCAGGATCAGTCGTGGCTGAGCATCTATTCCAAGAATGACGTTGCGCAGAATTCGATCCCTACGGGCAGCTTCTTCACCTTTGCTCAGCCGGAGGGCGCGCGCACGTGGTTGCCGTGTAATGACATTCCGAGCGATAAGGCCATCTTCACCGTGCGTGTGCGAGTGCCAAAGGATTTCACGGTGGTCTCCAACGGTGTGCCTACCGATTCGGTGCCCGACGGAGATACGGCCTCCTGGCAGTCATGGTCGCACGATCAGCTGATGCCAACGTATCTGCTGACGATCAACGCGGCCGTGTACAAGTACTATCCGCAGGAGTACCGACGTAAGGATGGTTCGACCGTGCCGATCATGAACTACCACTTCTCTGTCGACCATGAGGGCGCTCAGTACAACGCCGTGCGCGCGCTGGCCAATTCGCCCAAGTGGTTTGAAGCGCTCGAGTCACGACTCGGCACCTATCCATTCTCTACCTATGGTCATGTGACCGTCACGCCGATCCAGTTCGGTGGGATGGAGCATCAGACGATGTCGACCATCAATCGCATTTGGCTGACCGGCAATTACGAGAACGGCTACGTGCACGAAGTGGCGCACCACTGGATCGGAGATCTCGTGACGTGCGCAACGTGGGCAGACATCTGGCTGAACGAAGGCGGGGCATCTTTCTGCGAGGCCCTCTACTATGAATACGTCGATGGCCGCAATGGTTACCAGGATCGTCTGCGCCGCTTCCGCGACTCCTACCTGCGTGTGGGCCTGGGCGGCACGCCGGTGTACGATCCGCCGCCGGCCGCATTCTTCAGCGGCGCGCTTACGTATGCCAAGGCCGGATGGATCTATCACATGATCCGCAGGAACGTTGGCAACGACGATGCCTTCTTCGCTGGATGGCGCGAGTACTTCGACACCTATCGGCTGGGGTCGGCGCAGACTTGGGAGTACCTGGATTTTCTCAAAAAGAAGCACCCCAATCCTGCCGTTGACTGGGACGTGTTCTTCGATCAATGGCTCGTCAAGTCAGGGCATCCAGTCTTGGTCGTCAACTCCCTGCAGACAGCGCCGGGCAAGTATTCCGTGACTATTCGTCAGACCCAGGTCGGGGTAACAATTCCGTCGGCATTTACGCTGTCACTGCGTCTGAGAGCGCGCAAGGGGGCTCAGGAGGCAGACCTGGTAGTGCCTGTGTCGAAGGTAGCCGAAACAGTAACGTGGGATCTGCCGTTCGATCCGGACACGGTGATCGTTGATCCGAACCGCGACATCCTCATGGAGGTTGAATCAACCGTTACTTCGGTGAATGACTCAGAGTCGGACGCATCATGGGTGCGCATCATCGGACGTCAGCCGCATACCATCGGCGGCGACATTGTCGTCTATGCCCAGTCGGCCGCTCCTGCCCGGATGCAGCTGGTCGATGTCTCCGGACGCACCGTTGCCGAGGGTTCCATCGTGAACGGAACCGGCGTGGTATCGACCTCCTCGCTCAGCGTCGGACGCTACATGCTGCTTGTTGACGACGGTCAGCGCCGCACGCTTCTGCCCGTTGCGATCTTCAATCCGTAATCAGCAGAAACCCCCATGTCCCAGCACGACATCGACATCTCAGCACTGCGCAAGGAGTACACGCGCGACGGACTGGACGAGCGGGGCATCAACCGCGACCCGATCGTGCAGTTCTCTTCGTGGCTCAGCGAAGCCATCGCCGCCGAGGCACTCGAGCCCACGGCCATGGTACTATCGACCGTTTCGTCCGAAGGAGCCCCCTCCTCACGCGTTGTTCTGTTGAAGGGTCTCGACGGCGGCGCGATGCACTTTTACACCAACTACGACAGCCGAAAGGGGCGAGAGCTTTCGCACAATCCCCACGCCGCGCTGCTCTTCTTCTGGCCCGAGCTCGAGCGACAAGTGCGCATCGAAGGCAATGTCCGGCGCATCAGCCCCGAGGCCTCTACGGCCTACTTCCATTCCCGTCCTTTCGAGAGTCAGCTCGGAGCAGCATCATCACCCCAGAGTCAGGTGATCTCTTCCCGCTCCGAACTCGACCAGCGCTTTGCCGAACTGGCCGCCGCCAACGCTGGCCGCACCACCATCGAACGTCCAGACCATTGGGGCGGCTTTGCTCTTGATCCCCACACGATCGAGTTCTGGCAGGGCAGGCCCTCGCGCATGCACGACCGCCTGCGGTTCCGAAAAGCAAATGAAGTCTGGATGATCGAACGTCTGGCGCCGTAGCGGAGGGAAGCCGAAGCGGAGGGAAACGCGCGGAGCGCGAGGGAAGCCGTAGCGGAGGGAAGCGCGCAAGCGCGAGGGAAGCCGAAGCGGAGGGAAGCGCGCAAGCGCGAGGGAAGCCGTAGCGGAGGGAAGCCGAAGCGGAGGGAAACCTGCGGAGGGAAACCTGCGGAGGGAAACCTGCGGAGGGACACCTGCGGAGGGAAACCTGCGGAGGGAAGCGCGCAAGCGCGAGTTGTCACGTTTCGTACGATGATCAGTACATGGTGAGAAAATGGGAGCTCAATCATGTCCGTCGACTCGCTTCGCATCTATCACATGGCCGCAGATCTCGCCGATAGCATTGCTCGAGAGGTCATACAGTGGGAACCATTCCATCAGAGAACGTTGGGTGATCAGATTGTCCGCGCAGCGGACTCCGTCTCCAACAATATCTCCGAGGGATATGGTCGAACTTCCATCGGAGAAAGACTGCAGTTCTACATGTATGCAGAAGGTTCCGTCCAAGAAACGAGGAATTGTCTGGAGCGTGCCGTAAACCGCGGCCTCATCGATGTGAAGGAATATCAGCGGTTACGACAGTTATGCAGATTGTTGTCAATCGGAATCGTTGAGTTCGCACACGCACAGTTACAAAGAGAGCCCGACTACAAAGGACCGTTCCGCGAACGAATCGCCAAACGCCGTGAGTGGCTCGTAAAGCGACGCAGAAAAGACTGATTGGCTCCGCTTCGGCTTCCCTCCGCTTCGGCTTCCCCCCGTTTCGGCTTCCCTCCGCTTCGGCTTCCCTCGCGCCCAGCGCGTTTCCCTCGCGCTCCGCGCGCTTCCCTCCGTTTCGGCTTCCCTCGCGCTTGCGCGCTTCCCTCCGCTCAGGCGTTTCTCAGTGCGGCTCGGATCAGCTTCTCTGGTGAATCCGCAAGGGCTGGATCGGCTGCGACTGCGGCGGCGACGGCGCGTTCGGCCACGGTGCGAACGAAGCCGAGGGCCAGCAGGGCGCTGACAGCATCTTCTGTGGCGCGTGTAGCGGGCAGCTCGGAGCTCGGGGAGCCTTCGGGGACAATGGCGATGACCTTCTCGCGGAGTTCTACTACGAGGCGTTCGGCGGTCTTCTTGCCAATACCAGGCAACCGTTGCAGGGCGGCAACGTTGCCGGTGGCGACGGATTTGCGCAGGTCGGCAAGGGTGGCGGCCGAGAGGATGCCGAGAGCTGTTTTGCCCCCTATCCCCTGGATCGATGTGAGCAGCGTGAACATTGCCCGCTCGGCCGTGCTGGCGAACCCGAAGAGTTGCATCGCGTCTTCTCGCACGGCAAGGATCGTGTAGAGTGTCACGTTTTGCCCCACACTCGGCACAATGTCAGCAGTCGTGAGAGAAACGCTTACGGCGTAGCCAACGCCGTTGCAGTCGATGACGACATCCATGCCGTCTTTCAGGGCCACGAGGCCTGTGAGCTGTGCGATCATGTTCTACGAATATCGTCAGGAGTCCCATGAGTACCGTCGAAGAAGGCAAATGGGCCGAGCAGGTTGCCGCCGAGTTTCTCGAGCGCAATGAGTTTGAGATCCTCGACCGCAACTTCTATTTCAAGAAAGTTGGCGAACTCGACCTCGTGTGCCGCAAGAACGGCGTCATCATCTTTGTCGAAGTGCGCCACCGCAGCTCCCTGCGCTACGGCACCCCCGAAGAGTCGCTCACATATCCAAAGTGCGCCAAGCTCCGCCGCTGCGCCGAAGCATGGCTGATGCGTCACAAGCTCTTCAACGCCCCTTGCCGTTTTGATATGATCGCCGTCGACACAGCCAAAGGACGCACAGACATTAGACATCACATTAACGCATTTTAGCCGTCGCGCCCCGCGCGTTTCCCTCGCGCTCCGCGCGCTTCCCTCGGCGCAGCCGCTTCCCTCCGCTTCGGCTTCCCTCCGCTTCGGCTTCCCTCCGCTTCGGCTTCCCTCCGCTTCGGCTTCCCTCGCGCGCAGCGCGCGCTGTATCTTCGCAGTCTATGTGGAGATACTTTCTCAAACGCGTGGCGCTGTTCATCCCCACGCTGGTGATCATTACGTTGATCTCCTTCGCTGTCAGCCGGCTGGCGCCGGGCGATCCGGCAGCTGCCAAGGTGGGGGCGGGATCGGATGGGAGTCTTGGCGGACGCAGCACGCTGAACGAGAAGACCATTGAGCTGATCCGCAAGCAGTGGCATCTGGACAAGCCGATCTGGCAGCAGTATGTGATCTGGACCGGGGGACTGCTGAGCTTTGAGATGGACTCGGTGTTCACCGAGCGCGGCACCCACTGGTCGGCGGCAGCGTTCACCGGACGTCCGGATTTTGGGACGTCGTTTGTGGACAACCGACCGGTATTCGATAAGATGATCGAACGCGTGCCGGTGACGCTGATCATGAACCTCCTGGCGATCGTCATTGCCTACTCGATCGCTGTGCCGCTGGGCATCTATAGCTCCACGCACCCGGGCACGACGGCAGATAGGGTGTCGACCTTTATGCTGTTTGCCATGTACTCTCTGCCGGTGTTCTGGATCGGCACGCTGGCGCTGACGTTCCTGGCCAACCCGGAGTTCCTGTCGATCTTTCCCGCCAGCGGCCTGCGCTCGCCGGGCTTTAACGTCAATTGGTCGGTAGGCAAACGCCTGCTTGACTACGCATGGCATCTTGCCCTGCCCCTTATCGTCTACACGTATGCCGACTTTGCCTTCATCTCGCGTCAGATGCGCTCGTCGATGCTGGAGGTTATCCGACAGGACTACATCCGCACGGCTCGCGCCAAGGGGTTGAGCGAGCGCACTGTGATCTACCGGCATGCGCTGCGCAACGCTCTCATCCCGCTGATCACGCTGGTGGCAGCGCTGATCCCGAATCTGATAGGGGGCTCGGTGATCATCGAATCGATCTTCTCCATTCCGGGCATGGGCGAGCTGTCCTTCCGGGCGCTGATCTCGCGCGACTATCCGATGATCATGGCCGTGTTTACCGTGTCGGCAGTGCTGACGCTCATTGGCATGCTTGTGGCCGACGCGCTTTATGCCCTGGTGGACCCGCGCATTTCCTACGGAAGGAAATCCTCATGAGCACGAAGAACACTGCAACCGAAGGCGAGAGCTACGGTGCGTTCGTGCGACGTCAGTTCCGAAAGAGCACATTCGGCGTGATCAGTCTGTGGATCGTTTGTACCATCGCCGTGGTGGCGATCCTTGCCGACGTGCTGGCCAACGACAAGCCGATCGTCTGCTCGATCAAAAACGAAACACGCTTCCCGGTCTTCGTCGAATACGGCGTCAGCCTCGGTATCACCACATGGGGCGCCGACTTTGCAACGGCCGACTGGAAGACGCTGCCGTATGACTGGGCCGTGTGGCCTCCGGTGCCGTTTGCGCCCAACAGCACCGACAAGAACCTCGTGACGCTGAAGGACCGAGCCCCCTCGTCAAAGCACCTTCTGGGTACTGACGGACTCGGACGTGACGTGCTGGCCGGGGTCATTCACGGCAGCCGCTACGCTCTGAGTATCGGCTTTATCGCCATGTCAATTGCGCTGACCATTGGGATCATTCTCGGTGCCATCGCGGGCTTCTTCGGGGGCTTGGTGGATATCATCATTTCACGCCTCATCGAGATCGTCATCACCTTCCCGCGCTTCTTCCTGATCATCACCATCGTGGCTCTGGTCGAGCAAGGCTCATTGTGGCTGATCATGGGGCTTATCGGCCTTACTGGCTGGACCTCGATCGCGCGCTTCATGCGCGGCGAAGTTCTGCGCGTTCGCAACCTTGATTACATATCGGCGGCCACCGCCCTGGGATACTCCACACCGCGCGTGATCTTCCGTCACGTCATCCCCAACGCCATCGCCCCGGTGCTGATCTATGCCGCCTTCGGCATCGTCAGCGCCATCCTCTTCGAAAGTGCGCTGTCGTTCCTTGGCTTCGGCGTTCCGCCCACCGTCGTTACCTGGGGCAGCGTTCTGCAAGCCGCCCGCTCCAGCACCGCCTCATGGTGGCTTGCCATCTTCCCGGGCCTGATGATCTTCATCACCGTCAGCGCCTTCAATCTTATCGGCGATGCCCTTCGCGACGCAACGGATCCGCGGCTGAGAAGCTGAGGAGTCCCCAGTCCCCAGTACCCAGTACCCAGTCCCCAGTACCCAGTACCCCTCTTGGCGTATTTTCGCATATGCTTCTGATCATTCCTGCGATCGATCTCACGGGTGGGCAGGCGCTGCGGTGCATCCGTGGCGTGCCCGGCACGGAGGAGTTGTATACGCAGATCAGTGAGCAGCCGGTGGAGCTGGCGCAATTGTGGCGACGTGAGAATGCCAAGTGTTTGCATGTGACGGACATCGACTCGTGGAAGGGACGTTCGTCCGAGGTGAATGACCGCACGGTGGTGCAGATGCAGAAGGCAATCGATGTGCCGGTGCAGTATGTGACCAGGCGTGACACGATTGAAGCGTACGATCGACTTCTGCAGCAGGGTGTCTACCGTGTGGCGCTGAACGTTGTCGTGTGGACCGATCCGGAGGGGGTACGGAAGCTGGTAGAGCAATACGGACCCAGCCGCGTGATCTTTGGCGTGCGCGCGCACAACGGTCAGATCGACCTTGGGCAGGGGGCTGGCAGCGTCAGCGACGAGGACTTCATCCTTCGCGTACAGTCGATCGGGGGCAAGCGCGTGCTGTACACGGAGGTGGACTGGGAGGGGAATCTGACCGGTGAGGACCTGGCCACGATCCGGCGCGTGGCGGCCATCGCGCCCCTTCGCATGACCATGGCAGGGGGCATTGCATCGCCGCAGCAGCTCTGGGAGATGCAGAAGGATGTGCCGGTGAACGTGGACTCGGTGGTGATCGGACGGGCGATGTACGAAAACCGGTTTCCGTGTCAGGCGATGTGGCGCGAGATCGAGGCAGACCTCGAGCCGGGCATCCACGCCAAGGCCCACACGATCGCTCAGCAGTCGTCGCTTACTGAATGCGATACACCAATGCAACCGACGCGGCCATCAGATCCAGCGGCGTCTGCGTCATAAGACGCGTCCACCGGCCGCTGAGGCTTAGCTCCAGCCGTTCGGACAGCGGAACTTCGAGTCCAACGTGCGTCCCGAAACACGCGCCGAGTGGTGACGCAAGCGAAGCATGCCCGGCAAGTGTATCGGATGCCGGGATGAGATATCCAAAGCCCATTTCAAGTCCCACAAACGGCGAGATGCCATGCTTGAGCATGCGCCACGTGCCGGTGGCCGTGATCTGCGTCAGCGACAGGTCTGCCTGCGGCACACCGCCTCGTGCGGGGGTACCTGTGCTCGTGGTGAGCCACGAGCCCCCGACGCCGAACTCAAGCGTACGTGTGGGTGACCACAGGTAGCGAACATCGAATTGCAGAGACTGGCCAAGTCCCAACGAATCCTGCAGCGCCCCCTGCGGCCGCGCCAGACGAAGAGATCCGGCAACGTAGCTGCGGGCCGACTGCGCCATGAGCGGCGATATCGAAGTCATGCAGACAAGCACAAGAACGCAGCGATACCACATCATACAACGTCAGTCCTGAGTGTGTTTTTCGATCGTCAAGATAGGGAAGCAAATCACGATTTCTCGTATGTTTGCTGCACTGCGGACACCCGTGTGACGAATGAAATCGAGCAAGGACAGACATGCCCCAGATCATCATTGACGGACAGGTAATCGAGGCAACAGCCGGGCAGACGATCATCGAGGCTGCCCTCGAGAGCGGTAAGACCATCCCGCACTTCTGCTGGCATCCGGCCCTGTCGGTGGCCGGCAATTGCCGCATGTGCCTGGTAAACGTTGGAACGCACAAGAAGGACACGGACGGATCGCTGATGTTCGGCGACGACGGGGCTCCTGTTGTGAACTGGTTCCCGAAGATGCAGATCGCCTGCGCCACGCCGGTGTCCGACGGCATGATCGTCGACACGACGAGCCCAAAGACCGAGTCGGCCCAGAATGCTGTGATGGAGTTCCTGCTCATCAACCATCCGCTGGACTGTCCGATCTGCGACGAAGCGGGGCAGTGCAAGCTGCAGGAATACGCCTTCAACCACTCGAAGGGCAAGAGCCGCTTCGACGAAGAGAAGACCCACAAGGACAAGCGCGTCGAGCTCGGCCCGAACGTCATGTTCGACGGCGAGCGCTGCATCTCGTGTTCGCGCTGCATACGCTTTGCCGACGAAGTTGCCAAGCAGCCTGTGCTGTCGTTTGTGCAGCGCGGAGACAAGGTGACGATCCGCACGTTCCCGGGCACGACCTTCGACAGTGAGTACTCGATGAACGTCATCGACATCTGTCCGGTAGGCGCGCTAACGAGCATCGACTTCCGCTTCAAGGCCCGCGTCTGGGAAATGTCGTTCACCGACAGCGTCTGTGTGGGTTGCGCTCGCGGCTGTAACATCAGCATCGGCGTGATGAACAACGAAGTGCTGCGTGCCGAGCCCCGTACCAACATGCATGTGAACACCTACTGGATGTGCGACACCGGACGTCTGGCCGTGCCCGATATGGTCAACGAAAACCGTCTCCTATCCCCGCAGGTGCGCCGCGCCGGCCAGCTTGCTGACGTTTCTTGGCCTGAGGCGATCGATGCTGCAGCAGCTGCTCTCAAGGGGCTCAAGGGCAACGAGATCTTTGTGTTCGGATCAGCCAAGGCCTCCAACGAAGACAACTACCTCATGGCGCGCCTGGCCCACGAGGTGCTCAAGACCGGCAACTTGGACTTCATCAAGCACAACGACCACACGTTTGGCGACGAGATATTGCGTCTGAACGACCGCGCCCCGAACGCCATCGGCGCCCATACGGTGGGCATTGCCCCGAAGGACGGCGGACATAGCGTAGAGGCGTTTGCCGGACGTGCCGCACACGGAGGTATCAAGACCGTTATCGTGCTCGGAGACGACCCGGCAGGTGTATCGAATGATCTTGCCCAGGCCCTTGCCGGGGTGGACAACATCATCGTGATCGGATCGCACAACACCGCCACAACCAAGCTTGCCACCATCATCCTGCCACGCTCGGTGTGGGCCGAGACGGACGGCACGTTCACCAATACCACGCACCGAGTGCAGCGCTTCGAGGCCGCCGTGGTGACCAAGGAGAACATGCGCTCGATGGGCATGAAGATGAGTCGGTGGGATAAGTTCGGAGCCCCGAACGATCGCTGGACGAATGGTGAGCGCCGCGACTGTCGTCCGGCCTGGCGCATCATCAGCCAGATCGCCGAAGCACTTGGAACTCAATTCGGCTACTCTAACTCATCCGATGTCTTTGCTGACATCACATCGCACATCGCCCCCTTCAAGGGCATGACGCTTTCGGGTCTTTCCGAGCATCAGGGGCTGGTTCTTGGCAAGGGCACTGAGCCGGAGCCGAGGGGAGTCGTTTACGAATCGCACGTGCTGAAACCACAGTAAGAACACTATGGCTATTCCAACAAATCTGTTGATCGCGCTCATCCAGGCCGGCATCCTGGTGAACCTGATGCTTGTGGCGGCTGCCTACATGGTGCTTGCCGAGCGGAAGATCGCCGCCTGGATTCAGAACCGTGTCGGACCCAACCGGGTTGGACCGTGGGGCTTGTTCCAGTCGTTTGCCGACGTGTTCAAGCTTTACCTCAAGGAGGACGTGGTCCCGGCGGCTGCCGACTACCGTTTCCACGCGCTGGCGCCGGTGATCTCCATCGGCGTTGCCATTACGGTGTATGCCATCATCCCGTTTTCGCCTGCGTATGTGCATGACGGTGTTGCGTACAGTCTGGCGATGGCTCCCAACATGGACATCGGCATTCTGGCCGTGCTTGCCATGACGTCGGTAGGTGTTTACGGCGTGGCTCTTGCCGGTTGGAGTTCCAACAACAAGTACTCGCTTCTGGGTGGCCTTCGTTCGGCGGCGCAGATGATCTCGTATGAGCTTTCGATGGGTCTGGCCATCATCGGCGTGGTCCTCGTCTCCGGCACACTCAACATCGTCGAGATGATCGACAAGCAGGCCGCCTACGGCTGGAACGTTCTCTACCAGCCGATCGGCTTCATCCTGTTCCTCATCACGGCCCTTGCCGAGACCAACCGTGCTCCGTTCGACCTTCCAGAGGCCGAGCCCGAGCTCGTTGGAGGCTACCACACGGAATACTCCGGCATGAAGTTTGGTCTCCTGTACCTTGCCGAGTATGCCAACATGCTTGCCTCAAGCGCCATCATGGCGGCCATGTATTTAGGGGGCTGGGATGCCATCCCGTTCCTTGATGATGCGACGGTCCTCGGACTCGAAGCCGGCTCGATCCCAATGGTCCTGATCGGTCACGTCGTCTTCCTCAGCAAGGCCTTCCTTCTGGTGTTTGTCTTCATCTGGGTGCGCTGGTCACTTCCGCGCTTCCGCTATGATCAGCTCATGAACCTCGGCTGGAAGATCCTTCTTCCGATCTCCCTCGTCAATGTTGTGGTAACTGGTCTGGTGATCTTCTTCCAGCAGTATTTCTCGAAATAACTGAACGCGCCTTCGGCGAGTGAATGTTGCGGAAGTCTTGAATCCGAAACCTGAAACCTGAAACCTGAAACCTGTTATGGCCAACATCAAAGAAAACATCGAATCGCAGCGTCTGAATTTCTGGGAGCGCATCTACCTTCCCGAGATCGCAAAGGGGCTTGGGTTGACGTTGAAGCAGATGTTCAAGCCCACGTTCACACGTCAATACCCGGAAGAACGCTGGATCCCCGAGGGTTCCTATCGTGGACGTCCGGTTCTTGTGCAGGAAGAGGACGGCGAGCGCTGCGTAGCCTGCGGCCTCTGCTCACGGGTGTGCCCTGCTCTTGCAATCGAGGTCCGCGCTGCCGAAACCACGGCCGACAAAGAACGCTACCCTGAGAAGTTCGAGATCAACATGCTTCGATGCATCTACTGCGGCTTCTGCGAAGAAGTCTGCCCTGAAGAAGCCATCGTGATGAGCAAGGACTACGAACTGGTGTTCGGTTCACAAGAAGAAGGCATCCTCGGCAAGGACAAGCTCCTGGTGCCCGTTGCCCAGCTCCAGGAACGTCTGGAGTTTTTGCGGCAGTGGCGCTGAGCGCCTGAGCGGAGGGAAGCCGAAGCGGAGGGAAGCGCGCAAGCGCGAGGGAAACCGAAGCGGAGGGAAGCCGAAGCGGAGGGAAGCCGAAGCGGAGGGAAGCCGAAGCGGAGGGAAACCGAAGCGGAGGGAAGCCGAAGCGGAGGGAAACCGAAGCGGAGGGAAACCGAAGCGGAGGGAAGCGCGCTTCGCGCGAGGGAAACCGAAGCGGAGTTGGGCCTCACACCTCAAACCCCAAACCTGAAACCTCAAACCTGCGCGCAGCGCCGCGCGAAGCGCGTTTGAGGTCCTTCGCCGCTGCGCGGCTCAGGATGATGCCCGGGGCTAATATTGATCGTTTGGGATGCCGCGTCGTGCAATGCGTTGCGTATTGCGTGCGCACGCGTATCCGGGCCGTACACACGTAACCCCGGGCCAAGGCCCGGGGCTATTAAATCCATTGCGTGCTAGGCGTTGTCTTCCTGAAACCTGAAACCTGAAACCTGCGCGCAGCGCGTTTGAGGTCCTTCGCCGCTGCGCGGCTCAGGATGACGCCCGGGGCTATTATCAATCATTCGGGATGGCACGTCGCGCATTGCGTTGCGTATTGCGTGCGCACGCGTATCCGGGCCGTACACACGCAACCCCGGGCCAAGGCCCGGGGCTAGTAAATCCATTGCGTGCTAGGCGTTGTCTACCTGAAACCTGAAACCTGAAACCTGCGCGCAGCGCGTTTGAGGTCCTTCGCCGCTGCGCGGCTCAGGATGACGCCCGGGGCTAATATTGATCGTTCGGGATCGGGATGCCGCGTCGCGCGTTGCGTTGCGTATTGCGTGCGCACGCGTATCCGGGCCGTACACACGTAACCCCGGGCCAAGGCCCGGGGCTAGTAGATCCATTGCGTGCTAGGCGTTGTCTACCCGGAACCTGAAACCTGAAACCTGCGCGCAGCGCCGCGCTTCGCGCGAGGGAAGCCGAAGCGGAGGGAAGCCGAAGCGGAGGGAAGCCGAAGCGGAGTTGGACCTCACACCTCATCCACGCGAACGTGCGACGTAAATTGAGGAGCAGGAGACGATGAGACGGTAGAGACAACAAACATCCCCCACAGAAAGGCCATCGCCATGCCTACATCTGAAACATCGCCGATGCGCACATTGTGCGTTATAAGTGCACTTCTCCTGTTGCTGCCCATCGTAAGTATGGCGCAGGGAGTGTGGAAGCACGTGGGCAATATCTATGGGGATGACGTCTCATCACTTTTGCAGTACAATGGCGATACGCTCATGTGTGCAACGGTTCATGGGGGTGTCCATTGCAGCCCTGATGGCGGGTCGACCTGGGATTGTCGAGACCTATCAGGTCTGGATTCCCCCACAACACAACTTGTCAGGCATCGGCAATCGCTGTATGCTGTGAGCAGATCCAGGTTGCGTCGAAGTGAAGATGGTGGTGTAACGTGGGATCGTGTTTCTCTTACAGAGGTCGGTGATTGTAATGCTATTCTCGCTGACGACTCGACGCTCTGGATAGCCGGGAGTAACGGATTATTCATTAGTACAGATGAAGCGCGTACGTTCACGAAGCGCTCAGTTGGTCTCACCAGAGGTTCGGTCAGATACGTGTTTAAGCATGATACGGTGATGCTCGCAGGGGTTCATCATGATGTTTGTCGTAGTACCGACCAAGGTGAAAGCTGGCATCCCGTGGGTGGTGCGTTGCCATGGGTTGGCAGCATAGCTGCGATCAATGATGCCATGTTCATCGCCACATCGAGATATCTGTATCGCAGCACCGATTCGGGAGTGAACTGGGAGATCATTGCAAATGAGGGGGCGAACCATCTCATTTCGCTCGATAGCATTCTGCTCGTTGCAAAGGGCACGGGCTTGTACAGTGTAACATCCCGTGATACTGAGCTCCGTGCAGTAGATACAGGGGATGCAGCAACAAGTGTCACGACATCCCTTCGGGCTAATGGTGAACTATTCCTCGGAACTACTTGCGGTGTCTATCGCACAGGCACGGACGACATCGAGTTGCAACACTCGTCGGAGGGTCTGAGTAATGCAACTGCTTATGGTTTCTTCGAAACGAACGCGGCGATGTATGCCAGGACGCAAAGTGGGATGTGTCGCAGTTTGGACGGCGGACAGACCTGGACGTGGACGAACGATGGTCTATCGCCACTTGCTAACACAGGCAGCAATGCTGTCAACACCCTTGCTTCGTTTGGTACTGATACTCTCGTGATACTCTGTGGAAGTTCAAATTCGACAGGTGGAAGAATGTATCGAAGCACGGATAACGGAACGACCTGGCTGCAAGTGAAATTCCCCGAAAGTAGCAATCATGTAACATGCATTACAAAGCATCAGAGCATGTTGATTGCTGCTGTAGACTCCTTCATATACCTCAGTACTGATAGAGGTGCGACGTGGACGCCCAGCCTTCTCAACGTGCCGGACACGCTCGATGTGGGAGCGATTACGTCGAACGGGAGCAACCTGATTGCCGTGTTGCGTGATCGACGAGCAACTGGCAAAGAGCGCTTGATCTGGAGTCGAGATAATGGGGTCACATGGACAATGATCGATCAAGCGTTGTACCGTAATTATGACATCGTGTCTATTGATTCGGTATTCCTAATGATGAAGTCAGACACAACATATCGGAGTATCGATGGCGGCGCAACCTGGGAACGGCTCGGTGCTCCTGCACCGCTACCATTTATGTTCTGGGAGCATAGTTCCGTAGTTCGAGGACAGGAGTTGTATGTGCTTGAAGGTTGGTGGTCGGTGTACCGGAGTAGTGATTATGCGAGTTCATGGACGAAAATCGACTCTGGCCTTCCCTCTTCAAACCACACGCTAGCGCAAATTGGTCGACGACTATATACGTGTGAGAGAGGGGGTGCCGTGTATGTCTATGATGAAGAAGCAACCAGTGTTGACGACGCCACACGTCATCCCGACGCAACATCATCTGCGCACAGCATTAGCGTGCATCCCGTGCCGGCACGCGATCGCATTATCCTGACCTATCGCACGGAAGCGTCCGAATACGTTCGCATTGCAGTTGTGGGTAGCAATGGCGAGGTCGTGCACCACCATAGTGCGCACCCTCTGGAAGGGGGCGAGCACACACTCGACATCAACACCAGCACGTGGGCATCCGGAGTGTATTCCATCACCGTGCAGACGCATCGTCGCACACACAGCACACCAGTTATGGTTGTGCGATAACGCATATGAAGAACACCATTGCCCTTATCGGATGGATCTTGTTGTGTTTTGCGGCGGCTTCGGCTGGTGCAGCATTCACAACGGGTGATTGGTACATCCTCTTGAACAAGCCCTCGTGGAGTCCGCCCGGCTGGTTGTTTGGTCCGGTATGGACGTTGTTGTACACCATGATGGCCATCGCCGCATGGCGCGTCTGGAAGCTCGGCGGATTTACGCAGCAGCGACGTCCACTCACCATGTTCCTCGTGCAGCTTGCGCTCAACGCTATCTGGACGCCCCTCTTCTTCGGACTCCGTCAGCTCGGCCTCGCATTTGTTGACATCATCGTGTTGTGGTTTGCCATCCTTGCCACCATCATCATGTTCCGTCGCGTTAGCCCCACAGCCGCATGGCTGCTGATACCATACCTGCTATGGGTTGCCTTCGCCAGCGTATTGAATGGCGTGTTGTGGTGGATGAATTGAGGTAACAATGCCTACTCCAGCCGTCGTGTTTTTTGAGATCCCCGTTCTCGATATGGACCGGGCTATGAACTTCTACCGTAAGGTCTTTGGTTGCGAGTTCGACTCGATGATAGTGGATGGAAACGACATGGCCTTCTTCCCCATGTCGACTCAGGGCATGGGCATATCTGGTGCACTTGCCAAGGGCGAGGCCTACCGCCCTACCACCGACGGCGTTATCATCTACGTTGCAACCGATAGCATCGATGCTACCCTGCAGGATGTGCTCGTGTATGGCGGACATCTCCACTATCCTAAGACCCATAACGAATTCGGCTTCGTAGCCGAGTTCATCGATACCGAGGGCAACCGCATAGCGTTGTTTGAGAAACGGCGGTCAGAGGAGGCGTAGGAGGTGAACGGTAGGGACGAGGCATGCGCCATGATACGTCGCATGGGATGTTGCTCTTGTGGGGCGATTGTCGTAGTGTTATGATTCGCGCGGGTTGGTATCTGCCACTTGACTTTCCCATTAGCGTCCGTGGATAAGTCTACACGCTCTCACGTTGTGCGGAAGTTCTACCGGTGCGATGTTGTTGCGCTGAACCTAGTTGTCTAACACAACGTCACATAGCTACCCTCCATGCAAACCAATGTTCGCACTCCGACAGAGATATTTAATCAGCCGCAGAGGCTGCTGGTGCCATTGTTTCAGCGTCCGTACGTGTGGGATGAGGAGAAGCAGTGGGAGCCCCTGTGGAATGATGTCGTGCGCGTTGCATCACGGTTGCTCGAGGGTGGACGTGAAACGCAGCCACACTTTCTCGGGGCGGTGGTGATCCAGCAGATCCAGAATGCGATGGGGGATCTGCAGACGCGTATCGTGATCGATGGTCAGCAGCGGCTGACGACCCTGCAGATCGTACTAGATGCGGTGCACGCGGTGTTTGAGCAGCGCGGACATGCCCACGCGGCGGCGCGCCTGGCCTACCTGGTAGAGAACGCCGAGGCGTTCCGACGTAACCCGGAAGACCGGTTTAAGGTGTGGCCTACGAACCGCGACCGTGACGCGTTTAACGAAGTAATGGGCATAAAGCCCCCTATCGACTACGATGCACTGAAACATGCCGAGTCGAAGCTGGTGATGGCGCACCGCTACTTTCTGACGCAGGCCGAGGAATGGCTCAGCGAAGAGTCTGCACACACCGAAATGCAGCGGGCCGACGCGCTGGAGACGGCAATCAGCAAGCTGATGCAGCTGGTGGTGATCGACCTTCAGGTGGATGAGAATGCGCAGGAGATCTTTGAGACGCTCAATGCACGGGGCACGCCGCTAACGCCAGTGGACCTGATCAAGAACTTCGTGTTCCAGCGTCTGAGCGAGGAGGGGGCGAATGTTGAGAAGATCTACGCCGACTATTGGGAACTGTACGAATCGAAGTTCTGGGAAGAGGAGATCCTCTCGGGACGCCTTCGTCGTCCACGCGCGGTGGTGTTCTTTAACCACTGGCTCTTTAGCATGCTTGGCGAAGACGTTACCTCGAGCGAGGTGTTCAGCATCTTCAAGCGCTATCTGCTAGACAGGCCGGAGCTGAGTACGCTGGACCTCGTAAAGCGCATTCATCGCGCGGCAAAGGTGTACGAAGACATCACTCGAAAGGGGCAGTCGGGTCAGGGCGAGGTCGACCGCGTAGCCCTCTTTGCCTACCGCGCCGAAGCCATGCAAACGGATGTTGTCAAGCCACTCCTTCTGGCATTGCTGGATCCCGACAGGGAGAGCCCCCTGACGTCAGAGGTTGTGGAGCAGATCCTCGACGACGTAGAAAGCTGGCTCGTACGGCGGATGCTGGCGCGGGTAACATCGAAGAACTATAACCGCACAATGGCCGATCTGATTGACATCGTTCGCAGTGCGCCGGGCAATGACATGCACCACCAGATCCGTGCCTTCCTGGCACGTCAACTGGGGGATTCCGTCTTCTGGCCCGACGATGCCATGGTGCGTCAGTCTCTGTTGCGCATGCCCATCTACAAGCGCATCTCGCGCTCGCGCATGCGCATGCTGCTGGAGGCCATCGAGGACCACTTGCGCGGGTACGGAACCGGCAAGCAGGCGCTTACCGGCGTGCGCACGCCGCGCGGCCTGTACACAATCGAGCACCTGCTGCCACAGTCGTGGGAGGCAAACTGGCCGCCCCCTGACGATGGCGACGAGGCCCTACGTGGCGAGCGCCTGCACATGCTGGGCAACCTGACACTGGTAACGCAGGCCCTAAACAGCAAGGTCTCCAACGGGGCGTGGGAGGTAAAGTCCACCGAGCTGAACCGTCACGGCGTGGTTCTCCTCAACAACCGTCTGGCCGACTTCACGCAGGGGGCTTGGACGGATGCCGCCATTGAGCAGCGCACATCGGTGCTGATCGACATCATCCTGCGCATCTGGAAGGTGCCAGAGGGCCACACTCTGCCCAGCACCGACGTCGTAGCCGTTGCCGCCTCGCGTGTGATCGTATCCGACCTTCTGCGCGCGGGACTGCTCGCGCCCGGTACAGTTCTTGAGCCTACCTGGCCCAGCCTGCGCGGTGTGCATGTAACGGTTCGCGACGACGGCGCACTCATGCTTGGAGACGTTGCCTACTACTCGCCATCATCGGCCGGCAGCGCTGTGCGCGATGGCAAGGCCACTAACGGCTGGAGCTTCTGGAAGCTGGAAGGGGGCGTGACCCTCGACGACCTGCGAAGTCGGTTGACAGGGGAGGACGTTGCGGAGGACGACCAAGAGGAAGATGACGTCACCCTCGCTCAGCCCGGCGTCAGCGAAAGCATGCGGGATCTGCAATACCGCTTCTGGCAGGGCTTTAAAGAGCACGTGCACGACTGTGACGCACCCTTTGCGCCGAGGATGCCGCAGCGTCAGAGTTGGATGTCCATTTCCATCGGAATCAGCGGAGTGAACATTGATGCTGTGTTCACATCGGGCATAGGATACATGGTCAACCTCCGTCCCGACGAAAACACACCCGAGATCCGCGTCGACTTATACATCCACAACGACGATGCGCTTTACCAGCGTCTGCTTGCCCAGCAGTCCGACATCGAAGACGCCTATGGCGGTCCCCTCCGTTTCTACTCCGCCCCCGGTGTAGTCAGCCGCCGCATCTTCGACTTCGTAAAGACCGACGTCTTCGACGAATCCCGCTGGCCCGAATACTATGACTGGCTCACCGAGCGCATCATCCGCATGAGAGATGTGATGGGGAAGAGGTTGTGAGCGCGAAGCGCATTTACGGAATGACAGATTACAGAATGACGCTGTCATTGGTCATTCGTCATTCGTCATTCGTCATTGGCCCTTCGCCGCTATGCAACCCCGGGCCAAGGCCCGGGGCTAATATCAATCGTTTGGGATGCCGCGTCGCGCATTGTATTCCCCGGGCCAAGGCCCGGGGCTAATATTGATCGTTTGGGATGGCACGTCGCGCATTGCGTTCCCACGTTTTCCCACGGCTGAAGCCGTGGGCTAATGTGTGGATCGTTTGGGATGTCGCGTCGCGCATTGTTTTCCCACGGCCGAAGCCGTGGGCTAATGTGCGGAACGTTTGGGACGGCACGTCGTCCACTCTGTAATGCGTTCAGCTGCCAAAACCTGAAACCTGAAACCTGAAACCTGAAACCTGCCCCGCACGACACCATACGTCGCCTGAGGCGATACATTTGCTTTGCAGAGTAATACACCGTACCGTTTTATAAACCCACCTCCATAGTTCCCACATGAGAGCAACGCCCCTTACCTCCCGGCCAATACCGGAAGTGAACACGCACTTCTTTGAAGTGTCCGAAACACCGGTTCGTTACCGGGACATTTTTGATGAAGGGATCTTTATGGCCTTTCCGGGCAAGAAGATCATCCGCAACCACAGCCTGAACCAGGGCATCAGCATTGTTGGCTCGGGGTTCCTGCCGGTGAGCCACGAGGAGGCATTCAACCTTGGGGTGGCGGTGTTTGAGCTTCTGTTTGGGATCACTCCGCAGATCCACAAGGAACGGCTCAGTACCACAACCACCGATTACAGCGTCGACCTCGTTTCCGACGAGTGCACGATCGTCTTCAGCCGTCAGGGCTATCGGTATGTTGGCCCGGGTCAGCGCAGCCAATCAAAAGGTCGCCCGGCTTTTGAAAGGTTAAACGATACACTGGTGAATGCGGACGAGTCTCTCCTCGACGGCGGGCACCACATCGTGGAGAACTACCACGACGAGTATCACCCCTTCATCCGGGTATCGAACTACCTGAGAGAGGGCATGCCCTTGAGCATCGAGCTCGGGTATTACCGGCAGCGCTGCACCAATGGCATGATGTACGATGCGATGTCGAGGATGACCTTCACGCACCCCTATGAAGTCATGGACTTCCAGGTCATCAAGGGGGCTGCCCTGGACCATTTCAGTCGTTACAAGCGCGACTTCATGACCATGGCCGAAAAGCTCTGGAAGCTGCTCCTGATCCACATCCCCAAGGCCCAGATACGCTACGTGGCCTTCGACATCTTCGAAAAGCAGATCCTCCAGAAGAGTCCGGCAGAACGTCGCAAGCTCCAGGCCGTGCTCAGCGACCTTGTCGACCGGTACGTTGCGGAGATCGGCGAAAACCTGAACGCCGCCCTGAACGTAGCCACCGAGTTCTCCAAGCTCCTCGAGGGCAAGGAGGTCTCCCAAAGCACCATCCAAACCCTGGCCTCCAAGTGGGCCAACCGCGTCACCCGTGCGTCCTTTGACGTGCGTTCATACCTCGAAAAGATCCGCGACATCGAAGAGAGGGTGCTGGGGGCGTAGAGGAAGGTGGGGAAGGGGGCGGGGGAAACGGAGGTGGTTATCTTCGATCACTCGCCCCGTGTAGCTTGCTAGGGGAGGAGGTGGGGGGGGGCATTTTGATAAGGAGAGTAACCCATATGCTCAGATTTCTTAGTGATCCCATGCATGGAACATGGCTTGCTGCAGCGATTATCGTTGTCGGCGCAGCCCTATCAGTGTGTATGCATGATTTTGGTGTGCTTGCCCGGCTCGGCAATGCTGTGTTGTGCATTAGCATCATCATGCTTTCTCGACCTCAGGTCACTGGTTCGAAGATTGCAATCGAAGTGACTGATGAAAGAACTGAGTTGAATGTTAATGGACCCGAGTACTACCGAGTCAACAACCTTGCGGAACCTGAGTGGCTTCGAATCTCGGAGACCAACAAGCTAGCCGTGAACCAGCGAAGTCCAGTTCTTGCAATCGTAGGGACACTGATTACCGGGTATGGAGAGTGCCTGAATATAGTTTTCCAATGGCTGTAGTTAGCATGGCGTTGGCACATACTTCTTGCCCTAGATTCGCAGAAGTGGCAAACATGAACACCTTTGTGTGTTGGATGTCAAGTACATTGTTGTTTTCCAGTGGATTGAGCTCATTCGAGTAAATGCGAAACCATGTCAACCGTTTCCGACAGTAACTTTCCGAGCAACCTTGAGTCGAAGCGTACAACGCTCAAAGAGCAAGGCATCGAATATGGTCTGCTGGGCTTGCTGCAGGGTCCCAAGTACGAGTACCGTAACGACATTACAGACCGCGCATCCCTGGAGAAAAACTTCCGGGAGAAGTTCGAGGCACTCAACCGCGTGACGCTCTCCGACGCGCAGTTTGCAAGGTTGTTGGATGAGATCGTTTCGCCGGATGGATTCGTGGCGTCGAAGACGCTACGCAACTACAATGCCTTTACCCGCGATGACGGAACGCCACTGAACTATTCGCTGGTGAACATCAAGGACTGGTGCAAGAACCAGTTCGAGGTGATCGATCAGCTGCGCATGATCACCGACAACAGCCATCATCGGTATGATGTTTTACTTCTCGTGACTGCAGCCGCTTTTGTTTTGGAGAAAAGTACGTTGCGATACGTAATCGCCACCCGAAGGCACAGAACTGAGACTAGAGGGACACGCAGATCTTCGACGCAAGCGCCTCATTACAAGAGATCGAATAGGGGAACAAATCCAAACGAACAACGATGGATCTGTTCCGTAGGTGTTTGCATGCCTCTTCGTGTGCCATGCCAACTTAGGCCAATGGCTGCCTACGACTTTATGCAGCTGAGATAGGTTGAAGACTGCATCGATACTATGCCAACACCTGAATCTCATTCCATACGTTGTTGAACTTGTCCTTCCCGCATGAAACTCCTCAAGAACCAAGGTACTGAACGAGTCATAGACGAGCTGCGAAACAGCATTTCTGAGGGAGGCGGCTTTGACGTTGCAACCCCAATGCTCTCAATCTTCGCCTATGGGGAGTTGAGAGACACGCTTCGCAAGCTGGCGACAGGAAGGCTGCTGCTGCCGTTCGGGGACAAAGCCCCACTCGCCCTCCTTGGTTCGGATGCCGACCGTAGCTATCGCAACCAGCTCAAAACGCGAAAACTTGCCCAACACCTGCGGGATTGGCTGAACAAGTCCGTGGAGGTAAAGGGGGCCAGCGCCCCTATTCCGCAATCAACGCTCGTGGTCAACGATGCGGAGGGCAACCCAGTGAAAGTAATCGCTGGAAACTGCCCTTTGAGCACTGACGGGCTGGGCATCACTCCAGCAAATCAGTTCAGTCTGGTTCAGGCGACTGAATCACCCGAAGAGTCGCAAGGTCTGGCTGCATGGTTCACGCAGATGTGGGGAGCGCTCCCCGCTTCAGCGGATGGCAAAGCGGCCCTGCTGGCGCAATTGGACGAACTGACGGCCAAGCGCGAGCCTTCACTTATCTATGCACTCACGCTTTACCACCTGTTCAAAGACAGGGGTGACGAGTTGGACGAAGAAAAGGTGGTAAAGTCCGCGACAGGTATTCGCGAGACTGTTGTCTGGAAGAAGCTATTCAAGTTTCAGCGCGATGGAGTTGTCGGTGCCATCGACAAGCTGGAGCGGCTCGGCGGGTGCATCATCGCTGATAGTGTGGGCCTCGGTAAAACATTCGAAGCGCTCGCCATCATCAAATATTACGAGCTCCGCAATGACCGAGTTCTGGTGCTCGCTCCAAAGCGCCTGCGTGATAACTGGACGCTCTACAAGGCCAACGACCGCCGCAACGTGCTGGCGAAAGACCGCCTAAATTACGACGTGCTCAATCATACAGACTTGTCACGTGATGACGGCAAGTCAGGCGACATTGAGTTATCGCACGTCAATTGGGGCAATTACGATCTGGTCGTCATCGACGAATCGCACAACTTTCGCAACAAGGCATCACGCAACGACCGCGAAACGCGATACAGCCGTCTCATGGAGAAGGTTATCAAGGAAGGTGTGAAAACGCGAGTCTTGATGCTTTCGGCAACGCCGGTGAATAACCGGCTCGCTGATTTGAAGAACCAAATCGCTTTTGTCACCGAGGGCGTTGATACAGCGCTCGTCGACCATGGCATCCCAAGCATTGAAGCGACCGTTCGCAAAGCGCAGCTTCAGTTCAACCGCTGGCTGGCGGCGGAGCCTGCTGAGCGCACGCCGCCTCATTTGATTGAGATGCTGGGGTTTGACTACTTCAAGTTGCTGGACCTGCTAACCATCGCCCGGTCTCGTCGGCACATTGAAAAATACTACGGCATCGCGGAAACCGGGAAGTTCCCGGAACGACTAAAGCCGATCAACTACAAGCCCGATGTTGACCGTGCCGGACAGTTCCGCTCCATACGCGAAATCAACAATGAGATCCGCCGTCTCACTCTCGCTGCTTACGCGCCCCTGCGCTATGTGCTGCCAGCCAAACAGGCGGCCTATGATGCAAAATACAGCACGAAGATTCGCGGGGGCGAGAGCTTCTTCCGGCAGGTGGATCGTGAGGAAAGCCTTATTCACCTCATTCGCGTGAACGTGCTCAAGCGCATGGAAAGCGCCGTGACCTCGTTCGCGCTCACGCTTCAGCGCCAGCTTGCCGATGTGGAGGCGACGTTGGCGAAAATCGAAGCCCATGAGGAATCCATAGAAGAAGTCGAGATTGAAGATCTCGACATTGACGATCCTGCCTACGAAAGTCTGCTCGTCGGGCGCAAGGTGAAGGTGCTCGTCAAGGATGTTGATCTGGTTCGCTGGAAACAGGATCTCATTGAAGATCGGAACCGTCTCGCCACGCTTTACTCGGCTGCTGACCAAATCGGCGTCGCACGCGATGCAAAGCTCGAAAAGCTTCGTGAAGTCATCGCCGGAAAGGTCAAGAATCCGCTGAACCCTGGTAACAAGAAGGTGATCGTCTTCACGGCTTTCGCTGACACTGCCAAGTATCTCTATGAGCAGCTTGGCGGCTGGGCGCAGTTGGAACTTGGCGTTCACTCCGCGCTGGTCACGGGCGGAGGGCACAATCAGGCCACGCTACCGAATCTGCGCAAAGACCTGTCCAGCATCCTCACGGCGTTCTCGCCGCGCTCCAAAGAGCGTCCAGCAGAACTCGCCGGTGAAGGTGACATTGATATTCTGATTGCCACTGACTGCATCAGCGAAGGTCAGAACCTTCAGGACTGCGATTACCTCATCAACTACGACATCCACTGGAACCCAGTTCGCATCATTCAGCGCTTCGGGCGAGTAGACCGTATCGGCTCGCCAAATAGCCGCATACAGCTCGTGAACTTCTGGCCGAACATCGAGCTGGAGGAATACATTAATCTGGAGCAGCGCGTTTCTGGCCGCATGGTGCTGCTTGACATCTCCGCCACTGGCGAGGAAAACATTATCGAGCAGCAGTCGGGCAACCAGATGAACGATCTCGAATACCGCCGTACGCAGCTTCTCAAGCTGCAAGATGCGGTGATTGACCTTGAAGACCTATCCAGCGGCGTTTCCATCGCCGACCTCACGCTCACGGATTTCCGCATCGACCTTGCTGAGTTCCTGCGAAACCACGCGGGCAAACTAGAAACGATGCCACTGGGCACTTTTGCGGTCACTACCTCGCCGGAAGCCGCAATTCCTCCTGGAATCGTGTTCTGTCTGCGTGCCGAAGGTGAAGCCGCAGAGAAGTCCTTTGAGCCTGGTTATCCGCTGGCTCCGCATTATCTGGTTCACGTTGGCGATGATGGCAGTGTTCTCCTGCCATTCACTCAGGCAAAGGCAGCCCTCGACCTCTTGAAGCGCGTTTGCATCGGGCGTGATCTGCCCGACGCGGAAGCCTGCGACCGCTTCGACAAAGCCACCAAAGGCGGCGAAGACATGAGCCAACCGGGCAAGCTGCTGTCGGCGGCCGTATCGAGCGTCATCGGCAAGAAGGAAGAGCGGGCCGTTGCCAGCCTCTTCACTCCAGGTGGCACTCATGCCATCAAGGGAGAGTTCGCCGGCATCAACGACTTTGAGGTCATCGCTTACCTTGTCATTCTTCCCGGAGAGAATGCAGCATGAGCGCTGCTTCCGTCATTGCGGCACTTGGAATCCCTGCTGATGCGAGGGTAGATCAGCGCATTGCCAAGAAGCTCCTCGTGGAGAACGGCGCACCCACTGCTGCCGACAAGCGGAAGATCAACGACGGCATCGAAGACTTGATTTGGGTTGCTGCGTTGAAGCCCGACAACATTGGGGTGCCTGCCTACAAAGACGATTCGAGGGAATACCTAGAAATCGCCGTGCTGCACGTGAACTTCAGGCCGGAGGCCAAAGCAGCGAGGCTGAAGGAACTCATTCACCGCGCCATCCCGTACCCCGTTTTTCTGATAGTTTCGCAGGCTGCATATAGTGAGCATTCACTGGCGCATCTGCGCTGGTCGCAGGGGCAAGCCGGGCAAACAGTTTTGGACGGCTCTGTCATCAGCGCAAGCCTGAGTGAAGGCAGCGCCGTCACAGCGGCCTTCCTGGCTGCGCTCAACTTGACAGCCCAGCCCCGGCAAAATCTTCACGCCCTTTATCAAGGGTGGATTGAGACCTTTGAGGCCTATGCCGCCGCGCAGCATACCGGTAACTTCGTTCCCGCCACCGATGCATCCACCGCAGAGCGTCGCCGTGTGGCTCTGGCAGAGCATGAGCGCCTCACCCGCGATATGGCGGCGCTTCGCGCTCGTGCCGCCAAGGAAAAGCAACTTAATCGTCGCGTGGAGATCAATCTTCAGCTTCAACACCTTGAGTCGCGCCTCTCGGAGGCTCGCAACTACCTCTAAACAGGACTCCAACATGCAGAATATCACAGCCGAATCCCCCGAATCAAAGACCCCCGACTTAGCTGCCGAAAATCTTGCCCAGCTCAAGACGCTCTTTCCCGAATTGGTGACGGAGAGTAAGGATGGCATCGTGGTGAATGTGGATGTGCTCAAGCAGCTCGTGGGCGACAAGGTCATCACCGACAGCGAGGAGAAGTACGGACTCAACTGGTATGGCAAACGCCGCGCTCGGCAGATCGCCCTGACACCCAGTACCGGTATACTGCGCCCCTGCCCAGAGGACAGCGTAGACTGGGACACAACTCAGAATCTCATGATCGAGGGCGACAACCTCGAAGTCCTAAAGCTCCTCCAGAAATCCTACGCCGGGAAGGTGAAGCTCATCTACATTGACCCGCCCTACAACACCGGCAAAGACTTCGTTTATCCAGACAACTTCCAGGATAACATCAAAAATTACTTGGAACTCACTGGTCAGGCCAGCGAAGGAGGCCGCAAACTCTCGTCCAATACTGAAGCCTCCGGCCGCTTTCACACCGACTGGCTAAATATGATATATCCGCGCATCAAGCTGGCACGGAATCTACTACGGGAGGATGGGGTGATATTCATCAGCATCGATGATAACGAAGTCGATGACCTTCGGAAAGTATGTGACGAAGTTTTTGGGGAGGAAAACCGCATTGGCATAATTTGTCATAAGGCTCGGGCCTCTGTCTCGAACGACAAGATAATCTCGTCCAATCATAACTTTGTTATGCTTTACGCAAAAAACGGGGCGCTCGTCTTTGAGAACCGTTCAAAGTTCGGTCTGCCTCCAGAACTGGATGGTTTCGACAAGAAGGACCAAAAGGGCGAGTTCAAGCATGTCCCGGTTGACGGCCCAGGCGGCGCTGCCAAAGGGAATCCATATTACACGTTTCTTGGTGTGACTGGCTATTGGCGCTTTTCCGAGGAGCAGATGAAAAGGATGCATGAAGACGGGTTAATCGAAAAGGTTGGAGGCGGTCTTCAACAGAAATATTATCTCGAAGACGCGAAGCAGTCGCGGAAGACAGATACGACTTGGTGGGATGATAAACTTTACACATCCACTGCATCTTCAAGGCTTAAAGAGCTAATGGGAGGCGAGGCTTTTGATAATCCAAAACCCATTGAGTTAGTGCAACGCATGCTTGAACTATGGGTGCGGTCTGAGGCGGATATTGTCTTAGATTTTTTTGGAGGCTCCGGAACGACTGCCCATGCTACGTTTGCGCAGACTGCAAAAGATGGAGTCACGCGGCGATTCATTTTAGTGCAACTGCCAGAGCCCCTCGATCCTGAAAACAAGGAACAAAAAACAGCAGCGGCGTTCTGTGACAAGCTTGGCATGCCCCGCAACATCGCCGAATTGACTAAAGAGCGCCTGCGTAGGGCCGGACAGAAAATCCGCGCGGAGAACCCACTTTTCGCCGGCGATCTCGGCTTCCGCGTCTTCAAGCTCGATTCCACAAACATCCGCGAATGGGACCCGAAACGCGACAATCTCGCCGAAACTCTCGAAGCCTCCATTGAGCACCTCAAGATCGACCGTACCGAGCAGGACATCCTCTTTGAACTGCTCCTCAAACTCGGCCTAGATCTATGCGTGCCCATTGAGCCGAAAAAAATCGCCGGATACGACGTTCACAGCATCGGCGGAGGCTCGCTCATCGTCTGCCTCTCAACCGCCATCCCGCGAGCCGACGTGGAGACACTCGCACTGGGCCTCGTGGCGTGGCACAAGGCATTGAAGCCTGCTGGAAAAACCACCGTCGTCTTCCGCGACAGTGCCTTCGCCAACGACGTGGCCAAAACTAACCTCACCGCTATACTTCACCAGCATGGTCTCGAAACCGTGCGTAGCCTGTAATCAATCGTTATGAAGCCACTCACCATACAAGACCCTGAAACCAAATCTGCCGACGTGCTCGCAGAGAATATCGAACATTTGAGGACTCTTTTTCCAGAGGCGTGGACCGAAGGCAAAGTTGATTTCGATGTCCTCAAGCAACTGCTTGGCGGTCTCGTGGATGAGCGCGAGGAGAAATATGGCCTAAATTGGCATGGCAAACGCCGCGCTCGCCAGATCGCCCTCACACCCAGTGCTGGCACACTGCGCCCCTGCCCAGAGGACAGCGAAGACTGGGACAACACGCAGAACCTCATGATCGAAGGCGACAACCTGGAGGTGCTGAAGCTCCTGCAGAAGAGCTACGCCGGGAAGGTAAAGCTTATTTACATCGACCCGCCCTACAACACCGGCAAAGACTTCGTCTATCCCGACAACTTCCAGGACAACATCAAGAACTACCTCGAAGTCACCGGCCAGACCGGCGAGGGTGGTAAGAAACTCTCCTCCAACACCGAGGCCTCCGGCAGATTCCACACCGACTGGCTCAACATGATGTATCCGCGAGTGAGGCTTGCGAAGACTCTATTGAGCAAAAACGGTCTGCTAATGATTTCGACCGATGAAACAGAAGCGGACAACCTCAGAAAGCTCTGCGATGAAGTGTTTGGTTCGGAAAACTTTGTGGAGCGAATCGTATGGAAAAACAAATATGGGTCCGGCGCATTAACAAAGGGCTTCGCCAATGTGCATGAATACATTCTCGTTTATTCACGAGAGCCTATTCAGGAAATTGCAGCCCCCCTCGATGATGAACAGCGATCCGCATTTAACCAAAAGGACGAAAAGTTCGTCAAGCGTGGCGGTTTTCTGACGCAGCCACTCGCGACGACTAGCAAAGATGACAGACCTAATTTGGTCTATCCGCTAATTCACGAAGGTCGTGAAATTTGGCCCGACAAACAATGGATTTGGGCTAAAGACCGGCTCGAAGAAGCTTATCGAAACAATGAATTAGTAATTAACGAATCAGGTGGGAAATTCAGTGTCCGGGCGAAGCAATACCTTCGCGACAAAAACGGAATCGAACGTTTAGGGAAACCACTTTCATTGATGAACGGTCCGTTTAATCAAGAAGGCACAAAAGACATTGCATCACTTTTCCCAGAAAAGGTATTCACTTTCCCGAAGCCGATAGCACTTCTCAAATATTTCGTGTCGTTTGTTGTGAACGGTGACAAAACAGGTGAGGGGATTTACTTGGATTTCTTTGCTGGATCAGGCTCTTTCGCCCACGCAATTTATAGCCAGAATTCTTTGGATGGCGGGAAACGCAAATTCATCGTGGTTCAGCTACCAGAGCCGCTTGATAAGGAAAGTAATGAACAAAAAATTGCAGCAACATTCTGCGACAAGCTCGGCAAGCCCCGCACTATCGCAGAACTGACTAAAGAACGCCTGCGACTGGCAGGAAAAAAGATTCGTGAAGAGAACCCGTTGTTCACGGGTGACCTGGGCTTCCGTGTCTTCAAGTTGGACTCAACCAACATTCGCGAGTGGGACCCAAACCGCGACAACCTCGCCGAAACCCTCGAAGCCTCAATTGAGCACCTCAAATCTGACCGCACCGAGCAGGACATCCTCTTCGAACTTCTCCTCAAGCTAGGCCTGGATCTTTGCGTACCCATTGAGACAAAAAAAATCGCTGGGCACGACGTTCACAGTATTGGCGGCGGCTCGCTTATCGTCTGCCTCTCAACCGCCATCGCGCAAGCCGACGTGGAGACACTGGCACTTGGACTCGTGGCGTGGCACAAGGATTTGAAGCCTGCTGGAGAAACCACCGTCGTCTTCCGCGACACTGCCTTCGCCAACGACGTGGCCAAAACTAATCTCACCGCCATCCTCCACCAGCACGGTATCGAAACCGTGCGTAGCCTGTAATCGATCGATATGAAACTCCATTTCGAACCGAACCTAGATTACCAAGCTCAGGCTATTGATGCGGTCTGCGACCTCTTTAATGGACAAGAGATCTGCCGGACAGAGTTCACGGTCACTCGTGATGCGAATGACATTCAGGGACGAATGGCTTTTGCCGAGAACGACCTCGGTATTGGGAACCGCCTGACGTTGCTCGATGACGAGATTCTCGCCAACCTGAACGCTATCCAGCTCAGACATGGCCTAGCTCCATCGACTTCGCTTGTGTCGGGTGATTTCACGGTAGAGATGGAGACAGGCACCGGGAAGACCTATGTGTACCTGCGCACGATTTTTGAGCTGAACAAGCGATATGGCTTCACGAAGTTCATCATCGTAGTTCCCTCTGTTGCAATCAAAGAGGGCGTCTATCACACGATTGAAACAGCCAAAGAGCACCTGCAGGGACTTTATTCAGGAGTGCCTTTCGATTTCTTCCTCTATGACTCCGCCAAGCTCGGACAGGTGCGCAACTTTGCCACTAGCCCGCAGATTCAAATAATGGTAATGACCGTGGGTGCCATCAATAAGTTCGGTGACGAACAAGCGGCGGCCTCCGAGGAAGCCAACGATGTGTCACGCCGCGAGAAGTCCAAGAATGTCATGTATCGTGCCAGCGAGAAGACGGGCGGCGAGAAGCCGATTGATCTCATTCGTGCCACGCGCCCCATCATCATCGTTGACGAACCACAGAGTGTTGAAGGCGGTCTGGACGGCAAGGGCAAGAAGGCCATGGAGCGGATGAACCCACTATGCAGCCTGCGCTATTCGGCCACTCCGAAGCATTCGCAACACATGGTCTTCAAGCTGGATGCTGTCGATGCCTACGAGCGCAAGCTCGTGAAGCAGATCGAAGTGGCTGCTGCCACTGTCGAGGGCGGTTTCAACAAGCCTTATGTCCGACTTGTCTCGGTCAGTAACAAGCGCAATGTCATCACTGCTAAGGTCGAACTGGACATGCAGATAGCAACAGGTGTGAAACGCCAAGTTGTCGATGTCCAAGACGGCGAGAACCTCGAGATGACAACTGAGCGTGCAGTCTATGGAGACTTCCGCATTGGGGAAATCCGCGTGGTCAAGGGTGACGAGTTCCTCGAACTGCGTTTCCCCGGTGGCGAGCAATACCTGAGGCTGAAGGAAGCTCATGGCGATGTTGAGCCACTGACAGTGCAGCGCCAGATGATCGCTCGGACCATCAAAGAGCATTTTGAGAAAGAAAAGCGCCTCGTGCCACAGGGCATCAAGGTTTTGAGTCTGTTCTTCATTGATGCCGTTGAGAAATACCGGCAGTACGACGCCGAGGGCAATCCTGTGAAGGGCGACTACGCCCGCATCTTTGAGGAGGAGTATCGTCGGCTTGCCAAGCATCCCGATTACCAGACGCTTTTCAAAGAAGTGGATGTGACCATTGCCGCCGAAGAGGTCCACAACGGCTACTTCTCCATCGACAAGAAGAAGGTCGGCAACAAAACCGTCGAGGTCTTCAAAGACACCAGCGGCTCCACAAAAGCCGATGACGACACCTACAATCTCATCATGCGCAAGAAGGAGGAGCTTCTTAGCATGAGCACGCCTTTGAAGTTCATCTTCTCTCACTCGGCGCTGCGCGAGGGCTGGGACAACCCGAACGTCTTCCAAATCTGCGCCCTTCGCGAGATGGCAACAGAACAACAGCGCAGGCAGACCATTGGTCGTGGCCTGCGCCTCTGTGTCAGGGCTGAAGGCAATGACTTCGTGCGCGTACGTGGGTTTGAGACGAACACGCTCACCGTGATCGCGACAGAGAGCTATGAGCAGTTCGCCGAACGTCTTCAGAAGGAAATCGAGGACGAAACGGGGATTCGCTTTGGGATCGTGGAAACGCATCAGTTCGCTGGAATACCAGTTACGGGTACAGATGGTAAATCCACCCCGCTCGGGCTCGAGAAGTCGAAAGCTCTTTGGGAGTATCTTAGAACCACCGGACTGTTAGATTCCAAAGGGAAGGTTCAGGATACCCTACGTAAGGCACTCAAAGATGGCACACTCACGCTACCGGAGCCGTTGGCCGCACAACTGCCACAGGTGAAGGAGATTCTGCGTAAACTGGCCGGACGTCTAGAGATCAAGAATGCCGATGAACGGGTCGTGGTGAAGACACGGCAAGCGGTGCTGCAAAGCGCAGAGTTCAAGGCGCTGTGGGACCGTATCAAGCACAAGACAACGTATCGCGTGCAGTTTGACAATGAGGGACTGTTGGCCGCGTGCATTCATTCCCTCAAAGAAGCTCCGCCGATTACCCGAACACGCCTACAATGGCGCATGGCCGATCTTTCGATTGGCCGCGCAGGTGTTGAGGCGATAGAAACTTCCACTTCGGCTCATGTAACGCTCGACGAGGGAGACATCGAGCTTCCCGACATTCTGACGGACCTCCAGGACCGCACCCATCTGACCCGTCGGAGCATTTGTCGTGTTCTGGTTGAAAGTGGTCGTCTCGACGACTTCAAACGTAATCCGCAGCAGTTCATCGAACGGACAGCGGAGGTCATCAATAGGGCGAAGCGAATGGCACTGGTGGACGGCATCCGTTATCAGCGTATCGGCGCTGAAGAATACTATGTGCAGGAGCTCTTCGAGACAAAGGAATTTTCAGGCTATCTGAAGTCGATGGTTGCAGCTGAAAAGAGCGTTCACGAGCATGTAATCTACCAGTCAGACACTGAGAGGACTTTTGCTGAGCAGCTAGAAAAGAACGAAGCCATCAAGGTGTACGCCAAGTTGCCATCATGGTTTCAAGTTCCCACCCCGCTTGGCCCCTACAATCCCGATTGGGCAGTGCTCGTGAGCAAGGACGGCAAGGAGCAGCTTTACTTTCTGGTCGAAACGAAGAGCAGCCTCTATGCCGATGACCTGCGCGACAAGGAAAGCGCCAAGATTAAATGCGGTCAAGCGCATTTTGCAGAACTTGCTACTCACAACAGCTCTGCGGCTCGCTTTGTGAAGGCGACGAAGTTGGATGATGTGCTAGAGCTCTGAGATCTGACACGGCTCGCCTCCACAGGGCTTACGAAGCCCAATGCAGTTGGCATTTGCAACAATCTTGTACATGCCAGCTCTCAGCTGAACCCTGGGCATGCGATTCTCAAACGATCTTCAATATCTACTAATTGCTGTATTGACACTTTCTTACCGGCCTCACAGATGCGCACCACTCAACGGAAGACTGGGTTGAACTATTTTTTCATCCCAGTGCACACAGTTGTTTGTAGTATCATGGGGGACGACCTCTGCCATGCCCTGGCGGGTGCAAGTGATTAGTACGTGGAAGGTTTTGTAGTGGGAGGCCTTGCGCTCTGCCTGCTGGCAGCGCTGGGCGCGCTTTCATAAGCACGGAAGGATTCACAAGGCAGTAACAACTTGGCTAAGTGCAGGTCTATAGCTTTATCATTTTGGAACTTATTCGCACTTTCGTAACGGTCAGCATGGGAACGAGTCGTTCCGACGCAGCTGGGTGCGACATCTACACAGTGAATACGATTGTGTCGAACTTGTGCTGTCGGGTGATTAAAACAATAAGTCATTAATTTAAGCGGGGTTGCTTTTTCATGATGACGTCAGATACTCTTGCAAAATATTTTCATGGCCGTTATATGGAACGGCTTGAGCGTGAGTTGGACCTTAATTGGAAGCGTCTGAATATTGGTTTGATTGCCCTGATCGCATCGATCGCCGGATACGGTGCCGTAATCAAGGAACAAGTTCATGTCTCGCAGGGCAACGGGGATCAGTTTCTTTTGTTTGCTGCTAGGACTTGTTCATTCGAGGTCAGTGTGCTTTACACCTTGGCGGGGCTTGCCGTGATATTTCTCGTCGTCTACATGTTGATTCTCGTCAATCAGGGCCGGCATTGGTATCGCGTAAATGAAGCGAAGGTATCATGGTTCGAGAACATCATGCTGTTCCCAGAGTCGGTAGGTAGCAAGATTGACTCCCCCTCAGTTTCATCAATTTATCAGATTGGAATTGGAACCTCTGGCAAGGTAAGCGTTAATCGTGGAATCAAGATCCCACTTTATAGCACGGGAGCTGTGTTCAGCGTTCTCAGCGCGCTAAATCTGTTGAACGTGTTGCTGACTCTGGGGAGTTTTTCGGCTGACTATCCTCTAGCGCCAACGGCATTCCTTTTGTCCATCCTTATTTTCATCGGGATCATCACCATGGACTGGATGTCGCGCGGAACAATAGATCTGACCGATTTCAATAAACTGCGTCCCGTTGACAACTGTACTCAGCGCGATGTTTCGAGTTTGATTCGTCAGCTTGACTTTCAGATGAATGAGCATGGTGAATCCCGAGTTGATCAGCGTGATGGTGATTGATTGGGAGCCTTAAGAAAGACCCATGAGTTCCTGTCAATCCTGCGCAACTAATTCCAACGTTGCTTGAGGAACATCGCGGTAACTACGAGATGATGCAGTGCGGCGCAGCCAGCAAGGTCCGTACTCGTTGCCTTTGTTCGTAAATGAAAGTTCACGAGCGTCCGAACATTTAACCCCTATACTGCATGACCCTCACCCCACGCTTCGAACACGCGCTCGTATACACGGCGCAGGCCCATAACGGGCAACTCCGCAAGGGAACACAGATCCCGTATCTCTCACATCTGTTATCGGTGGCCAGCATAGCCCTCGAGTATGGAGCGAATGAGGATGAGGCCATTGGGGCTCTTCTTCATGACGCGGGCGAGGATTCTGGTGGCGATGAGCGTATCCTGGACATCCGAAATGTGTTCGGTGATGCCGTCGCTGATATTGTCCAGGGTTGTACTGATGCAGTGGTCTTACCAAAGCCACCATGGCAGGAGCGCAAAGAGAAATACATTGCCGGCGTGCCGCACGAGCCAGTATCAATTCGCTTCATTTCAGCTGCAGACAAGCTACATAACGTGCGATCGATCATCCGTGACTACCGCGCTCTCGGTGATGGACTGTGGCCCCGCTTCAAAGGTGGTAAGGACGGGAGCCTCTGGTACTATCGCGCGCTGGTGGATGCGTATCGACAAGGAACGAACTACGATGATTCCGCACAGGCAGCCTCCCATACGGAACTCATCGATGAGCTGGACCGGGCTGTGACAGAGTTAGAGGTGATGGTGGGGAAGGGATGAGTGCGACAAACCCAAAGGGCAAAGTTCAGACACTACTGGGTAGCCGCCGTCTCAACGTTATGAATGCTAGGGTGAAGCGAATTGCCGCAAAAGCGGCTGTTCAGGTCCTTCTTGGGTTTGCGATAGCGTCATTGCTCTTCACAGCCCCTTGGTGGCTGCTTTCCTTAGGATTGTTCGATGGCATGAAGCCAAATGAAGTTGGGGACTATCTCGGCGGAATTGCCGGTTTTGTGTCATCAACGATCACCGTTGTTCTTCTTTACTTCGTCTGGAGCTCCGAAAGGAAGGATGATCGCAAAGCAACCTTCATGACAAGCTTGATGGTGTTGCTAGAGATCCACGTTGAAGAAAGAGAACGATTGCTGGCCAAGAAATCAGACGATAGCTATTTCAAGTGGTTCTGGACCAACCATATCCATCACTTGCTGATATGTACCGATATCGTAGCTCGAAAAAAAGAGGCAGAGAAGATCTACAGTGAGCAGTACAATCACGTTGCGAGCTGGTTCCTTTCAGTTCTGCGAGTCATCCGGTTCATCGAAGATTCTGACCAGCCAGAGAGCGACAAGCATGAGGCTATGAAGCTTTTCAGGCTATTCTGTGAGCGTGAAGAGCAGCGTGCACTGTTTCTGTTGCTTTTTACGAAAGATTCCACTGCCGAGAGTCCGATACTTCTGTTGAAGCATAGCTTTTTCGAGCATGCTGGCTTCAAAGAAGACCCAAAGCTCAGCGCCCTCTGGGAGCAGAGGTTGGAAGGGTGGAGTTAGTAAGTACGACTTTGCCGAGCGTGCATAATGCCGCGGATACTCGACACGGAATCCGACGCTAGTTGGCCACGAATTGCGAGTAATCTTACCGAAGGAGTGGTCAGTATGCTCCGGAATGGGGGCAGAATGCTCCGCCACGGGGGCAGTATCCGGGGGGGGGGGCGTACGCGCCGGACTCTCCAACGTTGCTAGAAATGTAGGGGATCTACGTTTAGGCTCGAGTTCGACGCGGATATAGGACAATCGAACCGTTTGCTAATTTCTATGACTAGCTCCCTGAACCAGGTGGGGGCGAGTGGGGATACGACAACCATATGTATGATCCCAGCTAGGTCAACAGGCACACTTATTCCCGTGGGTCGTTCATCTGAGTAAATACGGAGGATTGCGCGCACCTCCTTTTCATGCTCGAACGCAGCTCGCTTCCGGAATGGCGCGTCCTGATGATGCAAAATCACATCTTCGTAATCGATGTATTGAACCCTGCCTATCTCAATCTCGTAACGATCGCCTTCTACGTGTGATCTTCTCCCGTTTTCGTTGTCAGGAAGAGTGTCGTGTCAAACAAACACAGCTGTCTTTAGAATCAACCAGGGAAATGTCGCTAGCTCCCGAGTTTAGCCGCCTACGTTTACAGTCTAAGCGAGGTCATTGCTCGCACCAAAGAATCCGTTGACTTTCGCCACGCAGTCCGTCGGAAGCTGGCCCCGGACACGTGTGTAATCGCCCCTTATGGTAGGCCAGTATGCTGCGCAATCTCGCAGTCTCGATCACCTATCGATGATGCCAGGTACCGACGCAAACTCGTACTTTCAGGCGGGTTCGACCGAGTGACATATCAGTTTGCTTAAAGATTGATCTTGGTTGTCCTATTCAAGCTGAAGCGCAACAGGGGTATACCATGAACGAAATAGTCTGTCCACACTGCCATAAGGCCTTCAAGATCGACGAAGCAGGATATGCGGAGATCGTCAAGCAGGTTCACGACCACGAGTTTGAGAGTCAGCTCCGCGAGCGTCTTGAGCTTGCCGAGAGGGACAAAGACAACGCCATTAAGCTCGCGCAGGCGAACGCTGAGAGGCTTCTCTCCGAGAAAATGTCGAGCAAGGAGCAGGAGATTGAAAGGTTACGGGGCCGACTGGATGTGGCCGAGACAGAGCGACAGCTTGCCTTGACACAGGCGACGAGGGACCTTGAGGCCGAGCGGGATAGGCTGAAGAACGACCTCGAACGCATGAAGGACGATGTGACCAGCAAGTTCGCCCTTGCCGAGTCGCGTTTCCAGAACGAACTCCAGCAGGCCGTTGGACAGCGGGAACAGAAGATCCAGGAGCTCACCAGCGCCATTGATCATGTGAAGCATGAAAGGGAGTCCTCTGAGAGAAACCTCAGGGAGAACTACGAGCAGCAGATCAGAGACAGAAACGATGAGATCCAGCGAATCCGAGATATGAAAGCGAAGCTCTCCACGAAGATGGTGGGAGAGACGCTTGAGCAGCATTGTGAGATCGAGTTCAATCGCATACGGGCAACGGCCTTCCCTCTGGCCTACTTCGAGAAGGACAATGATTCTAGGTCAGGAAGTAAAGGAGATTACATCTTCCGCGACATGGATGAGGCCGGTACGGAGATTGTCTCTATCATGTTCGAGATGAAGAACGAGTCCGACCTCACGGCTACAAAAAAGAGGAATGAGGACTTCCTGAAGGAACTTGATAAGGATCGTTCCGAGAAGAAGTGCGAGTATGCTGTGCTTGTATCCCTGCTCGAAGCGGATAACGAGCTCTACAACACCGGGATTGTGGACGTCTCATATCGGTATCCGAAGATGTACGTCGTGCGGCCACAGTTCTTCATACCGATCATCACGCTTCTGCGCAATGCCGCACTGAACTCCCTCAAGTACAAGTCTGAACTGGCACTCGTAAAGGCACAGAACATCGACATCACCAGGTTTGAGCAAGACCTTGATGATTTCAAGGACGCCTTCAGCAAGAACTACGATCTTGCTTCACGTCGGTTTAAGACGGCCATCGAGGAGATCGACAAGTCGATCGATCACTTGCAGAAGACAAAGGAGGCCTTGCTGGGAACCGACAGGAATCTCAGGCTCGCCAATGACAAGGTACAGGATGTTACCATCAAGAAGCTGACGAGGGGAAATCCGACCATGGCCGCCAAGTTTGCCGAGCTGAAGGGTCCCAAGAGTGGGGACGTGGACAAGTAAACGTCGCGAGAACCCCCAAGGGGCTTCTTGGTTTCCCCGTTCTGTAGTAAAATTGAGCATGTCGCAGCAGATACATCGTGTTACGAGAATCCTAAGTCGTCTCTCAGCTGGAAATGTGTGTACGGCGGAGCAGCTATGGGAGTATGTGACGAAGTACAACCAGGATGCGAAGATTGTCACCAAGCGTCAGATCGAGAGGGATATCAAGGCGATCATCGAATCGGGTGTGCCCCTTAAAGTTAACCGCCGTGATCGGACCGTGTACTATTCTATCCCCAAGGGATCAGTTTTCAATGTTGGTGCAACGGTCAACAGCAGTCAGCCATTTCTGCTGTACATGATCAAGGCGGCTCTGCCTATGCTGCGTGAGGAATCTCTTCAGGCAGCGGTTGAGGAGTTGATGGAAGAGATTGAGCAGCATGCGCCTGGTCAGGTTGTTCTTTCCGACACGATGCTGGAGTCGATCGGTCTTGGCCACTACTCAGGCGAGATAGATCACAGGGCGCTATCGGATGTCATGAACTATATCGCTCAAAAGCGCTGGATTCGTGTCATCTACGGTGAGCAGTCCAAGAGTCAGCTGCTCTTTCCGTTCAAGATCATCCCGTATCTCGGCAGGCTGTACCTGGCGGTATGGCATGGGAAGCACGACAGCTATGGCGTATACGCCGTCGACAAGATCAAAATGGTGTATCAGGCCCCCTCGCCTCAGCCACCCATCCCCAAGTTCGATCTGAAGAAGTTCATGTCCACGCGCTTTGGCTTGTGGGAGGATCCGCAGCGCCGCGAGAGTGACATTGAGATACACATGACCAATCCCAAGATCGCTGATTTTTTCAGATCCAGCTACTGGCACGTATCGCAGAAGATCATCACGAATGATGACGGTACGCTAACGATAAAGATGAAAGCCGGGTTGAGCCCGGAACTTGTCTCTTGGGTGCTCCACTGGGCGCCGGACCTTCTTGTCGTCCGCCCACAGGAGCTCCGCGATGAGGTGCGCCGCCGTGCTGAACTTCTGCTGAGGTGATTTAGCTCAGTACTGCACCGGATACATTGGTTCGCCCCATTCCTGGTGGGGTACGTGCGAGAACGGTAAAAGGTGTGTGTGCTCTGAACAAGAGATTATACATTCTGCGTTGATTCTGGAAGACTCGGACAAGGGTTTCACGTGGTCGCCCACGCATAGAATTGTGTGCAAGCGTTTTGCCGCCTGAGTGATGGCGCCGTACCTCTGCAATCGGTCATTCGATCATTGTGCGAAGCACCGGGAGGTCCTTCGTCGCCTTCGGCTCCTCAGGATGACGCTATGGCGCGGCGCGCGAAATAGAAATGACGAATGACGAATGACGGATGACCACGTAACTCCGTAGGCACGCGTAGCGCATAGGCGTCATCATGAGCCGTGCAGCGGCAAAGAAACGGCCCGGCGTACACAAAAGGCGATGCGGCATCACGAACGATCCGCACAATAGCCCCGGGCTTTAGCCCGGGGTAAACAATGGGCGATGCGGCATCACGAACGATCCGCACAATAGCCCCGGGCTTTAGCCCGGGGTACACAAATGGCGATGCGGCATCACGAATGATCAATTAGCGCATGGGCGAGCACGTCAGGCTTCCTAAGTACGTGCTCTTCGAGAGATCTGTGTAAATGTGAAGATCCTGACTCCACGCTGTACATGCTGAGTAGATGACTGTGATGACAACTGCTGCCAAAGTAAACACTGAGTTCTTCATTGGTGTCTTCGATTGGTTGCACAAGTTATTGTCAGCTGAAAACAACCAACACGGGCATGGCCCGCCGAAGCGGAACCACACCCGTGAGGAGAGAGAGATGCAGGCGCAAGGAGGTCAACGCCTACATCATGATGATCAATGGCAGAATCTTCTGACCCAGCGGGTGCGTGATACGGATGGTGTAGCGTCCGGCAGATACGTGCGTTGGGAGGGAGATGACAAGGGGGCCCGCGTCGCCTGTCGTAATCGAGTGGATGATACGTCCCTGCACGTCGATCACGTGGATGCTGCTACCGGGTGGTACGTCATCGAGAGTGAACGTTGGGTTGGTGCGGGAGATCACGTTCGGACGCACACTGCCGTCCTGCTGCGTTGTAAAATCATCAACGCTTGTCGTAATGGTGCAGAAGCTGGCCGGACCCGGATCGGCATACTGAAGGGCAAAGCCCCCTTCCAAGGTGCGGATGCGAAACTCGTAGATGGCATGGGGCTCGGCCATGCGCGCCGAGCTGCCCCAGCCGGCCTTGCCCGACTCGACGATGGTGGTATCGTCAGAAACATCAATACCGTTACGGATCACTGTCGGCTTGCGCTTGGAATCCTGCCATACCCAGATGCCCCAGTGCTCGCGTCCGTTGCCAGTAAAGAGCTCAAACAGGTTGTAGCAACGGTCTGCGTTTGGCACGCGTGTGGCGTAGATCCAGTCGTTGAGGATGTGCAGCTGACCATTGCAGTACTGGGCATAGAGATCCGAGAACATTCCGCTGGCTGGCACCGATCCGGCCCACTCGCCGGGTGAGAAAACTCCGTCGATCTCGCCCACGCCGGTGCAGGTGTTCGTGACGGATTCCTGCGAACCGGAGCGGTAGGTGATGGTCGAACCCTCGATGTTACCGGCCACGTCGTTAGGTTCTTTCTCGAGTCCGACGACGCCCCCTTGCGGGATGTAGCGCTCATGCTGCTGCGTTGTCAGGCCGCCCGACCCAAACGTTGCCGTGCGGATGTTCGGCTCGCGGATCAGGCCCCAACCTTCGACTCCGTTGTCGTCACACTCGAGCGAGGTAACTGTTGATGGGATGTACTGAACAGGGTCACTTCCAGTGGGGATGATGAACAGGCCTTCGGATACCACTACCGCAAATTCGTAGATGGTATGGGGCGTGGTGTCATTTGGTGATGGGCCGTATCCATAGCCGCCGCCGATGACGAGTGTGGAGTCGTTCGTAACCTCCTTGCCGTTGAGGACAACAATCACGGGATTCGTGCTGTCGTGAGTAACCTTGATGCGCCAGTGCTCACTGCCGTTGCCCGTTGTGAAGTCGAACAAGTTGTAGCAGCTGCGATTGTAGGACGAACTTCCGATGAGCCAGTCGTTCATCAGGTACATGACCTTGCGCTCGGAGCAGTAGTCGAGATAGAGCGTTGAGAACCGTCCGACCATTGGCGTGATGCCCGACCATTCACGTGTTCCATCCCGCAGTTGTGTGAAGCGTCCGTCGATCTTATGGCGCTCTATGCAGTTGAGTGTTCCGCCATGACCGCCATTGGGGTGTTCGTTGACCGTGCCGTCGCGTGGACGTCGATCGCCCCCTGACAGATCAATGCGATCCCCATTCTGTGTTGACGGGTTGGGATCGGTCTTATCAACATCGTTATCGAGTGTGTCCCTATGGGCATCCACCACAAAACTGTCTGTGGCAAACGGACCATCCACAATGCAGACAGCAACGCGATGCAGGCCCCCTGACAGATTCGAGCTCGTGGCAATGGTGATGCTACCATCGTTGGCCCCGATGATCCGCGCTGAATTGCCGTCGATCGATGCGGTCATGCGCGATGGAGCGACTTTCGGCAACTTGGAGCTCTGCACCGGCAGCAGGGTAAGGGGCTGTCCAGCCATCAAAGGAGATGAGGCAATGCGGACACTAAAACGTTCCGACGTGCTTGACGGACACTGGGCCCTGAGTGAGGTGATAAGGGCAAAGGTGCAGAGCACCATGATGATTGTTTTCATGAGATGAGCTTTCGTTTCAGTTTGAATGCGGAGTTAATGACGGACAACAATGCGCGCAGTTCGAAGCTCGAGTCCGTTGAGAACACGGCAGATGTAGACCCCGCTGGGCAGACTGCTTGTTTCCAACTCGAACTGGCGTAGACCGATGTCAGTGAAGCCTTGATCGATGCGTTGCAGAAGCACCCCATCGATGGTATAGAGCTCTGTTATGACATTGCCAGGACGGCTGAAGGACATGGACACATGGGCGTACTCATCCGACGGAGTTGGGATGGCGTCGGTGATCTGCGGTCGTTCATCCCGGGTATCATCGGGTTGGACTGAGGTGACCTTGAGATTACAGTCAACGAGCAGACGCTTCGAGAGGATGCGATCTCCATCGATAAAGACCAGCGAGATCGTGCGCTTGGATTGCCCCTTATCACACGGTGGAATGCGGAAGTACAGGCGGCAACATTCTTCCTTGGCAAAGTTGTCGGCAATGTCCGCGTAGATCGCTTCCAGCTGACCGCCGGTTGAGACCTGGCTCACACGTCCGGCAGGGGCTGCAGCAACGAACATCGCCATGGTATCAACGGCCTCTTGCTCACCAGGTTGGCCTGTAAAGCCGAGGGCAATGAGATAGACTGGGACATTCGCCTTTCGTATAGCTCCCACAACACCTGCCGGAGTTGTGCGTGAGCGGTTGTCCTGTCCATCGGTCAGCGCAATCAGGGCCTTCTTCCGGCGCGCATGGGTAGAGAGCTTGCTGGTTGCCTCTATGATCGCATCATAGAATGCCGTGAACCCGCCCGCTTGCAGTCGATCCAATGACCGTCCCAAGGCCAGCGTATCAGTCGTCCAGTTCTGCGTCAGCCGCACGGACTCATTGAATTGGATCAAGCAAAGACTATCACCGGGCTTCAGCCTGCGCATAAACTCATGGATGGAACGCTTAAGGGCATCGATCCGACGGACCATTGAGCCTCCGTAGGGGATCTCTTCCTCCATACTCCCAGAGACATCGACCACCAGACATACAGAGATCGGCTCTGTGCGTCCAGTGTCGCACACAAGGGAGTCCGGACAAATGAACTTTCCGTCGGCAACGATACCAAGTTGCTCTTTGGTGACGAGCTCGTTGCGAGAGCCGGTGATGGTAGTGCTATCGAGAGTTACGATCGATGCATCAATGCGCAGACCAACGACGTCGTTGCCCTGCTTGATTGGCTGCACATCGCAGATGTTCACATCCTTGTCGAGGATCTCTTCGACCTCGATAGAGAGCTCGCCGCAGTTGTCCTCATATCGGGGGACAACGGCCCCCTGAGCGATGTTGTACGTCGAGTCGACGATCTGAAATCTCAACGGCTCGCCCGTACCGGCCATTGTGTGCTGGTAGCGGTGAAACGTCATATCGAGTGGCTGCGGCGGAAGGGGCTCCCCATTGATCCGAAAGCCCAGATACTTCCGAAAGCTGATCTCAAACATTGGGTTTATGCCCAGCCCCTTTGGCGGGAAGGCATAGACTGTTGAATCGCCAACCCAGTGGGGGATCTCCACAAACGTTGTGCCCAGCACTTTGCGAGGGGGCCAGCGGAAGGCATCGATCTCTTCCTGTGGAACGTCATAGACCCATACGGCGTCGACACCTCTGCAGTTGGCGAATTGCGGCCATTGCGAGTAAGAGCCCTGCACCGTGATGCGATAACGTGCGCCGCTGCGGGTAGGGGGCGTTACCACTGCGTCGGCTGAGCGGGAGCTCAGTGTGAGTTTGACAGGGAACTGTGCCTGCAGATCTTCCCCCAGCAGGCAAAGCGTGGCGACGATGATCGCCAGATTGAATGAGCGCATACATCCTCCTCTTGTTGACAAACCGTCGGCTCTCTCGTCCGACGGCTGCAACTTCAGATTCGGTGTGCCGCGCAACACATTGGCAACGTTGCGGAAATATTCAGCGGATGCGCACCTTCGACTTATCGAGTCGGATCCCGTAGGTCTTGGCCTCACGCGGGCCGCTGCTCTCGATGCAGTAGTACACGGCGAGCGTATCGCCCAGGGCATCCTGTAGCTTGCGATTGAGCTTGGTGAGGTTCGATCGAAACTGCTCAGCCGGAATCATGGACACTTTGCGTTTGCCATAGGTGCCATCAGAATCGGAAGCGTTCGGAAAGCTCTCCCGTCTGAAGGCCATGATCTTCTGAGCAAACTGCTCATCGGTAAACATGCCGCTGACGCGAAATCGGGCCTCAGAGATGGGTCCGATCATTGCTAAGCGCTCAAGGAAGAAGCGGTAATAGGCAAACTGAAGGGGCGAGAAGTTGATAACTGCCGAGCCGATCGTTACGAGCCCCTTTTCAACGGACAGCTCCACTCGAGGAATTGCGATGGCCTTCAGGGCAGCGTTCTCTTCTTCGAGTGCGATGATACGGGGCAGAGAAGAGTCGAGCCGCACCTCGCGTACCGGTGCCTTTGTCAGCTCCGCTTCGGTGGTTCGGTATAGAGATAGCTTGACTTCGCCGGATTCGGCAAGGAGTATCCAGCATACCTGCATCGAGGGAGTTCCGGACGATATCGCAGCGATCAATCTGCCTTTCTTTGTCGAGTGCATCGAGACAACATCACGCAGCTTCGGGTAGATCTCGTTATGGTCCGTAGGATCATCGATATCAACCGTCACGATCGAAATCTTTGTGATCGGTGATATCGATTTTATCATCTTCTGAAGCTGCGAAGCCCCACCAACGAGGTCGTATCGCACGCCAGCCCCCGTGGTGGCAATGAGAATGACATTCTTTGGCTTAAGTCCATCGACAGCAGTCAGGATCGGTCCGCGCTGTTGCTCCAGCATATTAACGTCGGTAACTCCGACAAACGAGAAGAGGGTCGCGTCAACCATGTAATGGTTTCCTTGGAATGAGTATCTCCTATAAATTGTATCTCTCTCCAATTGTAAATATAGGGGTGGACTATGAGTGTTGATGAAGGGGGCGTGGATGTGAGCGGGGATGATGCGAAGGATATTATTCAGCAGACGAACGAACTCGTCATCGTAGCATCGGCTATCCTGCATGGTGGTCGCGTACCACTCGCACTTTTTCTTGAAGATTGTCTGAATAGTGTCAATGCCGATTATCTGCGATCGGTCGTCAAGACGTTTATCCTTACACGATTTGAAAAAGATGAACAAGACAGACTCTACAAGGGGCTTGCTTCGCCCAATGATGAGCGCGGTCAGGAGCGTGAAACGCTTACGTACTCGGATAAGTTGTTCTTACTGCACCTGTTTGACTTTTGTACTGCCGGCAAGGCTATCCAAGACCAGGCCAAAGGTTGGCACCCCAAGCTGATATTCCAATTGCCATTTGAGCGTGATACAGTTAATCATCAGATTGAAGCCGTTCGAAAGAACCGTAACAAGGTCGAGCATAGAACACATACGATCAGGACGAGTCGGGATGTTGAGTTCATTCGAAACGACTCGCTCAAGCTTTTCCTGGATAACATCAAGGCCGTTATTGATTTCCGACCTGAGGTTTTTCGAGCAGAAACCGTAAAGGCAGTGAACGACTACATCTATGCGCTGCAAAATCCGACTAGGCCTGTTGAGCAGCGTGCAACGCATTCGGAAACGACCTTTATTGAGGTCCCGACTGAGAAGCCCCCTCACGACAGAGCTGAGGCGGTGGTGGACCCTGCCGGAGTCGTCATTCCGAAGAGGCGTCAGTCATTGTGGATGTATGGACTGGTTGCCGCGATCGGGCTGGTAGCGTTGATCGCTGCGATGAGGTATCAGAACCAAGCTGGACCAGTCATCAATGCGCCGGGTTCTTCCCTTGTTAGTTCGCCATCGGCGCAAGCTCCCACCGGGTCACTCGTGATCATTACTACCCAGATCCTTGACTCGATTCATCGACGCAGATTCGTCAGTATGATCCGGGATAGTTATCATACCGACACTGTGATCCGAGTGGCCATGGTCTGGGATGACGAGCGTATTATTGAACGCAACGTCAATGTGTTAAGCGATGCTGAGTTGTCCGATCTGCTGAGCAACATGGCCCTTAAGCCAATGACGGACATCACACAGTTCACGGCGGCGTTCAATGACGGATACCAGATCATGCGCAGGTATCAGCAGAACAATCAACCGCTTAACATGGTTGTGCTCGGGCATCTTCCGTTGACGACCGAAGAGCGATATCGACAGCTTGTGGCGGAGAAATGGAATCCAGTCGAGAAGGAAAATATGACTGACAAGTGGAAAGAATCAGAACTGGGTCAGCTGACATGGTACCGTGCGGGCGAAATCAGGCCTGACGAGCAAGCCTTTGTTGACAAGATTCTGTGTAGGCGTACCGAGACGTTACGACCGAAGGAGATCAATCTACGATGACGAATGTTACTCTTGTGGCGGTGCTTTCCGTCTTACTCTCCATCCTTGCCGGATGCTCTAATTGCCAGCCTGTGCAACCCCTTTTCGTGCAGGGTGATGTGCCGGCCAGGATCGGATCGAAAGGAACCCTACTACGTTCGTCGGCCAGCCGAAACTCTCGTGTGATCGGCCTTGAGCGTCCGGGCGATAGCCAGTGCATAGCCGAGGACGAGCCGTTTGTATTGTCGATGCCGACATCCATCGACATGGCCGAGTATGCGATTCAGATCGAGGATTGCGACTCCGTAACAGCGGGTCAAAAGATCTACAAGATCACGCTCGTTGAGACATGTAAGAAAGTACTCGCACTCACAAAGCACTGTCAGCGCGTCAACTGGTACAATCCCTATCGGATCCCAGAGATCAGGGTCAAGAATGAGGACCTCGATCAGCTTGTGCTTACGCCATTGATCGGAACTGGCAATACGATTGTCGGCTACGAGGTGCGCCTTGGTGATGTAAAGGGGGCGGACAAATGCCTCTCCCCAGCTCTTGACGCGCTAGACCGTTTTCGCAGCAAGGGGCTCAAGATCCGCCGTGCCGCTTCGAATACTCGTAAGAAGCCAGGATCACCGGAGCTATTCTTAGAGATACAGGCGATGGGGTAGGGGGGCACATTAGTGCTGCGCATCGTCAAGTCACATGCACAGTTGTGAGTCGCGTGCCGATCGTGTGTCCATGATGTTGCCTGCGGCTCAGCGGCATCATGGGCAATTGCCTGTCACAACACCATCGTCTCGCTCCCTAAACATCCCTCAATGGACCAGACTGTTCTCGTCCCCCCTTACGACTCAGCTTACTGCGTGAAGCTCTTCTGTAACTCGCTGCCTACCATAGCGCCCCCTATAGCCAGCTTCACGAGGGTAATTCCGGCGATTGCGATGATCACTACGCCGATATAACTGGGCGTCGAAATGCCATTGCGACGAGCATAGAGAAACCCGACAAAGATCATCCATGCTGTAACAGCCAATGACGTGATGCCTACAACAAGGAATACGATCAACGCCGTCGGTTTACTGCTGATCTCGAGTGTGTTCGCCCGTATTTGCTGGATTGCAGGAAGAATGGCCATCGTAAGAGAATCCGTAGCAGTGATCGGTTGATTGTCGTCAAGGCTTTGCTGGATCTCGATGACACGTCCAACGTGAGGCACCAGCGGCACTGCGAGAGCTTCCGATTGTCCATATAAACGCGCAACCTCGATATCAGCCTTGGCAATATTCGTAGTGGAGTTCACGAGTGCAGTCAGAACTACAACAACACCGGCTGCGTATGCATACAGCGCAACGAATCTCTTGGCATCCACACGGTGCTTGACCACGCGAAACGCTATGATCGCCGTAAGACAGGATAGCGCCAGTAGCATCACCTTGACCACGATGCTCGAACCAACATCAGCCAGAGCGCTTTCAGTTGTCGGGATGACCTTGTTCGCGGACCACTCCGGAATGGCGTAGGCGATCACCAGCGCAAGGACTTCCGCCACGATGAAGAATCGTATTCCTCGGGCTGAAACATCGGATTCATCCTGCGACGTTTGGACCTCATCGATAAGCTTACTCGGACTCGTCAGCGCACTTATGAAGACGCTGAAAAACGACGGAAGCTCAGCAAACAGCTTCTCAAGGAAACTCTTCATCGTACCCTCCAAATGTGACGCACAGAAACACGTGCTAGGTTGGCCGGTTCTAGATACGAAAAAATACGAGGGCAGTGAAGATAGGCTCCCGCTTTCGCGAGAATGACGATCACGGGCTTAACTCGCCCCCTGCATATGACTCGTCCCTATATTCGTCAGACGGACGGTTTACTGCCGCGGTGACCGCGCGCATCTGTCCTGACGCAAAGGGGCGGACCACACAACTGATGGAGCGTACTCGTGAAACACGATCTGCTCGGACACCTTCCTGATATGTTCTCGCGGGACAAACGCGAGCGCATCGAACGTGTGATTCTCACCGTGGCTATTGTCAGCTTCCTTGTGCACCTGGCAGCTATTCTGCTTGTCTCCTGGGGGATTGTCGAAACCGACCTTCCGGTGACGCTACTGAGTAATCCGGTGTCGGCACTCTACACACCGTTCTCGTTTATTCTTGTCTATGAGGTCTACCTCCTTATCTACTATCTGCCGCAGTCGCTTAGTACGTATATCAACAAGCAGTATGAGATCATTCTGCTGATCATCATGCGGCGACTGTTCAAGGACCTTGCCAATCTGAAGATCACGCCTGAGTGGTTTTCACTGAAGTACGATCTCCAGTTTACGTATGACCTTGCCTCGACACTGCTCCTGTTCTTGCTGATCTATGTCTTCTCGACTCAAAGCAGACTGCGGCTCGGTCCGTCGGCTGATAAGTCCGAACTTGGAAGCGGCACAAGGAGATATACCCGCATCAAGAATGTCATCGCAGCAGGTCTTGTTCCGGTAGTGTTCGCGATGGCCCTGTACTCATTGGTGACGTGGCTTTGGGGCACCCTTACCAGTACAGCGTCTGTAACGACGACATTTCAAGACATTAACGGGATTTTCTTCAAGCAGTTTTTCACTCTGCTTGTCATCGTCGATGTTGTCCTGCTGCTTGTGTCGTTTTACCATACCGACAAGTTTCATGTCATCATGCGCAATTCGGGTTTCGTGATATCAACAATCTTGATCCGACTATCCTTCAACGTAGAAGGATTGATGAATAACATTCTTGTTATTGTGGCAGTGCTCTTCGGGTTATGCATCCTGCTCATATACAATCGATACGAGCAACGCGACGCACAGATGCAATAGTCGTCGATACATTTGTACGAGATGGATGCCAATTCCGCATGCGGTCCCGTCCAGATTCACCGTACCAGCCCCCTACTCATGCCACATCTCTACATCGACCCCGATATCAGCAAAGCCGAGACATTGCCCGGCTGGTTCTATCATGACGTGAACATGTTCGAGAGCATGAAAGACAAGGTGTTTGCTTCGTCCTGGCAGTGGATCGGGGACTCGAATGTTGTGTCACTGCCGAATACGGCTCATCCGCTTACGTTCATGGACGGGTACCTGAACGAGCCAATGGTGCTTGTCCGGTCAGCCGATGACACCCTCAGATGCCTGTCGAACGTCTGCACGCATCGCGGCAACGTGGTGGTGCATCACCCGGGTCCGTGCAGGCAGCTTACGTGCATGTATCACGGACGTCGCTTCGCGCAGGACGGGACGTTTCTGTCCATGCCGGAGTTTACCCAGACGCAGGACTTCCCCCGTCCATGCGATAACCTGCACGCGTTCGATCTGGTCGAATGGGGCCCGTTTCTCTTCACTGGAATTGCGCCCAACTTCGACATCCGTCAGGTGCTCTCGATCATGAACGAGCGCGTTGGCTTTCTGCCCCTTTCCGAATTCGTACATCAGCCAAACCTTGGCAAGGACTACCTCGTCAACGCGCACTGGGCCCTCTACTGCGACAACTATCTCGAGGGCTTCCATATCCCGTTTGTGCATCAGGACCTGAATGCGGTGCTGGATTATGGACAGTACACCACGGAAGTCTATGACCACTTCAACCTCCAGATCGGCTATGCAAAGGATGGCGAAGAATGCTTTACACTGCCCGAAGGTCACCCTGACCACGGAAAGTCCATCGCCGCCTATTACTACTGGATCTTCCCGAACATGATGTTCAACTTCTATCCATGGGGGCTGTCCATCAACATCGTAAAGCCCATTACGATCGAAAAGACAAAGGTCAGCTTCATCACCTACGTTTACGATGAAAGCAAGCTTCACTCCGGCGCCGGCGCTATGCTCGATAAGGTCGAGCGCGAAGACGAATACGTCGTCGAAAATGTCTTCAAGGGGCTCAAATCACGTATCTACACCACCGGACGCTTCTCCGTCAACCGCGAACAGGGCACGCACCACTTTCACCGGTTGCTGGCGGAGCGCCTTGCACAGGTGTGAGGTTTCAGGTGTGGGGATTGAGGAGTGGGGTAATCATCGCACAATAGCCCACGGCTTCAGCCGTGGGAAAACGTGGGCACGCAATGGGCGACGCGGCATCACGAATGAATCGCACAATACCCCACGGCTTCAGCCGTGGGAAAACGTGGGAACGCAATGGGCAACGCGGCATCCCGAACGATCCGCACAATAGCCCACGGCTTCAGCCGTGGGCAAACGTGGGAAGACGTGTTAGGGAGCTATTTTCAGGTCATGAATGAAGTACACCATACCGTTGGTAGTGAGGAGTGAAAGCGATGCAAATGTGGTCGAAACGAGGGTTGGCTCTCATTGCCATGTGGTATCTCGTCAGCGGTGCTTCGGCACTGGCTCAGGGCTGCAGTGATGCTGGCATTTGCACGATGGGGAGTATGCGTGCCGGGGCAACCACGGTGGCGCAGCAGCGGTCAATCTATACGTCGCTTTCCAGCAGCTTCGGCATTGGAGAGCAGGGGGTTACGATCCTGCATGTTGTGCCCGAGGTAACTCTGCCGCTCTTCGATAATGGCATATTGAGAGCATCGATCCCGCTTGTGCGTGCCAGTGGTTCGCTTGGCACGAATGAGGGCATTGGTGATGCGAGCATAAACTACGCGCACAGTCTGTATCGGGATGATGCTATGGAGATGGGGCTGACGGCTGGGATGCGTGTTGCTACTGGTACGACCAATGCCGAACGGTCGGCCCGAAAGGCATTGCCCATGCCATATCAGACCGGACTTGGAACTACGGATCTCGTTCTTGGTTTCTCCGCCATCATTGATCAATGGACCCTCGCAGCCGGATACCAGCGGGTTGTTGTCGATCGCAACAGCAACACCTACCACGATGAGGACCTCGGATATTTCACATCTCACCAGCTTAGGCGCGGCGACGACGCAATGCTGCGGGTAAGCCGCCGTTTTGAGGTCGGTGGTGTCGACCTCGCACCTTCAGTCCTGGCCATCTACCGCGTCCAGGGCGACCGCGTCATGAACGTCAACGTTGAGGGTTCCAGCGGCCTGACACTCAATGTGGCGTTCGCGGCAATGACTCCCATCTCCGATCGCTTCAACCTTCGACTCGATCTTGCCTCCCCAATTGTGGTTCGTAAAGTCCGCGCAGATGGACTGACCCGAGCCTTTGTAGCAACTCTTGAGGTGAGCTATCGGCTGTAGGTCTGCCGGGTGCATCCCGGAAGTGAGTTCGTCATTGCGGTGTGGAATGCTCACGGTGCACATGGAGCCCCTTCCCAATGTGTCCGCGAAAAGAAGACATTGTTACTTTGCCATTCAACCTCCAGGACCCGCTCATGAAACATCTGGCAACGCTCCTACTAGTCTGCTGCCTTTTAACCTCCTGCTATAATGTGCGGACGGTTGCGAACGTAGAGGCGCAGCGGGATGCCAATCCGCAAAGCACAACGGTGTGGGTGTATGCGTGGGGTCTGGCGCAGCCACGGGTGGTTGCGCCGGAGTGCAAGTCGGGGGCGCTGCAGGATGTGCGGACTTCTACCAACTTTGGATATGCACTGATCACGGTGGCAACGCTGGGGTTTGTCTGCCCCCTGACGGTTGAGTATACCTGCGCCAAGCCGTGCGAGGTCGACCCGGAGGCGCAATGAGTCGCCAGCCATCATCGCACACGACGCGGCAGCGTGCGTGGAAGAACCTGCACGAAAACGTGCTGCTGACGGTGGATACGTATCATGAGCTATACAATCCGCTGCCACCCCGGAATGACAGAGTGCTGGCCGATATAAAGTCGACAACGGCTCATGTGTGTGGGATCCTTGCCGCAGCCGCGGCCGCGGGTAAGACGGTGCGCTCGGTAGGGGGCGCATGGTCCCTGAGTGACGTTGCAACTAGTCGCGATGTGATGCTCGGCACGAGGAATCTCAACCTGTGGTTCCCGATCGCTGCGACGTCTCTGGCAAAGAACACCCGTCATGATGCTAAACGTCTGCATTACATGCAGTGCGGCAGCTCGGTGGGGGAGGTGTACTCTCGCCTCGAACGTCGTGGATATACACTCCCGACGAGTGGCGCGAGTAATGGTCAGACGATCGCCGGCGCAGTGTCTACAGGCACGCATGGTTCGGCATTAACGTATGGGGCTATCCAGGAATGCGTGGTTGCGATACACCTGGTTGTTGGGCCCGACCCGTCGGTGGATAGCGTACTTCTTGAGCGGGCCAGCGATCCTGTTTCATCAACAGGTCTGGCTCGGCGTCTCGGCGCCAGACTGGTTCGAAACGATGATCAATTCAACGCCGCGCTGGTGTCGTTTGGGTCGATGGGCTTTGTAATGGGCTATATCATCAACGCCGAGCCCCTTTATCATCTCGAGTCGTGGCGTCGCGTGGTGCCATACGACGGGCTGGTGAAGGCGCTTATGACCACGCTCGACGTTGATCTTGTGCAGATGATCGTGCCCCAGATGCCGGTCCACGCCGACAAGATCTGGCACGTTGAGGTTGTGCTCAATCCCCATGATCCAGCCAATGCGTACCTGACCGTGATGGAGCGCTGGGATACGAACCGACAGCTCTCAGCGCCGGAGCCGACGGCGCTTTCGACGCCAGGCGATGATCTCTTGAGTCTCATCGGTGGTCTTACCTCAACTTTGCCGGCAACAGCGGGTCCGGCCACAAGCGCACTTATTTCGGCAACCTTCGGAAGCAGGGGGCCTGTGGTTGCCACACCGTATGGCACGTTCACTGCCGCAAGCGTGCGTGGTGCGGCACTAAGCGTGGAGATCGGCGTGCCGCACGACCGCAGTGTGGATGCTGTGGAGATCCTGACGTCTTCCAAGGAGATCGGCCACTACGCTGGCATTATCGCCTGCCGCTTTGTCAAGGCCTCGGCCGCATCGATGGCGTTCACGCAATTCCCGATCACCTGCACGATTGAGCTGCCCGGAGTCAAGAATGCGAACACACAGAAGTTCTATGATGCGGGTTACGCCGCTCTGTTCGCCTCTGATATCCCGGTCACAGCGCACTGGGGACAGATATATCCCAAGGGCGACGAGATACTGAAGGCGTATGGACCGAATCTGCACCGTTGGCTTGCTGCACGTCGTGCGCTGCTCTCTCCGGCCATGCAGAGCGTGTTTGCCCACGAGGCCGTGCCGAAAGATGTTGTTGCGGGTTAGCTTGTTTCTCTTAGAAGCGCCTGACGTTCGATCTCGAGCTGACGGATGCGGCGTTCGAGCGTGTCGAGTTCTTCGGGCATGGAGTCGATCTCAATGCGGAGTTTCGAAGCGGCCTCGTCGACCAGGTCGATAGCCTTGTCGGGTAGAAAACGGTCGGTGATGTAGCGATTGGAGAGCTGAGCGGCGGCAACGATGGCCCCATCGGTTATTCGTACGCCGTGGTGGACTTCGTAGCGTTCTTTAAGACCACGTAGGATGCTGATCGTATCGTCGACTGTGGGTTCGCTGACATACACCTTCTGGAACCGGCGCTCAAGGGCTGAGTCCTTCTCAATGTACTTGCGGTATTCGTCCAGCGTTGTGGCACCGATGGCGCGCAGATCACCGCGTGCCAGCGCGGGCTTGAGAATGTTGGCAGCATCCATGGCACCGCCCGTTGCACCGGCACCTACCAGTGTATGGAGCTCGTCGATGAACAGGATAATCTCACCATCGGAATCGGCAACCTCTTTGATAACGGCTTTGAGTCGCTCTTCGAACTGTCCACGATACTGTGTGCCCGCGATCAGCGCACCCATATCGAGCGAGTAGACGGTCTTGGTCTGCAGGGTTTCGGGTACGTCCTGCGAGATGATGCGCTGGGCAATACCTTCGACGATCGCTGTTTTGCCGACCCCCGGTTCGCCGATAAGGACTGGGTTGTTCTTGGTTCGACGCGAGAGAACCTGAAGTACTCGACGGATCTCGTCTTCGCGTCCGATCACCGGATCGATCTTGCCCTTGCGGGCTTCTTCATTGAGGTTTCGCGCATACTTCTCAAGCGACTGGTAAGTCTCTTCCGCATTCTGTCCGGTTACTCGCCTGTTACCGCGGATCTCCTTCAGGACCTTCAGCACCACGTCACGGGTGACACCCTGGTCACGTAGGTACTGTCCGGCCGATGTCTTCGATGGCACAAGACCCAGAAGTAGGTGCTCCGTCGATACGTACTCGTCGGATAGCTGCGCTGCCTCAGAGAAAGCATCCTGCATCACCGTCTGCAGGTCGCTCGAAATGTGGGAACCGCCAGCCCCTTGCACTTTGGGCAGTTTGGCGATTGCCGATTGGACCTTGTCGCGCAGCAATTCAGGGCGCACGCCGATCTTGGTCAGGATCGGTGCGACAATTCCCTCGGCGTCATCAAGAAGCGCCGCCAGCATATGCACCGGTTCGAGCGCCTGATTCGTATGCTCGGAAGCGATCTCCTGCGCCTTTTGCAGGGCCTCCTGAGCTTTAATGGTGAGCTTGTTGATGTTCATGGGTGATCTCCGTATCAAGTTCGACCGCGAAGACGAATTCGACCAAAACATGTTGGCAGTACCCAGTACCCAGTACCCAGTACCCAGTACCCAGTACCCAGTACCCAGTACCCAGTACACTATTTTTGCCGCATGGAATTCACCATCAAAAACTCGCATTTCCGTGAGACCATCCTGGGCCGCCTTGAGCGTCAGGAGTTCATGAAGCACATCGGCTGCGTGCTCACGCTCATCGAGCCGGGACATGTGATTGCCGAGATCGAGCTCCGCACCGAGCATCAGCAGCAGCTCGGGCTGGTTCATGGCGGCGTTACGGCAACCATCGCCGACGTTGCCGCCGGCTTTGCGGGGTTTACCCTTGTTGCGCCACACGAGCACACGGTCACCGCCGAGTTCAAGTGCTCCTACTTCCGCAAGGGAAGGGGCAAGCGGCTCCGCGCGGTTGGACGTGTCGTAAAACCCGGTACGAACATGCACTTCTGCGAGGCCGACGTCTTCTGCATCCAGGACGATGGCACCGAAGTGCTTATCGCACGGGCCACCACGACGATGGCGGTTATAGCGCCTTGAGGTCCTTCGTCGCCTTCGGCTCCTCAGGATGACGCAGCATGCAGTTATCCCGTGAATTCAAAGAAAGGGGGCGACAGGCTTGCTAACCGAGGATTGCGGCCACGGATCAGTGCAAGTTTTCGCTCCCTGCGCTGGCCCTTTAGCTGCTTTTCTCTGGCGATTGCATCTACGATGTTATCGAACCACTCGACATAGATCACATCGACGACCTTGTATCTGCCGCAGAATGTATTGTCGATAGCGTTTTGGTGCTCAAGGCGTCTACGCGTTAGGTTCGATGTCACCCCAACGTAGAGAACAGATCGAGAGCGATTACTCATGATGTATACACAGTTGTGCTTCATATACGCTCTGTGTGAATTCCAACGGCTGACGTGACATTTACATCAAGAGGCCCCCTCCTCACCATTGCGCGCTTGCGTCATCCTGAGCCGCGTAGCGGCGAAGGACCTCCTCACCATTGCGCATGCGTCATCCTGGGCCGCGTAGCGGCGAAGGACCTCCTCACCATTGCGCAAGCGTCATCCTGAGCCGCGCAGCGGCGGATGTCCTCCGATGGCCGTCAATATCTTTGTTGACTTGACGTCATCATTTGCTGATGATACATGACGAATGCTGGATTTCTGCCTTCGCAGCAATCACGAACCTCACACCCCAAACCTCACACCTCACACCTCAATGAACACAATCCTCTGGGTTGACGACGAAATTGACATTCTAAAGCCCCATATCATTCTGCTTCAGCAGAGGGGGTATAGCGTTGACACGGCGACGAATGGGGAGGATGCCGTGGAGATGGCATCGGCAAAACGCTACGATCTGGTGTTTCTGGATGAATCGATGGTTGGGATGTCGGGGCTTGACACGCTTGCAGTGCTCAAGGACATTGACCGCTCTACACCCGTGGTGATGGTGACCAAGAATGAGCAGGAGTCGCTCATGGAAGAGGCCATCGGTAGGAAGATCGATGACTACCTGACCAAGCCGGTGAATCCGACGCAGATACTGGCCGCCTGCAAGAAGTTTCTTGAGTCGCAGAAGATCACCGAGCGAAAGATCACGCAGGACTTTCATCAGGAGTACTCGTCGCTAACGCGTAAGCTGATGGACCACATGGAGTGGAGCGACTGGCTGGATGTGTATGTGAAACTCGTTGAGCGCTCAATCGAGCTCGACAGTCATCCGGATGTGGGGCTGGAGCAGTCGCTGCGCGGACAGTGGAAGGAGTGCAACGCCGAGTTCTCCAAGTTCGTCGAGAATGAGTATCCGTCGTGGCTAACCGATAAGCGTTCTGAAGGGGGCCCGCTGATGTCGCCCCATATCGCAGATCAGTTTTTGATCCCACGGCTGGCAAACGGACGCCCGACGTTCTTCATTGTCGTTGACTGTATGCGACTTGACCAGTGGCTGATGATGGAGGAGTTTGTTCGCCCCCTGTTCTCTGTGCAGCGCGATTATTACTGCTCGATTCTGCCCACCGCCACACCGTATGCACGGAATTCGATTTTTGCAGGGCTCTATCCGACAGAGATCAACAGACACTATCCGCAGTTTGCCATCGATGAGCGCGCTACGGATGAGCACACGCTGAACCGTCATGAAAAGGAACTTCTGCAGCTGCTGCTGCAGCGACGTCGCGTGAATCTGAAGAGTGATCTTCAATACATCAAGATCATTGACACGGACTTCGGTAAGCGCATAGAGGCCGACATCATGCGTCATGCGAAGAATCATCTCACAGCGATCGTCATCAACGCTGTCGACATGATCGCGCACTCGCGTTCAGACTATCCGATCCTGAAAGAGATAGCGCCCGATGAGTCTGCATATCGCTCTCTGACGCGCTCGTGGTTCCTGCACTCGTCGTTCTATGGAATCCTGCGCGCGCTCTCAACGGTCAAGGATATCCAGATCGTGATCACAACAGATCATGGCTCGGTTCGCTGCCTGCGTGGCTCGAAGGTCATTGGTGACCGCGAAACAACAACGAACCTTCGATACAAGATCGGCCGCAACGTGCAGGCTGAGTCGCGCGATGCGATGATCGTGCGTGATCCACAAGCAATGCGCATACCGGCCGGATCCGGGTCGTCGACCTCGGTGGTGATCGCCAAGGAAGATCATTACTTTGTCTACCCCACGGACTATAACCGCTACCTTGCGAAGTACAAGGACTCATTCCAGCACGGGGGAATTTCTCTCGAAGAGATGGTCCTTCCCGTCGTAATTTTGGAGCCCCGCTAGGGTCGGCTCTCTCCGGCCCCGGTGAACTTGTTCCACACGGGCCGTGAATTCATGGACCAAAAAACATACCACTCTCGTAGTCAGCGCCAGACGCAGGATCTTGGAGAGGCATTTGCGGCAATGCTCAGCATCGGCGACGTTATTGCGCTCGAGGGTGAACTCGGTGCGGGCAAAACCGAGTTTGTGCGCGGCGTCTGCCGCCATTTCAACGTCGAGGATATCGTTACTAGCCCCACGTTTGCCATCATCAATCAATACGATGGCATAACCTCAGGGGGCTCACCAGTGAAGATCTACCACGTTGACCTGTACCGTATCGATACCCCTCAAGAACTCAGCACGGTTGGCTTCGAAGAAATGGTTCATGCACAGGATGCGATCAAATTCATCGAGTGGCCCGACAAGGCCGGCTCGGGTCTACCCGAACGCCGCTGGACTGTTTCGATTGAGACCGACCCTGCTAATGAGGATGCGCGGCTGATTCACGTGTCTTCGCCCCTTGCCGTTGAACAATTGAGCTAGGAATCATCTCGAATCATGCATGAATTCCTGCTTTCGCAGGAATTACGAATGCACACCTGAAACCTGAAACCTGAAACCCCAAACCTAACACCTCACATGCACATCGCCCAGCGCATCTCCCGACTCGGTACCGAAACAGCTTTTGAAGTTCTCGTAAAGGCACGCGCTCTTGAAGCCCAGGGCAAGAACATCGTGCACTTGGAGATCGGTGAGCCGGACTTTGACACACCGCCGAATGTGATCCAGGCGGCGAAGGATGCGCTCGACAATGGCTTTACGCATTATGGTCCGGCCGCTGGCTTGCCCGACGCGCGCAAAGCCGTGGCCGACTACGTCAACAAGACTCGTGGCTATGCCAAGTACGACGCTGATCACGTGGTGATCACTCCGGGCGCTAAGCCGATCATGTTCTTCGGCATGATGGCCTGCATCGACGAGGGCGATGAGGTGATCTATCCGAATCCGGGCTTCCCGATCTATGAATCGGTCATCAACTTCCTGCAGGCAACGCCGGTGCCGCTGCAGCTGCGCGAGGACAAGGAGTTCCGGTTTGATGTTGATGACCTGGCCGCGCTTATCACGCCAAAGACTCGCATGGTCATCATCAACACGCCGCAGAATCCGACAGGGGGCATCCTGACGCGCGAGGACCTACGCGCGATCGCCGACCTGGCCATCAAGCACGATCTAATCGTGCTTAGCGATGAGATCTATTCACAGGTCACCTACGGCGATTTCAAGCACACGTCCATCACCGAGTTCGATGGTATGGAAGACCGCACGATCATCCTCGACGGCTTTTCGAAGACATTTGCCATGACCGGCTGGCGTCTGGGCTACGGTCTGTTCCCGAAGGATATTGCCAAGGTTGTTGCCAAGCTTCAGACCAATGTCACCTCATGCACAAGCTCGTTCACGCAGATGGCCGGCGTCGAGGCACTCGATGACCGCACTCTGCCGCATGTAGCCGAATTCCTCAAGGAGTTCGAGAACCGCCGTGATATCATCGTCGACGGACTGAACAAGATCCCCGGCTTCCGCTGTCACAAGCCCCATGGCGCTTTCTATGTGTTTCCGAACATCGAAGGCACCGGCATGACGTCACAGGAATGTGCCGACTACCTCCTGTATGAAGGGGGCGTGGCATGTCTCTCCGGCACGGCCTTCGGATCGTTCGGCGAGGGATTCATCCGATTCTCGTATGCCAACAGCGTTGAGAATATTGAAGAAGCCCTCCGGCGTATCGATGCAGCTATCCGCCGCAAGATGGGGCTGTGAGCTGTTCGGCACGTGACTTTCACTCGGCACTGCGTCTGACCTTTTCGCGGCATGCCGATTCAGAACGAGCGCTTGGCGCTGCCGCGTACATGCGGAATCAGTTCCCATTTTTTGGGATCGATGCGCCTACACGACGAAGACTCATCCGGGAGGTCCAGCACAAGCTGGGTCTCCCGTTGTCCGTTCTGGAACTCGCCGATCTTTGCTGGGCTGACCGCGAGCGCGAAATGCAATACGCCGCCTGTGACGTGCTGTCTCAGTCGAAGGTCCTTCGCACTCTGACGCCTGACGATGTTCCTCGGCTCGAGCGTTTGGTGCTCCAGAAAAGCTGGTGGGATACTGTGGACGTCCTGGCACCAACGATCATCGGCGGACTGCTCCGCCCCTTTCCGGAGCTCGTTCAGTGGCACGCTCAGCGGATGATCGCCTCGGAGAATATCTGGCTGCAACGCTCGGCGATTCTGCTTCAACTCAAGTACCGTGACGCAACCGACTTTGATCTGCTGGCAGAGTGTATTCTGCTGCGTGCATCGAGTGATGAGTTCTTCGTGCGCAAGGCCGCAGGATGGGCGCTACGTTCGTATGCGTACGTGAGGCCCGATCGCGTTCGCACGTTTGTTGCTGATCACCGGCAAGAGCTATCAGGTCTGACCTGTCGTGAAGCGCTGAAGAACGTAACGTAAAAGAGCACCCCCTACAGCGACTCTATTGCTTTTCTCCGCGTTGGCCTTTGCTATCTGTGGGCTGGATGGTATCACGTTTCTGACAGGAAACGCCACGAAGAAGGCAAAACGACACAGCCGTAAACCGTGTTTGTTTAACCGATCAAGGTTGTCCGTGAAAAGATGGGGGAGAATGACGATTATGCAATCGCAGCTATCGCATATGGAATCCGACAATTGTAGGGATGATTCAGCGGGCGAGACCGCGTCTCGCCTCTAACCGTAATTCCGTAACTCCGTATCTCCGTGACTCAGTGACTCACCTACACATGCCCATCCGGCTGACTCACGCTCTCGAGGTGTGTAAACACTTCGGTGTTGTGGTCAACGGCTGTGCGGATGAGCTCTTCGCATGACGTGGCCAGCGCGTGGGCATCATGCATGGTCATGTCATCCGGGAAGATGAGGTGATAGTCGACGTGTACCACATTGCCCGACGAGCGCAGACGCAGGCGATGATAGCTGCAGTCGTGGTCGACGCAGAAGTCAGTTAGAACAAGTTGAACGCGCTGCAGTAGCTCGGGGTCTGAAGTGTCCATAAGACCCCTGACAGAGATCGAAACTAGTTTACCACCCTCGCGAATGATGTTGGCTCCGAAGACAAGGGCGATAATCGGATCAATCCAGAGCATTCCCGTCATTTGCGCAATGAACAGGCCGGCCACTGCACCGGCACTGGTCCAGACGTCGGTCATAACGTGACGCCCATTGGCTTCAACCACGAGGGATCTGTTCTTTCTTCCGGTGGAGATCAGGAACAGGCCAAGCGCAAGATTGATCGCTGCAGCACCAGCGGTGATCGACATACCGATATCGAGCTTCTGCAGCTCGACGCCGGTGATCAACTTCTGTGTAGCACTGATGATGATAACAATTGCGGCGATGCAGATAAGACCGCCCTCGACGCCGGCCGACAGGAAGCTGACCTTGTCATGACCGTATGGGTGGTCCTCGTCAGGGGGCTTTGCACCCACGCGCAGAGCATACCAGGCAAACCAAACGGCAACGATGTGCACAACGCTTTCTGCCGCATCGGAAAAGATCACCGAAGAGCCTGTGAGTACAAAGGCGATCCATTTGGCAACAAGCATCAGCACACCGGCAGCCAGAGATAGATTCATGGCTCGCTGGTTGAGGGTCTGCTCGTTCATTGCGTTGGGATCAGGAATTCAGTGTCTTGATAAACTCATCATTCGAGCGTGTGGCACGCATGCGTTCAAGCAATGTTTCCATGGCCTCGATCGGTGGATCATTAGCCAGTACCTTGCGCAGGACCCAAATCTTGGCCAGCACATCTGGCTCGAGCAGCAGCTCTTCGCGGCGAGTTCCGGAGCGGTTGACGTCGATGGCAGGAAAGATGCGGCGCTCGGCGATCTTGCGCTCGAGCACGAGCTCCATGTTGCCAGTGCCCTTGAACTCTTCGAAGATTACCTCGTCCATTCGTGAACTGGTTTCCACGAGTGCCGTCGCAATGATCGTCAGTGAGCCCCCTTCTTCGATCTTCCGAGCTGCACCGAAGAAGCGCTTCGGCCGCTGCATGGCGTTGGCATCGACGCCTCCGGAGAGAAGCTTGCCAGACTGCGGAACAACCGTGTTGTGTGCCCGAGCAAGCCGCGTGATCGAATCGAGAAGAATCACTACGTCCTGTTTTGCCTCGACAAGGCGCTTGGCCTTTTCGATCACCATTTCACTGACGGCGACGTGCCGCTCTGCTGGCTCGTCAAACGTCGAAGCGATCACCTCAGCATTGACTGAGCGTATCATGTCCGTCACTTCTTCGGGACGCTCATCGATCAAAAGCACGATGAGTTTCACCTCCGGATGGTTTCGGGCAATGGCATTGGCGAGTTTCTGCAGAAGCACCGTCTTGCCCGCCTTCGGAGGAGAAACGATCAGGCCACGCTGACCTTTTCCGATCGGAGAGACAAGGTCAATGATCCGCGTTGAATACTCCTGCTGCATCGTTTCGAGTCGCAGTCGCTCCTTCGGATAATACGGCGTCAGATTTTCAAAAAGCGGACGCGGCTTGTTCTCGACAAACGGGATGTAATTGATCGAGTCGACCTTAATCATGGCAAAGAACCGCTCACCCTGACGTGGAGCACGGATGTAGCACTTGACGGTATCACCCGTGCGCAATCCGTATCTCTTGACCTGGGAGGGGGCGATGTAAACGTCATCCTGAGATGGCAGATAGTTGAAGTCGGCCGAACGAAGGAAGCCGTACCCATCAGGGAGGAGTTCGACAACGCCAGTGGTGAGGCTCACACCTTCGCGCTGATAATCGCGCATTTGACGGGCGTTTTCTGCCTCGACAATACGATTGATCAGATCCTGCTTCTTTAGGTCGGCAAAGTCCTCGATGTCGAGCGACTGCGCCAGTTCGACCAGCTCGGCAATCTTCTTGAGCTTGAGCTCGTTAAGATCGATCACCGGACCGGCAAGCATCAGCTCACGTTCCTCTCGTTCGATCTCGGCCTCAAAGGCACGGTCGCGGAAATTTTCGCGGCGGTCACGACCACGTCCTCGGCGTCTATTTCGACCGCCCCTGTCGAAGCGGTCGCCTCCACGAAAGTCCCGTGGCTCACGATCCTGTGAAGGTCTGACGTCGCGACGATCAATGCCTGGTTCATCCCGGCGCTCGCCGCGCGGTTCATCCCGGCGCTCGCCGCGTGGTTCATCCCGGCGCTCGCCGCGCGGTTCATCACGGCGCTCGCCACGTGGTTCATCCCGGCGCTCGCCGCGCGGTTCATCCCGGCGCTCGCCGCGCGGTTCATCTCCTCGTGGTTCATTACTGCGCTCGACACGTGGTTCGTTCCTGCGGAAATCACGGCGCTCGCCTCGTGGTTCATCGCGGCGGAAATCACGACGATCTTCGCGTGGATCCTCACGGCGGACTTCACGACGGTCCTCGTGTCGGTCGCCGCGGCGCTCTGCACGGGACTCCCCACGTGGTTCATCGTGCTGCTTCGGCGGCTCTGCGGCAGACTCGGCTCGAGGGGCCGAGGAGCGCTCCACCGAACGAGGTTCGAGTTTCGGCTCAGGAGCCGGTACCTCAGCTACGACGGCCTTCGTACGCCTTCGCGTGGTGACACGAGGGGCGCTCTCTGTGGCTGCCGATTCGGTCGGAGCCTGCTGTGAATTTTCGGATTCGGATTTTGCGACCTTTGTCGCCTTGCGTGCACGCGGCGTTTTGGGCGCGCGCTCTGGTGTCTCGTCGGACATACTGTGCTGGTGAGAAACGGAAAAAACGTGTAGTGATTCTGCTGTGTCTGCCGGACGCGTCAAGGTGCGGCGTTCTTAAATCTGCAAGGGGGGGGGAAGCTCAAACGTGATGCTCGAGGCATCATTCACGGGGCTCCTGGGCTGCCGTGGCGCCGAGCAGAAGCAATATACGACACGAACGTCCATCGCAAACCCCGCACGCGCTCTCTTCGTATATTTGCACTTCACGGCGGGTGTAGCTCAGTTGGTAGAGCCCCAGATTGTGACTCTGGTTGTCGCGGGTTCAAGCCCCGTCACTCGCCCACATCGCCGCAAACGCTACGGTAGACGATGCCGTAGCGTTTGTCGTTTTACGGGGTGGTAATTTCAACGCACGTGCAAACCATGACCTGTTTTGTTCTGCATACGCACCTGCCATACGTGCTCCACCACGGAGCATGGCCGCACGGCAGCGACTGGCTCTGTGAGGCCGTGGCCGAGTGCTACCTTCCGCTGATCGATATGTGTGACCGGCTGCTGGCCGACGAGATACGTCCGGGTTTGACGCTGGACGTATCACCGGTGCTCTGCGAGCAGCTTGCGCACCCGGATTTCCCTGAGCTTTTCCTGCGATATTGTCGCGAGCATGCCGAACTGGCAGTGGCTGACCGTGACATCATGCTCGGGCAGGGGGCAGACCCACTCCTGCTGGAAATGACCACCTTCTGGGAACGGTGGTACCGCCAAGCCGGGGAGGCATTTGAACAGAAGTACGACGCAAACATTCTGCGGCAGCTGCGGCGTCTGCAGGATAATGGCGCGATCGAACTCATGACGTGTGGCGCAACGCATGGATACTTTCCGCTTCTTGCCGAAGACGAGAGCATTCGCAGACAGTGCTTTATTGCCGTTCATGCTCATGAACGTCACTTTGGGCGTCGCCCGCGCGGTATCTGGCTTCCGGAGTGCGCCTACCGCCCGTCATACTCATGGCGCACATTGATGCCTGTTTTTGCGTACTCCAAACCCCGGCACCGGGAGTCTGTCGAGGGTATTCTTCAGGAGCATCGACTTGAATACTTTGTGACCGACGAGGCCGCACTTGCCGCAGCTCGTCCGCTGGGATTCGTTGATGAACGCGGGCACCGCACGTCGTATGATGACACCTTTGGACAGGTTCGGCACCGGCTCGATGAGCGGTCACCGATGGATGTCTTTCGTGCCGGGTCGATCGCGTCCGATGCGTCAGCGTCGGTGTTTACCCGTCACACCAAGACCGCACTGCAGGTCTGGAGCGGGTCCACCGGATATCCGGGAGATGCCGATTATCTCGACTTTCACAAGAAGTTCATGAACTCCGCATTGCGCTACTGGCGTGTGACGGACAATCAGGCCGACATGGCGCACAAGCAGCCGTATGTGCCGGAGTGGGCCGTCAATCGTGCCCGCGAGCATGGTCGGCATTACGCACAGATGATCGTTGAGACCCTGCAGCAGCGTTACCGGAGAGGCTCCTCCAGAGCCGTTCTGACACTCCCGTTTGATACCGAGCTTTTCGGTCACTGGTGGTTTGAAGGTCCGGTCTTCCTCGAAGAAACGCTTCGTGCGCTTCATGCCTCGCCCCATACCAGAGCTATGACTCTGGGTGAGTGTCACGACGAAGTCCAACCGGACTGTCTTGTTGCGCTCCCGGAATCTTCGTGGGGACGTGACGGCGATCATTCGGTGTGGATGAATGTCGATACGCAATGGACCTGGGAGAGGGAGTATAAGCTTGAGTTCCAGGTTCGGAGTCTGCTTGAAAAGCATCCTCAGTCACGCTGGAGCGCAGAAATGCGCCGCGTTGCTCGCACGATGATGCGTGAGCTACTTCTGGCACAGGCGTCTGACTGGCAGTTTCTGATCTCGACATTTTCGGCGCGCGATTACGCCGAAATGCGTTTTCACAATCATGTCGAGGATGCTAAACGCTGCTGTGACATATTTGAGTGGCTAGCCGTAACCGAAACCCTTTCGCATCAGGATGGGGCTTTCCTTGATGAGCTCGACGCGCGGGACGGCATCTTTGAAGCCGAGATTGATCTCTATTTTGCACACCATGGCTGATACCTCATCGATGTTTATCAACCTCGTGCGGCAGATGCGCGTCTATCAGTGGGTGAAAAACCTGCTGCTGATCGTGCCACTTGCGCTGGCACACAGAACCGGAGACATTCAGGCGTTGATGGCATGCATCTGGGGCATGGTCGCTTTCAGTCTCGTGGCCTCGAGCGTTTACATCGTTAACGACATCTCGGATCTGGAACACGATCGTGCGCACCCGCGCAAGAGATTCCGACCTCTTGCCAGCGGGGCAGTATCGCTTTCACTGGCTTGGACTGTTGTGGTCGTCTGTGTTGCAGCTGCATCGGTGATCTGCGTGATGATAATGCCAAAGGCCTTCACACTCTGGATTATCACTTATGCCGTCGCTACTACAGCCTACTCGTTTGTGCTCAAGCGTATCGCTCTGGTCGACGTGATTGCGCTTGCCGGTCTTTACGCATTGCGTGTTGCAGCCGGTGGTTCCGCAGCCGGCGTCGAGGTCTCAACATGGCTGCTCGGCTTCTCTTTGTTTCTGTTCATGAGTCTGGCTTTTCTCAAGCGCTATGCCGAGCTGCGCGACACGATCGAGCGCGAAGGCACGCACGTTTCGGGACGAGGCTACCACGTCGGCGATGCAGAGTTCATCCTGATGGCCGGCACGGCGCTGGGATTTGTGGCTGTACTGGTGTTTACGTTGTATGTCAACGGCCCCCAGGTGCAGACACTCTATCGGCATCCATCTCGCATGTGGCTCATCGCCCCCTGCCTTGTCTACTGGGTCAGCCATCTCTGGCTGACGGCGCATCGTGGTGGAATGCATGATGATCCGATTGTTTTCGCTGCGCGGGACAAGCACTCATGGGCCGTTGGCGCAGCCATTGCCGTCGTAGCGATCTCGGCCACATAGGATATCTGACGCACGAACATGGAGCAATCACCGACCTCATGGGGACGCTTTCCGGAGTCGCATGCGGCACGCATCGATCATGCGTCGTGGGCGCATGAGGTAACCCTCTCCGGGCAGCACTCGATGCTCGCTTACGGTCTGGGCCGCTCTTACGGCGATGTCTGCCTGAACGATGGTGGAACGGTGCTTCGAATGCAGCGCTGCGATCGAGTCCTGTCGTTCGATTGGAACAGCGGAATCATTCGTGCAGAAGCTGGATTGTCAATCGCGGACCTTCTTCGCATTGTCGTTCCGCACGGCTGGTTCGTTGCCGTGACCCCGGGCACCAAGTATGTTACGCTCGGTGGTGCCGTCGCCAACGATATTCACGGAAAAAACCACCACCGAGTCGGTACGTTCGGATGTCATGTCCGGTCGCTTGCCATTCGACGCAGCGACGGCCACGAGTACTGCTGCTCGGCGTCCGAGAATCCAGAGTTGTTTCAGGCAACCGTCGGTGGCATGGGACTAACGGGCGTGATCACTTGGGTCGAGATCGCTCTTATCCGGATCGCCTCACGTCAGATCGAACAGGAAAGCCTCAAGGTCCGATCTCTGCACGAGCTCATCCGTCGCACGGACGAGTCCGATGCAGATTGGGACTACACCGTTAGTTGGATCGACGTTATGTCGCGCGGCAGCTCGCTTGGTAGGGGGCTTGTTCTGCGTGGTCGATTCAGTGAAGAATCTGACGGTACACTTGCGAAAACATGGAAAGGTCCGCTGATAACTGTTCCGTTTGAAGCACCTTCTTGGCTGCTCAGCGCTCCAACGATCAAGATCTTCAACAATGTCTGGTACCACCGTCAGATGGGCAGCGTCAAGCGAGCCATGCTCGATGTCGAACCGTTCTTCTATCCGCTCGATGGTGTTGGCAGCTGGAACCTTCTGTACGGTCGACGTGGCATGCTGCAGTATCAGTGCGTGATTCCGATCGAAGACGGCGAGCACCTGATGCGGCGGATTCTCGAGGAAATGCAGCGCGGTGGCGTGTCCTCCTTCCTCGCGGTACTCAAGAAGTTCGGAGATGTTCCATCACCGGGCATGATGTCTTTCCCGCGTCCGGGGCTGACGCTTACGCTAGACATTCCAATTGGCGATGACAAGATGTTCCGAGCGCTGGACCGGTGCGACGAACTCGTTCACTCGGTGGGCGGACGCATCTATGCGGCCAAAGATGCTCGCGTGAAGGGGGAGATGTTTCGAAACATGTATGCTGACCAGCTTCGTCGATTCTTGCCCATGATCGATCCCGCGATGTCGAGTAGTTTCTGGCGCCGAGTAATGAACGATGGAAAGGATATGCAATGAATACACCCTCGATCGTGATCATTGGAGCAGCCTCGGGCATCGCTCAAGGTGTAGCGCGCCTGTATGCAAAGCGTGGGTGGCGACTTTTCCTTGTGGCCCGCAATGCCGATGCCCTGCAGACCATGGAGTCAGATCTTGTTGCCCGCGGCGCGGCGCACGTCACCACGATGCTGGCCGACCTTTCCGACGTGGCGCGTCACGACGAGATCGTGAAGCGTGCACAAGAGGCGTGCGGTAGCATCTCCGTCGTTCTGATTGCCCACGGCATTCTGCGAAATCAAGAGGAAGTTGACCACAACGCTGATGACATGCTACTTGTCTTCGACGTCAATGCACGGTCATCCGTATCGCTACTTCACCGCTTTGGCGTCGCCCTTGAACCACAACGATCCGGTACCATCGCCGTCATCAGTTCCGTGGCAGGAGATCGCGGCAGGCGGTCACTCTACACGTATGGTTCGACAAAGGCTGCCGTCTCTCATTTTGTCGCCGGCATGCGCGGTCGGTACCTGCCCATTGGCATCAATGTTCTTGACGTTAAACCAGGGCCGGTAGATACGCCCATGATGGCGGGTCGCACGCTCACGCTTGCAGCCACTGTCGATGCCGTTGCCAAGGATATCATCGCCGCCATCGACAAGCGCAGCGGCGTGCTCTACACTCCGTGGTTTTGGCGCTACATCATGCTGATCATCAAGATGATTCCCGAGCGGATCTTCCTAAAGATCAAGTTCTAAGAAGGCGAGGCCAGCCCGGCGAAGGCCGGGACGACGGATGGGACCGAAGGACCTCGCAGGAATCGCGATCGGGATGCCGAATTGCGCACAACGCCTAACACGCCATGCTGCATCTCAGCCCACGGCTTCAGCCGTAGGACGCGTGATGGGCGGGAACGCATGGATCTCCCCGCTTTCGCGGGGATGACGGTCGGGGCGACGTAGGACGTCTCTTACAACGGGCTTAGGGCCAGACCATCGCTTGGAGCGTCATCGAGATCGGTCTTTGGTTGTTCCGGTGCTGAGGCTTTTACCCGCTCCCGGAATGCCTCAACGTCCTTAATGATGGGGCGAAGGGGCTCATCCTTGATCAACAGATCCAGTTCCTCGGCATCTAGCGTTTCTCGTTCGACGAGCGCCTTTGAGCAACGGTGCAGAAGGTCAAGGTTGTCGCGCATCAATTGCTCGGCAGCTGTATCGGCATCGATAATGATGCGCCGCACCTCGCCATCGATCGTGCGGGCCGTCTCTTCCGAGTGGTCGCGTGGCTGCGATATCTCACGTCCGAGGAAGACTTCGTCCTGATGGCTGGCATAGCGCACAGGTCCAATCACATCGCTCATTCCGAACTCACAGACCATCTTCTTCGCGATGGCAGTCGCACGTTCAAGGTCATTCGAAGCGCCCGTGTTGAACTGGTTGAATACCACTCGCTCTGCCGCGCGACCCGCCAGAAGTGTGACCAGACGCGTCTTGAGCTGATCGCGGCTCATGGTATGCATTTCTTCGTTTGGCAGGTAAGAGGTAACTCCCAGGGCGCGACCGCGGGGAATGATCGTGACCTTGTGCACTTGGTCGCCATGAGGCAGAAGCTTGCCGGCCAACGCATGGCCGATCTCGTGGTAGGCAGTCGTTTCTTTTTCGCGCTCGCTCATAACCATGGACTTGCGCTCGACGCCCATGAGGACCTTGTCCTTGGCGCTCTCGAAGTCATACATGGCAACTTCCATACTGTTTCGTCGTGCTGCCAGCAATGCGGCCTCATTTACGAGGTTGGCAAGGTCGGCCCCGCTCATTCCCGGCGTACCACGGGCGATAACCTCCAGGTTTACGTCCTTGGCCATTGGAACGCGTCGGGTGTGCACCTTGAGGATGCCCTCACGTCCATGCACATCCGGACGGTCTACCACGACCTGTCGGTCGAAGCGTCCCGGACGCAAAAGAGCCGGATCTAGCACGTCGGGGCGATTCGTGGCCGCTATGATGATGATCCCGGAGTTCTGTTCAAACCCATCCATTTCAACAAGGAGCTGGTTCAATGTCTGCTCGCGCTCGTCGTGACCACCACCCAAGCCTGCGCCACGATGACGTCCGACGGCATCGATCTCGTCAATGAAGACGATGCATGGTGCCTGCTTCTTCGCCTGTTCAAAAAGGTCGCGTACGCGGCTTGCACCAACGCCAACGAACATCTCGACAAAGTCGGCACCCGAAATCGTAAAGAACGGAACACCGGCTTCACCGGCAACGGCACGCGCAAGAAGGGTCTTTCCGGTACCCGGTGGACCCAGCAACAGCACGCCGCGAGGAATCTTGCCGCCCAGTCGCGTGAACCGACCGGGATCACGGAGAAACTCCACAATCTCCTTGAGTTCTTCCTTGGCTTCGTCTGCACCGGCCACATCCGCAAAGGTTATCTGCAGCTGTGCATCCGTGAGCAATCGCGCCCGGCTTCGTCCGAAGGAGAAAATGTTCTTGCCCCCTCCCACACCTCCGCCCTGCATGCGACGGGTAACGAAAAGAAAGGCGATAAACAGCAAAACCCATGGAAGAAACTGGACAAGTGACATCCACCATGGGGCATCGCCGTCTTCATACTTCCAGGAAATTCCATTCGCTGCCCAGAACTCTTCGGTCGCAGAATCGATCACCCCGAGCTTCGTCTGGAAAACGTCTCCAGAGTCGAGAGTCAACTTCCCTGAAGGAAGATGCCCACGATCGACCGCGACGCGATGGTTCAACTCGCCCCTGAACTCGTAGTCGTTCAGCTGGGTCTTGACCACCGTTGCCCGGACAACATATCCCAAGGCGACGTACTTCTTGTACTCACTGTAGGTAAGGGGCTGCATGGTTCGCTCGCCCTTCTGCATGAGAATGCCGACCATGACGAGCGACACAAGGATGCCTATCCAGACCAGAACGTTGCGAAGGACGCGAGATATGGTCATGTCGTTGTTATCGTCCGGGTCGCGTTGCGGACGCTGCTGGCGAGGGGTGTTTCCGTTCATGGGCGCAATGACGTGTACGGTGATGTTTTCATGCCGAAGGTTGCTCGTCGATAACCCAGATCCCGTCTAGGTGTCGTCCATACTCGGCATAGTCCAGGCCATAGCCGACTACAAAATCCGGTCCGATGGCTCGTCCAAGATAATCGATTGCCACCGGCTCCTGATGCATGGCTGGCTTACTTAGCAGGGCCGCAACAGTCAGGCTCCGCGGCTGCAGAGCACTGAGGTGCTTTCTCAACTCTGTGATCGTTGTTCCGGAGTCGACGATGTCCTCGATGATCAGCACGTTGCGGTCTACCACGTCTGTGAACAGTCCCTCAAGCATGATACTGCCAGATGACATCATTGACGTACCGTAACTGGAGGCACGCGTGAACTCTAGGCGAACGGGCATATGAAGGCGGCGCACCAGATCGGCGGCAAAGATCACCGACCCTTTGAGGATGACCAAGGCCGTGAGCTCTTCGGCAGCGAAATCAGCGTTGATCTTGTGGGCAATATCAACGACCATTTCGGAGATCTCTGAAGCATCGATATAGGGACGGAATACTCTGTCGTTGACCAGCAATCGGGGTTCTTCTGCAGACATGTTATCGAAGTGAGGTAGGTGGTAGGGGACTTGGTTACCGTGAGGCGTCATCGCTGACCCAGCAGAGCAGATATCGAATGGTGCCGTCGCCGGCCACCGCCCGGTCAGCTTGACGCAGACCACAGATCCACAAAATACCGTCATCGTCGGCAAGAACGTATACCTGGCTACGACGGGCGTGCGGAATCTTCGCATCAGTTAGTACGTCGCTTACAAGCTTGGAACCCTGCATGCCCCGCAGGCGAAGACGGTCGCCATGTTGCCATGGCCGACATCGAACACTGCCACGGATTGCGTCGATATCGATGCCTACGGCACGCTCAGGCACACCCGGGGGAGCATAAGCGCAGGCGTCAACCGGCCGTACATGTAGCCAGGCATCGGCCAGTCGAAAGGGGGTGATCGTCGCCTCTGAGGTGATGTCGACCTCAAACTCCACGGTAGGGGGCTCAGCATCAGCCATGACCTGAACCATGATGTGATCCCGTTCACGCAGTGCCTGCCTGCCCCCTGAAAGTGTCGCGCGCGATCCCACGTCGGCGCTTACCAGGTCGTAAATCCGGTCGCGGTCTATCGAATTGACTACAAGCTCCTTCCGTAGCGCCGCATCGACGATCACGCGGGGTTGTTCGGTGATCTCCGGCAAGCTGATCTTTATGCCGCCGCCGGTATGCTGCAGGATCGTCTGTATCCCGGGATGCATATTGATGATCTCCGCCAACTCCTTCATCGTTGAACCAAGGCGCAGGATATTCCGCCGAATGCCATGGCCAAACACTGAGGTGAGCACGGGAAGGAGCTCGTGTCGGACCCGGTTGCGAAGGAAAGATGGGTCGGAGTTCGAAGCATCCTCCGTCCAGCAAAGCCCGTGTTCGTGGGCGTAAGAAATCACGTCCTGCCGTCTGACCTCCAGTAGGGGGCGAATCACACGCACGGAGTCAGAGAGGCTGCGTTCGGCGGGAATACCCGACAGGGCATGAAGACTTCCGGCGCGCGCGATGTTCATAAGGACGGTTTCCACTGCGTCGTCGGAGGTGTGCCCGGTCATGACGACGGTAGCGCCGATAGCTTCGGCTGTTGACGCAAGAAACTCATAACGCAGAGATCGGGCTGCGGCTTCGATTCCTGAACCGGTTTCGTGGGCCCGCAGGCGAACGTCAACACGCACCGTGTAAAAACGGAGCTTGCGCCGACCAGCCTCGGCCTGCACTGCCAAGGCATCGAGCGCAGAATCTTCGCGCAGAGCATGGTCGACATGAGCAACGTGGACTTCCAGTGCCATTTCCTCGGCATGCGCGGCTACGGAATCCAGAAGAGTGATGCTGTCGACTCCTCCGCTCACTGCGATCAGCACCCGGCAGTTACGCACATTATAGCGTGCAAGGGCGTTTCGAACGTCGGCCCGAACGACGGAGCTCATTCGACGACCGGATCGAGCTGCGTCTCAAGCTCGTCGGCATAGCCAAGCATCAGCTCCTCGATCCCCGCATAGGCATCCGAGCGCACGACTTCCTGGCGGCAGGACGCGTTGTTGGGCAGCCCCTTGAGATATCCGCCATAGTGTTTCCGGAACTCATGAATGGCGCGTCGCTCGGGCTTATGCTCAAGGTCAAGCCGAAGGTGCTCGAGACACGTTTCGATGCGCTCTCGAGGGGTGACCGGGGTATAGGCCCCGGTTTCCATGAACTGTTTTGCGTGCTTGAAAATGAAGGGGTGGCCAATGGCGGCGCGTCCGATCATCACCGCGTCGGCCCCGGTCTCGTCAAACGCCCGCCGGACATCCTCAGGGGTCTTGACGTCGCCGTTGACAATGACGGGAAAAGTTACCACCTCTTTGATCCTCGGGATCCATGACCAGTCGGCTTCACCGTCATGGCCCATGTCGCGCGTCCGGCAGTGCACTGTTAGCGCCTTAGCGCCGGCATCTTCGATGCGTCGGGCGACGTCCAGAATCACGATGTTGTCTTTTGACCAGCCGAGTCGAGTTTTCACCGTTACCGGTTTATCCACAGCATTCACGATCGCACGTGTCAGCCGCTCCATCTGCTGAGGATCCTTCAACAGTGCTGCGCCCGCGTTGCGGACCACTACGTTTTTAACCCAGCACCCGAAGTTGATGTCCACAAACTCCGGCCCCGAATCGGCGGCTCTGCGCGCTGCGTCGACCATGACCTGCTCGTCGCCCCCAAAGATCTGGATAGCTACCGGACGCTCATCGTCTGCCAGACGCAGCTTTTCCAGTGAACGGCGGGCATCTCGTACCAATCCATCGCTGGAAATGAACTCGGTATACACTATATCGGCCCCATAACGCTTGCAGATGCGGCGAAACGGCATGTCAGTTACGTCCTCCATAGGAGCAAGGAGGACGCCCTTGTCGACGGTCACAGAGCCAATTATCATCTTACAAAAATACCACGGAAACAGGCCGTTGCGGCCGCAATGCACACCGAAACCCGGACCAATGACGCATTAAGAGCCCCGATGCGGGGGATGGTCGGCCTTCCTTACGGGGACAGGAACGGGAAAAGAAATTATGAATTGGGCATAAAACGCGTTTTGTCCAATCATCACGGGTTCGTATAATCGTGAACGCGTTAACCGTCTGCATCGGTATGTGCAGGTAGTTTCGCCCACCAGACACCGATCTACAACTTTACTCATTCAGGGAATTGGTCATGAAGAAACTCTGCCTCTTTGCGGCATTTGCTGCTCTTGTCGTGGGCGCACAGGCTGGTGACGGCGCAATGGTGCCGAAGCCCGGGATCGACACGTTGGCACCGGTCGTTACGGCCACCGCACTTCCATGCGGCTGCCGTGAGTTCACGGCAACGGAACTGCGTAACATCCCAGATCCACCAAGCGCACCTCCGAAGGAGCGCGATCAGGTGGAGTCGGGTCTGCAGCGCATCCGTCTTGCGCCAGATCCACGTGCCGTCAATACATCGCTTTCTGACCTCACCCCGGCTTCTTTCCCACAGGACAACCCTGTGACCAGCGCAACGTTCAAGGTATGCCTCACCGACAAATCCAAGCCAGGCGAGTGCGTTGTTGAGGTCCTTGACTGGAAGGGCAACATAACGCGGCAGCTGATCAAGATAGCTGCAGCAACGCCGTCGATCTCGATCACGTCGTACGAATTCGGAACAGTCAAGGTCGGTCAGACGGCCAGCGGAGAAGTCACGGTGACAAACAACGGTGACGGACCAATGATCCTTGAGACGATCTCCCTTCAGAACGGATCACGCGTGTCGGTAACGGCCGGCGGCAGCACACCATATGATGTGCCGGCAAACGGCGGTACACACAAGATCACGTTCACGTACACACCGACACTTGCTTCGGAGAACGGCGAAGAAGATGTTCTGACGGTTAAGACACCATGCGGCGACGTCACGGTGACGATCAAGGGCAAGGGCGGAGTTTCGCGTATTGCAACCAACGACTGGGAAGCCGGATCAACGTTCGATAAGTGCCTTGAGCCAGGACTCGTTGTGACCAACTCTGGTAACGTGGATATGACGGTTACAGCGTTCAGCATTTCAGGTGCTGCCGAGTTCACGATCTCGAATCCAACAACTCCCGCACTTCCAAGGGTCATTCCAGCTGGCGGCAGCGAGACGTTTACCAAGGTTTGCTTTAAGACGGATAAGCCTGGTACTTACGAAGCCACGATCGAGATCGTTTCCGACGCAACAGATGGCGCCGACAACAAGGTCAAGCTCACGGCTTCAAACACGGTAAGCGTTGAGGACGAGATCGGCAAGACAGCTCTTGCTTGGTTCGACGCCAACAGCGGCATGATCGTTGTCGAAACAGTCCGTCCTGAGTCGGTTGTCACGGTCAACGATCTTCAGGGTCGCACGCTGACGTCGGTTGTTGCTGACGGTCAGTCAATGCGAATCAATGCTTCGGCATGGTCGGGCGTAGTTCTGGTGAACTTCACCACCGTCGACGGCGTTGTTACACGTTCGCTAAGCCTCACGCGCTAAGGCGAACCGCTCACTTAGCTTCCGAAAAGGGGCAAGCAGAAATGCTTGCCCCTTTTTTCTTTGTACCTATTTCTTGTGCGTAATGGTCAAAAACCGGTAGACGAAACCTCCACTAGAGACGATCAGACCGGCCACGTATCCCAGCCAGATACCCGTGGGCCCCAACGAAGTGTGGAAGCCCAGCACATAGCTTGCCGGCAGTGCAACGACGAGGTAGGAGACCATAACGATGCGTGTGGGAACCACCGTGTCATGAAGGCCACGCAAAATGCCCAGTCCGACGGCCTGCACGCCGTCGAATATCTGGAAGGCGGCTGCGAAAATGAGTAGGTGCGATGCCATTGCTATGACAGACGGTTCGGAGATGTACCACGTCGGCATGACATCTCGCAGTGCCACGAAAAGCAGTGCCGTTATCAGCTCAAACACGACGATGATGCCCAGTGCTGTGGTACCGACCATGCGCATGCGCTTTGGATCAGCGCTGGCCTGAGCCGCAGCCATACGGTATGTTGCGGCCGTGCCTATGGCCAGGGCCACCATGAAGGTTATCGAAGCCAGGTTGATCGCCACTTGATGTGCAGCCATCGCGGTGGTACCGATCCACCCCATCATGATTGCGCCACCGGCGAAGGCCAGGACCTCGATCGTGATCTGTAATCCGATCGAAGCGCCGGAGGTAAGTAGAGTCCGCCTTACCTCCGGGTCGGCTACGGCGGGTGCGCCCCTTACAGTCCGGAGCGAATCCATGCGATGCCATGCCAGAGCGATAAGCGCAACCGAGAGCACACGGGAAAGGAAGGTGGCCAGCCCGGCCCCTTCAACGCCCATGGCCGGCAGTCCAGCCCATCCGTAAATCAGCAATGCGTTCATGAGGACGTTCGACAGATTGGCAGTCAGAGCGATCAGCATTGGCAGACGGGTGTTGCCCATCGCCTCGATCGTCTGCTTATAGGTGCCAAACCATATGCGGAAGAAGAAGGACGCCACATACCAGCGTAGGTACGGAATGGCAAGATTCGTCACCGCATCGGGAGAGCCTAGGACACTCAAAAAGGGGCTCAATGCCAGCAGCGCCAACACAAGTGCCAGAGTCACCCACAGGGAAACGCTGCGCCCCGTGCGAAAGACGTCAGCGATGCGGTCGTGTTTCCCGAGCTCCCATGCAGCAGCTGCCGGGGCCGACATTGCCACGGTGAAGCCTACGGCGAAGAGCATCACGGGAGTGGTGGACGAGCCGGCAAGGGTCACTGCGGCAAGTGCCTCCGACCCCAGGGCACCGACCATCATCGCGTCGGCCGTCAGAGTGAGCATGTCACTGACCTGACTTGCCGCTATGGGGCCTGCCAGGCGGAGAGTTTGACGAACGTCATCAATTCGGGACATGGCGGCAATGATGCACAAAAAAGGAAAGCTTCCGTTCGTAACTTCGTCGCCATGAGTCGCTTTCGGTTTTTCTCCAACGACGTCGGTATCGACCTCGGCACGGCCAACACCCTGATCTGGCAAAAGGGCAAGGGTATTGTGCTCAACGAGCCGTCGATCGTTGCCTTTGATCGTACAACGAAGAATATCATCGCTATCGGCCATGAGGCCGAGAAGATGGTGGGTAAGACGCATCGTGATATCAAGACAATTCGTCCGCTGAAAGATGGCGTGATCGCCGACTTTGAGATCGCCGAAGGAATGTTGCGCGCGTTCATTCAAAAGTCCTCCACAACGATGTCACAGGCACGACGCATGGTCATCTGTGTGCCGTCGGGCATAACGGAGGTAGAGAAGCGCGCTGTGCGTGACTCAGCGGAACACGCCGGTGCAAAGCAGGTGCATCTGATCGCCGAGCCAATGGCAGCGGCCATCGGTGTCGGCATTGATGTGCATGAGCCGATGGGAAACATGGTCGTGGATATCGGCGGAGGTACAACAGAGATCGCCGTGATGGCGCTATCCGGCATCGTGGTTGCCGAATCGATCCGCATCGCCGGTGATGAGCTCACGAATTCGATTGTAAACTGGTTTAAGAGACAGCACAACATCCTCATCGGTGACCGAACGGCAGAGATCATCAAGATCAATGTTGGCTCCGCATGGGCTCTGCCACAGGAGATCGAGATCGAGGTCAAGGGTCGCGACCTTGTGACCGGCACGCCGAAGAGTATCGTTATCTCCAGTGAGGAGATCCGACAGGCTCTAAACGAGAATGTCACCACAATGGTCGAAGCGGTTCTTACGCTTCTCGAGAAGACCCCTCCTGAGTTGTCCGCGGATATCTATGATCGCGGGATCATCCTCACTGGTGGAGGAGCGCTGCTGAAGGGGCTTGACGAGCGCCTGCGTCGCGAAACATCACTTCCTGTGCATATCGCTGAAGATCCGCTAACGGCTGTTGCGCGTGGCACCGGGAAGGTACTCGAAGATCTTGATGCGTATTCATCGGTGCTCATTAAGTCGAAACGGTACTGATGCGCGGATTCATTGAATTCGTTGTCCGATTCAAGAACTTCATCACGCTTATCACTCTTGTGGTGATGTCCCTGTCACTGATGAGTATCGGGAACCTTTCCAAACTTGGAGGATTCCGAGCGGTGATTGTCGGCTCGATCGGCTGGATTCAATCAGTCTTCGCCTGGATCCCCAACCCTGTTGCATTGAAGGCTGAAAATACCGCTCTGCGCGAGCTGAATCTTCAGCTGGCGGTCGAGGCGGCGCGGTCGCGTCAGGCAATGCTCGAAAATTCGACTCTGCGCTCGATGCTTCGTCTGCCGTCTCTGACCGAGCATCGTCTGATAGCTGCTGATGTGATCGGCAAGACAACGACGCAGCAGCGCAACTATGCGACGATCAATAAGGGGCAGAGCGACGGAATAGGTGAGGGGATGAGTGTGATCAGCGATGCTGGTTTGGTTGGAATAGTCATCGGTGCTTCTGAGCACTATTCCATCCTTCAGCTGCTGATCAACCGTGATACGCGTGTCAGCGCCAAGGTGCTGCGTACGCGGGTCGATGGTATCATTCAGTGGGAAGGGGAGAACACCCTCGTGCTGAAGAACGTCCCGCGAACCCTTGACGTGCAGGAGGGAGACCGCATCCTGACGTCGAACTACAGTCCTCGCTATCCGGCGAACATCGTTATCGGTACCGTCCGCCAGTCGACCGACGAGCCCAACACTTTGTTTCGACGTATTGTGGTAGAACCGGCGGTTAACTTCTCGACGCTAGAGCAGGTCTTTGTTGTTGATGCCAAGGCCATTCAAGAGCGTTCCGTTCTTGAACGTGCGGTAGACGAGAGACTTCTCAACAGAACTGCGCCATAGAGAGCCCCCTTCAAGAGTGACATCATGGCAATGAACTTCGATCTGCGCTCATCAGAGTACGTCACCAATCCGGTGATCAGATACATCGGCTATGGTGTTATCGCCATGATTCTGAGTGTCATCCATGTGGTGTTCCTGCGGTTTCTCGAGGTCAGTTCCGTCACGCCCGACCTGTTGCTGATCTTTACGGTCTGGATCGCCCTGGTAGAGGGGCAGTTCACCGGAATCATCGCTGGTTTTCTGTGCGGGCTGCTATTCGACGTTGTTTCGACCGATGTGATCGGAACGAATGCGCTGGCAAAGACCATGGCCGGTTTCATCGCCGGCTACTTTCACCGACCGGGCTTTAACAAGCAGACGATTGGAAGCGCCCGCTTTCTGATGATCGTCACTGTTGCGGGATTCGTGCACAATCTAATCTATAACTTCTTCTTCCTGCGTCCAATGCAGGTCTCTTTCCTGATGTTCTTTGTCCAATATGGCGTGGCATCGACGCTCTACTCCACCGTGGCCGCCATTTTCCCGATGCTCTACGTGGCCCGCAAGAAAGAGTGATTCAACAATCACCTCTCATCACCAGGTGAGGGCGTTATGTGGATAATTCCGGCCGACCCGATACGCAGGCCCGTCGCAAATTGCTGGTTGTGGCCAATGTGACCTCAGCCACCCCCTCATTTGTCCGTCCCAGATCCTCATGTACCTCTCAAAACTTGATATGGTGGGATTCAAGAGCTTTGGTCTGAAGACAGAGCTGGATTTCACCGATGGTGTAACCGCGATTGTCGGTCCGAACGGTTGCGGCAAGACTAACGTTGTCGACGCGATTCGCTGGGTTCTCGGCGAGCAGAAGACCTCGATGCTTCGGGCCGACTCGATGGATCAGGTGATCTTCAACGGCTCGCGAATCCGTAAGCCCCTTGGCATGGCCGAAGTATCGCTGACGATCGAAAACAACAAGCAGATTCTGCCGACGGAATACTCGCAGGTGGTGATCACACGACGCTTGTTCCGCAATGGTGAAAGCCAGTACCTGCTGAATCGCACGCAGTGCCGGCTGCGCGACATCACGGATCTGTTCATGGACACCGGCATGGGCTCGGATGCATACTCTGTCATCGAGCTCAAGATGATCGAGACCATCCTCAGCGACAAGGCCGATGAGCGACGCCACCTCTTCGAAGAGGCCGCCGGTGTGACCAAGTACAAGGCTCGCAGGCGTGAGGCACAGCGTAAGCTTGAGGCCGCGCAGCGTGATATCTCCCGTGTGCAAGACATCGCGCGCGAGGTGCAGAAAACGGTGAACTCCCTTGGGCGACAGGCTGAAAAGGCCAAGCAGCATCAGGAACTATCGACGCGGTTGCGCGAGCTCGACCGTATCCTGTTCGCGTTCGAATATGCTGAGGAATATCTACTGCTGATGCAGCTGTCGGCTCGAGTTGCCGACGTTCGTCACCGCCGTCAGCAGCATGAAGAAGAGCTTGTCGCCCTGGAGTCTCGTGCCCAATCGGCAGAGTCAGAGCATCAGCAGACGGAGAGCGATCTGCGAGCGGCACTGGGACATGAGAACGACGTCCGCGGATCTCTTGCCGATGTCCAGCAGTCCATCTCCGTGCTCCATGAGAGAATCCATGCCACAGAGCGTGCGCTAGAGCGGCTCGATCGCGAGCAGGATGAGTCACAGACGCAGCAGTCGTCGATGAGCGAAGAACTCGGCAATCTGCGCGAGCGAGTGATCAGAGTTGACGGGCAGATCACCGAGACGTCCGCAGCGCACGATTCTCAGGGTGGCATCACACGCCAGTCCCATGCCGTGCTAGAAAGCGTCCGACAGGAAGTTACCGCGCGACGCGACGAACTTGCGGCAGCGCGTGCAACCCTGTCCGAACGTGTATCGACTGCCGACCGGTGTCGAATTCAAATTGAAGCTCTACACCGACGTCGCACGGACATCGAGCACCGCCAGCGTCAGGCCCATGAGCGCCTGAACGAAGTCGAACAGCAGATTGCCAGGGAAGGGGCCGACCTTCCGCAGATCGATCAGCAGCTGTCCGAAGCAGAGTCGCGACTTCACACGGCCGAACAGCGGCAGATCGATCTTCAGGCCCGACGGGAGACACTGCAGAAGGATTCCGAGGACCTACGTGCTGCACTGGCGCACAGTCGCGCTTCGCTGGAGTTCCTCAGTGGACTGGTCGACACGACCGAGAGCAGCAAGTTTCTGATGAATACTCCCGAGTGGCAGCCCTCGGGTGAAAAGCTCACTCTTGCCGAGATCATCAACACCGATCCGGACTACCGTGTGGCCATAGAGGCGGCTCTTGGCGAAGCTGGTCGGTACTTCGTGGTCGCAAGCCGCGCCGAGGCTCAGCAGGCTATCTCTGCGCTGTCGAAGAACAACGTCGGTAAGGCTACCTTCCTTTGCCGCGACGCGATCCGGCCGGTTGCCGAGCCCCCTTCCACCGTTGATGCCGAAGGCGCTATCGGATGGGCCTCGGAGATCGTTAAGGCCGACGATCAGCTACGCAGCGCCCTGAGAGGTGTGCTTGGTGGCATACTGGTTGTCTCGTCTGTCGAAGCCGCATGGAGCGCTGCGACGCAACCGGGTGTTCAGGCCGCCGTTACCCTGGCCGGCGAGATCGTCCATGCCAGTGGCGCGGTTCGTGGTGGTTCGGCTTCACGCACCGAAGGTGTGCGCGTTGGACGTCGCGAGCGGATCGATCAGCTTCGCAGCTCCATCGAAGGACTTGAGCGTGAGGTTGATGCCACCGACCTGCGCCTGCGCGAGGTTAAGGATGAGCTTTCAACCATCGACCTAAGGCGTCTTGGCGACGAGGTTCGCAAGGTTGCACTGATGCGTAATGATCGCCAGCAACGGATCGACTCGATGCGTTCGCGGATCGAAGACGTCCATGCTCAGCAGGGGGCTTTGCATCAGGAGATCCTGACCATGCAGTCCGAGCTCGATGGACTGTCGGCTGAGCTGACCGATGCCGAGCTAAACGTCACGCAGGCACAGACGCACGCTTCTGCCATTCAGCTGCAGCTCGATACTGCAGCGTCGGCCATGAGCGACCGTGAGCGTGAGCACACCGAACATGTGGCATCGCTGCGGAACGTGGAACTGCACCTTGTGCGCTTGCAGGGGGAGATGCAGACGCTTCGTTCAGACGAGGGACGTCTTGCGAGTCAGAGCATGACCATAGAGCAGCGCCGCGAGCAGCGCGATAATGAGCGCACAGACCTTCGAAATCAGCGTGGACAGCTCCAGCATGCGCATCAGCAGCAGAGCGATCAGGCCGCTGTCACCTCGGCTCGGCTGACAGAGGTAAAGTCACAGCGAGAGGCTCTCGACCTGCGTGTGCGTGAATGCGCTGCCACGGCGACAGCTTTGTCCGAGGAAGTTCGCCGGTGTCGCAAGTCCCTTGAAACGGTCATCACCGAGCAATACGATGCAGACGTCCGACACAACGAGGTAACGGTGCGCATGGAGTCGCACGTGCGACGCGCGACCGAGGAGCTCGACATGCAGGTGCCGGTTAATCCCGAAATGCCACAGACCGGGCAGTCCGTCGAAGAGATCCGCGCCGATGTGCTGGAGCTGCGTCGACGTCTTACGACAATGGGGAACGTAAACTTCCTCGCTCTCGAAGAGCACGATCGGGAGAATGAGCGGCTGCAGTTTCTGATCCAGCAGCTTGCTGATCTTACCAACAGCGAGCGGACGCTGAATGAGACGATCGCAGAGATCAATCAGACGGCACGTGAGAAGTTCACGGCCACATTTGAGCAGATCCGGTCGAACTTCACGATGCTCTTCAAGATGCTTTTCAGTGAAGACGACGAGGCCGATCTTCAGATGGTCGAGTCTGAGGACGGCGATCCGCTCGAATGCACCATCGACATCACGGCAAAGCCCCGTGGCAAGCGTCCACACAGCATTGAAATGCTCTCAGGGGGCGAGAAGACGCTCACAGCCATTGCGCTGCTGTTTGGTATCTATCTCGTCAAGCCAAGCCCCTTCTGCATTCTCGACGAGGTCGATGCGCCTCTTGATGATGCCAACATTGACAGGTACCTGAAGATCATCAGGAAGTTCTCCGAGAACACGCAGTTCATGATGATCACGCACAACAAGAAGACCATGGAGGCGGCCGATACGCTCTACGGCGTGACGATGGAAGAGCCCGCCGTGTCCAAGGTTGTTTCCGTTCAGCTATCGGGAAAAACGGCAGCATAACCGATTTTTGCAGCCGGTACGTCAGTTCACCAGTTCACTGTTTCGAGGAAACATCCATGCGCTCCGCACTTGTCATCGTTGTTGTAGCACTGCTTTGCGGGACACTTCCGCTCACAGCTCAGGATGCCGAGCCTGAGCCGATCATTCTCACCGAGCTGACCGGCGCGAGCATTGGCAAGGTCTGGAAGGCCATCAAACGGTCGATGGAAGAAGTCGGGTGCCCACGCGCTCAGGCGTTTACAGATCCAAGTGATACCGATGATGATGGTCCGATGAAAGGCAAATGGGTATCTGAGTACTGCATGCTCCAGGAAAGCACAGACTCGGTGAAGGCGTACATAAAGAAGTACTCCGAAATCCCCAGGATTCGAGGTGGTATCTGGACAACATGCCGTGTACAATACACTTTCAACATCAAGGAGGTGGAGGACGGCAAGACCAAGATCATCCTTCGCGCACAGATGTCGGGCTACGAGGAGTTCATCACCCAGTCGACGCATTTCTGGCCGTCCAACGGGAACCTCGAGCGTGAGATGATGGCTCGGCTGCTGAAATACGCAACGGCCGACGGAAATTAGGACTCTGCCGAGCCCCCTTCGGCGGGGGTGATCTCATACTGAGCGACCTTGATGTCAAAGGTCGTACCCGGTGCATAGTGCCGTTGCATCAGCTCGTCCAGAGCTGTCTCAACGCGCACGGTCGCCCAGCATCCCCCGTGAAACTTCACGACTTCGGCCAAGTACAAGGGGCGGCCGTTCATGGCAACGGTATAGCGCTGTCCCGGGGTAAACTCTGTTACCGGGACCTTGTCGTGTTCGATCTTCATGCTGATTCCTGGCAAAGTTCTGAGTGGAGCGCGCGCACCACGAAGGGGGCTAATGGGGTCGGTACGACGATCGTTGCCGCCCGGTCGTGCATATGCGTTATCACATCAATGCCGTCAGCATGGGAGCTTCCTAGGCTCTCAAGCACGTGCATGATTGCGCGCAGTGATTCTTCGAGAGAGACAAACAGGATCGTCACGGCAGAAGTTTCACCGTTGTCGACCGTAGCGATCATCACGGGCGCGGAGGCCGGCTTGGCATCGATTCGAGTTCCTTGATCATCGGGCGCAAGCGCCGAGGCGATCCGTATCGGGATGCCGGAGAGTTCAGCGGGATCGATCATCGTCGGGTACAGAAGCTTCAGACCATACGAAGCCGCGATGCGGGCCTGATCATACTGAAGGTGTCGCACGGTGAAAGCCGAAGGACAGATCATCGGGTCGGCAGTCTGCACGCCCTCGACGTCGGTCCAGATAGTAACACTCTTTGCATCAAGACACGATGCAAGAAGCGAGGCCGAAAGGTTCGACGATTCACGTCCCATCGTTGTAGTCTCGCCGGACTCGGTAGAGGCCACAAAGCCCTGAGTGACCCACGTCGTGTCCGACTGCTCCAGCTGATGTCGTACGCGACGGCGTGTCGCCTCGGGCAGGGGGCGAGCACTCCCATACTGGTCATCGGTCATGATCAGCGTCCTGGCGTCCACCTCCGTGATCTCAATGCCGGTCCCCTGCAGCGCAGCCGTTGCGAGCCTACGCGCCAGATCTTCGCCCGTTGCCATGATCCTGTCCAGCGTACGCGCTGAGCATTGGCGTGTGACCTCAACGCTGCGGCACAAGCGCCGCGCACCGTCGACAAGCTCCGTCAACGCATGTGTAAGCAGCCGCCGTTCTATCGGGTCGGCGCAGATGCTTCCAGCAAGGTCAGCATGCACCATCGTGATCGCGTCAAGCAAGGCAGCTGCCTCACCCCCTGCACCACGGAGCGAACATGCCGCCGCTGCTGCCAGGCTGCGCGTGGTGCTACCGATGGCACTGACCACGACCATGCAGGGCTCCGGCTGGCGGGACTGTATGATCGCGGACATTGCTTTAAAGCCAAGGGGCGTGCGCAGAACCGCGCCGCCAAATTTCTCCACCGTCATAGGCGACAAAATAGCAACCCAGTATGCATGCAAGTGGATATGCTTGGGGGCCTTGCACAGAATCCGCGACATCCGTAGCTTTGTCGTTCATTTTTCACCAGAACATTCATTCCGCTTAGCGGAGAAGAACGTCATGGCAAAGCAGCAAACATTCGGTGACAAGGGCAAGAAAAAAGCCGGCGACACCAAGATCAGCGTCAAGGTCATCAAGGCCTTCCGTTCCGACAAGGGTACGGTAAAGTACATGGAGCGATTCGTCAAGGTTGACGACATCGGCCAGGTTGACAAGATTGATTTTTCGAGGTAAGCAATGAAAAAGGGAATTCACCCCGCATACAAGACCATCGACATCCTGATGACCGACGGATCGACGTTCAAAACACGTTCGTGCTTCAAGGGTGATCGCATGGTATTGGAAATTGATTCCAAGTCGCATCCGTTCTACACCGGACGCCAGATGCTGGTTGACACGGCAGGCCGTGTTGACCGCTTCAAGAAGCGTATGGAAAAGACCAAGGCCGTGCGCGACGCCAAGGGTCAGGGCTAGTAACAAGGAGATACCACTGTGGCAATGCCATCATCACCAAATCCGAACACGATCAACTCGCCGTTCCGGCAGAAGCGGAACCAGCCAAAGAAGCGGACGAACCCGCTTAAGAAGTCGCGCATGATCGACTACTTGGATCCAAAGTTCCTCGGTCGTTTCACCAACGACCAAGGGAAGATCCTTCCTCGTCGTATCACGGGCGTGACTGCTCTGCAGCAGCGACGTCTTGCGCGTGCGATTAAGTATGCACGCCACCTGGCGCTTTTGCCGTTCGTCGCGCAGGATACTCGTTAAGACCTTTCCGTCGTGGTGCGGAATGCGTCCCTGAAAGGGGATGCTTGCACATCACACACTGGGGCGTCGCCAAGCGGTAAGGCAGCGGGTTTTGGTCCCGCCATGCGTAGGTTCGAATCCTGCCGCCCCAGCTCACGATCACTAGTCGGAACTCCATTACGTGAACTCGGACGTCAAGATCGTTGCAGGAAGATCTAATCCAGACTTTGCTCTGGAGATTGCCCGCGCAATGAATCGCGAGCTGTCACAGGTTGCCATCCGCAACTTCAGTGACGGCGAGATTTGGGTCAAGTATGAAGAGAACGTCCGCGGGGTCGACCTCTACATTGTTCAGTCAACGTTTGCCCCCTCGGACAACTTGATGGAACTGTTGATGTTGATCGACGCAGCCAAGCGTGCCTCGGCACGCCGTATCACGGCAGTGATCCCGTACTTTGGATATGCGCGTCAGGACCGGAAGGATCAGCCCCGTGTAGCGATCACGGCCAAGCTCGTAGCGAATCTGCTCGTGCAGGCCGGTGCAAATCGGATCATCACGATGGACCTGCACACGCCTCAGCTTCAGGGGTTTTTCGACATCCCTCTGGATCATCTGTACGCGTCAAGTGTTACCGTCAAGGCGCTGCAAGGCTTAGACCTAAGAAATCTTGCCGTGGCTGCTCCAGATGTCGGTGGAGTCAAGCAGGCTCGAGCATACGCCAAGATGCTTGGAGATGCGGACCTGGTGGTTGTCGATAAGCGGCGTCCGAAACACAACGTTGCCGAAGTGATGAACATTATCGGTGACGTGCAGGGCAAGAACGTGGTGATTGTCGATGACCTTATCGATACAGGCAGCACGTTTGTGCAGTGTGCCGAAGCTCTCAAGAAGCAGGGGGCCAACCAGATCATCGGTGTCATAACACACCCGGTGTTTTCCGGTGCGGCTGTCGAGAAGATCGGCGCCAGTGAGGCATTGACGAAGCTCTACGTGACGGATACCATCCCTCTTCGTGAGAGCAACAAAAAAATTGAAGTTTTGAGCGTTACGGGGCTCTTCGCTGAGGCGATCAACCGTACGCATGACAATCAGTCGATCAGCTCACTGTTCGAAAAGAACCAAGGCTGAAAGACATTTCTCCTGATTAGCAACGCAACCCGAAGGATCATCCCATGAGTCAGGTCACACTACAAGCAGAGATACGCACGCCAGGTGCGGCAGAAGCCAAGAAACTTCGCGCTAATGACCGCGTGCCAGGCGTGTTTTACACCAACGGCGAGGAAGCCGTACACTTTTCCGTGTCGACGCTTGCTCTGCGTCCGGTGGTTTACACATCAAAGGCACAGGCTGTGCGCCTTAGCATCAATGGTCAGGACCGCCTGAGCGTCCTGAAGGAAGTGTCGTTCGACCCGATCTCGGACAAGATCCTGCACTTTGACCTCCTCGGTGTTCGTGAAGGCGAGCCGATCGTGGTAAAGGTTCCGGTTCATGTTTCCGGACTTGCTATCGGCGTCCGCGAGGGCGGTACACTCGAGCACGCACTCCAAAAGACGTCGATCAAGGTCGACCCTGCCAACATCCCAACGCATATCGATGTTGATGTTTCCCAGCTGACCAAGGGTCAAAACATTCACATTTCTGACCTCAACGTTCCCGGTGTTGAATTCCTCGAGCGCCCAGGTACTCTCGTTGCCGCCTGCCACGCCCCCAAGGTGGTTGCCGTTGAAGAAACTGCAGCTCCAACCAAGAAGGGCAAGAAGTAATTACGGAATTACGGAGTTACCCAGTACCCAGTACCCAGTACCCAGTCAATCAGCGTCGAACGTGAGCGATCACGTTCGACGTTTTCATTTATCGGCTGTGTACGATTGTTAAACGCCAGAATAGTCACCTAGTGTATTATGTTGCGAAGTTAACAATACACAAAAATCGGGGGCTGTTTATGCGTGCTTTTGCATTTGCAATTGTTGTGGCCGTCCTAGCGCACGTCGGTGCCTACGGACAGGAGGACGTGTTGCGACCAAACGGACGGGGCGGAGTCGCTGCCACGGCAGAAAGTCCTGCTGCGACCATTGAGCGTCCGCGTGAGAGCGGTCCTGGTCTGGTTCTTCGGGGTGGAATCGAGGGCGGTCTTGGTCTGAACGTTTTTCAGCGGACGATCGAGGGGATACTGACCACCTCACCACTGGGACTTCTGAGTTCCGGTATCGGGATATCTCCCATGTACGGAGTCTATGCTGAGATTGAGCTTAGCCCAACGGTGTCGCTTGGTCTTCGCATGATGGTCGATCACAAGAGTGTTTCTGGGTCAAAAAGCGGATTGCTTCAAGATTGTGAGACCTTCGACCCCTATGGGAACAGCACATTCTCGGTTGTTACAATGAGTGGGGAGTTCACGCAGTCACTCACGTTCTTTACGTTCACACCGGTTGTACGGGTTGATCTGATGGACAACTTCTTCGCACAGGTTGGACCAACGATTCACCTGCCGACGCAGAATTCCCAGGTCACTACGACACTTACGATCGATCCGTCCGAACAGTGCTCGTTTAACTTCGGCCAACCGAATGAATCAAAGGTCAGCACGGTCAGCGCAGAAGACGATAATATTCCGGCCCTGCGCCTTGGACTTGACGCGGCCGTCGGTTACCGCTATGCTATTGCTGATGGTTTGGAGTTAGTGCCGCGCATCGGCTATCAGCTGATGATCACCTCGTTTGATAACGAGTCGTCCGGCACAGACTTCACGCGCGCGAATACTGACCCTCCAGCGCGCGATTACATTGCCCGTCCTGCCACGCTGAGCAGCCTGCAGGCTTCCATTGCACTGTGGTTCCGTTTGTAAGGAGATACCTGTGAAGAACTACCTACGCTCTGTTGCTATGCTTTCACTGACGGTGCTCGTGTGCATCGTCAACACCGGCGCTCAGACGGTCACGATCGAGCCGATCCCGAATAACACACGATACGATGATTTCGCCCCGTCGATCACGAATCACGGCAAGCTTATCATCTACTCGTCAGATCGGGATGGCAAGGGTCAACGGTTGATGTCGATGGAACAGTCCAACGGCATGTGGTCGTCGTCAAAACTGCTCAATGGCGATGTCAATGATGCTGAGCATGCCGGTGTCGGTGCGCTCACACCTGACGGACAGTCGATGATCTTTTCAGCCACCAATCACGATGTCAAGGGAGCGGGCCGCACGGATCTCTACATAGCACAACGACGCAGTGGCAAATGGCGCGATATCGGGCCCCTTGGTTCCTCAGTGAACTCCTCGTCATATGATGCCCAGCCATCACTGAGTTCGGATGGACGTACGCTGTACTTCGTGTCCGATCGTCCCGGTGGCCAAGGAGCAACAGACATTTACACGAGCGTCTGGGATGGCACGGAGTGGAGCCTCGCGACTCCAGTGGCCGGTCTGAATACGGCGTCCGGTGAAATGTCGCCCGTCATTGCTCCGGATGGCCGAACCCTCTACTTTGCATCGGATCGCTCTGGCGGGGCAGGGGGGTATGATATCTACGTTGCCACCGTACAGAATGGCTCGGTCTCTAACGTGCGCCGCCTTCGTGAGCCGATCAACTCGCCTGCAGATGAGTTGTTCTATACGGCTTTGCCAAACTCAGATCGTGCGATGATGTCGCGCGCAACTGCCAGCGGAGACTACGACAACTTCACGGTCACACCGAATCCGTTCCCCGGTGATGCCGTGACTTTGGTCGAGGGTGTGGTCCGCGACGAAGCATCCCGCGACCCGCTGGGTGCGGAGATCACAGTTACGGATCTCAAGACCGGGAAGCGCGTTGCAAGTCTTCGTAGTGACGACGCTACGGGTGCGTATTACGTGACGCTGACGGCAGGCCGTGTCTACTCGATCACCGCGGTTTCAGAGGATCACGTGTTCCATTCAGAACGCTACGAGGTCCCAGCCGGTGCCAAGGGACGCACGGTCAAAAAGGACATCGATCTTTCACGTATCCGCGGTGGCGGTGGCCAGCTTCTGGTCTTCTTCGACACGGATAAATCTGAACTCAAGTCTGAGTCGATGCCCGAACTTGAACGAGTGGTGGCACTGCTGAGAGAAAACAGTTCAGTCCGCATGCAATTCGAAGGACATACCGACGATCAAGGTACAGATGACTACAACGACGGTCTGTCACAACGCCGAGCCGATGCCGTGCGCACGTACGTGATCTCCGCCGGTATCGATGCCTCGCGCCTCAGCGCCAAAGGCTTTGGAAAGCGTCGCCCGATGGTCCGTGGCAATACCGATGAAGATCGGCAACAGAACCGCCGCGTCGAAATGAAGATCACGGAGTAAGATGACGGCTGACGGATGACGGCTGACGGATGACGGCTGACGGATGACGGATAACTCCGTAACTCAGTAACTCTTCTCCACCCATCGTCCATCATTTCGAATGATGTCGATGAGGGCCTCTACCGCGCCGGCTGAGGCGATATTGCGCTGCACGATTTCCTGTCCGCGGTAGAGTGTGATACGGTCGGGCCCCGAGCCGACGTAGCCGTAGTCGGCGTCGGCCATTTCGCCCGGACCATTGACGATGCAGCCCATGATGCCGATCTTGACGCCCTTGAGGTGGTCAGTGTGTGAGCGGATCATGGCCGTTGTTTCCTGCAAGTCAAACAGCGTGCGCCCGCATGACGGGCAGCTGATGTATTCGGTCTTGGTCATGCGCGTGCGCGCAGCCTGCAGGATCCCGAAGGCAGTTCTGACGGACGTGGCAGTATCAAGCCCCCTGTCCGACGAGAGAGTCATCATGACGGCGTCACCGAAGCCTTCCACCAGCAACCCGCCGACGTCTGTCGATGCATCCAGCACAGCGTCGTCGATGGTATCCGCGTGGCTGTGATACTCAAGTATCACCGGCATGTGCACGTGTGCAGCAATCAGACGGTCTGCGCATTGGCGCATGTCAGTAAAGTATGTAGCCGAGGCGCTTCCGATCATAAGCACGACGCTGGCATCCTCGGCCAGTTCATGCAGGACATCGGTGGCAAGATCATCTGAAGCGCAGCGCACCACATTCATGACGGTGTGCCTCTGCGGAATACTGCGGAACTCGTTGATGGAAAATACCGGTACGCAGAAGAAATGATCATCATGCTCTAGCCACGCCGAAACATCAAGCAGCTGACGCGTGCCCGCCGGAGCCATAAAGGGCAAAGGGGCTGACCCCATGTAGAGGAATTCGGCGGCCTGGTCGGAGGTCGACCATTTGTCCGTGATCGGGTCATACACGTGCCCGATCTGTGCCAGGTCTTCCATGCGAGCGATCGCCACCGAACGCAGATCAGCCAGCACACGTGGCACGTTGTCATGGCCGATGACGGCCACTGGATGCGTCTGACGTCGGTGATAGACGTAGGGTGACCTCATTGGGCGTATCTCCGGATGAGCGCGCGCGCCACGGGAATCTCGGCCTCGGGTTCTTCCGTCAGCGAAACACGCACCGTATCACCCAGACCATCGGCCAGAAGTGTTCCGATGCCCAGAGCGCTCTTGATGCGTCCGTCCTCACCATCGCCGGCTTCGGTCACGCCAAGGTGCAGTGGGTATGGCTTCATGTTCTGCTCGTTGAGCGTTGCAACCAACAGTCGGTAGGCATGGATCATCACGATGGGATTGCTCGACTTCATCGACAGGACGATGTTGTCGAAGCCCTCGTCGTCGGCAATACGCAGAAACTCAAGGGCTGACTCGACCATGCCGTGCGGACTGTCGCCGTAGCGACTCATGATCCGGTCGGAAAGAGACCCATGATTCGTGCCGATGCGCATGGCCGTGCCATATTCCTTGCAGATCTTCACCAGCGGTACGAATCTGTCACGAATTCGCTCAAGCTCCTCGGCATACTGAGCATCGGTGTATTCGATGATGTTGAACTGTTTTTTGTCGACGTAGTTACCGGGATTGATCCGCACCTTCTCGACAAGCCGAGCGGCGATCTCGGCGGCATTCGGAGTGAAATGAATGTCGGCCACCAGTGGGGTTGTATAGCCCCTTTGCCGCAGACCCGTGCGGATGTGTTCCAAGTTCTTGGCCTCGCGTATGCTTGGCGCTGTGATGCGAACAAGCTCGCAACCGGCATCGATCATACGTATCGACTGCTCGATCGTGCCCTCGGTGTCCATCGTATTGGTGGTGGTCATCGACTGCACACGAATCGGTGCTGACGAGCCCATCGTCAGCTCGCCGATCAGCGCTGTTATGGTCTCGCGCCTCCGATACTCGGTCAGCGAATCGCAGTAAGGGGCAGATGGTTGCGGAGTGGACATTACAGCTGGCGGCTCACTTCGAACAGAATGTTCTTCTCACGCTCACTCAGTCCGTGATACCCTCCGGCAGAGATCTTGTCGAGGATGCCATCGATCTGTTCCTGCGAGATCGGCTCACCGTTGACGATGAACTTCGTTGGCGTCTGCCGGATTGGCATCTGATGAACGGTAGGGGGCTCGGGGCTTTTGAAACTTTTCGTGTACGACGTGGGCGTTGGAATGTCGCGGTACTCCACGTCCAGCACGTCACGTCGGCGGGGGGAGTGCAAGCCCCCTGACCCAGCGTCAATGCGCTGCATGAGTCCGCTTCCAAACTTGATCAGCAGAAAGCCCCCCAAAGCGCCACCTAGGTGGGCGAAGTGCGCCACGCCGTCACTGGTGTTCATCAGTCCGTTGAGCAGATCGAATCCGGCGTAGATCATCACGAAGATGCGAGCCGGGATCGGGAAGAACAGCGGAAACATCATGATCGGACGATCGGGATACGTCATCCCGAAGGCCAACAACACGCCCATGATCGAACCGGATGCTCCGATCGTAGGAACCATGCTGCCGTCGATGATCGGATGGACGGAAAGATGCACCACGGCCGCTGCGATTCCACACAGCAGGTAATAGACCGCAAACCGGCGCGAGCCCCAGAGATGCTCAAGCTCCATGCCGAACATCCACAGAGCCAGCATGTTGAAGAAGAGGTGCCCCAGGCCGCCATGCATGAATTGGTACGACAATACCTGCCATGGCAAGAACATCCCGCTCTCTACCGGCCAGAGCGCAAACATCTGGGTCACGACGTTGTCGATCGGGACACCGTCGAGCGTTAGTCCGGAGAGCATCAGGGACTGGAACAAAAAGACCGCAACATTGGAGATCAGCAGAAACTTGATCACCGGCGGGAAAGCGCTCAGGCCGCGGCCCTGGCCAAAGAATGACGACATGGATTATGCCTCGAGTGCAATAACTCCGGGCAGTGCCTTACCCTCGAGAAACTCGAGCGAGGCACCTCCGCCGGTTGAGACGTGGGTGACGTTCTTCGCATGGTCGAATTGCGTTATGGCTGCGGCAGAATCACCGCCGCCGACGATGGTGATCACGCCCGAGGCGGTAGCTGCGGCCAATGCATCGGCAATTGCGCGTGTGCCTGATTGAAAGTTGGCGAACTCAAACACGCCCATGGGACCATTCCAGACGACCGTACCGGCCGTGCGGATGGCATCGGTAAATGTTGCCTCGGTCTCTGGTCCGATATCGAGCCCCATCATCCCATCAGGTATGGCCGATACGGAAACAACTTTCTTGTCGGCTGTATCGGCAAACGTCGTCGCAATGACTGTGTCGGAGGGGATAACCAGACGCACGCCGGCAGCTTCGGCACGTCGCAGAAGCTCGCCAGCCAGCTCGACGCGGTCTTCTTCCACCAGCGAGCTACCAACGCCCATCCCCATGGCCTTGAGAAACGTGAACATCATCCCGCCGCCGATTAGAATGGTGTCGCATGACGAAAGCAGGGCGCTGATGACATCGATCTTGCCCGAGATCTTTGATCCGCCCATTATGGCAACCAGCGGACGCTTAGGATTGGCAAGGGCCGACCCAAGGTATCGTAGTTCTTTCATGATCAGTAGTCCGGCGCAGCGCTCGGCAAAGTGCGAGGCGATTCCTGCCGTGCTGGCATGTGCGCGGTGCGCTGTGCCAAAGGCATCATTACAGTATACATCACCAAGTTTTGCCAGCGCTGCGCAGAATGCCGGGTCGTTTGCTTCTTCTTCAACGTGAAAACGTAGGTTCTCCAGAAGCACGATGCTACCGAAAGGGGCTTGATGAACGGCTGACTCGGCAACAGGACCGATGCATTCTGCGGCGAAGTTCACCGCCACACCGCGAGCGCTCATGATCTTTGCAAGATGCTGTGCAACCGGAAGCAGGGAGTACTTCGGATCGGGTTTACCCTTGGGCCGCCCGAGGTGGGACATTAGGATCGCCACACCACCACGGTCGATGATCGACATGACTGTCGGAAGGGATTCAACAATTCGCGTATCGTCAGTGACAGTCCCGGCATCGTCCTGTGGCACGTTGAAGTCCACCCGCACGAGCACACGCTTGCCGGCAACGTCGATGTCCGTGATCGAGCGGATCACGCCGTGACTCGCAGCAACAGATCCGCGATACGATTCGAATAGCCCCACTCATTGTCATACCAACCCACGACCTTCACTGTGGTACCCATTGACATGGTGCTGAGTGCGTCGAAGATGCATGAGTGCGGATTTCCAACGATGTCAGACGAAACCACAGGGTCTGTGCAATACTCAAGAATGCCCTTCATCGGGCCCTCAGCAGCGGCCTTGAAGGCAGCATTGATCTCATCCTTGGAGGCAGCCCTTTCGAGCACAACCGTGAAGTCCGTCACCGATCCGTCCGGAGTGGGTACGCGGAAGGCAAGTCCGTCAAGTCGGCCCTTCATTTCAGGCATGACTTCACTCACGGCCTTGGCTGCGCCTGTTGTCGTTGGGATGATGTTCTGCGCTGCTGCGCGCGCACGACGAAGGTCCTTGTGCGGCAGATCGAGAATGTTCTGGTCGTTTGTGTAGGCATGAACGGTTGTCATAAAACCGTTTGTGATTCCGAAGTTCTCGTGCAGGATCTTGACCATTGGGGCCAGGCAGTTCGTGGTACACGAGGCATTGGACACTACGTGCATGTCCAACGTCAGCTCATGGTCGTTCACACCCAGCACGATCGTTCCGTCAAGCTTGTCTTTGGCTGGTGCCGTGAGAATCACCTTGCGCGCATGGCGAAGGTGCTTTTCAAGGTCGGCCTTGGCCGTATACTTACCAGTTGATTCGATCACAACATCCAGGCCGCTCCACGGCAGATTTTCGATCTGCTTTTCGGCTGAGATGGCTATGCGGTGACCGTTGACGATGATAGCCGAATCTTCTGCAATCACAGTGCCGTTGAAGCGGCCATGCACAGAGTCATACTTCAGAAGATGAGCAAGGGTTTTGGCGTCTGTCAGGTCATTGATCCCGACAATCTCAACATCGGCGCTGCGCTGCAAAAGTGCACGGAAGACCAAGCGTCCGATGCGTCCGAATCCATTGATGGCAATCTTCGTGGCCATTGATTGTTCCGTTGGTAAGTGCGGGTAAAAACAAGCGGTGCAAAAATACCACCGCTTATGGTTTCCGCACCTTTGCCGGATTGGCCTTCACGAAGTCTGCCCATGCCTGACGTTTAGATGTCGCGCCACCGCGTTTTGCCGGGGCAGGGGGCTTACCATTTACCGCATGACAGATAGCTACGGCAAGAGCGTCGGTTGCATCGAAGAACTGCGGTGTTTCCTCGATCTCGAGGATCGCGCGGACCATCTGCTGAACCTGTTCCTTGCCGGCGGCACCGCGACCCGTCACGCTGCGCTTGACCTGCATGGGTGTGTACTCGATCGGATCATGTCCGGCCTGCGCGCAGGCCAGCATGGCCACCCCGCGGGCGTGCGCCAGCTGCACGATCGTCAGCACATTCTTGGCGTGAAAGACCTTCTCCATGGCGCACACCTCCGGCGAAGTACGCGTGATGACGGCGCTCAGACGCTCGTGGATCTCTCGAAGACGCTCCGGGAAGGACGACGAACGTCGTTTGACGGCAATGACGCCGTACTCGACAAGCGTCAGCTTTGAGCCGTCGACGTCGATGACGCCGTAGCCGCAGACCACAGAACCGGGATCGATACCAAGGATACGCATCTACTCCTCGTCTCCCCGGCCAAGGCCGGGGCCCACATCCTCAACCACTTCGGCGTTATGAAAAATCTCCTGTACGTCGTCGTAGTCATCGAGGACGTCGAGAAATTTCTCCATCAACCGCAGGTGTTCCGGCTCATCGACCCTGACCATTGTTCCTGGCTCGAAGACAATGCGCTGCTCGCGCACGTTAAGGCCTGAAGTTGTAAGTCCATTACCAACCGTACCCAGAGTGTCAACGCTGCAGAAAATCAGAGCCCCTTCATAGATCATCAGCACATCTTCTGCGCCAAGCTCCAGGGCCACGAGTAGAAGATCGTCCTCGGATCGGTCGGTCTCGATGCGGATCTCGCCTCTACGCGTGAAGTTCCAGCTGACGGAGTTTGACTCGCCAAGATTGCCGCCGTACTTCGAAAAGTATGCGCGCAATTCCTGGGTGGTGCGGTTGCGGTGATCGGTTGTACAGACAACGATCACGGCCACGCCACCCGGACCATAACCTTCGTAGATAACGTCTTCGTAGGTGGTGCCCTCAAGCTCTCCCGTGCCGCGCAGGATGGCGCGCTTGATCGTGTCGACCGGCATCGATACGGATCGGGCGTTTTCGATGGCCATACGCAGACGGGCGTTACCATCGGGATCGCCCCCTCCCAGCTTTGCCGCAACGATGATCTCCTTCGAGACCTTCGTGAATAGTTTGCCGCGCTTGGCGTCAACTACCGCCTTGCGACGTTTGATGTTGGCCCATTTACTATGTCCTGCCATGGGGCAAAACTACGATGTGTACGGACGGTGAGGTATTGAGTCCATCAGGCGCTTGTAGATCGGTGACAGTGCAAGCACGGTGGGGTTGCCCACGAGGATGAACTGCTCACGGGCGCGCGTGATAGCGACGTTGAGCTTGCGGTCCACCATCACATCGTCGATCTGCACGTCCGAGCGGATGGAATCGAACTCCTGCTCATTGGTAACGGCGGTGCCGTAAAGAATGACGTCGCATTCGCTCCCTTGAAAGCGCTCTACAGTGTCGACCGTTATGCAACTCCGCAGCTCGGGTGGCAGCTCCTCATCGAGCAGCTGCATGACGGTGGTGTTCTGCGCGCGAAACGGCGTGATAATGCCGATGGAAGGGGGCTGAGCGGTCCCAACGGCTTGGGTCACGATGCGCTTGGCCAGGTCGCGCAGGAGATAGGCCTCGGCCAGCTGTTGCTGCTGGGCCTCGACCTCGATCATGCATGCGCGATGACTGACAACGTCAGCCCAGGGCAGGGGAGTGCGGCTTCGCTGTGAGTCTTTCAGACACGTCAGGCGTCCGCCGTAGAACGCCACCGACGGAAAGCGCATGACATCCTCGTGCATGCGTCCCTGCTGGGTAAGCATGGCCACGGTGCCCACATCGCCACGCCGGTTGGCGCAGCGGATCAGTCGCTCGAAGCCCGACATCCCGAGGTTGGTCAGGCAGGCCTCATCCAGGTGCTTTGTTTCGACCTTGAGAAGTTCCGCCGGCTGCGCGATCACCGCCGGCAACTGACAATGGTCGCCGATCATGATCGTGCGCTCACATCGCACCAGAAGGCCGATCAGTTGTGGTTCGATGATCTGCGAGGCCTCGTCAACGATCACGGTGTTAAACTCTGACAGGCTCCAGAGCTCAGGTGCCGAGTGCATTGATGCGACAGTCGCTACGATCACCCTTGTCGAAGAAACAGTGTCGGCCAGATCCTCTGGCGTAAGATCACGGGCCAGCCGTGGTATCGATCCGGCACCGGTGGCACCCTCGAGGCTGCCCTGACGCAGAAAGCTGACATCATGCTTTCCAAGCACATCACAGATTTCGTTCGCTGCTCTGTTGGTGAACGCCACGACGAGAATGTGATGTCGGGGCTGGCGCAGAAGTTCCTGAACGATCGCGCGCAGAACGGCCGAGGTTTTGCCGGAGCCCGGTGGACCCTGAATGAGGAAGAGCTCGCGGGCTGCAACGGCGCGCTCCACAATGCCGCGCTGCACGTCGGTCAGCCCGGGGGCTTGTGAAGGCGAGGGCGCGTCATGCTGCGGAGCGGAATGCCCCAAAAGAACGCTTCGGCGCCGCGGGTTGGCATCGATCAGCGATCGGATCGAGGTGGACGTGGCGCGCGTTCCGGTGTCGGTGACGTCCTGCTCGATCATCCAACATCCGTCATCGCGGCGGGACACATCGGCGTATTTGTTGCGAAGTGAAATGGTGACGTGCTCAACATCGATCGATCTGACGGAGCCTTTGTAGAGTTCGAGTCCGGTCTTTGATGCTCCTGTATACTGGTCCATCCCCAACCGTCGCAGCACCACGGCATCACCGACGCGGATAGCCGTTGGGAGCGGTTGCGGACGTCGCAGAAACGTCAGGTGCATTGTTTCCATGTTCGAGCGTTCGCGGTCGAACGTCAGATCTGTCAACACCGTGGGGGAGAGTTTGCGCTCTTCGGGCGACAACCGCCAAAGGTCAGCCGCACAGCGCCCAGAGCCCCCTCCCAGTCGGGCTGTGGCTTGTTCATTGGCGGCCATGCGAAGCCATTCGGCGATCAGGAACCGCTCGGTCAGACCAAGACTCTGAAGACTCTTGCTGAGACGTTCCCACTCGTCGCGTTCATAGCTCGATATACCCTTGTGGTACGTCGGCCCTAGCTGAGCGATCCGCAGCATCTTCATGTCGCCTCTCTGCACCCGCAGATCATTCAGGACAATGGCATTGCGTGCATCGAGGATCGATCGCATCGGGTTGTCGAAGTCCTCGACGTCGCGAAGCGGGTTCTTCTGATCGGTGATGTACCACATCTGACCCATGATCGCACCCGGAGAGTCACGGGTGGCCTCCAGCAGCGCCATGTAGCTGGCCGCCTGCGAGATATGGTCGGGCCGGTCCAGCGCCCGCGGACGTCCGACCTTGAGCTCGATCACGGTCAGATCCTTGTCGCGTCGGACCACGATATCGGCCCGGCCCTGCAGGCCGAGCACGGGCGAGATGAGGAAGGGTTCCAGAACCACGTCGGCACCATTCCAAGCATGCACCATTTGCCTAAGCGGGGATAACAGGTGCCGCACGGTGGTAAGCAGTTCACTGTACCTCTGACTATCCCGAGCCAGGGCTGCCATTGCCAGGGGACGAGACTGCATCGCCTCGGCGATCACCTCGGAGTCGCCAAGATCGGGACGCCGCACCAGAGCATCAAGCGCACCATTGACCACCGTCCCTGCGAGCATGGCCGGTGTCGGCGGTCCGATCTGACGGAGGCGTTTTATGGCAATTGAGCCGCTGAGAAGGCCGTAATCGCTCAGAAGTGACGAAGCGTCGGTCACATCAATGGTGATCTCGGGCTCGAGAACGAGAAGGGGCTCACGGCTACGTGGCAGACGCTGTTCCAGTGCCGCCACTCGGCGTCCGATAAGCAGCGTGCGGGCCTCGACAACGTTGCCAAGGAGCCCCTTGTCGAGTGTGAAGGGCACATGCACACTCGAGCCATTGTCTTCCGTTTCCACCACTGTCTGGCCGGATTGGTCGACATCGGTAATGATCCCGAATCGGGCCGATGAAATGTCCAGATGCGTTGTCATCCGATATTCGTCCGGCGAACTCCGCCAAGGGGCTCAGCGATGTGGGTGGATATCCTTGATCCGGATCTGTGGCGACGAGCCGCCGTTGAACAAGTTCTCTTCGAGAGTGTAGACCATCGCGAACGTCCGTCCGTGTGATACGTCGCTGATCTTGCCTCCAAGACCGAACCCGATGGCGTCTAGCTGGAAGTGCCGCTGCATGGCCCGGAACTTCAGGTGGTTATTGCCGACGATCTTTACGCCGTTTGCCGATGTCACGTTATCGGTCATGAACATCGGTCGTGGGTTCTGATGTCCATAAGGGGCGAACTTGGCTAGATGCTTGAAAAATAAGGGCGATAGTTCGGTGAGTTGGAGCTCTGTGTCAATAATGACCTCGTGCTCCATTTCCATGGTTGCCAGGGCTGCAGCGGCGATCTCGTCAAGTCGGCGCTGAAGCTCCGGAATGTTCTCGACCTTCAGCGAGAGGCCAGCGGCGTGGATATGTCCGCCAAACTCGATCAGAAGGTCCTCGCATTGCTTCAATGCATCATGGATATCGAACTGGCGCACCGAGCGTGCTGAACCTTTGGCGATCCCGTCGATCGTCGTCAGCATGATCGCCGGTACATTGAAACGTTCAACTAGGCGCGAGGCAACGATGCCGATGACGCCAGCATGCCATGCTTCATCGTGTAAAATCAACGCCTTGCCGCTGCCACTTGAGAGTTGCTCGTGAGCCATGATGGCTGCTTCTTCGAACGTATGTTCATCGATCGAGCGACGTTGTCGGTTATCGCGTTCAAGTTCCTGGGCGATATGGAAGGCGCGTAGTTCATCGTCCTGCATCATCATTTCGACCGCTCGGCGCGGGTCACCGAGGCGTCCGGCGGCATTGATCCGCGGAGCGAGGCCGAAGATCACGCTCGAGTTCGTGAGTTCACCCAGGGGCAGTCCCGCACAATCGACGAGCCCCTTGAAGCCGGGGCGTGGATATGAGTTTAGCAGTTCAAGACCGAAGTGGCTCAGGACGCGATTTTCACCAACCAAGGGGGCGATGTCGGCCGCCGAGGCGATCGCCACGAAGTCCAGGTATTCGTAGGCCAGCTCTGGGTGACCGTGACGCTGGCTCAGGGCCTGAAGCAGCTTGAACGCCACACCACATGCGGCCAAGTCCTTGAAAGGATAGGGGCATCCGGGCTTCAGAGGATTCAGCAGCGCCAGGCAGGAGGGGATCTCTTCGGCGGCCTGGTGGTGATCGCAGACGATCACATCGATGCCGAGTTCGCGGGCATGGTCGACGGCCTTTGATGCCGTGACACCGACATCGACCGTCACGATGATCGTGGCTCCAGCAGCATGTGCGCGATCAACGGACTGTGGCGTGAAGCCAAAGCCCTCATCAAGGCGACTAGGAATATGATAATCTGCCGTGGCTCCGATCCTGCGCAGGAAATGGAGCGTCATGGCAGTACTTGACGTGCCGTCAACGTCATAATCGCCGTGGATCCATATCAGCTCGCGGTCCGAGATGGCACGCAGGATACGTTCCACTGCAACCTCCATACCATCCATGAGCCATGGAGAATGGAGGTGATCGAGCGATGGCTCAAAGAACCGTTGAACCTCTTCAACGGTCTTTATCCCCCGTCCAACCAGAATTTTGGCGATTGGGCGAGGGATTTCGAGGGTTGTGATTATCGTCTGGACGGCATGTTCATCTGTACATTCCCGGGTGATCCACCGGTAGTTCAAAGGGTTCCTGTTAATTTGATAACAAACTCTCTCAAGATACGAAGCTCCGCAGCCTGTGGCAATACGCATACACGACTACAACCACGCTCAGCCCGACCCCGAAGAGCGCGAAATGGGCTACCGGGCGCGCACGAGGGAGCGAGCCAAGCTGTTGGACAGAACGGGCACGCGAGTGAAGAGGGGCGCCATTCCCGCAGAGGCTCTCATCGGCACCGTCATGCGTCCGCTGGGTCCGCGTTGGATGGTTGCTACCGCTGAAGCAGTGTGGGACTGTTCGGTATCGGGAATCATTGATGTTCCACACATGTCCAGTTTGGTTGCCGTTGGCGACACCGTATGGATCGTGCCCGATGAGCGGGCATCGGGAGTTGCATCGATCGTCAAGGTCGAAGAGCGCACCACAGTTTTGTCGCGCAAGGCCGCCGGACGCGGCAAGAAGGAGCAAGTGCTGGTAGCCAACGCCGAGCAGCTCTGCATTGTTGTGGCAGCAGCGCAGCCTGACTACAAGAAGCGGCTCATCGACCGGTACTTGATCGCAGCAGACAAGGGTGAGCTTGCCCCGATGATCGTGATCAACAAGATCGACCTTATTCCGGATGAATATCGCGAGGACTTTGTCGAGGACCTCCGAATCTACTCCGATGACCTAGGCATTCCGGTTCTGTTCACAAGCGCGACAACCGGGCAGGGCATTGCGGAGCTTGAGCACCACCTCATGGCGCACACCTCTTTGCTTGCCGGTCCATCCGGCGTTGGCAAATCCTCCCTCATCAATCTGATCAGCAACATTCCCCAAGCCGTCGGCGAGATCTCCCGCAAGTACGACAAGGGGCGTCATACCACCACGGCTGCCATCGTCATTCCGTTGCGCAACGGTGGAATAGCAATCGACACCCCCGGCATACGCGAGTTCGCCCTCTGGGAGCTCGGTCTCGACGAGCTCCCATTCTACTTCGAAGAGTTCGCCCCCTTCGCCGAACAATGCAAGTTCAATTCCTGCTCACACACCCACGAGCCCGGCTGCGCCGTCAAAGCTGCCGTCGAGCAGGGCCTCGCAGACGAAGAGCGGTATATCTCGTATCTGAATCTCAGATCAGAATCGAATGACAGGTGACCGATTGTCATTCCTGCAAAAGCAGGAATCGATTCGTCATAATTGGGCGTTCAGTCTTATCTTCGCGGCCTTGTCAATCACGCAACAAGGGAGAGGTGCGAGAGTGGTTGAATCGGACGGTCTCGAAAACCGTTATAGGAGCAATCCTATCGAGGGTTCGAATCCCTCCCTCTCCGCACACAAATGGGCGAGTGCTGAAATTGGCAGACAGGCGGGTCTCAGAAGCCCGTGTTCGCAAGAACGTGTGGGTTCAAGTCCCACTTCGCCCACGATGAAGAGCATAACGAGCGGCCTCGGGTCGCTCGCATCGTTTTGGGCGATTCTTATCGCTCTCGTCATTGGACTTGGTAGGCCCACTGACCTGCCAGCGCAAACGAAACGTCCTAAGGGTTATACTGAAGTTCCGCCGCCAGTTCTGGCTGCACCAGCTCCCGTAATCAGCGTTGATACGCTGGGAACCTGGCGCCATATCGAACAACGGCGATTGGCTCGATATAAGGTCTCCTTGCCGCGCCGGTATGATTCGACGGATCGACGCTACCCGGTTGTGCTGCTGCTGCACGGCAATGGTAACTCGCCGCAGATGCTGCTGAGTTGGTTTGGTGGACTTGGGCTGGACAGCGTGATCGTCGTTTGCCCCGAAGCCCCATACGTGAGAATTCCCGAAACGGTCGACAAACGGCAGGCGGCATATACAGGTGTAGCCGATGCCATTGCAGCGCCGGATACGCTTCGAGACGAGTCGATCGAACTCACGGCCCGATGGTACATTGACGCGCTCGATGCCGCAATGGGGGAGTTCAGAGTGGACACGTCGCTGCGTCCGGTCATTGTGGGCTATTCGCAAGGGGGCTTCTTTGCCCACGTGCTTATGACCTTGGTCCCTGAGCGGATCGCTGGAGTGGCCTCGATCTGCGCCTCGGTCTATCCGCAGTGGAACGTCCTTACGCGCTTTGTCTCCGTACCGCCGCCTCGGCCTGCGGTCTTTGTGGCCCATGGTCTCAATGATTCCATCGTTCCGATCGGCGTTGGGCGCTCGTATCGGAAGGCACTGGAAACGTCCGGCTTCAGTTTGGTGTTCAGGGAATTCGAAGGTGGTCACTGGCCAACGACCGAGATCGAACGCGATCTCCGCTCGTGGATCATGTCCATCATCCGCTGACCTTCCGTATTTTCGGCGCAACTACGTCGATCACAAACCAACGTCGCGACACCAATGTCCATACCCGTCTCCAACTCCGCTACCATCGAACGCGTCGAGACCCTGCGTCAGGCCAAGATCCTGCGCGAAGTGCAGGACAAAGACACCGTTGCAATGTTCGAAGATCCACTCGAGAACGACATGGTTCTCAACATGGGTCCACAGCATCCGGCCACGCACGGCGTGCTTCGCGTGCTGCTGCGACTCGATGGGGAGAGTGTCGTTAAGTGCGTGCCAGAACTTGGCTATCTGCACCGCGGCTTCGAAAAGCTCGCCGAGAACTGCACCTATCACGAGTTCATCCCGCATACGGACCGGCTTGATTATCTCTCGCCCCTTTCAAACAACGTCGGCATCTGCATGGCCATTGAGAAGGCCGCCGGAGTGGACGTGCCCGAGCGGGCCGTCTGGATCCGCATGCTGGTGAGCGAACTGGCCCGCATCTCTTCGCACCTTCTGGCTATGGGCGCTACGTCTATGGATGTGGGTGCAATGACGGTGTTTCTGTGGACATTTACCGAGCGTGAAAAGCAGTACGACCTATTCGAGCGCATGTGCGGCGCACGATTCACGACAAGTTTTGCTCGCATCGGCGGAGTGGCCAATGACATCCCCGACGATGTTCTTCGTGACACGCGTCTGTGGCTGAATCAGCTGCCGGAGCGCATGAAAGAAGTCGAAGGACTGGTGAACCGTAATCGCATTTTCGTCGACCGTATGGCCGGTGTAGGGCACATCACGGCGGAAAAGGCGATCGCTCTGGGTCTGACCGGGCCGACGCTGCGAGGCTCTGGTGTGGCTCGTGACCTTCGCCGTGATCAGCCGTATATGTTCTATGATCAGGTCGAGTTCGATGTGATCACGCGCAACGACGGCGACTGCTATTCTCGCTACATGTGCCGTAATGCAGAGATTTGGGAGTCGATGAAGATCTGTCACCAAGTACTGGATAAGCTTGAAGCGATGCCACGCTCTTCGGTACTTAACGAAGAGCAACCTCAATCGGTGCTTTCGCGTAAGGCCAACATCTACACCAAGATGGAAGAGCTGATCAACGACTTCATGATCATCAATTTCGGCACCATGCCTCCGAAGGGCGAAACCTATACGGTCATCGAATCTCCGAAGGGCGAGTTGGGCTTTTTCATCGTCAGCGATGGAACTGGTCACCCGTGGAAGCTCAAGATCCGCTCTCCGTCATCATCCAACCTACAGGCGCTTAAGCATATGGCCGAGGGATCGATGGTGTCGGACGTGGTGGCCATCATCGGTTCGATCGATCCTGTGATGGGCGAAGCCGACAAGTAAGCCCGCTGCCGCCGAAACTTATCGTGAGCTCCAGTCGATGATCTGCGCCTCGAGGCGCGACACGTCGGCCTGTGGTGCATCATACATGCCTGCAGATATTCGTTGTCGAAGTGCCTCGTAAAGCGAGACAGCGCAGGCCACCGAGATGTTCAGAGACTGGATCATGCCGACTTGCGGAATGAGAAAATTCCCATCGGCCTTTTCTCGTGCCTCGGCCGTTACACCCTCTTTTTCATTTCCGAACACCAACGCTATAGGTTGTGTGAGATCGAGTGCATGAAGTGACACGGCGTCACTCGACATGTGCGTGGTGAAGATCCGCATGCCCCGGGCACGTAGTGCGGTGTAACACTCGTCAACGCTCTGGTGTAGATGCAGGTCTACCCATTTGCGGGCGCTGGCGCTGGACTTTTCACCGAGCTCAGGAAACACCTGATGACCGCTGTAGATACCATGAGCCTCGGCAACGCCGACTGCGTCGCACGAACGGATCACCGCGCTCACATTATGTGTGTCGTGGACGTTTTCGAAGACAACCGTCAGCGTCGGCTGACGGTGCTCCAGTACACGGCGTATTCGCAGAAGGCGCTCGGGCGTGATTGACTCCGGACTAGGCATGGTTCTTATTCGTAGAACATGGCGTTGCGCAGTGCGATCTGTTCAGGGGTAGCCGCCGGGTCGTTCTCAAAGAAGTGCTTGTCGATCTTATCGACCTGCGTTGCTTGACCCGAGAGTTCAACATCGACGCCGCTTCGGCGTACGACCAGCTTGAGTGTATCGCCATCGGCCGGGCTTCGCAGCTTTCGCATCATGGTCCGGCCCTCGGGTGACTCAAACAGCTCCGCCATAGGAACATCATTGACAGATACCAGAAGATCGCCATCCTGGAGCTTCAACGGGTTGATCTCACCCTCCGGTGACAGGCGCATTGTCGGCTTGCCGTCAACCATCGTGAAGTCAGCGTCGATCGCATAGCCAAGGATCTTTGAGCGTTTCTCTGGGATGTACTTCCAGCCGATCAATGGTAGAATTTCTGCAGATGGAATCTGGTTGCGACCCTTGACGTAGGCGTCGAGATATGCTCGTACCTTCGGCCCCGTCACGCGTTCGATGTGATCAAAAAGGGAATCATCATGAAAGGGGCGATTGGGTCCAAACTCTTTCATAAGGCTCAGCACTACGTCAAGCAGACCCTGCTTGCCCCCTGAGGCAGACCTCATGACGATGTCCAGGTAGAAGGCGTTCACGGCACCGTACGTGTAGATCTGCGGATACAGTTCCTGATTGGCCTCACTGAGAACGTCGCGTGAAAACTCGGTAAGCGAGAAGGTCGCCGGTAGGCTGCTGCTGCGAAGCTTGCCCTGCATTTCGCTGCGGAACCGGTCCTCTTTGAGTGTCTTATCGTGGAGGGGAGCCAGCGTAGCGAAATACTCCGTGGTGCCCTCATATAGCCAGAGGTGCTGCGACATGACCGGGCGACGGAAGTTGAACTCGTGGATCTCGTGGCTGTGGAGGTTCAGCGGGACCAGGATGTGCAAGAACTCGTGGATGGAGATCTCCGACAATCCGATCGGCTTGCGCTGAAAGCCGAGGAAGTAGAACGAGCTCGTGTTGTGCTCCAGAGCGCCCATTTCAAATGGTCGAGCCACCTTCGTGCGATCGCCCCTCCAGAGATAGAACAGGAATGCGTACCGACTCACCGGCATGCTAGGCAGGAACCTAGCGATGGTGGCGCAATGCTTGGCCAGCTCATCCGCGTAGACACGGGCCACGTTGTCACTGCCGCTGTGCGCGCACTGCACCAGCACGTCAACACCGGCAACGCGAAAGGTGGCCGTGTCGGGCAGAGAGAAGATCGTCGGACTGTCGACAAGCTCATCGTACGACCGGGCGGAATATGTGTCGACCGAATCATTGAGGGTTTGGATCTGCAAAGATGACCCCCCGATGAGATGACGGGGCCGACGCACGGTGACATTGAAGGGGCGCTTCTGCATACCCTCGATGAAGCAGACGATACCGCCATGATTCAGGACAAAGATGCTGTCTTCCTCGAAGGCCGTACCGGCAGGCGCAAACACCTTGATGCGACCCGTCGTATCGTCGAACGAATCGTCAAGCTCATACGACAAATAACGCAGATCCTGCGCTCGGCCTACAACGAACATCGAATCAGCCGAACGATGCACGGGCAGCTCCACCGAGCCGGAATCATAGGCACGGAAGTTCGACACCATGCGGTGCCAGAAATGCTCCTCATAGGTTCCCGGCACGGAGTTCGTAAACACCCACGTGGCTGTATCGGTGGTGATCTTGGGCGGGAAGATCATCACCCGAAGCCGATCGTTACGGATTCCTGCCAAGTCGAGATGTACGCGATAGTGATCCTGCGCAAAGCTGCAGGCCGATCCGGCGATCACAAGAAGAGCGATGAGAAAATTCCGCATGGTCTGTCGATGGTGGTGGAAAGAGGTATACGCTGTGGGTTTTGACCCGTTCAATCATCATCAAGTTTCAGCAGTTCTGCACACCGCGTCACAACGCCCCATGACTGCTGCATCGACTCGACAACGCCGGCCATACGCTGTCGGTCATCGGCGGGTATCGAAGAGCGCACCGCCCGCAGGAGGATGTTCTTGGGAGTGTGCTCGAAGGAGACGAATTCTTCCAGATGCGCAGTGTAGCCTTGTGAGCGAAGAACATCGCGGCGCATGGTATCGGTCAGAAGATCACCCAACCGCTCGCGGGTGATCCCGTCATCAAGCAGGGGGCGGGCCCACTCCGGAACACGCTCGCGTTGCAGCTGCGACTGTACATATCTATGACAGCACGGGGCGAGCAGAATGGTGGTGGCGTTCAGGCGCAGCGCAAGCACGAGAGCATCATCTGTGGCCGTGTCGCACGCATGCAGGGCAATCAGCACGTCAACGGAAGCATGATCATCGGTCCACGGCGGACGTGATGCGGCGATGGTTGTGCACTCGAAGCTGGCATGCGTCAGCCCGATGTGCTTGGCCGTGCGATGGCAATGTTCGATCACATGTTCATTTGCATCAACACCATGAAGATGCACCGTGCACCCGTCACGCTGCAGCACGTAACTCAGCGCAAGTGAAAGGTATGCCTTGCCGCAGCCTGCATCAAGGATGCGCACCTCAGCACCGGTGATGGACGCTCGTGCTATGTCGATAAGGTGACAGATCTGACGGTATTTGTCAGACATTCCCGTGCGTATGGCGCCGGCGGCGTCCGAGATGTCGAGTGCATGCAGAAGTGGAGCATCAGTTATCGGATCAAGTGCGCGACGCTTCACGCGGTCACGGGTAATGTTGCTCCAGTCGTGTCGGGAGGGTTTGCCCCTCCGCATGGTTCTTTTCCAGGCCCCTTGCTTGAACTTCTGCAGGATGTGCACGTCTGCCTCGGGGGTCTGCAGCAGGACCTGTCCCCAGCCGTCGTCGAGAAAGCGTTCGATCAGAGATTCCGGTGACTCAACAGCGTCACCGGCCGGGTCGGTAAATGACTGACGCTCGGTAAACCGCACAATGCGTACCTGCCAACCTCGGGCCTCACGCTCGGCATGAACCACAATACGCGCGTGAACCGCCCCCTTCGGCGGCTTGGAAAACGTGACGACGCATGCCGTTGCGTCTTTCGGTAGGATTGACATGCGGCAAAGTTAACCGCGGTAACCTCCTCGATATCAATCTGGGCGGCTGAAACGGCATGGCGATTTACCGTAGTTTTGCGGGCCTTCCATGATCATCAAACGCCATCTTGCACTCATATGACATCCCGACAGATCCGGCAGACCTTTCTCGACTTTTTTCGCGAGCGTTCACACCGTATCGTGCCTTCAGCGCCGGTAGTGCCGCATGGCGACCCGACGTTGCTGTTCACGAATGCAGGGATGAACCAGTTCAAGGATGTGTTTCTGGGTACCGGAAAACGTGACTATACCCGTGCGGCCGACACACAGAAGTGCATCCGTGTGTCGGGCAAACACAACGATCTGGAAGAGGTTGGCTACGACACCTACCATCATACGTTCTTCGAGATGCTTGGCAACTGGAGTTTCGGGGACTACTTCAAGAGCGAAGCTATCGCTTGGTCGTGGGAGCTGCTAACAGGGGTTTACGGCCTTCCTCCTGAGCGCCTGCATGCAACGGTCTACCGCACCGACGACGAGTCATTAGAGATTTGGAAGCGGTATCTGCCGGAAACGCAGATTCACCGCTTTGATGAGAAGGACAACTTCTGGGAGATGGGTGAAACGGGCCCTTGCGGTCCGTGCACGGAGATCCACTTCGACCGGACGCCGGACCTGAGCGGCGGGCCGCTTGTGAACGCCGGCGTACCGGAGGTGATCGAGATCTGGAACAACGTCTTTATCCAGTACAACCGTAAGGCCGACGGTTCGCTTGAAGAGCTACCGTCGAAACACGTCGACACGGGCATGGGCTTCGAGCGCCTGTGCGCCGTCATGCAGAAAAAAGATTCTAACTACGATACCGATGTGTTTCGCCCCCTGCTGAGCTATACCGAATCGCTCTGTGGTCGGGAGTATCGACCGGAACTGGATCACCCTGACGGTGTGGCTATGCGCGTGATCGCTGATCACATCCGCACGCTTTCGTTTGCCATTGCCGACGGTGCCATGCCGGGCAATGAGGGAAGGGGCTATGTGCTGCGTCGCATCCTGCGTCGGGCCGCACGCTATGCCCGAAACCTTGGGCTCACCGAGCCTGTGCTGTGGAAGCACGTAGCGATCCTCTGCGATACCATGGGAGATGTTTTTCCTGAGATCGTCGAGCGTCGAGACCTCATCGAGCGCGTTGTGCGTGCCGAGGAAGAGTCGTTTCTGGCAACGCTTGATCGGGGCCTGCAGAGGTTTGATACGCTTTCGATGGTGGGCGATACTGTGTCAGGATCGGATGCCTTCGAGCTTTACGACACGTTTGGCTTTCCGCTCGACCTTACGCAGCTGATCGCTCGGGAGCGAGGCTTGCAGGTAGATGTTGCCGAATATGACCGTCTGCTCGAGGAGCAGCGTGCCCGCTCGCGAGCGGCTCGCAAGTCCCATGCTCAGGAGGCCGTCACCGAGACCATCGAAGCGGCGTCACGTTTCACCGGGTATTCGCACATAGAGAGTGCATCAAGCATTCTCCATGTTTCAAGGAATACCATTGTGCTAGCTGAAACCCCTTTTTACGTCGAGATGGGCGGCCAGGTATCGGATACCGGAACGCTTACGGTAGGGGGCTCAACCTACCGCATCGACGATGTCCGCAAGATTGGCGATGCCATCGTCCACATCTGCGATGCGGACGTTGACGCCAACGTTGGCGATGTTGCTCTTGCGCGTCTTGACGTGCCGCGTCGGCGCGACATTGAACGTGAGCACTCCGTCACGCACCTTTTGCACGAGGCGCTGCGTCGCGTTCTCGGTACTCACGTTCAGCAGTCGGGATCGCTCGTCGAGCCAGAGCGGCTGCGTTTCGACTTTACCCATTTCGAGCGTGTTCGGGAAGAAGACATCGAGGCCATCGAGCAGATGGTCAACGAGAAGATTTTTGCTGCCATTCCGGTCCACATCGAAGAGATGCCGATCGAAAAGGCTCGCACCGTCCCAAACGTCAAAATGTTCTTCGGAGACAAGTACGGCGATAGCGTTCGGGTGGTCTTCATCGATGAGAAGTTCTCCGTCGAGTTCTGCGGTGGTACGCATGTGCGCAACTCCAGCGAGATCGGACTGTTCAAGATCCTCAGTGAATCCAGTGTGGCCAGCGGGGTGCGCCGAATCGAGGCTATCGCCGGACGCAGCATACCGGTGTGGCTGAAGGATCTCGATCATCAGCGTGCCGGACTTCGTGATGACGTTGCCCGTCAGGTCGAGCGCGTCAAACAGCTGGAGAAAGAGCTCATGGCTCTTAAGTCCGACGAACTCAAGGGGCTCATCCCGTCGATCGTCGAGGGGGCTGCGAGCGTCAGCGGCATTCGAGTGGCTGTCGCCCGAATCGATGTGGCAGATGCTGAGCAGCTCAAGACCCTGGGTGATGAGCTGCGCTCGGCGCTAAAGTCATCCGGCGTAGGCCTGCTTGCCTCGGTCATTGACGACAAGGTGCAGTTGGTGTGCGTGGTAACCGACGATCTGACCAAGACACTTTCGGCCGGTAAGCTCGTGGGAGCGGCGGCAAAGCAGCTCGGCGGCGGTGGAGGTGGAAAACCTCACATGGCTACCGCAGGGGGCCGAGATATCTCGCAGCTCGATTCAGTACTTTCGGGCTTCCCAACATTGATCACAAATCTCTAACGAAGGACACTACCATGCCTAACTCCTACGAAGCCGTCGGCACGCTGCATCACCTAACCGAAACTCAGCAGGTGAAGGACACCTTTAAGAAACGCGAGTTCGTGCTTGAGATCGCCGACGGAAACTATCCGCAGCATATCAAGTTCCAGGTCACTCAGGACCGTTGTGCCCTGCTCGATAGCTACAAGGTCGGTCAGCAGCTGAAGGTTCTGTTCAACCTCCGAGGTCGCCCATATCAGAACCGCGAAGGTCAGACATTGTACTTCACCAACCTAGAAGCGTGGCGTGTAGAGGCCGCCGGAGCCTCCACACAGGCAACGCCAGACTACTCGCAGATCACTCCGGCCGAAGCCGGCGCGATGGACGGTACCGACGACGTTCCGTTCTGAGGACGCTTCGCGTAGAGGGGCGCCTTCGGCGCAGAGGGACGCTTCGTACGGTGAAACCTGAAACCCGAAACCTGAAACCTGAAACCTGTTCAAAGCACTAGCTTTGCCGCATGACGGAGTTAGGTCTTCTGCTTGTGGCTCTGGTGGCCGCATTTGTGGCACTGATAATGTATGTGCGTGAGCGATCTGCTCGCTCTCGCGTCACCGCGTCCGAGGCAGCTGCAAGGCAGGAGCTGGTGGAGCAGCGTGCGGCTGCACAAGAGCTACACACGGCTATGGAGGGTCAGCGAGCGCGTGTTGAGCAGCTGGTTAGGCGGGAGTCCTCACTTGCGACGCAGGTTGAACTACAGGAAAAAGCTCTCACCGATCTGCGTCGCGAGCGTGAGGATCTCAAGGGCGAGCTAACGAAGGCCTTTGCCGATATCGCCAACAAGGGACTTGTCGAGCAGGGCCGAGCTATCAGTGATCAGCAGGCGAAGCATCTCGAGACGGTACTCGCCCCCTTTAAAGCGCGGGTAGATGAGTTCCAGCGTCGCGTCGAAGAAGGACAAAAGGAGTCGCTGACTCAGCATACCAATCTGCTTGCGCAGATCCGGCATCTGTCGGAGCTCAATACGCTGGTCTCGCAGGAGGCGAACAACCTGACGCGTGCGCTCAAGGGAGATAATCAGCAGCAGGGGGCATGGGGCGAGGTAGTGCTTGAGCGTCTACTCGAAGCCAGCGGCCTGCGCAGTCCAGAAAACTATGAGATGCAGCATACAACCTCGAACGAGGACGGTGCGCGCATACGGCCGGATGCTCTGGTGCATCTGCCTGATAACAAGCACATCATCATCGATTCAAAGGTTTCGCTGACGGCGTTCACGGAGTTTATCGAAGCGCCCGAAGGAAGCACTGAGCGTGATGCCGCCCTTCAGCGCCACATGGTTTCGATACGAAATCATGTCAAGGGGCTGTCGGAGAAGAAGTACGAAACGATGGACCTGCCGACGCCCGACTTCGTCCTGATGTTCATACCCGTAGAGTCGATCTTCGTGAGCACGCTTCAGCTCGATCGCAATGGAGAGCTGTATAACAACGCATGGAACAAGCGCATTATTCTCGTCAGCCCGTCTACTCTCCTGGCAACGCTGCGTACGATTGCCTCGATCTGGAAGATCGAAATGCAGAACAAGAACGCCGAGGAGATAGCACGTCAAGCCGGTAACCTCTTCGACAAGTTTGTTGGTTTTACCGAGGACCTGTCGAAGGTGGGCGACTACTTAGACCGGGCCAGTAAATCCTACGGCGAGGCGCAGAAGAAGCTCTCCACCGGATCAGGGAATCTCGTCGGTCGCGCGCAGAAACTTCGCGAGCTCGGAGTCAAGTCAACAAAAGACCTACCGCCCATTGCATAGACAAAGACGCCGATGCTCCATGAAAGCATCGGCGCCCAGCCATTACACACGCTGCAGCTTACGCTGCATCTTCGATATCGGTCTCTTCGTCGGATTCGTCATCACCTGATTCGTCGTCACCTGATTCGTCGTCACCTGATTCGTCATCACCTGATTCGTCATCACCTGATTCATCGTCACCTGATTCGTCGTCACGTGATTCGTTGACATCGTCATTGACATCGTCGATCACTTCATCATTACCAGCGATGTTGTTCTCGACATCGACGCCGTCGAGATCTGAAACAACCTGGTTCAACTCATCGGCCGACTCAACGTCATGCAGTTCAGACTGGACGTTGTTTTCGAGATCACTGATACTGAGAAACATGGATCAACTCCGAAAGACAGTGGGTGAAAGATTTCTCGCAACCTACTGGCAAGATGTTACCCCATATCAATCAAAACGTGACCATATCGTTGATGGATCGCTATCGTGGATTGTCAATTCTTCACAATCCAACCAGCTCCACGATGCCATTGATCGCTGCGTGCAGCACGGTAGTCTGGTCATAATGCTGGCGGAAGCCATCGGCCTCCTCACGGGTGAGCCCGGCAACCAGCAGATGATTCTCGCGCCAGTCACCGGATAGCCCAACGGCGGGCAGATAGGGAAGTCCTCGCTCGGTGCATTCAGCCATCAACTCAGCATGACGCCGGCTGTTGTCCTCATCAGTCGTGAGCGTCGACTGTGGATTCTCTGCACCAAGCAATGCAACCATATGAGCCCCCTGATCACGGAGCCAGGTAATGACTGACTCGGGAAGGGGCTTGCCGATGCGCAGTGTTCCAAGACCATCCACGTCGAAGCGGGTGTTGTGATAGTGATCGAGCAATTCCTGAGAGACGGGCATAACGATCCAACGTCGCAGAAGTGTACGGATGAGTTTTGATGTTCGATCGGCTGGATGAAGTGAGTCGATGACATACGTTGCGCCTGCCTGTCTGAGCACGTCGGCCGATTGCACGCCGGTTGTGACGGCAAGAGACATGATGTCGTGTGCTCGGGCGCAGTCCACATCCCCGATCGCATCACCGATGATCACCGCATGCTGGGTAGTGTAAAACGTACCCCGCGCCGAGTTGTATCGCTCGATGGCGATAGGCGGAAGAAGTCTTCGGTCGGCATGATGTCCACCGAAAGCCCCATGCTCAAAGAACTTGTTGAGTCCGGCCATTGCCAGCTTGTGATATCCAATGGTTTCGACATTACCCGTGACCAGCGCATGCGCAACGCCATGCTCACATAGCATCTCCAAAGTTTGCCGAGCCCCGTCCAGAACCAGTGTTGTTTCCGGACGTATCAGCTCTTGGGCCGATGCGATCATATCTCGCTCGATGTCTGGCCAGGCATCTTCGATGTCTTCAAACGAGAATCCCATTGCGGCGCCGATCTCGTGCACCAGGCTACGGTCCGTGCGTCCGGCAAACGACATCGGAGCAACCGCACCGGACACGTCGGTCTTCAGAATCGAACGAAACGCGCGGATGTACATCTCACGCCCAATGCCCGGCGTTGTGCGCAGCAGCGTTCCGTCGATGTCCCAGAGGATAAGCATGTGACAAGATAGTTACGGAGTTACGGAATGACTGAATTACGGAGTGTTACGAGTGACGAGAGACGAGAGACGAGTGACGAGAGACGCAGTTACGGAATGACAGAGTGACAAGTGAGTCACAGCGCGCAGCGCACAGTACCTCCGTAATTCCGTAACTCCGTAATTGCGCGCAGCGCTCCGTAATTCCGTAACTATCTTCGCCGTCTATGGAAAGAATCCTCCTGATCGGTTCGGGCGGGCGTGAGCACGCGCTGGCCAAGGCGCTTGCGGCGTCAGAATCATGTGAGAAGCTCTGGGTTGCGCCGGGTAATCCCGGTATAGCGCGGGAGGCCGAATGTGTGACATTGAACTCTGCCGACCATGTGGCGGTTGAAAAGTTCTGCATGAGGCATGATGTAACGCTCGTGGTGATCGGGCCTGAGCAGCCCCTCGCAGAGGGTCTTGCCGATGCGCTTCGTGCTGAGAGTATTGATGTGTTTGGACCGTCTCAGGCGGCGGCTCAGCTTGAGACATCAAAAGGATTCTCCAAAGATTTCATGCATCGTCATCACGTGCCGACGGCGCACTACAGGCGCTTTAGCGCGGCTCATCATGCAGACGCCCGTGCATACGTTGAGGTGCATGACCTTCCGGTGGTTATCAAGTATGATGGTCTTGCTGCCGGCAAGGGGGTGTTTGTTGCCACCACGCGTGAGCAGGCATTGGAGGCCATCGACATTATGTATGAGGGAGCGTTCGGAACCGACGGTGTGGTTGTCGAGGGCTTCCTCACGGGCGAGGAAGCCAGCGTCTTTGCCGTATGTGATGGGCGCGATTTTGTCGTGCTCGCGCCGGCGCAGGATCACAAGCGCGTTGGCGACGGCGACACCGGCAAGAACACTGGCGGCATGGGGGCCTATGCGCCGGCGCCTATTGTTACGCACTCCGTGATGGATTCCGTCTGTGAGAAAGTCATCCGCAGAGTTGTCGACGGCATGGCTGCCGAAGGAATGCCCTTTGTGGGATGTCTTTTTTGTGGACTCATGATCGAGGGAGACGAGGTGAACGTTGTGGAGTTCAATGCCCGCTTTGGCGACCCCGAGACGCAGGTTGTCATCAGTGTTCTGGATGCCGATGTTGCGAAACTTCTTGCTTCAGCCGCTCGAGGAGCCGTTGACGCAGCAGCGATCCGTTCAACGAACGTTGGCCATGCATGCAATGTTGTGCTGGCCTCGGCCGGGTATCCGGGCATCTTTGAGAAGGGGCTTCCCATCTCCGGTATCGAGAATGCCGAAGCAGACCTGTACGTGACTGTGTATCATGCCGGCACGCGCATGATTGATGATACGCTCGTCACCAATGGTGGGCGAGTACTCGGGGTAACGGCAATAGGGGACACGCTGGCCCGGGCCGTTGCACGTTCGTACGCCGCCTGTGAGAAGATCACATACGATACGAAGATGCATCGCACCGATATAGCCAAGAGGGCCCTGTGAAGATTCTCGTTACCGGCGGTGCCGGCTTCATCGGGTCGCACGTGGCAGAGACATGTCTTCGAGCGGGACATGAGGTGGTGATCGTAGACGATCTGTCGATGGGGTATCGTTCGAATGTTCCCATCGGTGCCCGTTTTGTTGAGATGTCGATCACGGACGAGGCTTTCACCGACTTCGTCGTGGCAGAGAAGTTCGACGCCATCGATCATCATGCGGCCCACATGGAGCTGCGTGTTAGCGTCGACAAGCCAGTGCATGATGCCACCATCAACGTGCTTGGTTCATTGCGTCTGCTCGAAGCGGCGCGGGTATCTGGTGTAAAACATGTTGTCCTGGCTTCCACGACGGCAGTTCTGGGTGAGTTCGTGCAACTGCCCGCGACGGAAGACCATCCCGTGCTCCCAATAGCCCCCTATGGAGTCTCCAAGCGCGCCATGGAACTTTACGCCGACTATGAGCGTATCGCGCATGGCATGAGCGTTACCACGTTGCGGTACACCAACGTGTACGGACCGCGGCAGAACCCCCATGGCGAGAGTGGTGTGATTGCCATCTTTCTCGAAAGATTCATGAAGGGGGCTTCTGCGGTCATCCACGGAGATGGCTCGCAGGAGCGCGACTATATCCATGTCGATGATGTCGCAGCGGCAAATGTGGTTGCGCTCGAGCAACGAGTGCAGGGCACTTATCATATTTGCCGGAACAGCGCTGCGAGTGTTAACGATGTGGTGCATGCTCTTCGCGATGCTTTGAGCCGCGAGTGTGTAGTGCAGTATGGCCCGGCAAAGGCCGGTGATCCGGCGCGCACGCGTGCCTCGCACGATTTGTTCAGCTCATGCACGGGCTGGAAGCCGAAGATTGATCTGCACAACGGTATCAGCAGCACGGTGGCGTGGTTTTTGCGCCGTAGCGCTGAATGACGGCTCTGCACGGCCATAGACACCCCTTCCCAAATGGTTTTTTTGGGTCGGGAAGCGAAAAAAGAAGTGCACAGGAACCGCCAGACTTTTCCACGTGGTGCTTCCAATGTAATTTCGACGCGTTTTGCTACCGAAGCATTCAATGAACCGAGGTCAGTGAAGATGCAGTTTTTAACCAAGCGGTTGTGTGTCGGCATTCTTGCTCTTGCAATGGTGTCGGTTTTGTCGGGCTGTAATGTACGCGGCCTATTCACATCTTACGGAGATGATCCGGTATGGGTAGATCCCAATGCCGCTACCGCAACTGATGCCGCGGCAGCAGATGCCGGTGGACCCGGTAAAGCCGTGTATGGGCGCATTTGCGCCGCCTGCCACCTAGGCAGTGGCAAGGGAGTTCCGGGCAATAACATTCCGCCGCTCGCTGGTTCGGCCCTCGCCACGGGAGACGCCCGCAAACCGATTGCCATCGTTCTGCATGGACTTCGCGGACCGATCGAGCGTAATGGAGTGCAGTACAACGGACAAATGGCTTCCTGGAAGGATCAATTGGACGACCAACAGATCGCTGATGTGCTGACGTACGTCCGCGGCGCGTTTGGTAATGCTGCCGGCCCCGTGACTGCAGACGAGGTGAAGGCCGTGCGCGAAGAATCGGCCTCGCGCACCGTGCAATACTCGGAAGCTGAGCTTCCGTAACTATTCACTCACGAAACACCACTACATCGGAGTCTGATTCGCATGGATCGTATTCTGTCCTACTTCGACATGTTGCCATGGTTCCCCGAGAACACCTCCACTTTTGGTGGGGAGCTTGACAGCCTGTTCGCCATCATTTACTGGATCAGCGTCGGGATCTTCTTTCTGACGTTTGGTGTTCTTGGATACCTCCTGGTGAAGTATCGCTACAACCGTGATCGCCGGGGGTACAACTACCACGGGAACAACGTCGTCGAGCTTACGTGGACGGTGTTGCCTACCATCCTGTTTGCGTGGATCGGGCTGTACTCGGATGACATCTGGGAACGCACGAAGTATTCGTCTCGTCTTCCTAAGGCCGACGTACAGGTGCTTGTCATGGGCAAGACCTTTGGCTGGCAGTTCCTTTATCCAGGAGTGGACGGCGAGTTCGGACGCAATGCATACACTGACCGTGATAACTGCCGGAAGCTGATTACGGGTCTGAACCCTTTTGGCATCGACTCAACGGACCCACGCAGCATGGATGATTTTTCGACAGAGAATCAGTTCAAAGTCCCGGTTAACGCCAACGTGGTGATGCACGGTTCGTCACAGGACGTTCTGCACAGCTTCTTCCTGCCTCATGCGCGCGTCAAACAGGACGTTGTGCCGGGTACGTGGATGAACATCTGGTACAACATCTTCAAGACCGGCAAGTTTGAGCTCGCCTGCGCAGAGCTCTGTGGTGGTGGTCATTACTCGATGCGTGCCGAGTACGAAGTACTCAGCAAGTCGTCCTACGACGTATGGGTCGACAAGAAAGTCGCAGAGGCAATTGCTGCACGGTCGCCTCAACCAACCGTTGCACCGTCGGCCGACACTGCCACGGTCGCCTCACTCACCAAGTAATCTCGAACAAGGAGACCCATAGCAATGAGTACCGCAACGATTGAGACGGCAACACCGGTTGCCCATGACGAGCACACACACGAGCATCACCACGACCTTCCGTGGTATCGTAAGTATGTGTTTTCAACCGATCACAAGGTGATCGCCAAGCAGTTCATGCTCTCGTCACTGTTCTTTCTTTTCATCGGCGGAGCCTTCGCGCTTTTTATTCGTTGGCAGCTGGCCTATCCGGGCAAGCCCGTTCCAGTGATCGGTTCGATCCTTCCTGCAACCTGGGTGACCGAGCCGGGCAGTGGTATTATCACACCTGAGTTCTACACGCAGCTCTTGACGATGCACGGCTCGATCATGATCTTCTTCGTGGTCATCCCGTTTGCTGCTGGAATGTTCGGCAACTTCTGCATTCCGCTGATGATCGGAACCGATGACATGGCCCTGCCGCGACTCAACATGTGGTCGTTCTGGCTCGTACCCCCGGCCGGTCTGATCATGATGGCCGGCTTCTTCACCGATACTGGTTATGCAGCCGCAGGGTGGACTTCGTATCCGCCCCTTTCGGCAATGACAGGACTGGAGAAGTTCACGATAAGCGGACAGACCCTGTGGCTTATCAGTGTGTTCTTGGTGGGTTTTTCGTCGATCATGGGTGCTGTGAACTACGTCACCACGGTTCTGAACAAGCGAGCCAAAGGCATGAAGTTGTTTGATATGCCACTGACTGTGTGGGCTTTGTTTATAACCGCTATCCTTGTGACGCTCGGCACGCCGGTACTCGCAGCGGGACTGGCCATGCTGTTTATGGACAACTTCCTACACACGAGCTTCTTCCTGCCGGACAATCTGGTGGCAAGCTCCAAGTATTTCGGCGGCGGTCAGCCGATCCTCTTCCAGCACGTGTTCTGGTTCTATTCGCACCCAGCCGTGTATATCATGATTCTGCCGCTGATGGGCATCGTCTCTGATGTGATGGCCACATTCGCGCGTAAGCCGATTTACGGGTACAAGGCCATGGTGTTTGCCATTGCCGGTATTGCCTTCCTCGGTTTTATCGTATGGGGTCACCACATGTTCCAGTCGGGCATGAATCCGCTTCTTGGAACGACATTCATGCTGTCAACGATCGTGATCGCCGTTCCATCGTCGATCAAGGTGTTTAATTGGCTCGGAACACTCTGGCGCGGGAACATCAAGTTCACAACGGCCATGCTCAATGCGCTGGCGTTTGTGTCGATGTTCATCATCGGTGGTCTGTCGGGCGTGTTCATGGCATCAGCGCCGGTTGATATCTACATCCACGATACGTACTTCATCGTTGCGCATATCCACTACGTTCTTTTTGGCGGTTCACTCTTCGGAATCTTCGCTGGCATCTACTACTGGTATCCAAAGATGTACGGCAAGATGCTCAACGAGCGTTGGGGTCGCCTGCACTTTGTTCTGACGTTCATTACGTTTAACGTTACGTTCTTCCCGATGCACGTGCTGGGACTTGGCGGACATATGCGCCGTATCTATGATCCGAACGTGTATGACTTCCTCAAGGGGCTCTCCGACGTCAATGAGGTGATCACCATTGGTGCAATTGCTCTCGGCTTTTCGCAGCTCGTGCTTGTCTTCAATGTTCTGTACTCTCTGAAGTACGGCAAGCGTGCGCCGCGCAACCCGTGGCGTGCCAATTCGCTTGAGTGGGCCGCACCTGAGCATCCTGGGCACGGCAACTTTGACCAAGACATCAAGGTCTATCGTGGTCCCTATGAGTTCAGCGCTGAAGGTCGGAAGAGCGACTACTGGCCTCAGTGGGAGCCCGGCACTTCGAAGACGGTCAACCACCACACGGTAGCCGTCGAGGACGATTCACGAACGTTTGGTAGTCATTAAAGGAACTCAAGGCGACGACCCACCGGCATGACGCCTAACGAGACACCTTCTGATCGCTCGAGCCACGCGATTCATCGCGTAGCGCTGGTGCTGTGTGTGCTCACCTTCGGACTCATTGTCTGGGGTGGACACGTCAACACCACTCGCAGTGGCATGGCCTTTCCTGACTGGCCTACGTCAAATCTCGCTCCAATGGTCACGTATGCCCCTTCAGAGTGGCTGTGGGCTAAGGATCGGTTCTGGGAGCATGGTCATCGATTGTTCGCTACTGTTGTGGGCCTAGTGACGACGCTTCTTCTCATGCTGGCATATCGGTCAACACCGGTGGGGCAGCGGCCGAATAAGGCCATAGGTGGGTTGATCGGCATGGTTTTCCTGACGATTACATCTGCCGTGCTGGGCGTTAATAGTATGCCCATGAGTTTTATGGAAGTGTTTATGGTCGGCCTTGGCCTTTTGACAATTGTGTTTATCGTCAAGGCCATCCGTGTCGGCGCCGAGCATCGAATCATTTGGCTGGCAATGGCAGCGTTCACCGCGGTATGCCTTCAAGGTTCGTTTGGAGGCTATACGGTTCGGCAAAATCTGCCTGACTGGACATCGACCTCGCACGGTGTGCTTGCTCAGCTTTTCCTGATGATCGTTATTGCCATCGCACTTCAGTCATCCGCTGCGTGGCGACGTCGGCGCGCGCTGGGAACGGTCAGCTCTGGTACGGCAACGATAGTTGCTACAACTTGGGCGCTGACATTTACGCAGTTCGTGCTTGGAGCTCTGACGAGGCACACGGATTCGTGGGGTGTCAGCGTGAGCTTTCCTCAGTGGAGTGATGCCGGCTTTTTCCCGTCGACCGACCTGCTGCAGTATCCGCAGGTTCTGATTCATCTGGTTCACCGCTCATTGGCGTATGTCGTTGCACTTGCTATTGTGTGGCAGTTTATCAGGCTTCGTTCCGAGGGAGCCTCCTCGGATGTGCGGCGCACATCGTTTGTCGCACTATGCCTTGTGGGTGTCCAGATCGCTCTCGGTGCCGGCATTCTCTGGACCGCTCGTGGCGAGCTCGTTACTACCCTGCACGTCATGGTCGGTGTAGTGATCCTTGTAACGAATGCTATCACCTTCCTGAGTGTCAAGGGGCGCTCCCAGACGGCTGACGTAGCGGAACATGCGCACGGACTTGCTCACGAGGTGGGACGATGAGGATGACCTCAAAGAACCACGAGGCGGTGATTGATGCTTCTGAGTCAGAGCAAGCGCCATCACGCGTGTCGATGTATTATGAGCTCACCAAGCCCGGAATCAGCAAAATGGTGATGATGACCACCCTTGCGGGATATCATCTTGCCTTGCCGTCCACGACATCGCTGTTCTCAACGACGCAGGCAGCGCCTCTGGCCGCTACGATGTTCGGCACGCTACTTATTAGCAGCGGCAGCTGTGTTGTTAACCACATACTTGAACGCGATATTGACGCGCGGATGAAGCGCACTGCAAAGCGCCCCATTCCATCAGGGGCGATCTCCATGCGCAGCGCATCCATCTTTGCTGCTATTCTGTCACTCGGTGGTGCCGCTCTGCTGCTGACCGTGAATGCCTTGACATTCTGGCTTGCCATTGCAACCTGGCTCAGTTATGTGATGATCTACACACCGATGAAGACCCGTTCATCGCTGGCTGTCATAGTTGGCGGAGTACCCGGAGCTCTACCGTTTATGGGTGGGTGGACAGCTGTTACTGGTTCTGCCGACGCTATGGCCTGGGTGCTGTTTGCCATTCTGTTTTTCTGGCAGCTGCCGCATTTCTATGCCTTGTCATGGATGTATCGTTCAGACTACCGCGAAGGCGGCATGGTTCTTCGTGCGATCTCTGATGATTCGGGCAAGACGCTTGCGGTGCAGATGACCCTGACCAGTGCTCTGCTGCTAGGTTGCGCTGTTCTCCCATCGGTCCTTGGCGTTACCGGCACGGTGTATCTCTTCGGCGTTTCGGTGCTCGGACTGTGGCTGACGGTTCAGAGCGCTGTTTTCTACAGGAATCCGGACGCGGCGACGGCGCGGAAGGTTCTTCTGACTTCGTACGCGGTTCTCATGGGAATCGTCGTGCTCATGTTTCTCGACAAACAATGATCAATCACAACAGGTGGTAGCATGTCTGCAGCACTGAATCTTTCTCACGAACCGGTCACCAAGATCGCCAATGGCAAGCTCGCCATGTGGGCATTTCTTGCATCGGAGCTCATGTTCTTTACGGGGTTCTTCGGAACCTTCATCGTGCTCCGCAATACGAATTACCAGGCCTTCTATGAGGCTTCGCATCACTTGAGTTGGCCACTGGCGCTGCTCAACACATTCATTCTTATCGGCAGCTCTCTTACGATGGCCTTGGCCATTTACAATCTCGAGCGTAAGAACAACGGGATGTTTCAGACCTATCTGGGTCTTACGATTCTGGGTGCCTTCGGCTTTCTCATCGTCAAGTACTTTGAGTACGGGGCGAAGTGGCAGGACGGTTTGTTCCCTGGACAGGAGAACCACACGCTGTTCTACTCGTTCTATTTCATCATGACCGGCTTCCACGCTCTGCACGTGATCGCAGGTATGATACCGATGGGCTTCATGCTCATGAAGTCTTTCACAAAGAACGGGTATCAGCACCCAGTCAAAGTTGAGACGCTTGGTCTTTACTGGCACTTTGTCGATCTGATGTGGATCTTCATCTTTCCAGCCCTGTATCTCATCTTCCCGTAACATTCACACGAAAATTTCACGACCGAAATCAGGAGCACGACAATGGGTCACGATCACGGTAACGTTATTCCTGCCTACATGAGGGTGTTTTTCACGCTTTGCGTCATGACGCTGCTGACTGTAGCTGCCGCCAAGCTGGTGCACTTTCCGGATGTCGGCTTCATCCATGGATATGTGATCAACATCACGGTTGGTCTTGCCATCGCCGTATTCAAGGTCATTTGCGTGATGTACATATTCATGCACCTGAAGTTTGACAACCCGTTCTTACGTTTCTTCGTTTACGTGCCGGTGTTTCTGTTCTTTGTGATGACATTTGGCTTGAATCTTGAGTTTGGCGCAGCGCCATCGAATGACCATGTTACCCGCACGGTGCACCAGCAGCTACATCCTGGCGAAAACCAGTCGGGTCACTGATCAAGTTCAACAGAATACATGCGACTATCAGGTATCATCGGGCTACTGTCCCTGCTTATCGCTCTGGCTGCGTGCCAGCCGAAGGCAGAACTCGCCGTGCAGGCGAAAACCCCTTGGGACACGCTTCCGGTGTTACGGGGTGTTTCAGCGTTTTCCGGGCTAGACCAGGACAGTGCAATGTTCAGCGCTGGAGCCATGAGAGGCCATGCATGGATCGCATCGTTCTTCTTCACGAGATGCCAAACGGTGTGCCCTGCATTGAACAACGTCCTGGCTGGAATCAGGCGCGAGTTTGCTACAAAGGTGTCATTTGTCTCGTTGACGTCAGACCCCGAGAATGACGTTCCCAGTGTCATGCGGGCGTACGCGCATCAGTATGGTGCTCAGCGTGCAACGTGGGCTTTTGTCACGATGCCTATTGACTCCATGATTGCCGTGTCGAGTAACGACCTCGGTCTGATTTCTCCTTCCGAACCAGATCTGCATTCGACGCGATTTGTGCTGATCGATACGGCCATGCAGGTGCGGGGATATTACGACAGCGCTGATCCTAAGGACGTCGCCAAGCTTCGGAACATTCTCAAGGCTCTTCCGTGAACCTCGACCAGCTTCCGGCGCTCAACGCCACGCTGAATGCGCTCTCCACCGTGCTCCTGCTCGTTGGGTATCGCCTTATACGTCAGCGCCGAATCGAGCAACATCGCATGGTGATGATCACCGCCTTTGTTGTGTCGGTTGTTTTTCTCGGATGCTATCTCTTGCACAAGTGGCATCTATACACTTCCACCGGTTCTTACAACACGGTGTTTCCCGGTGATGGAATCTGGAGAGCGGTGTACTTGACGATTCTGATAACCCACGTTGCGCTTGCGGCCACGGTTCCAGTTCTCGCGATCATAACCATCCGCAGGGGGCTAGCCATGTCCGTTGAGGCGCACCGCCGCATCGCGCGGATCACCTTGCCGATCTGGCTTTATGTATCGGTCACGGGTGTGATCGTGTACTTCATGTTGTACCAATGGTTCGGACCGGCATCATGAACAGGATGATCTTTCTTGTCCTCTTTGTTGTGGTCGCCGTGGACGCCATAGCGTGTCCTGCATGCAAGGACAGCTTCACCAAGCACGGTAGCAATGCATCGGTAGGGGATGCGTACTCACTTTCGGTTGTCGTGATGCTCAGCGTACCGATAGCCATCTTAACGATTGGCATTGTGTTGATCGCACGACGACTTCGACAACATCCAAATTCTGCTGTGTGATTCATGTGGACAATCATGCGGCATAGGTTCACGCGGAACGGTATATTTGCACGACATTTTTTGCTGAGGGAAGCGAATGTTTTCACGCAAGTTTGACATGGGGGTCAAAGTCGGAGGCGCTGTCGCAGGTGGCGTCGTTGGCGTACTATTCCTCCTGGGCTACTTCGGGTTTCGAAACGATTTTGCCGATGTCGGATATCGTCCCGAGCAGCCCGTGCCATTCTCCCACAAGCTACACGCCGGACAGCTGCAGATTCACTGTCAGTACTGTCATGCAGGCGTAGAGAAGTCGGCGCACTCTCCGGTGCCAACGACGCAGACCTGTATGAACTGCCATACGGCGGTGAAGGCGGAGTCTCCAAAGCTTCAGCTTGTGCGTGACTCGTACGAGTCGGGCAATCCGATCTCGTGGGTCCGTATTCACAAGGTGCCCGACTACGCCCACTTTAATCATAGCCGACACATCCGTGCGCAGATCGATTGTAAGTCCTGCCACGGTCCGGTAGAAGAGATGGGCGTCGTCTCGCAGAACAAGCCCCTTAGTATGGGCTGGTGTCTCGATTGTCATCGTAATCCCGAGAAGAACATCGTCGGTGCGCGTCCGATCTCGGGCGTGTTTACAGGCAAGATGCATGACATGAAGAACCTGCTCGACAGCACATACATCTTCACACCGATCAAGGCGCAGGTAGCCGACAGGTCTACACTCAAACCACTCACTGTTCCGCAGTATGGTGGCTACGATGTGCAGGTGCCACCTGTGGTGGTCGCTGGAATACCTCACCCAAAGGTCGCCGGTGTCGGCCCCGAGAATTGCTCGTCGTGTCATTATTGACCGACGGCTTAACCCTCAACGATTGAAACATCCCTTCAAGGTTTGCATATGTCCGACCGTCAACTCCATGCGTCAACCAATCCATTGTGGAAGAGCATAGACGAGCTCGCCGAAGGTCGTGGTGAGACTGCTGAGTTTGCACCAGGCACAACGACGTCGGCCCTTGCCGATTCGGGCGTCAGCCGTCGTAGTTTCATGGCTCTGGTATCTGCCTCGATGGCGCTCACAGCAGCTGCGTGTCGTCGACCTGAGCAGAAGCTGGTCCCATCGGTGAAGTCGCTCCAGAATGCCACTCCGGGATTGCCGATCTATTTTGCATCGGTGTATTCTCATCGCAACGTTGCGTATGGTGCGGTTGTTAAGACCCGTGAAGGACGTCCGATCAAGGTCACGGGTAACTCCGCGCACCCGGGCCTTGTGCGCGGTGCGGCAAACGCTGAAATGCAGGCTTCTCTTCTTTCGCTCTATGACCCTGATCGCGTCCGCCGTCCCAAGGTGGGTGGTCAGCAATCGTCATTCGATGCAGCTGCGACCAAGATGGCAGGGGCCATCAGCGAGGCTGCAGCCGCTGGCAAGAAGGTTGCGATGTTCATTGATGAGCATTGTTCGCCAACCTACACACAGCTTTTAAATGAGTTTATTGCTTCGGTTCCCAATGCCGTTGTCGTAACGCTACCGGCAGTTGTCCGCGACGGTGCGGCTATAACAAACAAGGCCGTTTTCGGACGCGATGCACAGATCGTGCCGGACCTGTCGCAGGCATCGGTCATCGTAAGTGTCGACGCGGATTTCCTTGGTGCTGACACGCTGGCGCTGTATCACGCTACGCGTTTTGCCGGCAAGCGCACCCCATCGAAGGCCAATGCCGAGATGTCTCATCTGACGGTCGTTGAGTCACAGTACTCCAGCACCGGAATGAATGCCGATGTGCGGATTCGAACAGCCCCTTCGCAGATAGAAGCATTTCTGCAGGACCTGTATGCAGTTGTAGTCGGAGGCGCGACGTCATCGAATGCAGCCGTGAGCGCGGCTGCCAAGAGACTGAAGAATGCTACTGTGGGCACGGGAGTCGTTCTTGCCGGAGCGCATCTGTCGTCTCATGCCCACGGCCTTGCCCTTGCTATCAACGGCGCGCTTGGCAGTGTTGGTGCAGGTAAGATCGTTGATGCATCCCGCACGCTTCCGAACTCCGGCGAGAAGGGGGCTGCCATTGCCGACATTACCTCGCAGATGGAGTCTGGAGTTATCCATGCGGCAATCTTCCTTGATGTCAACCCTGAGTACTCCGCATCGCGCGCATTCAAGAATGCGATCCTTAAGAAGGTTGCCTTCCGCGGTACTATCAACTTGTACGATGACGAAACGTCGCAGATCTCCGATGCTTCGATTCCGGCCGCACATTGGCTTGAGTCCTGGGGCACGGCCGTTAGTCCGGACGGATACGTAAGTGTTCAGCAGCCAGTGATCGCACCACTGTGCGACGGTGTTCCGTCGTTGCAGGACACGCTGATAGCCATCGGTAAGAAGGTCAATGCGGGGTTCCTCGGTTCAACAGCCAGCTATGCCGATTACGTGAAGGGGGCTATGATGGCCGCCTATCCAACTATGAACTGGGTCGATACGCTCCAAATTGGAGTTGTGGCAGGTACGGGACGGATCGCTTCAGACGCTCCAATGAATGTCGACGCGATATCGGGACTGGCCAAAGCATCGGTCGGCACGGGATGGGTCTTGATGACAGTGCCATCGAATGCACTGTATGACGGACGATTGGCAAACAATGGCTGGCTTCAGGAGCTTCCAGATCCGGTGACCAAGGTCACATGGGACAACGTAGCAATGATCAGTCCTGCCATGGCCGTAAAGCTTGGCCTTGCATCAAGTGCGGAAGATCTCAAGGCACTGTCCAAAGCCAATGAGAATGTTGTTGCGATCACCACCAAAGAGGGAAGTGTTGAGCTTCCTGTGCTGGTGCAACCCGGCATGGCCGATGACACAATCGTGACGCAGCTAGGATACGGACGCACTGCGTGTGGTACCATCGGTGTTGGTATTGGTGCTAACGCCTTCACCCTGGGTGCGTGTGGCTATCACGCCGTCGAGAGTGTGACCGCCACCGGAGCACGTCATCGCATTGCAACGACGCAGAATCACCATTCGCTGGGCGAGACGCCGGGCGACACGCAGAACGAGCGGAACGTTGCTCAGAAACTTATGTTGAGCGACCTTGCCGCGGTAACATCACTCGAGCCCGACTACATCAAGGATGAGGCCGGTAAGCCCCTTTCAATAGTAGGCGAGTACGACTACAAGGGACATCGATGGGGCATGGTCATTGACATGAGCTCATGTACCGGATGTTCCTCATGCGTTATTGCCTGCCAGAGCGAGAACAATATTCCGATTGTGGGCAAGGAGCAGGTCCTTCTCGGACGTGAGATGCACTGGATCCGCTTGGACCGGTATTATTCCGGTTCGCTGCAGGATCCGTCGTCGACGGTGATCGAACCGATGCTATGTCAGCACTGCGAAAACGCTCCGTGCGAGAACGTCTGTCCAGTTGCGGCCACGACTCATTCGCCGGAGGGTCTCAACGAAATGACCTACAACCGTTGCGTCGGTACTCGCTATTGCCTGAACAACTGTCCATACAAAGTGCGTCGGTTCAACTTCCTTAACTACAAGGATGAGCGTCAACCGCTTGACCTGGTTTTCAACCCCGAAGTGTCGGGCCGTATGCGCGGCATCATGGAAAAGTGCACCTTCTGCGTGCAGCGTTTGCATGAGGCCAAGTGGCATGCGCGCGACGAGGGTAGAGCTCGTGTTAAGGACGGAGAAGCCATCACAGCTTGTCAGGAAGCGTGCCCGGCCGGTGCCATCATCTTTGGTGATGCCAATGACGCTGCCAGTCGCATCTCCGTTGCGCGCAAGAGCGAACGCAGCTTCCATGTTCTTGCCGAGACCAATACACGTCCGTCGGTGACCTACCTAGCCAAGGTCATCAACGATAGGGCGTAACGCCTTTCTGCATTTTGATTCACAGAACGATTCACTGACGGGAACCAATCATGACGGTGGTCCAGGAACAAGAGAGATTGCAGGCCATGGCGCACGGCGACGAGCCGGTGCGCGAAGACCTCGTCCTCGGTAATCCAACGATGCGTGACGTCACGGCACGCATCGCCAGCATCGTGGAATCGAAGATCACGATGAAGTACCTCGCCACGCTCAGCGTGACCGGAGCCATGGCCGCGTGGGGCCTCTTCGCGCTGTACTACACGATCACGACCGGTATCGGCGTATGGGGTCTGAACAATCCGATCGGTTGGGGATGGGACATCACCAACTTCGTGTTCTGGATCGGTATCGGTCACGCCGGCACGCTGATCTCTGCCATTTTGTTCTTGTTCCGTCAGAAGTGGCGCACGGCCATTAACCGCTCGGCCGAGGCCATGACGATCTTCGCGGTGATTTGCGCGCTTACGATGGTGCTAAGTCACACTGGACGTCCCTGGTTGTTCTATTGGCTTTTGCCGTACCCGAATCAGATGGCCATGTGGGTGAATTTCCGATCGCCGTTGATGTGGGACGTTTTTGCTGTGAACACGTATTTCACCGTTTCGGCGCTGTTCTGGTTTGTAGGTCTCATACCCGACCTTGCCACGCTGCGGAACTACGTCAAGAGCCCGATCGCTAAGAAGGTCTACGGCGTGCTCTCCCTTGGATGGACGGGTTCGACGCGAAGCTGGCACCACTATGAGATCGCTTACTTGATCCTGGCCGGTATCTCTACGCCTCTTGTACTGTCGGTGCACTCGGTAGTGTCGTTTGACTTTACCGTGGGCATTCTTCCGGGATGGCACACAACAATCTTCCCACCATACTTCGTTGCCGGGGCCATTTTCTCTGGCTTTGCCATGGTGATGACGCTTCTTGTGATCACCCGCGAGATTCTCGACCTCAAGCAGTTCATCACGCTGAAGCATTTTGAGAACATGAACAAGATCATGCTGGCTACCGGCATGATGGTTGGCTACGCATACATTCTCGAATTTTTCATCGCATGGTACTCCGGCAGCGACTGGGAGCGCTGGATCTTCATTAACCGTGCATTCGGCGACTATGCATGGGCATACTGGACGATGTTCATCTGCAACGTGGTTTCACCGCAGGTCTTTTGGTTTAAGAGTGCTCGCCGGAATATTCCGCTGATGTTCGTGATCTCAATCTTCATCAATATCGGCATGTGGTTTGAGCGATTCACCATCATTGCTACGACGCTTCATCACGACTTTCTGCCGGCATCGTGGGGATATTACACGCCAACGTGGGTTGAGATTTCGATCTTCATCGGAACCTTCGGCATCTTCCTTTCGCTGTTCTTGCTGTTTGCGAAGTTCGTTCCCGTGATCGCTATTGCCGAGATCAAGAGCATCATGCCCGGCGCGCAGCCGACGCATCATCATGACCATCATGGTGACGCCCACTGATTTTGAACCACCTGCACTGAAGAACGAAGGTCACTTATGAGTACGAAACCCGTTGGCGTCATTGGCGAGATCACGGACGTGAATCTCACAATGAAGATCGCCGAAAAGCTGCGCGACGCAGGTTTTCGCAACTGGGATATTCACACGCCGTATCCAGTTCATGGTCTGGACAAGGCCATGGGAATCAAGCGTTCCATCCTGACGTACATCTCCTTTGCTGGTCTGCTAGGGGGCTTGACGTCCGCTGTAGGCTTACAGTTTTGGACTGGAGCCGTTGATTACAAGCTGAACATTGGTGGCAAGGGCTTCTTCGATTGGCAGTTCTCGATTCCGATCGATTTCGAGCTCTCGATCCTGGGCACGGCCATCTTTACCGTAATGGGACTGTTCCACCTATGTCGAATTCCGACCTGGTATAACAAGTATCAGGACGATGAATCCTTCAAAAAGGCCACCGACGATGTGTTCGTGGTTACGATCGACGCCGATGACGACCGATTCTCGGCCACAGAGACGGCATCGATGCTGACGAAGCTCGGTGTGGGGAATGTGCACCTCGTGCACGCGACGGCCAACTGATGTTGAATTTCACGACTAACAACGCATGAAACTCCGCTTCTCGCAAATTCTTCAGCTGGCCGCCGGTCTCGGCGTTGTCGTGCTGCTCGTCATGCTCTTTACGGGGCAGAAGACGTGGTTCTCCACCGAGCCCCCTGTGGAGATTCAACCCAATCTCGATCATCAGTTCCGCGCCATTCCTCAGTCGCCGAACACCTTCTTTGCCGACGGCAAGAGCCTGCGTGAGCCAGTTGAAGGATCTATCGCGCGCGGCGCGCAGCCCTATCAGCTTGGCCCTGGTGACATAGACGCGGCGGAAACGGCTAACGTCGATCCGAATCTGCCAATGACCGAGTTCGTTCTCGCTCGTGGTCAGAATAGGTTCAACACGTTCTGCTCACCGTGTCACTACTACAACGGTAAGAGTGAGAACTCCACAGTCTCCAAGCGCGGATGGGCTGGTATACCAGACCTTACGCGCCCGGAAACTGCGGCACTGTCGAACGCGCGTATCTTTCACATCATCAGCGCAGGACAGAACTTGATGCCAAGCTATGCCGACAAGATCGATCCAATTGATCGCTGGGCAATCATTCGGTACCTGCGCACGCTTCAGGGCGTGGAGGGTGTAGCCAGTAACGCTGTCGCTTCGACGGCCACGAACTGAGGAAGGGGAGCACACACACATGAGTAACGTTCAATTGGGATCAACCCCGTTCGTCGGCAAAATGCATCAGATCGGTATGGCCTTGGCCGCGATCGGAGCTCTAGGTCTTGCCGGTGTCTATGCCCTTTCGGGTTCAGAGCGGTTCTTTGCCGACTACTTGCTGGGCTTCTGGTACTTCGCCGGTATCAGCGTCACCATGCTCTTTTTCTCCGCTCTGCAATACCTGGCTCGCGCCGGATGGAGCGCATCGATCCGACGCATAGCTGAGAATTATACCGGTCTTGTGCCGTTCCTTCTCGTTGCACTGATCCCCATCATTGCAAACGTCTACATGGGGCATCACTCGATCTACGAATGGGCACACTCCACAGAAGAAGGAGTAAGCCTATTGCAGGCCGACCCAATTCTAAAGAAGAAGGCCGCATACTTTAACCAGGGATTCTTCACGTTTGATTTCTTCGTGATCCGCCTGGTGATGTACTGCGTGCTCTGGTTCGTGATGCGCCGCTTCATCGTTGGCAACTCGCTGAAGCAGGATTCCATGCCAGGTGACATCTCACCGACACGCGCCAATTGGAAGCGGTCCGCCCCCTTTGTGCTTCTGTATGCTGTGACGATCACGTTTGCAGCCTTTGACCTTCTGATGACTCTTGAGCCACACTGGTTCTCGACCATCTGGGGTGTCTACGCCTTTGCTGGCCACTTTGTTGCCTCTCTTACGATCATTGCATTGACTCTGGTTGTTCTGCGAAACAACGGCTATCTGACCGGATACATTCGTGATGAGCATTATCACGATATCGGAAAGTTGATGTTTGCTTTCTCGGTATTCTGGACCTACATCGCCTTCTCGCAGTACTTCATTATCTGGTACGCGAACCTACCCGAAGAAACAGTGTACTTCACCAATCGGTTGACGCACGGCTGGCAGTACATGGGCTATGCGCTTGTCCTGACGCACTTCGTTATTCCATTCATGCTCCTACTGAGACAGGACGTCAAGCGTAAATCGAAGATGCTCGTCGCGGCCGGAATTGTCATCCTTGTGTCGCACTTCATTGATATCACATGGATCATCATGCCTGCCGTAGGGCACCACATCCTGAAGGCAGAAACGGTAACTTTTGGTTGGCAGGAGTTCACAGGCTGGTTCTTCTTTGCGGGGCTCTTCCTAATCATGGCGGCGCGGCAGTTCAAGGCAAACAATGCCGTCGCCATCAACGATCCGCTTCTTCATGAATCAGGTGAATATCACGCCTGATAAGTTCCATTGATGCAACTATTGCGGCCCCGATGTCCCACGATGTCGGGGCCGTTTTCGTTGATGGAAACTCCGTAACTTTGCGCCGCAATTCACCGCGTTTTTTCACTGATTCACCGTAATCACACCATGAACACTCACACGTTCGACCTCGTTGTTATCGGATCCGGACCCGGCGGGTACGTAGCCGCCATCCGCGCTGCTCAGCTTGGCCTGAAGGTCGCCTGCGTCGAGCGCGACCGTTTGGGAGGAGTCTGCCTGAACTGGGGTTGCATCCCTTCAAAGTCGCTTTTGAAGAATGCGGAGTACATGAACTTCCTAAAACATGCGGACGACTATGGTTTCGGGATCAAGAATCTCGACGTCGATTTCCCGAAGGTCATTTCGCGCTCGCGGGGAGTGGCCGATCGTATGAGCGGCGGCGTGGCGTTTCTGTTCAAGAAGAATAAGATCGCCCAGATCAAGGGATGGGGATCGATCAAGACGACCACAACTGTCGAAGTAAAGGATGATAAAGGGGCGGTAACAGACCTGATCACGGCCAAGACCATCATGATCGCCACCGGTGCACGCCCGCGCATGATTCCTGGTATCGAAGTCGATCGTGAGTTCGTGCTGACGTCGACCGAAGCCATGCTTCAGCAGAAGATGCCAAAGTCTCTGATCGTCATGGGTGCCGGCGCTATCGGCATTGAGTTCGCCTACTTCTACCAGTCCTTTGGAGCCGAGGTGACGGTTATCGAGATGCAGGACCGCATCCTGCCGGTGGAAGATGACGACGTGTGTAAGGAGCTCCGCAAGACGTTTGAACGAGATGGCATGAAGATCCTGACCGAGACAAAGGTGGTCTCGGCGAAGAAGAAGGGCAAGGTCGTTGAGGTTGTCGTCGAACGCAAAGATGGAGTCAAGGAAACGCTAACGGCCGACCTGGCGCTGAATGCCATCGGCGTTCAGGGAAACATCGAGAATATTGGCCTCGAAAACGTAGGTATCAACGTCGAGCGCGGATGGATCAAGGTCGACAAGTTTCTGCGCACCAACGTGCCGAATATCTATGCCATAGGTGATGTTGCAGGAGCCCCATGGCTGGCGCATAAAGCATCAGCTGAAGGTGTTGTGGCGGCCGAGCACATTGCCGGACACCACACCGACGGCGTCGACTACAATAACATCCCGGGATGCACCTACTGCCAGCCACAAGTGGCCAGCATTGGTCTTACCGAACGAAAGGCCAAGGAAGCCGGCCACGAGGTTAAGGTCGGCAAGTTCCCATTCACTGCCAACGGCAAAGCACATGGCATTGGCAAGGCCCAGGGCTTTGTCAAGCTCGTGTTTGATGCCAAGTACGGCGAGTTGCTTGGAGCGCATCTGATCGGACCCGATGTTACGGAAATGATCGGAGAGCTTGGACTTGCACGTACCTTGGGTGCAACCGGTCCATCGATCTTCAAGACAATTCATGCTCACCCGACGCTTAGCGAAGCGATCATGGAGTCAGCAGCACTGGCATACGACGAATGCGTAAACCTTTAAGGTATGCTTATTGAGACCTGGGGCACGATTGAATTCCGCGATGCATGGCGTCGACAGCGAGAGCTTGTCGACGCCATTTTACATCAGGATCATCCCGATACGCTGGTGCTCTGTGAGCACCCCAGTGTGATTACTCTCGGGCGCACAACGCAACAGGGTAGCGTTCTGGCGCAGCGTGAACTTCTGGCCATGCGCAACATCGACGTGATTGAAATCGATCGCGGGGGTGAAGCCACAGTGCACAATCTGGGGCAGCTGGTAGGATATCCGATCTTTAATCTTCAACGCTCGAAGCCCGACCTACATTGGTTTCTTCGCACTGTCGAACAGTCCATCATCGATGCGCTGGCAAGTCTTGGCCTCGAATCCGGTCGAGTGCAAGGCCTGACCGGCGTATGGATCGATCAGCAGAAGAAGATCTGCGCAATAGGCATCCACTGCAGCCGCTGGATCACGTCTCATGGCTTTGCGCTCAATGTACACAATGACCTTTCGTTGTTCACGGATATCGTTCCCTGCGGAATCACCGATCGTGGCGTGACGTCCATGCAGTGTGAGCTTGCGGAGTTTCCCGGCATGCAGGCTGTTCACGCAGCTGTCATTGATTCATTTAGAAACAACTTCCAGTGACTGCTCTAAGTGTTTAGATTTTAGTAAGTTATTGAGTTGTCCACACTTATGCAGCCGGCTCTGTTTTTGTTGCAATGGCGCGTCTTGGTGTATATGTAAAAATACATATATGTGGATTACCCTGTGGAAAAACCTAAGTCTTTACGTGCTAAGGGGCTTGCCGCGACATCAAAAAATTGGCTTTGACATAATCATCTTCTGACGTGTATGTTTGCATCGTTGACAATCAAAGTTGCGGGAATAGCTCAGTTGGTAGAGCACAACCTTGCCAAGGTTGGGGTCGCGAGTTCGAGTCTCGTTTCCCGCTCGACGACGCAAGTCGTCACTTCCTCTTTATGCTGCATGCCTTGCCATCTCATTCCCCCCTGATGGCGAGGCATTTTTTTTGGGCGACTCATCGTTAGTGTCCACCAGATTGATTTGTAGATTTCTAGCGCGCGAACACACTACAAGGCAACGGCGGAGCGTCATTCAAGGCGCTCACAAAGTGTGCCGGGTAAGCAGGCATCATTTCACCACCAAAACTGTTGGCAGCATGCAGTCACTTGATGGTTTCCAGTTCCTTAGAGAGATCGACCAACGTTCGACGTGGAAGGTCATGGCAGTTCTATGCGCCATGATTCTCATCGCGTCACGAACTGCGTCAGCATCCACAGAGACTGATGTACGCGTGGTGAGTTCGAATGAGCGAGAGCTTGTGATGCAGATCGCAGCCAAGGGGATCTGTGTCGATTTAGCCAATGAGCGGCTCACGTACACACGTCCTGCAGATGACCGGGCACGACTGATGTCGTGGCAGGGTAAGCGCCGGTACGTGCGTTCTTTTGACGTGATCGTTCCCGGCCCGGCGAGCTTCTCACTCGAGGGAGCCGACCTGCGTTCATCGGTCATCAGTGTGTCGGCATCTTCAATGGAGCGACTCGTATCCGGAACGCCACGGACATTATGTGCCGACCGCGTGTGCTTGACTTATGACGGAATTGCCACGGATCGCCATGTGGCCAGGCTGGACGTCGTAGTGGCCGATGAGGTTGAAGGGGGCTATGCCATGCTGACCTCGGGAACAATCCGCATCCGGTTCAATGCAATCGGAGTTACAAGTCAGGGTGTCCCTCCGACAGGGGCTCTTATTGCATTGAACCCCAAAGCACCATGGGTGGCGAGCGTTCGTCGATCCGCTGCAAGCGATTTCAAGCAGTCTGGGGAGCAGATTCAGGCCGAGTCGACAACAACCATGTATCGCATGCGTATCACCCGTGAAGGGGTTTACCGAATATCTAACGATCAGCTTCGCGGCTCAGGAATAGCCACCGATGCTGCCGCTGCCGTTTCGCTGAAGATCTTCGGAAGGGGCGGACGTGAGCTGCCCGAGTCGGTCGATTCCGCTGGTGCGAATCAGCTTGTCGAACAGCCAATCTTGGTGCAGACCAACTCGGATGGTTCCATCCGTGAAGTTTTGTTCTATGCCAGCGGCACAAGCGGATGGACCCAGGACGGCACGCAGATCGAGCATCTGATCAACCATTATGCCAATGAGGCCGGGTACTATCTTTCGGTAGGCGGCGAACCCGGAATGCGGGCCGTTGCACGCCCCCTTCCGGCCGACGAGCCCACGGTGCGTCCAACGATCTCTACGGGTCGGGTCTTCTCGGAGGAGGAGATCGTTAACCCGCTGCCTCCGGGCTCGGGACGGCGCTGGCTCGGTCGCACCATCGAAAACAGAGCGTCGATCAACGTGACCATGTCGCTTCCGGGCCTTGTGCCGACCGGGACAGTCCTTTATCGGTATGTGGCCGGACATCGCAGCCGGAATGCCGGCGGTGTCATCACGGTCTCCGAATCTGGAACCACGCTGGGGCAGGTCAGTCTGCCGGCGGTGCCGGAGTACATGGATGTGTATACCAATTCCGGATTCGGAACGCTGGCGGCCTCGCGCATCCCGGCAGATGGAAGGACCGTCCTGCGATTTGCGTACGCATCGAGCGATAACGGATCAACGGGTCTGCTCGACTGGGTAGAAGTGCACTATCCGCAGAGTCTTGACGCCCAGTCGAACGCCTATACGTTCTGGTCGCAGACAGACAACGGCTTGCATGAGTATTCCATCAATGGTTTCAGCGGCAGTATCTGTGGATTCGATGTCACTGATCCGGCGCGGCCAACCCTGCTTACCAATGCCGCAACGGTAGGGGGCATGTTCGCCGTGCGAACGCAGATCACCGCAGGGCGAGCTCGGCGCTTTTATCTCTGCTCGGAGCCAGCCTCGATCGGAGCACTTGAGCGGGTGAGCGTACCGACGTTTGCCGGCAGCGAGCGCGCGGCTGATGTTCTGGTGATCACGCATCCGGACCTACTCGCGTCAGCCAACGAGTTTGCCGAGTATCGCCGTGGACGCGGAGTGTTCTCGGTCAGTGTCTTCACGACCGATGAGATCTTCGCACGATTCAGCTATGGAATGACCGATCCAACTTCCTTGCGTGACTTCCTCGCCAATGCATTTGCCAACTGGCAGCCTCGTCCGTCGCATGTTGTGCTCTGGGGCGACGGTCACTATGATTACAAGAACATTTCGACATCGCAGAAGAACTTCCTTGTGCCGTATCAAAGTCTCGATCCGGACAATGCCGACATTGGTCTGACCACGACGACAACCGATGACTTTTTTATTCGTGTTGCAGGCACCGACCGTCGACCGGACCTCGCCGGCGGACGTGTGCCGATCCGCACGAACCAGGAGGGCCGCAACTTCATCGCAAAGCTGCGTCGATACGAGAGTGAATCTTCACGTGATGACTGGCGAACGCGCATTACCCTAGTGGCCGATGATGGCGAAAAGGAAGACAACAGGTCGGATGGATCAACGCACCTGGATCAGAATGAGAAACTCATCGCCGAGTATGTTCCGAAAGAGTTTCAGTCTCGCAAGATCTACATGGTCGAGTATCCGACCGAGAACGTAGCGCGCGGACGTCGCAAGCCCACCGTTACTCAGGAACTGGTCTCTACGGTCAACACTACTGGCTCGGTGCTGCTGAACTACATCGGACATGGCAATCCGCGCGTTTGGGCCCATGAACAGGTGTTTGTGCGCGAAACGACGCCGAAAGAGCTCCTCAATGCCGATAAGCTGTTCTTTCTGACCGCAGCAACGTGTGACTTTGCGCGATTCGATCTGACGGATATTCAATCTGGCGCTGAAGAGCTGCTCTTGATGCCTGACGGAGGAGCGATCGGCGTCTTCTCAGCGGCACGCGTGGTGTATTCTCTGGCAAACGCAGCTTTGAATCAGGAGTTCTATGCCGATCTCTTCACGCGCATGCCCGATGGAACATATCCAACGGTCGGACAGGCCATGTATCGGGTCAAGCAAATCTACAATGGCGGTAACGACGAGAAGTTTCTGATCCTCGGTGATCCGACATTGACATTGCTCATCCCGGATCATCACATTCGATTCACGACAATCAACGGTGCTGACGTCCGAAATGATTCAAGTACCGTCAGAGTTTCGGCTCTGGGCACTGTCGAGGTGTCAGGCGTGGTTGTCCGACCAGGTGCTGATGGAATTGATGATTCGTTCAACGGCAACATCACGGTCTCTTTGAACGATGCGGCTCGCACGGTTACGGTGATCGATACAGATATTTACAAGTCGAGAAATACGTTCCGACGTCCGGGATCGGCTCTGTGCCGTGGCTCGTTCAAAGTCGAGAAGGGGCGTTTCACGGCCACGTTCGTCGTGCCCAAGGACATATCGTTTTCAAAGGAGCTCGCTTCGCTCTATGGCTTTGCAGCATCGGCCGATGACCGTTTTGCCATGGGATCGACCAACCGCGTGGTAGTTGACGGTGTTACTGATGTTTCAGATCCGGAGACGGACGGTCCCGATATAAGGGTCTATGTTGATTCACGAAAGTTTGTTCCGGGCGGTATTGTTCGTCCTAACCCGGTGCTGATCGTCGATCTGATTGATCAGACAGGTATCAACACGACCGGGGTAGGCATCGGGCATGATATCACCGCACAGTTCAATGACGCAAACAGCATTGAGATCCTCACACCGACGTTCACAACATCGCTCGAAAACCCGCGAGCAGGAACGGCACAGAAGCAGATCTTTGGGCTCGGATCAGGCTTGCACACCGTGACAGTGCAGGCGTGGGACGTATACAATAACGTCTCCCAGCACAGCACGATGTTCCGCATACCGGGTCCGACCGATGCGATCGTCACTGAGGGACTGTTCAATTTTCCGAATCCCTTCTCGTCAGCCACGACCATCCGTTTTACGCACTCCAGTCAGAGACCATTCAGTGCAACCCTTTTGATCTATGACCTGCAAGGGACTCTTTTGCTAGAGCGTCGAATGACCATCTCCGACATGCAAACAGCTGACATCGTCTGGGACGGACGCGACGAGTCCGGCGACTTGGCTCAATCGGGGATGTATCAAGCTGTCGTGCGCCTAGTTGATGCTGACGGAACAACGTCATTCGCAAGTGGTAAACTGACCCTCATTCGCTAACTTTGCCGCCTAACAGGTGGGTATAATGGAGTTCTACATGACGCTGGTCCGGCAGTTCATTCTGGGTCTGATGGTCTTTTTTGCAACATCGTCGCTCGCGTTTTCACAAGCAGGCGGGGCTGCGGTTCCGTTTCTGCTGATCACTCCGGATTCCCGTGCAAGCGGTATGGGGGACATCGGCACGGCCATGACCGACGACGTCAACGCCATCTTCTGGAATACCGGAGCGCTTGCCTTTAACGATGCGTCAAACCAGGTTGCTTTGAGCTTCGCCAAATGGTTGCCACAGTTCAACGCGGACCTCTACTACTCGTACGGAACCTACGGTCAATACGTCGAGGAGCTCGGTGGAACAATTGCCGGTTCGTTTATCTTCATGAACCTTGGTGAGTTCACCAAGACCAACGAAAACGGCCAGGCTCTTGGCAAGTTCAGATCGAATGAATTCTGCCTTGGCATCGCTTATGGCACCGAGGTTGGAAACGACGTTGGCCTCGGCGTGCAGGTCAAGTACATCCAGTCGAATCTCGCACCTGCCAGTGCCGGAACTCCGGGGGCCGGTGTGGGAATCTCCAGTGCGTTTGACCTTGGAGTCATGTGGCGTCCGTCCGAACTCAACATCTTTGGTGAAGAGTTTGGTAAGCGGCTTAGCGTCGGGGCGAACCTTCAGAATTTCGGTCCGAAGATGACCTACGACCGCGAGTCAGACCCGCTTCCAACGAACCTTCGCGTTGGTGTGGCCGTGACGGTCCTTGAGGATGAGTTCAACAAGCTGACGTTTTCATCGGACATCATGAAGTTGCTCGTGCGGCGAGACGGTCGCAATTCAGACCCTCTGCCGATCTCTCTGGTGACGTCTTGGGAGCGCGGTGGACTTGAGACGGGGTTCGGCATGGAGTATGTCTATGACAAGTCGGTAGCCCTTCGTGGTGGCTTTTTCACCGAACCGGCCGCCGCCGGAGCCCGTGAGTACTTCACGCTGGGTGCCGGCGTCGAGTATGATATCTTCCGGGCCGACTTCAGCTATTACATCACGGTGGAGCAGAATCACCCGCTGGGTAACACGCTGCGATTCTCTCTCATCGTTGACTGGGGTCGCGAAGCCAATATGTAAGGGGCTCCAATAGGCCCCATACATGATCGGTCACCCATCTTTTGATGCTTCCTGCCGTGCCACATTGGCGGCACGTCTGCGCCGATAGATCCATGTCGCAATTGCGATGATCAGGATGCCAGTGATCAGCCAGCCATAGGCCGAGAGGTATCCTTCGACGTCGCGCCAGCGCTGACCCACATGCATGCCGGCATAAAGCAACAGAGCATTCCACGCCAGCGCGCTTACTCCGCATTGGATGATCGTGCGAACAATGGGCAGGCGCGACACCCCCGCTGCAAACGCAACGACGGCGCGTGTACCGGCCAGGAACCGATTGGAAACGATGATCAGGCCATGAAAGCGATCAAACAGACGCTCCACATGGGCAAGCGTCTCATGGTCGACAAAAGGCACCCACCGCGAGCTGGCTATGGCCTCGCCATAGCGGCGGCCCATAGCGTATGCCGTGGCAAAGCCGATCACGGACCCAGCTGTTGCTACACCGAGCACAGCACCGAACTCGACAACATGCATGCCGATGAGTGACCCCATAAAGACCAGCAGTACGTCGCTCGGCGAAGGAGGCACGAGATTCTCGATGAAAGCGACAAAGAATGTCATGGTCAGGATAGCCCAGACGGGCAGTCCCTGTAGAAATTCGATCAGAGATTCGATCATGGCGATAGGGGCGAGTGTTACGGCAACGAACCTACGACAGCAGCGATGTAAATTTGCACTCTTTCCAATCAGAGGACATCATGAAGCCATTTGATAACGAGGCCTATCACGACTTCACCAAGCCGGCCGTTGCGGCAAAGCAACGAGCTGCGATCGACGTTGTGCGCAAAGCATTCGGCAAAGAGTATCCGAACATCATTAACGGCAAACGTGTCAAGACCGTGAACAAGACGCGTAGCGTGAACCCGGCAGCCCCCTCCGAGGTCGTGGGACTCTTCCAGAAGTCAGGCGTGGATGATGCCGAAAAGGCCATGCGTTCGGCACTGAAAGCCTTCGAGACATGGAAGGACGTCGATCCGAAGAAGCGCGCCGGAGTGCTTTTCAAGGCGGCCAACATCATTCGTCGACGTCGCCTGGAGATCAACGCATGGATGATCAGTGAAGTTGGGAAGAACTACCTGGAGGCTGATGCCGACACCTGTGAAGCGATCGACTTTCTAGAGTTTTATGGTCGCGACATGCTGCGTCTTGCCGGACCTCAGCCCATCGTCCCGCAGCCGGGTGAAAAGAACGAGCTCCTCTATGTACCTCTCGGTGTGGGCGTAGTCATCCCACCGTGGAATTTCCCGTTCGCCATTCTTGCAGGTATGTCGGCAGCTGCCATAGTTGCCGGAAACACGGTCGTGCTCAAGCCGTCGAGCGACTCACCAATGATGGGCTGGCTGTTCCAAGAGATCATGACCGAGGCCGGTCTGCCAGCCGGAGTTCTCAACTTCCTTGTGGCCTCGGGCGCCGAGGCCGGAGACTATCTGGTGGCGCATCCGAAGACGCGATTCATTTCGTTTACAGGCTCAATGCAGGTTGGTCTGCATGTGAATGAGCTTGCCGCCAAGACGCAGCCAGGACAGATCTGGATCAAACGTGTAGTGGCTGAAATGGGTGGCAAGGATGCGATAGTGGTGGATGCCGATACGGACGTCGATGTTGCCGTGCAGGGCGTAGTGGCAGCCGCCTTTGGCTTTCAGGGACAGAAGTGTTCGGCCTGCTCGCGCGCGATCGTTGATGCCAAGGTTTATGACGAGTTCGTAGCCAAACTCAAGATTGCAGTAGATGCCATTGCCGTCGGTGATCCTATGGACGACGTCCGCATGGGTCCGGTGGTCTCGTCGCGTGCAGAGCGCACGATCCTGGACTACATTGAGATCGGTAAGAAGGAAGGCAAGCTCATTTGTGGCGGATCGAAGGTTCCCGGTAAGAGTGGCTTTTTCATTCAGCCGACGGTCATCGTTAACCTCAAGCCCACGTCGCGAATCATGCAGGAAGAGATCTTCGGTCCGGTGTTGGCCGTGTGCAAAGCACGTGATTTCGATCACGCTCTGGAGATCGCCAACAACACCATCTATGGGCTGACCGGCGCCGTGTATACGCGCAACTCTCGTAAGCTGGCACGAGCGCGGAACGAGTTCCACTGCGGAAACCTCTACCTTAACCGCAAGTGCACCGGCGCGATGGTCGGCGGACATCCGTTCGGTGGTTTTAACATGAGCGGAACAGACTCCAAGGCCGGGGGGCACGACTATCTTCTGCTGTTTCTTCAGGGCAAGTCCATAGCGACCAAGGTTTCCTGATGCTTCGCAACATTGCCCGTTCATTGGTGGCCGTTGCATGGCTGCTTGCAGTATCGTGTGTCGTCTCTGCGCAGGATGGAAACGGACTGATGAACAGATTCAATCAGCCGCCTGTGGAGCTGAGTAGATTCCATGGCACGTGGTTCAATGCCGATTTCATCAAGGTGCTCAGTTCGGTGCGTTCGTATCAGGATGCGATCGGGCAGCTGCGTGGCTCAGACCCGCTGTGGGTGCGTATCGATTCGTCGTCTGAGGGGCGAATTGCGCTCGTCGGGTTCACGCCACAGAAGACCGATACGATGGTTCTGGGCATTAAGGCCATCAAAGGGGCTGGTCAGAAGTGGACGCTTGGAAGACGCGGTGCAACTCCGCTCTGGATGGTTGCCGACGACGAACAAAAGCGAACCTACATTGCCCTGACGCCCCTTGACAGCCTCGAACGTCAACCCTGTGTGATGGGTGCGCTTCCATCAAAAAACCAGGATCCGATGTTCATTCTCACGCGCATGGTCAACAACTCCCTTCTTGCCGGAAACTGGAAGGCCGCCGACGGCAGGCCATATCGGTTCTCCAATGATCTGGTGGCAGAGATAGACGGTCATTCCATTCGCTATAAGATGAGCTTCTCGAGCGTCGGCGCGCGCGTAAGTATCACCACCATTGATGGACAGCCGCGGACGTGGACGGTCGAACGGAGCTCGAAGCAGCTAACTCTGCGTCCGAAAAATGGAGCGGCAATTCGACTTCAGCCTGTCTTATGAAAAATCTTGAACGCAACGTAAGTCATTGCTGAGCATTGGCTTGATGTCGGTTCAAAAAATGTTGTATCTTTGCGGCCTTGTCTGCAAATGCGACGAAAAAAACTCCACTTGACCATAACTGAACGCACGGAGAGATCATGCATCCGAAAGTCAAAGCACTAGAAACAATGGCCGTCACGGAAGCCTTTGAGCAGCGCAAGGCCAAGGCCGGCGAAGCCTCACCGGTGATCCCGAACTTCCGTCCGGGCGACACTGTCAAGATCGCCGTTCGTGTTGTCGAAGGTGAAAAGGAACGTATCCAGAACTTCCAGGGAGTGATCATTGCACGCCGTGGTTCTGGCATGAATGAGACCTTCCGCGTGCGGAAGATCTCTAACGGCGTCGGCGTTGAGCGGATATTCCCGATCCATTCGCCTATCATTCAGTCGATGGAGGTTCTCAAAGAAGGCTCGGTTCGGCGCGCCAAGTTGTATTACCTGCGCGGTATGAGCGATAAGAAGGTTCGTCAGAAGCTGTCCTAATTCGCTCGGCGAAACATTCCACACGATTTTAGCAAACCGGGCCCTGCGAATAGCGGGGCCTCGTTGTTTCAGGACCGTTTCAGCATGCGTGTTGCCCTGATCTCCATCGGCGATGAAGTCCTGATCGGACAGGTCGTCAACCATAATGCCGCATGGCTTGCCGAAGAGCTTACGCTTATCGGCTGCAGCGTCGAGGAGCACGTAACGCTTGGTGACGAAGCCGAGCAGCTGATGCAGACGCTTGACAGGTTGCGTGGCTCATATTCGGTGATCATCATGACAGGGGGCTTGGGGCCCACACACGACGACATCACCAAGGGCGTTCTGACGAAGTATACCGGAGATTGTCTGGTCGTGTCCGAGTTGTGGCTCCTGCACCTGCACGAGTGGATGCGCGAGCGCGGTCGCGAGGTGACCGAGCGCAATGCAGAACAAGCGCTGATCCCGTCCAAAGCAGTGCTGCTGCCCAACCCCATTGGAACAGCTCCTGGCTTGAGCATCGACCATCATGGATGTTTGATCGTGGCATTGCCCGGTGTGCCGACTGAAATGCGGCACATCGTTCAGCGGCACCTTCTGCCTGCGCTGACGGAGCGTCTTGAGTCTTCAGAGGATGCACGCCGCCAGTACGTCACGCTTCTCACGGCAGGGATCGCCGAAAGTTCGCTGGCCGATCTGCTCGGCGATCCTCAGCAGTTCCTGGGTACATCTTCACTGGCGTTTCTGCCCAACTACCACGGGGTGCGGCTGCGTATAGGCGCGCAGCACGCTGAAGCATCCGTGCGCGAGGCGGAAATTTGGCGCGTGCGAGATCACATCATGCAGCGCGCTGCCAAGTATGTCTTCGGTAGCGGGAAGCAGACACTGGCAGAGGTGATCGGCCTGCGACTCAAAGAACGGGGCGAAACATTGGCCATTGCCGAATCGTGCACCAGCGGGATGCTTGGAGCGAGACTTACCGACGTCAGCGGCTCGAGCGCCTGGTTCCTCGGCGGAGTCATGTGCTATAGCAACGAATCCAAAGTCCGTGACCTTGCCGTATCGGAGAAAACTCTTCGAGCCTTCGGGGCTGTCAGCAACGAGGTTGCCAGGGAGCTGGCCATCGGCGTGAGGGAGCGCTTTGCAAGTTCATATGGCATCGGTATCACTGGCGTGGCCGGACCTGGCGGAGGATCGACGGAAAAACCCGTCGGGACGGTGTGCATAGCCGTGGCCACGCCCGGACACTGCATAGCGACGCGTCATCAGTTCGGTAATGACCGGCACGTCAACCGCGAGCGCAGTGTCGGTATGGCTATGGCTATGCTCTGGAGGCTGCTGTCGTGACGATACTGGCTATCGAAACATCGTGTGATGATACCGCTGCCGCCGTGCTGGTTGATGGACACATTCGAAGTAACATCATCTCGTCTCAGGCGATCCACGACCTTTACGGTGGGATCGTTCCGGAGCTCGCATCACGTGAGCATATGAGATTGATCGCGCAGATCGTGGACTCCGCACTCAGCAAGGCCGACGTCGTGCTCGCAGCAATTGATGCCATCGCCGTGACCAATGGACCGGGACTGGCTGGGTCGCTGCTGGTCGGATCACAATATGCCAAGGGTCTTGCCCTTGCCCTCAAGATCCCGGTGTATCCCGTGCACCACATCGAGGCGCATCTCTACTCCGGATACCTTGAAGAGCCAACATTACCCTATCCAAGTATCTCACTGGTGGTCAGCGGCGGACATACAAGCATTTTTCGCGTTGATTCACCGGATGCGTTCAGCGTTCTGGGCTCGACAACTGACGATGCGGCGGGAGAGGCGTTTGACAAGATCGCCAAGATGCTTGGTCTGGGTTATCCGGGTGGTCCAGCTATTGACAAGCATGCAGCAGCAGGTAACCGGAACGCGTATTCATTTCCACGCGGGAGGATCAGCGAAGATTCGTTTGACTTCTCGTTCAGCGGACTCAAAACAGCCGTGCGCCGCGAGGTAGACCGGCTGGTAGCACTTGGTGAGCCCCTTCCGATCGACGATCTCTGCGCTTCGGCCCAGGCGGCGATTGTCGACATTCTCGTGGCCAAGACCATCCGTGCTGCCACAGCCAGTGCTGTGGTAGCGGTGACGATCTCCGGTGGGGTCAGCGCAAACACTGAGCTTCGCAGCCGGATGGCCGATCAATGCGCAGCTACGGGGTTGACCTTTGTCGCTCCGCGCATGCAGTACTGCGTGGACAACGCCGCAATGATCGCCTCGGTCGCGGCTATGAGGATAGCCTCAGGTGCAGCGGCGCCATCGATCCACTTTCCGATCGAACCCAAGGCCATACGAGCGCGCTGAGCGCCTCAGAGCTCAGGATACAGAGGGAACGCGTTACAGAACGTCTTGACGTCGGCCTTCACCGAGGCGTAGTTGTCCTCGTTTCCGATGTTACCGATCACTCGGTCGATGAAGCGCGCTATCTGCCGCATGTCGTCCTCGACCATGCCGCGGCTGGTCATTGCCGCCGTTCCTAGTCGGATGCCACTTGTAACCAATGGCGGCTGCGTATCGTATGGGACGGCATTCTTATTGCAAGTAATTCCCGCAGCATCCAGGGCGTTCTCGGCCTGCTTGCCCGTAGCGTTCTTATTGCGCAGATCGATCAGCATCAGGTGGTTATCCGTGCCGCCGGAGACGATGTTATAGTCAAGCTTGATCAGCTCCTCAGCCAAGGCTGATGCATTGCGGACCACCTGCTTGGTGTACTCATCAAATGCATCCGTCAGGCACTCACCAAAGGCCACGGCCTTTGCCGCGATAACGTGCATAAGCGGGCCTCCCTGGATACCGGGCATGACCATTGAATCGATCAGCTCGCCCATGAGCTTCTTGCGTCCGCTCTTTGGTGCAACCTTGCCGAAAGGATTCTCGTAATTCTTACCCATCACGATCAGGCCGCCGCGCGGACCGCGCAGGGTTTTGTGTGTTGTCGACGTCACAATATCGCAATAGGGAACGGGGCTCATCAGTCGCCCCTTGGCGATCAGACCCGCCGGATGGGCAATATCGGCAAGAAGAAAGGCCCCAACTTTATCAGCGATATCACGGAAGGCCTTGAAATCAATCTCCCTCGAGTATGCGCTGGCACCAACCGTGATCATCTTCGGCTGATGCTTCTTGGCAAGATCCTCAACAACGTTATAATCAAGACGTTCTGTTTCCTTGTCCAGACCATATCCTACGAAGTTGTAGAACATACCGGAAAAGTTCACCGGCGAACCGTGTGTCAGGTGTCCACCATGAGCCAGGTCCATCCCCAGCACCGTATCGCCAGGCTTGAGATACGTGAAGTACACGGCCATGTTTGCGCCAGATCCCGAGTGTGGCTGCACGTTGGCATACTCGGCATCAAACAGCTGCTTGAGGCGATCGATCGCGATGTTTTCGGCCACATCAACCCACTCGCATCCGCCGTAGTACCTCTTTCCGGGATATCCCTCGGCGTACTTGTTAGTCAGGATGCTGCCCTGAGCTTCCATGACGCTCAGCGAAGTAAAATTCTCGCTGGCAATGAGCTCGATCTTGTCGCACTGACGTCCATACTCGCCCTGAACGGCGTGAAACACTTGCGCGTCGGTCTGCTGTAGATGCGTGTACATGCTCTTTGGTGGTGATGTTCTTGGTGGTGAAGACTGCGATGTCAGGCAGGTTTGTCGACAGATATCATCGGACGACGGATAGGGGAATCAGAACGTTCCGGTCGGCGGCGCGAACCACCAGCGAGTACATTCCCTGCGGGACCGACCCGAGTTCCATGACCATTGCTGGCGCGTCAACGAATCGACGGCGGGCAAGGGGCGTGATGGACCCGGTCGGAGAAACAAGGTCAACGTCGATAGTCGTTCCCATAAGCCCCGTGGGCATCGTCAGAACGGCAACATCGCCCGTCGGGTTCGGAGCGATCGAATAGCGCTCGTCACGCTCAAACGAGCGCACGGACGTAAAGTCGGATGAATCGAGGCAGATCGTTTCACCTGTGGCGATGTCATTGATGCAGAGCAGGCCTTGGCCCGGCTCCGGAGGTCCCCCGCCACCTTCGAGGCCGACCGGTGACCAGTTGATGATCCAGTAGAACTTGTCGGCTACGAACAATCCCGGCACGGCTTCGGCCGCAGCGGTCATGACGGCGAACGTCGCGTTGCTGTCCGGGTAGGCTTTGCTGAACGCCGAGAACTTCGGATTTGTCTTTAACGCGGTGATAAGCGCCGGGCCTTCAGTGAACTTGCTCGGCAGGGGAATGCGCCCGATCCCTTCGGTAATGTCGCCACCGCCAAAATCAATGTCTCCCGGCAGCGGTGGGGCAGAGCAGGTGCCGAACAGGCGAATGAACGGCGCGAACGCGGTCGTGTCCTTACTGGCACTGCGGACGATATACAGCCACAGAGATGAGCGGCCGTCTTTGGAGCTCATCGCAAGCTCGATCGACGTTGCTCCGAGCGGCAGCTCCAGCCCAACGGCAACAACGCCGAGGATCTCTGCATCCGTGGCCCCGGCAATGGCATTCTTTGCCGCACTCATGCACTGGCTCGGATCGAACGCTGGAGGTGAAAACTGCGCAAACGCCGCACCGGTGCACACAGTCGCGAGTAGGACGAGGGTATAGAGTTGACGCACGACGTACCTCATGAAAGGGTCTGAAGAAAACACCGTGCAAATCTACCACCTGCCGTAGTTTTGCCCCGAATGATCGTACGAAAAACAGAGGCAGCATGACGAAGAACGAGTGGTTTGAGGTCGCACGCACGGTGCTGGCCTCGCGGATTATTGACACGATCGAAGAAACCGAGCTTGCCCCTTCGGGCAAGGTCACGTATCAGTTTTCTGCTCGTGGACATGAGCTGGCGCAGGTGATCCTGGGTCAGGCGCTGCGCCACGGCCAAGACGCGGCCACGGTCTATTATCGCTCTCGCCCCCTTGTCATGGCGGCCGGGATGACCTATGAAGAGTCATTTGCCGGACCACTTGCACTTGCTGGCAGCCGTAATGGTGGTCGTGACATCGGCGTAGTGCATCACCTGCCGAATCGCCGTGGGGTGACGGTGCTGCCGGCCTCGGGTGATGTTGGCGCCCAGTACACGCCATGCGTGGGCTGGGCCCAGGCCATCAGCTATCACACAAACGTCCGCAATGATGAAACCTGGAAGGGCGCAGTTGCCGTGGCTCTCGGCGGTGATGGCTCGACGGCAACAAACGGTTTCTGGGCAGCGTTGAACATTGCCACGACGCTCAAGCTTCCAATGATCTTCTTTATCGAGGATAATCAGTACGGCATCAGTGTTCCCGGAACAATGCAGACACCCGGTGGGAACATCGCTGCCAACCTTGCCTCATTTGCTTCTTTGCGCATTGTCGAGGTCGATGGCACGAACCCGGACGAGGCCGATCGGATGATCTCCAAGACGGTTGAACACGTGCGCGAGTCGCAGCGGCCGGCTCTGCTACGGGTTCGAGTGCCGCGCATCTGCGGACACAGCGGTGCTGATAATCAGTCATATAAATCTGCTGAGCAGCGCGACGATGACCTGGCGCGTGATCCGATCGAGAAGCTCAAGGCGATGTTCATTCGCAAAAAGTATGTCGATGAACAGGGTTGGAACGACCTCGTGTCGTCGGTCGAGCAGGACGTTCGCATGGCGCAAGAGGCAGCCCTTGCTCAGCCTCAGCCGGTGGCGCAGGATGCGCTCACCAGACTTTTCGATGATGGATCGCAGCCCAAGCATGGTGGTCTTGCCGCCGAGGGGATCGACCCGGTTCCATCACAAACAGTGATCGCCGAAGAGGGCCCGCGCATCAACCTCATCGAAGCCGTAAAACGAACACTTGATCATGAACTTGGCGTTAACCCGCGTTGCGTGGTCTTTGGCGAAGATGTCGGTATGAAAGGGGGCGTGCACGGCGCAACGGTGGACCTTCAAGTGCGCCATGGCGCAGGACGTGTCTTTGATACGTCGCTCAACGAGGATGGCATTATCGGTCGTGCCGTTGGCCTGGCCGCAGCAGGCCTGATGCCGGTGCCGGAGATCCAGTTCCGCAAGTATCTCGATCCGGCTACCGAGCAGATCAACGATTGCGGCACTCTGCGCTGGCGCACCAATGGCGACTTTGCCGCGCCGATGGTGGTCCGTATCCCGGTCGGCTTTTCCAAGCGGACCGGCGACCCGTGGCATAGTGTCAGCGGTGAGGCGATCCTTGCCCACACGCTTGGATGGCGCATCGCAATGCCGTCGAACGCCCAGGACGCGGTCGGACTTCTGCGCACGGCACTGCGCGGAAATGATCCGACGTTCTTCCTTGAGCATCGCGCGATTCAGGATACCGCGCCGGGACGTGGCGTTTATCCCGGTGACTCCTATGCTATTCCGTTTGGTAAGGCAAACACCATTCGCAGTGGTACAAAGGCAACGATCGTGACGTGGGGTGAGATGGTTCATCGTGCCAAGTCTGCCGTCGAACTCTGTGCCGAAGACATTCAGATCATCGACCTGCGCACGATCGTACCGTGGGATCGCGAAGCGGTTATGGCCTCGGTCCGCAGAACCAATCGTTGCATGGTGTTGCATGAAGACACGATCACGGCCGGATTTGGTGCGGAGATTGCCGCAACAATATCGCGTGAGTGTTTCAGTGCGCTCGACGCTCCGGTGGTCCGTTGTGCGTCTGCCGACGTGCCCATCCCCTACAACAAGGGGATGATGGACGTGGTGATCCCAACGATCGAAGAGGTCGCCGCACAGCTCCGGGCGCTGCTGGCCTACTGATGTCACAGTCATGAAGAAGCTTGTTCTTAAGTCGACCGCGCTTGCCGCAACGGGGCGAGCATACAGGATCGCTTATGAGCAGGTTCTCAACGAACAGCAGCTTCGGGCCGTGATGCATACCGACGGTCCGGCTCTGGTGCTTGCCGGCGCTGGCACAGGAAAGACTCGCACGCTCACGTACCGCGTGGCACGGCTGGTCGAGGATGGCATCGATCCAACGACGATTCTACTGCTGACCTTCACGCGAAAGGCCGCCGGGGAGATGATCCGCCGAGCTTCGGCCCTGCTCGATGGGCGCTGTGAGCGTGTTGCTGGAGGGACCTTCCATGCCTTTGCGTGGACCATGCTGCGGCGTTTCGGAGTTCAGGGTAGAGACCCTGCCGCGCCGCCAATGCAGATCCTCGATCAGTCGGATGCCGAGGATGTTATGAGCCTCGTACGGTCGCGCTCAGAGGCCATTCGCGGACGTAAGCGCTTTGCGAACAAGTCCACACTACACGACATGTATTCGAAGTCGGTGAACATGTCCAAGCCCCTTGCCGATGTGATCACCGAGCAGTTCCCGCAGTTTATCGATGACATCGAGACGATCGCCGAGATCATCCGCCGTTATTGCGCTTACAAACACGAGAATGGCCTTTTCGACTACGATGATCTGCTGCTGTACATGCTTGCCATGACGCGTGATGCGTCGATCGGTCCGCTCCTGCGGGCGCAGTATCGTCATGTCATGGTCGATGAGTATCAGGACACCAACAATCTGCAACACCTGATCATTCTCGGTCTTGTCGGAACGGCCGGCAACCTGATGGTGGTGGGCGACGATGCCCAGAGCATCTACTCGTTCCGCGGCTCGAATGTGCGCAACATTCATCAGGTGCCCGAGGCGTTTGATTCATGTAAGATCATTCGGCTCGAGCAGAACTACCGAAGCTCACAGCAGATCCTGGATCTGTGCAACACGATCATCGAAGGGGCTCCGGGGATGTTCGACAAGAAGCTCCGCAGCACGTCGCCCGATGGTGATCTTCCGATGCTGGTCTCGGCAGTTAATGAGCGACAGCAGTCGCAGTTCATTGTTCAGCAGATCCTCGACCTGCGAGAATCCGGTGTGCCGCTCGGCGAGATTGCCGTACTGGTGCGTAGTGGCTTTTTGTCCTTTGATCTGGAGATCGAACTGCAGAAGGCCAATGTGCCGTTTCGCAAGTTCGGTGGTCTGCGTTTTGCCGAGGCTGCGCATATCAAGGATGTTATTGCCCGGCTTAGGTTGACCGAGAATCCGCGCGATGTCGTCAGCTGGCACCGTATCCTTCTTCAGCTTGAAGGTGTCGGTCAGAAAACAGCAGAGCAGGTGATCGACGCGTTGCTGGCGGTTCCGGATCCGTTCGTGGAGATTGAACGATCGTATGGTGTTGGACCCAAGGCAGCATCGGTCGTGGCCACACAGGTCAGTGTGCTGGCAAGCGCGCGCGCTGTTGCGTCTCCCGAACAGCGGATGCGCATGCTTGCCGACAACTACCAGCCTGTGCTGCAGGCCAAATACGACGATGCTCCGAAGCGATGGAAGGATATTGAAACCGTCATCGGCATTGCCGGACGATATGCATCCGTATCGGAATTCCTGGGCGACATCGCCCTCGAGCCCCCTACAGATGCGCTGGATGAAATCGATCCGGATGATGCCGAGCAGGAGTTTATGACCGTCTCGACAATTCATTCGGCCAAAGGTCTTGAATGGAACAGTGTCTTTCTTCCCTGGGTAAATGAAGGGCGGATACCCTCGGCCCGCAGCGCCGAACGTGAGGAATCTCTCGAAGAGGAACGTCGCCTGCTTTATGTCGCTGCTACACGTGCAAAGAGGCGTCTGACGCTGGTGTTCCCGGCAGTGATGTTTGAGTGGCAACAGTCGGATGTGCTCGGCCGGCCCAGCCGCTTTCTCGATGCGGTTCCGCGCGAGATGCTTCCGCAATTCTATCTCACGCAAGAGGTCAGTAACGATACCGATCTTCCACGCCTGGATTGATACCAATGAGAAAAGCCCTGTTTCTTGACCGCGATGGCATCATCAACAAGCGTATCATCGGCGGATACGTCCGCACGCCCCGGGAGTTCGAGCTTCTTGCCGATGTGGTGCCAATCCTCATGATGGCGCGTAAAGCAGGCTACGAGCTGATCCTGATCACCAATCAGCAGGGAGTTGGTAAGGGGCTTATGAGTACGTCCGACCTCGATTCCGTGCATGAGGCCATGCAGTCGCAGCTCGAAGAGCATGGCGTCCGTCTCGACGCTATCTACGTTTGCACGGACCTAGCTGCATCGAACAGTCCACGCCGCAAGCCCGCACCCGGAATGCTCTTGGAGGCCATTACCGACCATGATCTTGACGCTGCACAATGCTGGTTCCTGGGCGACTCGCTCACCGACGCTCAGGCGGGCCGGGCCGCCGGCGTCCGCACAGCCCTGGTTGGGGAGTTCCCTGCCGATCACGCCGACATCGTAGCCCCGACGCTTGCGGATGTTTACCAACCGCTCCTTTCGGCGCTTACTCTCTCGTAGACGGGTCTCACAAATACGCTTCCAGCTCGCTTTCGCTTTGCAGAAGCACGGGGCGACCGCGAGATCCATCAGGCGGACCGACGATTCCTGTCATTTCCAGCTCATCAACGATCCGGGCCGCGCGGGCATAGCCGATCTTGAGGCGTCGCTGCAGGGTGGACGTGCTGGCTTGTTGGAGCTGGATGAAAATGCGTGCCGCATCTTCAAAGAGTGCGTCGCGGTCGCTGCCGGAGGAGCCCCCTGACCCGGAGCGCTTGTTGATCGACGGCAGCATGTACGGCGTTGAGTAGCCATGCTGCTTGCCGATCCATTCGCAAAGAGCCTCCACCTCGTCGGTAGAGATGAACGCATTCTGCATACGGATCGGCATCGGAGTGTTCCCGGGTGCGAAGAGCATGTCGCCATTACCGATCAGGTGCTCGGCGCCGGTGCCGTCGAGGATCGTGCGAGAGTCAATGCGCGAGCTGACCTGGTAGGCAATCCGGGCCGGGAAGTTGGCCTTGATCAAGCCCGTGACAACGTCCACGCTCGGACGCTGTGTGGCCACGATGCAGTGAATGCCCACGGCTCGGGCCAGCTGTGCCAGGCGGCAGATGGGTTCTTCGACCTCTTTCGAGGCCGTCATCATGAGGTCAGCAAGTTCGTCGATGATGACGACGATATATGGCATGGGGCGATGCGTGATGCCGCCCTTGTCCTTGATCTTTCCGTCACGAACGCGCTGGTTGTAGTCGAGGATGTTCCGCTGTCCGGCAGCAGCCAGAATGCTGAATCTCTGCTGCATCTCTTCCACCAGCGCCTTGAGAACGATGACCGCATTCTGCGGCGAGGTGATGATCGACTCGTTGATATCGGGAGAGATGGCAAGAAAGTGATCACGAAGAGATGCATACAGATTCATCTCCACGCGTTTCGGATCGACGATCACGAACTTCAGATCGCGCGGATGCATCCGGTAGAGCAGCGAGGCAATGATCGTATTGATACCGACCGACTTGCCTTTGCCCGTAGCGCCCGCGATCAGAAGGTGAGGCATCTTGGTCAGGTCGGCACAGTAGACCTCGCCCACGACAGTCTTGCCCATGGCAAGCGGCAGCTTGATGTCGGGGTTATGGTACTTCGGACTCTTGATGATAGAACTGAACCGCACGATCGCAGGGTGCTGATTGGGGATCTCAATGCCCACGGTCCCTTTGCCCGGAATCGGAGCGATGATGCGCACACCCTGGGCCTTTAGGGCAAGAGCGATGTCATCGGCCAAGTTTTCGATCTGAGAGACCTTGATCCCCGATGCGGGAACGAACTCGTACTGCGTCACCACGGGACCGGGCGTGACGGTGAGGTTTTCAATGCGGACGCGGAAGGTCTCGAGCTTTTCCTGCAGAGTCTTGGCATTGGCTTCAAGCTCCGAGTCATCAACAGCCCCTTCATCGGGAATGTCGACCAATAGTCCTGCGACAGGGGGCTTGTAGGCGATCTCCTCATCGTAAAGCGTCACGTTGGAGAGCTGCACTTCAGGTTCGATCGGGAAGAGCGTGTCCTGCACCTTCACGGGGCGTTCGACCACGATGTTGATCGGTAGTTCATCAGCGACATAGCCCTCGTCGACGATCTCGGCAGATTCGTCATCCTCACGAGGAAACAGTGCGATCTCCCTGGTCGGATGAAGCTGCTGCAGGCGCTTTTCGACCTCGGTCAGATCCACCGACGGAGGCATAGGCGGGGCAGGGGGCGGCGTGCGTTGCGCAGCATTCGTGCGCTCCTTGTTCGGATCTACCGGCAATGGCCGCAGGATCCGAACCGAGCCCGAGAGCTGCTGGCCGAAGCTTGCATCATCGGCCGGTGATGCATCGGCAGCCTCAGGTTCGGAATCCTCCGCGCGGCGCTTGATCATCGAAGCGGGCTCGTCATCTAGACCTCTCGGACGAATGATCGATCGCTTTTCCGAGCTGAAGAACGGCGCACGCCGCACTGCAGCCGGCTCCTCTAGATCATCCGTCTGCTTGTCCTCTTCGTCGAGCTCTGCCGGGTCATCCTCTAGTGGACCTGCGGCGGCTTCACCCCGCGGTTCTTTCGTCCACACATACGAAAGCATGGTTTCAAGCCGCGATCTAAGACCAATAAGGAGGTCCTTTGCGCTTTCCGACATGCTGCCGACGTTCATCTGGAACCCGAAGACAAACAGCGCTCCGGTGATCAGCAGCCAGATGAGAATACTGCCGAAGCGGCCAACCAGCGGAGTTGTAACTCCGGCAAGAAACTGACCGATGGCCCCGGTTGCCTCACGCGGGATAAAGTCAAAACCTTCGATCAGCTGAAGCGATGCTACCAGGCTGGCGAGGGCGGTGAAGGCGCTGATAGAAACGATCGAGCGACGAGCAACAAGCGGCGTGATGCGTTGGAAGCGAAAAAGGTCGTAGGACCATAGCATCAGCAGAACCGGAAGAACTGCCGACCACAGTCCTATGCATCCTGTGTACATCCAGTTGGCAAGAACAGCACCGAAAAGACCGATCCAGTTCTGGGTCTGATCGAACTTCATGCGGATCTCATTGTCGCCCTGGATCACACGCATGACGTCGCGCAAGGTCAGCTGTGCATTTGCCTCATCTGAACGTGCATAGGACAGAAGCGCCACCAGCATAAGCAGTGAGAAGACGGCCAGCACCACCGCACCAATCTTGAACCTGCGCAGGCGATCGAGCTCATCGTTAAGACTCCTTTGACGCGCACGTGGTACCTCCTCCGATGGGGAAGGTTCGGTCTGCGTTGACGGCCGACGCTTGAGTGGTATGTGTTCCGGACGTAGAGCCATTTGCCTCGATGCTGCGCCCCAATTTAATGGTAAATTCGCCCTATTCATGCAGTCTACACCCAAACTCCCAATTGTCATCGCCGGTCCTTGTCTTGTCGAGTCACGCGACCTTGTCATGCGCGTTGCCGAGCATCTGGCCAGGGTCTGCTCTGACCTTCCGGTTCAGCTCGTGCTCAAAGGCAGTTACCGGAAAGCCAACCGAACCAGCGCGGATTCGTTTTCGGGTATCGGCGACGAAGAAGCTCTTGGTTTTCTCCATCAGGCAGGTCAGCAGCACGGACTGCCGACGCTGACAGATATCCATTCTGACGCTGAGGCCGAGCTGGCGGCATCCTATGTCGATGTTCTGCAGATACCGGCGTTTCTCAGCAGGCAGACATCATTACTGCAGGCTGCCGCGGCTACCGGGCGCACGGTAAACATCAAGAAGGCGCAGTTCATGGCGCCCGATGATATGGCCAAGGCCGCCGAAAAGGTGGTCAAGGCCGGAAACACGTCTGTCTGGCTTACCGAGCGCGGAACGTCCTTCGGTTACCACGATCTGGTTGTAGACTACCGTTCGCTTGTCATCATGCGTCAGAGCGGCTTTCCGGTGATTTTCGATGCCACGCACAGTGTTCAACAGCCATCGATTGGGGCGCAGTCGGGCGGTCGCCGTGAGTTCATTCCCGCCCTGGCGCGGGCCGCTGCTGCCGTGGGCGTCGATGGTGTTTTCGTCGAGACCCATCCCGACCCGTCGGCCGCACTCAGCGATGCAGCCACGCAGCTGCCAATGGAGGATATGCGGGACTTCTTGACGATGGTACTCGACTATTGGCACCGATGACCAAGGGGCTCCTGGCACTCGGACTTGCCATGCTGACGATTGGCGGCTGCGGCGAGCGGCCGTCCGGTACCAAGATCGCAGATGATCCTTTTGTATCGGCCCCCTCGCAGTTGGCAACCAATATCATCGTGACGTTTTCCGATTCAAGCTTTGTGAAAGCACGACTGTATGCATCTGCCGGCCGCATTCTTGAACAACAGCAGCAGACGACCATGAGTGGTCCGGTAACTGTCGACTTCTTTGATCGAGATAATCTCGAACCCGTGGCCCGCCTGACGGCAGATTCTTGCGTGGTTGATGACAGGTCGAAGAACATGGTGGCCATTGGCAACGTCGTTGTCAACTCACTGCGCCGGCAGCTTACGCTGCGAACGCCCCGGCTATCCTGGGTGCAGTCCAGCCAGCGCATCACCAGTGACGACGTGGTTCGCATTGACACCCCGCAGGAACGGATCGATGGTGTTGGTTTTGAGTCAAATCAAGACCTAACGTCCTACAAACTGTCGCGTGTTCGTGGAGTGCAGCGCAAATGAAAGAGATGTTTGTTGTCGGCAATTGGAAAATGCATCTGCTTCAGGCAGAGGCCTCGGGACTGGTTGATGAGCTAGAAGGTGCGGGTGCTACATCGGGTGGTGGTGTTGATGTCGTGATCTGTCCACCATACACTGCTCTGGCTGTGCTTGCGGGCCGCGGTCTGCGTGGCATTTCACTAGGTGCACAGAACTGTCACGCCGAGTCGAAGGGGGCCTACACCGGTGAGATCAGCGCAGAGATGCTCAGGGATGTCGGCTGTTCATATGTGATCCTTGGTCACAGTGAGCGCCGACGAGACCAGCACGAGAGCGATCTCGAAATCGGACGGAAGGCCCGTCACTGCGTGGAAGTTGGTCTGCGGCCGATCCTCTGTGTCGGTGAACAGCTCGACGAGCGAGAGCAGGGACGCACTAGGTCGGTGATCCAGCGCCAGCTCGATGGTTTGATCCGCAGTGCGGGAACTGAAGTGGTCACCCGCTCGATGATCGCCTATGAGCCCGTCTGGGCCATTGGGACGGGGCTAGCTGCTACGGCGGTGCAGGCGCAAGAGGTCCACGCTTCGATCCGTTCTCATCTGTTCGACAATGGTATAGGCGGATCTGTTCCGCTGCTCTATGGCGGAAGCGTAACGGGTGCCAATGCCGCCAGCCTGTTTGCCTGTGGAGATATTGACGGTGCCCTTGTCGGGGGGGCCTCTCTCAAGGCGCAGGAGTTTGCTCACATCGTCCAGCACGCGCGATCCGGCGGAGAATGACGTTCACCTACGCTAATATCGTAACGCTGAGTCGGTTCTTCATGGCGCCGATCTTTCTGATCTTCATGCTTTCGGATTCAGAGATCGGATCGATCATCGCGCTGGCCATTTTCGTCGTTGCGTCATTGACCGACTGGCTCGACGGTTTTCTGGCCCGCAAGTATGGCGAGGTCACCGACCATGGTATGTTTCTCGATCCCCTGGCTGACAAGGTGCTGACAACCTCGGCGTTCGTTGCGCTGTATATGCTGAACCTCATGCAGATGTGGATGCTCGTAGTGATCGTGCTGCGTGATTTCGGAACCACCGCCATGCGGTCGATCGCCGATGATCGAGGGATGAGCATGAAGACCAGCTCCGTAGCCAAGGTCAAAACATTTCTTCAGATGGTCGTGATCATCCTGGCGATCCTTTGTTTGGCGGTGCTTCGCAATGCGGCAAAGGACTCGTACCTATGGTCCTCGGCGAAGTCCTTCTTGGAGCTTGGTGGAGTCAGTGCGGGACTACTCGTTGTGACAGTTCTTTCGATTTTCAGTCTTATCCAGTACATCATTGTCAACAGGAGACTCTTCAGTCGTGGCCGCACATAAAATTCCTCGACCCAAGCTCACATCACTTCCTGAGTACGTGGCTACGATGTTCGGAGTGGGACTACTTCCGATCATGCCGGGCTCTTACTGCAGCCTTCTCGTTGCGCTGCCGGGGTTATTGCTGAGTCTGTTTACCAACCTGCCTGCGCAGAGCATCGCGGTTGGATATGCCATCGCCGGCCTGCTGTTTACCGTCGCCGGTCATTGGAGCATCAAGCGCATCCAGGACGGTTGGGGGCATGACCCAAGTGTTGTGGTCATAGATGAAGCCGTCGGTATGTGTATCACGATGCTATTCCCGGCGGCATGTGGAGGACTCGCCCTGTGGATGACGGCGGTGTTCCTCTTCCGTGTGTTTGACGTGATGAAGCCATGGCCGATGAACGTCATCAATGATCGCACCGAAGCATGGGCTGTGATTGGTGATGATGCTGTAGCGGGCCTCGTGGCAGGGCTTTCGACGCAGCTTGTTGCGACCGCTCTCATGACACTTGGCATCGCTTTAGCCCTGTGATCATTGCGGTAGTTGGCTCGAAAAGCCCCATCTGACGGGTGATTACGAGCGTCGCAGGCGTAAAAAGCCCGTGAAATAAGTCGATGTGGACAAGTCATCCTTGAAAAGCCCTGTCAGCACACGATAATTTGCTTCCACGCAGTTTCACTTTCCTCAATCGTACTCATCGGGGTTCTCTATGAACAAGGCACAGCTTATCGAAGCTATCGCCAACAGTGCCGGTCTCAGCAAGTCTCAGGCCGACAGTGCGCTCAACGCCTGCATTGGCGCCATCAAGGCTGAAATGGGCAAGGGCGGCAGTGTTTCCCTCATTGGTTTTGGTTCGTTCAGCGTCGGCAAGCGCGGTGCTCGCACCGGTCGCAATCCTGCCACTGGCGCAACAATCAAGATCGCAGCACGTAAGGTCGCGAAGTTCACGGCCGGTGCTGATCTCAAGTCTGTCGTAAACGGCGAAAAGAAGGGTGGAGCCAAGAAGGCCGCACCTGCAAAGAAGGCTGCTCCGGCAAAGAAGGCAGCCAAGAAGAAGTGACGACTGATGTCGATAGAGCCCGCCAAACGGCGGGCTTTTTTTTGCCCTATTTTTGCCGCCGATGCCTCTGCTCCACCTGCTGACGACTGATGATCTCTCGCTTGATGAAATCGACCAGATTCTCAAGCGTGCAGCTGAATTTCTAACCCCTAACGGACTGGTCCACCGGGGCTATGATACGCTTGCTGGAAAGCGGTTTGTACTGGCATTCTTCGAGGCGTCAACACGAACCAGACTTTCGTTCGAATCGGCTATCGAGCGTATGGGAGCCAGCTGCGTACTCTTCACGGAAGCCGGCAGTAGTGTCGAAAAGGGCGAATCGCTCGACGAGACCATACGCACGATCGAAGCCATGGGATTCGATGCCATGATCCTGCGGCATGCCATCAACGGGACTCATGCTCACATTGCCGGCTGGACGTCGATGGCCGTCATCAACGCCGGTGAAGGCACCATGGCACATCCGACGCAGGCACTTTTGGATGCGTCGACGATCCGAGAGCGATTCGGCCGCGTCGAGGGCGTGAAGGTGGTGATCATCGGCGATCTGCTGCATTCACGCGTGGCCCGCTCTACAGCGTCGGTTCTTTCTCGTCTTGGAGCAGAGGTCGGATGGTGCGCACCGGATTCCCTGGCACCTGCGGGTGAGGAGTCTGGGCTGCGTCGGTTTGATGATGCTCGCCACGCGATGCAATGGGCTGATGTTGTGTTTCTACTGCGGATTCAGAGAGAGCGGATCGTCTCCGACCATGTGCCGGATGTCGACGAGTACCGTCGTCGATATGCAGTCACGACGGCACTTGCCGCCGATCACTCCTCGGTGGTCATCATGCACCCCGGTCCTGTCAACGTGGGCGTCGAGCTCGACCAAGCCCTCCTCAACCTTCCACATTGTCTTGTCCACCGTCAGGTAACGCACGGCGTTGCCGTGCGTATGGCCGTTCTTGAACTGTTCTGCCGCTAGGCCCACCGTGTATCGACACTACTAATACCACCAACCCCAATGCCGAAACGCACTGACATCTCAACCATTCTCGTCATCGGATCGGGTCCGATCGTCATCGGTCAGGCCTGCGAGTTCGACTATTCCGGAACACAGGCCTGCAAGGTCCTGCGAGAAGAGGGATATAGGGTCGTACTGATCAACTCCAATCCGGCAACGATCATGACCGATCCGGGGATTGCCGACGCGACCTATGTTGAGCCGATCACGCCCGAGTATATCGAAGAGGTCATCAAAAAGGAACGTCCCGATGCCATCCTTCCAACGATGGGAGGACAGGTTGCTTTGAATGCTGCCGTGGAACTACACGAGCGTGGCATCCTTCAGAAGTACAACATCGAGTTGATCGGTTCGAAGGTTGAGTCGATCCATAAGGCGGAGGACCGTGAGCTGTTCCTTCAGGCAATGCAACGCATCGGCATGGACATGCCCAAAGGGGGCTTTGTTCACGAGTTCGAAGAGGGAATGAAGATGGTGGACCTTGTCGGCTTTCCGGCAATCATCCGTCCATCCTTTACACTTGGCGGTACCGGCGGGGGAATTGCCTACAACATGGAGGAGTACCGTGAGCTTCTTCGCAACGGCTTAACGGCTAGCCCCATTCAGCGAGTGCTGGTTGAAGAGAGCATCATCGGGTGGAAGGAGTATGAGCTTGAGGTGATGCGCGATACGAAGGACAATGTCGTGATCATCTGCTCGATCGAGAATGTCGATCCGATGGGCGTGCACACGGGTGACTCCATAACGGTTGCGCCGGCACAGACCCTGACGGACCGAGAGTATCAGCGTATGCGCGACGCATCGTTGAAGATCATCCGCGAAATCGGCGTCGAGACCGGCGGCTCAAACATTCAGTTTGCCGTCAACCCTGCCACGGGTCGCATGATCGTGATCGAGATGAATCCGCGCGTATCGCGCAGTTCTGCTCTGGCATCAAAAGCAACTGGTTTCCCGATTGCGAAGATGGCCGCAAAACTCGCCGTCGGCTATTCGCTCGACGAGATCACCAATGACATAACCAAGAAGACTCCGGCCTGCTTTGAGCCGTCCATCGATTACGTGGTGGTGAAGATCCCGCGATGGGATTTCGAGAAGTTTCACGAGGCCGACAATTCGCTTGGTATCCAGATGAAGTCCGTTGGCGAAGCAATGGCCTTCGGAAGGACTTTCAAAGAGGCGCTTCAGAAGGCGATCCGATCACTTGAGCAGAAGCGTTTCGGATTTGGCTTCGACCACCCGGGATACATCGAAACGCTGGCCCACGACGCATCCGAGCTCGCCCCCTTGCAGGCGCGCCTTCGCCGGCGCACGTCGACGTCGATCTTTGATCTGTGCGATGCTCTTGCCTCGGGTATGGGCACCGACGAGATCCATGCGCTTACCAAGTACGATCCATGGTTCATTGTGCAGTGTCGTCAGATCGTCGATGCAGCGCTTGAACTTCAGAAAGACGTCGGTCTGGGGGCTGTCAGCGTTACGTCCATTGATGCGCGTCGGCTGCGTCATCTCAAGCGCTACGGATTCAGTGATGTTCAGCTATCGGTGTTGCTCGGCTGCATCGAACATGATGTTCGCCAGCGCCGTCTCCAGCTTGGTGTGGTGCCGGTGTTCAAGACCGTTGATACCTGTGCTGCGGAGTTCGTCTCCGATACGCCATATCACTTCTCGTGCTATGACACCGAGAATGAGGCAATTGCCAGCGATCGTAAGAAGATCATCATTCTCGGTAGCGGACCGAACAGGATCGGTCAGGGGATAGAGTTCGATTACTGCTGCGTGCAGGGCTTGTTTGCATTGCGCAAGGCCGGCTACGAAGCGATCATGATCAACTGTAATCCCGAGACTGTGTCAACGGATTACGACACCACCAGCCGACTATACTTTGAGCCCCTTACCTTCGAAGACGTGATGAACGTCGTCGATCTCGAGCGGCCTGATGGCGTGATCATCACCTTTGGTGGACAGACGCCGTTGAAACTTGCGCATCAGCTTCAGGCTGCCGGGGTTCCGCTGATCGGAACATCGCCGGAAGGGATCGATCTGGCGGAGGACCGCAAACGCTTCGGCGATCTGATTTCTTCGCTCGGCATACCGTGTCCGCCCTGGGGAACAAGTACGACGGAGAAGGAAGCGGTGGATATTGCCGACCGCATCGGATACCCGGTTCTCGTCAGACCCTCGTACGTGCTCGGTGGACGCGCGATGCAGATCTGTTATCGCGAGGATGCTCTGCGATCCTACATGCGATCGGCCATTGCGCAGGACCCGTCTCGTCCGGTGCTGATCGATCATTTCCTGGAAAATGCTCTTGAGTTCGACGTTGACGCCATTAGTGACGGGACGACCACAGTCATCGGTGGCATCATGCAGCATATCGAAGAAGCCGGAATTCACTCTGGCGATTCTTCATGCGTGCTGCCTCCGTACAACGTCGGCGAGGAGATCATTGAGACCATGCGGGGATATGCCCGATCGATGGCTCGCGAGCTGAAGGTTGTCGGCCTGATGAATATTCAGTTCGCGGTGCAGAATGGCGTCGTGTACGTGCTCGAGGTCAACCCTCGTGCCTCGCGTACGGTGCCATTTGTTTCGAAGGCCACCGGCGTTCAATTGGCACAGCTAGCAACAAGGGTGATGACCGGCGAGTCCCTGGAATCCTTGTCGGTGCCGGAGTTTTCGACATCCCTCAACCGCACGGCAATCAAGGAGTCGGTCTTTCCATTCGCGAAGTTTCCCCACGCGAGTGTGTTCCTGGGACCGGAAATGCGCAGCACGGGCGAGGTTATGGGCATGGACACGACGTTTGGACGTGCGATCATCAAATCGCACATCTCCTCGGGTAACGGGCTTCCGGTGGAAGGAAACGTCTTCATTTCTCTCAGCACGCACGACAAAACGTCGAGAGCTGTCGAGCTGGCAGGGGGCTACAGGGACCTTGGATTTACGATCCTAGCAACGCGTGGAACGGCCGCGTTCTTGCGTGAACACGGCGTCGAAGCTGAGGCCGTGCTCAAACACTACGAGGGACGTCCCAGTGTGGTCGATCAGATCGCCAATGGTGAGGTCCAGATCGTTATCAACACGCCACTGGGTGAGAATGCCCGATACGATGAAGCGGTGATGGGGCGTACGGCCATGAAGTACAAGGTGCCATTCTTCACCACTCTCGCCGCTGCGGAGGCGTCACTCCATGGGATCACGGCTCTGCGTGCAGAGCCGGCGTCTGTGATGTCGCTTCAGGACCACTATGCACGCACGGCGTCCTGACGTCCCGGCAGTCTGGACGACCCGTGATATCGTCACCTGGGGTAAAGAGTTCTTCACTTCCAAGGGCATCGACGAGGCGCGACTGACCATCGAGCTGATGGTCTGTTCAGTTCTGTCGATCCGACGCATCGAACTGTACACGGATCATGATCGCCCCCTGACCAAGGCCGAGTTAGCCAGCCTGCGGGAGATGGTTCAGCGTCGTGTAAAGCATGAACCGCTACAGTACATCATCGGAGCTGCGGATTTTTTTGGCCTATCGTTCACGGTCAATCCGGCCGTACTTATCCCGCGTCCGGAGACCGAGATCCTTGTCGATAGGGTCTTGCGGTTTGTCAATGACGTGGCACTACCCATGAGCTGTCTGGACGTCGGCACCGGCAGCGGCATCATTCCCATCACCGTGGCGAAGAACGCTTCACAGACATCATGGACGTGCATGGATGTTTCCGACGGCGCGCTTGCTTGCGCGCATGCCAATGCCATCAAACATGGCGTTGCCGATCGACTCGTTCTTGTTCATGGTGACTTTCTCGACATCGTGCCGGCGGGTGGCCCCTGGCAGGTTATCACCATGAATCCACCCTACATAGCCGAGTGCGACCTCGCCGAGCTGCAGCCTGAGGTCAGGGACTTTGAACCGAAGGGGGCTTTAACGGACAATGCCGACGGGCTGTCGTTCTATCGGCGCTTTGCCGAGGTGGCACACGAGATACTGGCACCGTCGGGAACAGCATTCTTAGAGATCGGTCATGGTCAGGTTGAAAAAATCATAGATATTTTCACATCGCATCGGCTAACCTGCGAGGTTGTTGATGATCTGGCCGGCATTGCGCGGTTGGTCATCGTCCGTCGGAAGTAACAACGTTCCGTTGTGCAAAAGCCATAGCAGTCTTCGCGGTTGGTCAATTCTTGATGCGTATGTCGTCGTCGCCAGATTGATTCCGTCACCCAAATTCTCGAGGGACTCCCCATGCGTTTTGCGCTTCTTACCCTGTTTGCTGCGCTTGTCCTGTCGGCTTGCTCAGATGATTCGGCCACTTCGCCGGACGATTCGGAACTACAGATTCCCGCTGTCGGATCAGTGTTCAATCTGATTGGATGGCGGTTTAAGGAGAACAGTAGTACGTTCGACTCGCTGCCGGGAACGACGGCAGCGTCCGTCATGACGATCGCCGAGAAGAACATCTCGTATGAAGGCAAGTCCGGAGTATGGAAAACCATCATCACGGATGTTCGCACGGGTCGCGTCACCGATACGCTCTACATGTGTTACGACGCAAGTAAGGATCTGCTGCTGCTGGACCCACGCCGGATGGCGGAAATCAACGCCACGTTGCCAGCCGGTGTGCGTCGCCTGAGCTGGATACGATTGCCGCTGTCAACAAAATCTCGCTACCGAGACACCATTGTCACGTCTGGAGTGTTCGAAGGTAAGCAGGTGCAGAGACGACTTCTTGTCAATGCCGAAGTTTCAGGTGGAGGCAATTTTGACTACGGCTCCGGTGACATCTTTTCGTTCGGATTTTTTATACGTCTCATTGACGAACTCTATTCGACGCAAGGCTCTGTTCCCGTGCAGCTCAAGGCTGTTTTTCTTGATGAGTACTGTTACTACGCTCCGAAATTGGGAGTGTTCACCGAGAGAACCCAGCCAGGATATTCATACGCCGGGAAGGTCTCGGATGGCAGGCGTTTCGAACTGCAATCATACACTCTGAAGTGATCGGTTACGCTGCCTCCAAAACATCCCCGGAACAGATGTCGATCACTGATGATTGCTGATTACGGTAATTTCACGTTCAACATCATGCAGTCTTTCTGCATGTTGGAATCTCAATCTCTCCACCTCATGAGGATAACTATGCGTAACCTTCTCATACTCGCGCTTGCGGCGGCATTTGTTGTCTCGTGTTCGAGCAATGATCCGGTATCACCTTCTGAACCGTCCATCAAGATCCCAGGCAAGGGCTCAACATTCGAGATCGCTGGGTATCAGCTCGATTCGATCAACGCCAAGATTGCTAACTCCGACTTTACTGCCGTGCAGACAACTGCAAACATCGGTCAGAGCTTCGGCGACAAGACCGGGGTGTGGTCTACCATTCTGACCGATAAGGTCACTGGAGAGGTCATTGACACCACGTATATGTGCCTCGATGATAAGAAGGATCTGCTTCTGTGGACACCGGAACTCGGTGCTGACGGAAGTTCGCGTTGGTTGCGGCTGCCGGTGACCAGCGGGTTGGTATCCGTTGATTCGGTTGTCACTTCAGGGGAATTCGGTGGAATACCGATCGAGTTTGCCATTTCTGTGAGGGCTGAACGCTCCGGTAATGAGTCCATTGTCGTTGCAGGCACATCCATTGCGACCAAGAAGATAGCGTTACGGTTTACCATTCGCATATCTGCACTCGGTCAGGTGATCGACACGGCTACGTTCAACGAAACACAGTGGTTCGCCCCCTCCCTGGGGATGATCATTCAGCGCTCCACGGGGGCATATTCACTGGCTGGAGAGTGGAATGCTGGCAACTACTTCAAGCTCACCAAGTACACGCTGAAATAGTCTTCTGGTTTGTCGCTTCCGAACAGCATTCTGGAGCGTTGTGCTGGCCTTTCTGTATTGTGAAATCGCCATATAAGCCAAGATTTTTCTCGATGGCTTTTTCGTAGGTTTGCCGCATCAAAAAGCCCCGTTTGGTTACAGGGCATTCATTTCGACACAAACACATTCTCATCTCTCAAGGGTTGATGTATGAAGAACCTGACGAACATGATCTTCATCGGCGGATGCACGGTCGCTGCCTACCTGCTGTATTACCTCGTTCTCGGCAATCCCGGTAACTTCTTGGATCCGGAAAAGCTGGAGCCAAAGAACGCTCTGGGCACGATTTACACAGGGGGCTTTCTGGTGGGCCTTCTCATGGCCTGCATTCTCATCGCCCTTACGTTCACGATTGAGCGCATGTTCACGATCGGCAAGGCCGGTGGCAGTGGAAACCTCAAGGACTTTTCCTCGGCCGTTGTCGGTCAGGTCAAGGCAGGCAACTATGAGGCCGCCATTGCCTCATGCGACGAGCAGCGTGGTGCTCTTGCGAACGTGCTTCGTGCTGCCGTAGAGCGTTTCCGCACGGTAGAAAAGGATGGTAATCTGAATGCTGACCAGAAGCTGTCTGAAACACAGCGTGTGATCGACGAGAATATGAACCTTGAGACGCCGCTGCTGGAGAAGAATCTGTCGATCCTTTCGACGGTTGCTTCTGTGGCGACGATGATTGGACTTCTCGGCACGACACTCGGGATGATCCGGTCGTTCCAGGCTCTGGGCTCTTCGGGTACGGTTTCTGCTCAGGCGCTGTCGATCGGCATCTCGGAGGCCCTTTACAACACGGCCGGTGGTCTGATCGCCGCTATCATTTCGATCGTGGCGTTCAACTTCTTCACGACAAAGGTTGACGACTTCACCTACAACATGGATGAGGCTATTCTTGAGCTGATGGAGACGCTGTCACTCAAGACCGGTACCAAGCTCTGATTCTCTCTCTGAACGGGGAGGAGGTTTATCCGCCCTCTTCTTAAGCAAGGAATTCTGAATGTCGAAGATCAAAAAGAAGCGCCTCGGATTTGTTCTGGACATGACGCCGCTGGTGGACATCACGTTCCTCCTTCTGACGTTTTTCATGTTCACGGCTAAGTTCAAGAGCGATTCGGAAAACCAGCAGAAGGTCGAGATCAAGCGGCCGAAGACACAGGCGGACACAGCGAAGCTCGCCGACAAGGATCTTGTCATGGTCAAGGTCGGTGTCGACTCTGTACTGAAGGACACCGCTTGGTACGTGTCGATGATCAATGAACAGGATGTCGCCACGTTGCGTGAGGCGATGCTTGAGGCGAAGTTTCCAGGAGCCGATGACAAGACTGTTTCGTTCAAGGTCATGGACACTGTATGGCTCGGTAAGATCATCCAGTCGTGCCGTGTGGTCAACCCCAAGGCTTCATTTGCCATAGATGCGGACAAGCGGCTTCGCTATGTATGGATCGAGAAGGCCGTCAACGAAATGCGAAAGAATCGGGCAACGACGTTCAACTTCGTCACAGAAAAGAAGCAGGGTCTTTGATCCGCGGCGGCCGTCCGATGAGGGCGACCAAAGAATACAACACCTAATTCGAGCGAAAACGAGGTCAACATGGCAGGTGGTGGTGGAGATTTAGGCGGAGGGAAGTCCCAGCGGCGGGGGAAGAAGGGTAAGCGGAAAGCCAAGAAGCGTCTTGGGTTTCGTCTTGACATGACGCCACTGGTGGATATCACTTTTCTACTGCTAACGTTCTTCATGCTTACGACATCGATGATCACTCCTCAGACGATGGAGATGAACGTCCCGCCGGAGATGGACGTGCCGATCGAAGTCAAGCAGTCGGAGCTCCTTACGGTGCGTCTGCGAGAAGATGGGGTTATCTTTTACAACATGGGAATGGATGCCCCGGAGAAGATCGCTCTGAAAGCGCTCCGCAAGGTGGTCACTGACCAGAACGTTCAATTGAAAAACCGTTGTATCGTCGTTCTTAAAGCATCGGCAGACGCACCATACGGACTGGTCGTTTCAGTTCTCGACGAGTTGAATATGGCGGAGCCGGAAATCCTTTCCGGTCTTAAGGCCGCAGGAATCAACGAACGGAAACGGAAGTTTACCGTAGCACCGATGGAAGCAAAGGATATCGAGGAGATCAAGGGGCTATGAGTACTTCTGCAGAATACTCTGGGTCACAAGCCGGACTTTCCTACGGCGCTCAGGAGATCAAGGAGCTGATCCGCATTAACACGCGGAAGGCGTTCACCCGCGTGATGGCCCTTCTTCTTCTGATTGCTCTTTACACGTTCGTCGGTCCAATCATAAGTGAGTGGATCTTCCCTTCACCGAAGGTTGTCAGAGTACGTTTGGCCAAGATCAGCCTTGATGCTCTGCCCCCTCCGCAGAGCCAGACGGAAGAAGCACCACCCCCGCCACCCCCTCAGAATGTTCCGTCGGGTCCGGCCGCGCGTGCCGGCACGCCTGTTCCGGTGCCGGATGCTGAGTTAGCGCCGGATGTAAAGGACTTCGCCAATGTCGACGAGATCAACCGCGCCTCAGCCGTTGGCGGGTCGGGTGAAGATGACGGCAGCTGGGCCGACAACATCGGACAACCTGTTGCGATCAAGGAGCGTGAGGCAGACCCCAATCCGGAAGACTTCATCGCCGTTGAAGAAGAGCCGAAGTATGATGACATTGCGCTTCAGCGACGCGTTCAGTATCCGGATATGGCCCGTCGCTCCGGTATCGAGGGAATGGTGCTCGTCGGAGCACTCATCGGCAAGAACGGTGCGATCGAAAAGGTCCAAGTCTTTGAGTCAGACCACGAGAGTCTGAACGACGCGGCGGTTAAGGCTGTGCGTGAAACGACATTCACTCCGGCCAAGCAGAATGGGCAACCTGTGCGAGTATGGGCACGGATTCCTATTCGTTTCCGACTGAGGTAGTGAAGTCACGTTCAGCACCCAATGGAACGTGCAGTAAGGTACTAGGCGGCGTTGAACCGGGATACTGTTGAATCATTTGCGCAGATGTTCCATACTCTCAACATCCTTGTACGCACGGCGGTCTTCGTTGTCGGATTACTGATGGTTGTCGGAGCCCTGTCGCTGTTTCCAGAGCCATCGCCCCTGAATGAAACGTTTGGAGTCATCGTCGTGCTGTTTGGTTCTTACCGTATGGTTCAGTACCTATCGGCACGGAGGCGCTCTCAGAACGACACAGACGCATAATCATGGGCCGCATCATGTTGACATCTCTTCGTTTGGTGCTCATTGCACTCAGTGGCTTCCTGATGGTTTCGTGCGGCGCAGGGGCATCGCGTGAGCCGAACGCGGAGTCGGCTGTTTCAGGCGATCTGACGTTGTTAGTCGACGAGGAGATTCGCCCCCTTCTTGATTCGATCGTGATCTACCATGAACTCGAAAACCCAAAGGCGAGCGTAACGCTTCAGCCGATGTCGGCAACCGAGACCATGCGCCGCGTGATCGGACGTTCTGAGCGCATTGCTATCGTGGCGCGCGACTATACGCCTGAAGAAGATTCGCTCATTCAGGCGGCAGAACTCGATACGGTGCCGAGAGCGCTCGTGGCCCGTGATGCTTTGGTGTTCTTTGTAGCCAAATCCTTCCCATATGACACGATGAACGCCGAGCACATCCGTGCTTGGCTGGCTGGACGCCCCGGTGTTCGGTCATCCTATCCCAAGCTCGCGAATGACCCGGTCTTTGTTGTCTCAGGGGGCTCCTCCGGATCGGTGTATGGAAACATCACCAACGTAGTTCTGGAAAGGCGAGCCCCCTCTGTGAAGATGCTCGCCACCGTGTCGACGCATGCTGATGTGGTACAGCAGGTTCAATCAAAACCCACGCTAATCGGCGTAGGATATCTTTCGCAGATACGTGGCGATACGTCGATCAAGGCCCTGCGACTAAGCTATACCGGGCCTGACGGAGAGCATGTGTGGCCAAAACCTGTTCATTCTTCGTATCTGATGATGGGGAAGTATCCCTTTCCAGTGCCGATTTTCGTCTACGTGACGTCCAAGCCAAGTCAGCACGACGTTGCCTTCGGTTTCATGCAATTCGCAACACGCTCCAACAAAGCGCAGTACAGTTTGTTCAACGCGGGGATCGAACCGGCACATGCCAAGATCACGCTGTATCTACCTGAGGAATAAGCAACACATGACGTTTCTCCTGAAAATCACGGCACTGTCGGCTTTGTTTTTGGCGCTGACGCTGCCATCGACTGCTGACGAGTTTGATAACGCGAAGAAGGCCGCTTCGGCAGGCGATTATCTTGTAGCCCTCGGACACATCCGCAAGGCCGTGTCTGAAGACCCGCAAGACGTTGATCGTCTCCGGCTGGCATCGGCTGTTTATCTTGAAATGGAGATCAAGGACACCGCGCTGATGTATGCGCGGCGCGTGTTTGAGGACGATGATGATGACGCATCATCGGCACTGCTTCTGAGCCGCGCCTTGGTGGAGTCTGAAAAGGCGGCCGAAGCATGTGTGGTACTCAAGAAGTTCCGACGTAATGCCGATAACGTTGCTCTTGCTCTGGCGCACGTCAACGCCCTTGTTGCGGCCGATTCAACGTCGGCAGCCGAACTGGTTGCTTCGACGGCCCGGCAAAAGTATCCCAAGGAAGCCGATGCCTATTTGGCGCTGGGAAACCTCTATTTCAGCTGGAAGCCATTGCCGGTCTTTGATCTGGCGGTTCAGAACTATACGGACGCGATCGCCATCAACAACAACCTTGTGCAGGCGCACTTCAATCTCGCGATCTGTTACTGGCGTATGGGCAACCGCGAGACCGATGATGCGCTGGCCAACGAGTACTTCAACAAATGTCTTAGTGAGTGGGCGATTGTGTCCAAGCAGGACCCAAAGAACGCCCGTGCTTGGTATGAGCAGGGAAAGATCTACTACTTGGCCAAGCGTTATCCCAGCGCATCCGACGCTTTAAAGACCTACCGTGAACTCCGTCCGCTTGGCACTGGAGAGATCATGGCCTCGTGGTACCTCGGTGAGTCGCTCTATAAGCAGGGCATGTGTGACGATGCCAAGAAGCATCTTGAAGATGCCGCAGCTCGCGTAGACTCTCTTAAGCCGAAGGTCGCCGTGATGCTTGCTCGGTGTAACTTTCAGGCTAAGAAATGGCAGGAGTGCGTGAGTTCGTATGCTGCGGCCGAAGCGGTCGACTCGCTGTGGGAAGGAATGGACTACTGGAAGTTCGGCACCGCTCTGATCAATGCCAACGATACCGTGCGTGCCATTGATCTGATGTTCAAGGCCTCGAAGATCGAGCCAAAGCAGTGTAAGCTCATGGAGCGGTTTGCCTTCCTACTGCAGAGCAAGAAGCGATATGCAAACTCGAATGAAATCTATCGTGGACGTCTTGTCAACTGCACCGACAGTACGGATGCCAAAATCCACGTGCTGATGGGCAACAACTTTTACGCCGATAGTCTCGTCGACAGTGCCATTGCCAGTTACGAACGGGCTATCGGCCTGAATCCGAAGATGATGTGGGGAATGCAGCGCCTGGGTGATACGTACCTGCTCCGTGGTGACGTTGAAAAGGGGCGTGCCCTTCTCGATCAGGTTATCACCAATGCATCGACCACGGCCTCGCCGGATGAGAAGCGATATGGCATCGCGGCCATAGCAAACCTCAACGCACTCGACATCAAGGACAAGAACTGGCAGTCGATCGTCGATCGCTCGACCGTGGGCACGACTATTGATCCTAAGTCGGTCGTGTCATGGCTCTACCTCGGAATCGGCCAGCAGGGCGTTGGTAACAAGGACAAGGCAAGGGCCGCCTATCAGGAAGTTCTCAAGCTTGATCCGGGTAACGCGTCAGCCAAGAAGAATCTGCAGAGCCTGGCAAACTAAGCCTTGCGGTTGCTCGAAATTGGTGAAGACGGGAAGAGTTCCGTAACTTTGTCGTCTTGTCACAACCGGACATCGCCGAAGTACCATGGTGTTGCTTGATATTGTAGGGATGCGCGAGGGGAAACGCTCAATCTCGCTGTCCATTCCTGCATCGGAGATCCCGAGACTCTCGGCTGAGTTTGATGCGAAGGTCGTTATCGACGGTCGTATTCATAAGTCCGGGCGTCACTACGTGGTCGACGCCGTGGTCACCGCAGACGGTCTGTTCGTCTGTGACAGGTCTCTAGAAAACTTCCGTGAGATTATCACCGCTGATCTTCATGTGAAGTTTATCATTGATCCAGCGCTGGCTGCGCGACAGCAGACTGTGCAGGCCGAGCTGGATGATGAGCAGGAGCGGGGAATCGGTGAGGATGACAAATCGCTCAATATCACCGAGGACGTGCGACAGGTACTGACAGTGGCAGTGCCGATGCAGCACATCGCTCCGGCATATAGAGATGTGCCTCTCGAGGAGATCTATCCGACCCTTAAGCCAAAGAACGACGGCCAGGGCCCGATGGACGACCGCTGGGAAGCACTCGAACAATTGAAACGCAAGTAAACAGAGGAACTACACTCATGCCAAATCCAAAACGCCGTCACTCGAAGTCTCGCAGCGCCAAGCGCCGTACGCATTACAAGGCATCGGCACCAACCATCATGACGTGCCCGAACTGCAGTGCTGCAAAGCAGCCGCACATTGTTTGCCATACGTGCGGATATTATAACGGCCGGAAGATCATCAACGTCGATTGATCAGAGTGTCGTTTCGATTTTTGCGGCACGACCCGTGAACGAAACATCAGACCGTATGCACGACCCCTCATCACGTCCACTCCGCATTGTTGTGGATGCAATGGGAGGAGACTTTGCGCCTGCCAGCGAGGTAGGCGGAGCACTTATTGCGCTCTCAAAACTCGGCCGCGATGTTGAGATCGTCCTCGTAGGGCGCAAAGATGTGGTGCAAGCAACCCTGGACAAGCATCCAGAGGCCAAGGGAGAAACGCGACTCAGCGTCCTTCATGCGCCGGACGTCGTAACGATGTCCGACGAGCCATCGTCGATCGTCAAGGGGCGCAGAGAATCGTCGCTCTACATGGGGCTTGACATGATGCGCCGGGGCGAGGCCGACGGATTTGTCTCCGCCGGTAACACTGGTGGGGTAATGGCTACGGCGACGATGCTCTGCGGCCGCATTCCCGGTGTGAGCCGGCCGACCATTGGTACCTTCTTTCCGACGCTGACCAACAAGCCCACGCTAGTGGTAGATATCGGAGCGAACGTTGACAGTAAACCAAGGTTTCTGCACGATTTTGCCATAATGGGCAGCGTGTTTGCGCACCTCATGCTCGGCATCGAGCGCCCGACCGTCGGGCTGCTCAACGTTGGAGAAGAAAAGAGTAAGGGAACGGAAGTGGCCCGCGAGACGCATGAATTGCTCTCGAACAGTACGGTGAACTTCTATGGAAACGTCGAGGGACGCGACATCCTCAAGGGCACCGTTGACATCGTCGTCTGTGATGGTTTTGAGGGGAACATTGTTCTGAAGTTTGCCGAGAGCATTCTGACATTCCTTAAGGAACGGTTCAAGGCTTACGCCAATCGTGGTTTGCTGCAAAAGCTCACCATTGCTGCGTTCCGTCCGGTTCTGCGGAAGGTTCTCAGCGGACTCGATTATCAGGAATATGGCGGCGTTCCTCTGCTTGGCATCAATGGTGTGGTGATCATCGGTCACGGTAGTGGCTCGCCTCTTGCGCTGAGCAATATGATCTTACGTGCCGTGGAAGTTGTCCGTAAGGACGTCAACGGAACCATTCAGCGGGCTCTGCAGGAGGCCGCTCAACAGAAAGACTCGCCATGAAGGCCATAGTCACGGCGATCGCTCACAACGTTCCTGCTGACGTCTACGACAACAACTGGTTTTCCGAGCGCATTGACACAACCGACGAATGGATCCAGACGCGCACCGGCATCAAGGAACGGCATTTCGCCTTCGAAGGTGGACTAACAGATATCCTCCTGCCGGCGGCGCAGGAAGTGCTTAGACAGCGTGGCATCACCGCCGAAGAGATCGACTGTATCATCGTAGCGACGGTGACGCCGGATCGGGTGTTCCCCTCCAGCGCGGCGATCCTTCAGCATAAGCTCGGCGCAAAGAACGCCTGGGGCTTTGACCTTGCCGGTGCCTGCAGTGGCTTTCTCTACGCACTGGTGACCGGCGCAAAAATGGTTGAGGCCGGCGCGGCAACGAAGATGCTTGTGCTCGGTGGCGACAAAATGAGTGCCATCCTCAACTTTGAGGACCGAACAACGTGTGTTCTCTTTGGTGACGGAGGGGGAGCTGTGCTTCTCGAGCCGTCGGATTCCGATGACTATGGCGTTGTAGATCACATCCTTCGCATGGACGGCGCCGGTGAAGCGCACCTGCACCAGAAGGCAGGGGGCTCATTGCGTCCTGCGACGATCGAGACCGTGACCAACCGCGAGCACTTCGTGTATCAAGAGGGTCAGGCGGTATTCAAAAGTGCGGTCAAATGCATGGCCGATGTGTCGTATGAGATCATGGAGCGCAATCATCTCACCGCTGATGATGTGGCATGGCTGATCCCTCATCAGGCAAATCTGCGAATCATCGATGCTACTGCAGAACGCATGGGTCTGAGCAAAGACAAGGTGATGATTAACATTGAGCGCTTCGGAAATACCACCGCCGGAACGATCCCGATCTGTCTGTCCGAACTGTATCAGTCCGATAGGGTGAAGCGCGGAGACTATCTCGTGCTTTCATCCTTCGGTGCCGGCTATACGTGGGGATCAGTTCTTTTGCGATGGTCGATCGACAAGAAGGAGAAGCCGTAAGACCATGTCCAATGCGCTGCTGTTCTCCGGTCAGGGATCCCAGTATGTGGGCATGACCAAGGATCTCGTCGAATCATTTGCTCAAGCCCGGCAGATGGCCGCAAGAGCCAATGATCTGCTCGATTATGACCTGCAGTCGATCATGATCGACGGTCCGGAAGAAGAACTCCGAAAGACGAAATTCACACAGCCTGCGCTGTTTGTTCACGAGGCGATGCTACTGGCGCTGATCTCCATCGATGGTGTTTCGGCCGTTGCTGGTCATTCGCTGGGTGAGTTTTCCGCGCTTCACGCCGCCGGCGTGCTCACCTTCGACGATGCCCTGCAGCTGGTGCAGCTGCGGGCGCAGCTTATGTACGACGTCGGCAATGCCACGGCTGGCACGATGGCCGCTGTGGTGGGTTTGGACGATGACGTCGTGCGTCAGATCTGTCAGGAACTTCATGGAGTCGACGGTCAGGTGATCGTTCCTGCCAACTACAATTCTCCTGGACAGGTTGTTGTGAGTGGTTCGGCCGAGTACGTCCGCGCGTGTATGCCGGTCTTCAAGGAGCGCGGCGCAAAGATGGTCAAGGAGCTCCAGGTCAGCGGTGCGTTTCACTCGCCCCTTTTGACTGATGCCCAGCAAGGACTTGCAGAGAAGATCAGTAGTACGGTGTTCTCGCAGCCCCGCATGCCGGTGTATGTGAATGTTTCCGGCAGGCCCGTCAGCGATCCGGAGGCACTGAAAGAGAGCGCCATTCGCCAGCTGACATCTCCGGTTTTGTGGACATCTACCATGCATGCGATGTGGAATGATGGCATCCGGTCCTACTGTGAGATTGGCCCCGGCAAGGTCCTTCAGGGGCTGGTCAAGCGCACTCTTGCAGAGGCCACCATCGATGGTATTGACACCGCAGCGGATGTGCTGCGCCATACGTCAAATCCATCGTAAACCGAGCAAAGAAACTTCCAGGAAAGAGCGATGAAGACCTTCGATCACAGCGGAAAAGTGTTTGCCATTACGGGCGGATCACGTGGAATCGGCGAGGCCGTCGTGCGCCGACTCTGTAGTGAGGGGGCTCATGTTTTTGCCACGTATAATTCCAACCCCGACCGCTCGGCGGCCGTAGCTGCTGAGATCGAGGCAGCGGGCGGCAAGGTGACCTTTCTTCAGGTGAACGTGGCCGACGAGACAAGCGTCAAAGACTTCATCGAGGCCGTTGTCAGCACCGGTGGTCGTATCGACGGTCTGGTCAACAATGCCGGGATTACGCGCGACGGGCTGCTGATGCGCATGAGCACGAAGGACTGGTGCGACGTGATCGATACCAACCTAACGGGCGTATTCTTCGCCTGTCGAGCTGCCTCGCGGCCGATGATGTCGCAGCGAAGCGGGCGCATCGTCAATATCGGTAGCATTGTGGGACTGCAGGGCAATGCTGGTCAGGTCAATTATAGCAGCGCTAAAGCCGGCCTAGTCGGGCTCACAAAGTCACTCGCGCGTGAACTGGCCAGTCGCAACATTTCCGTAAATTGCGTTGCTCCGGGCTATGTAGAAACCGACATGACAGCGAAGCTCACTGAGGAACAGAAGGCTTCGTTCTTCGGCAACATTCCTCTTAAGCGCGGAGCAGCGCCAGAGGAGATTGCCTCGGTCGTTTCGTTCTTTCTTGCGTCTGAGTCGGCCTACGTTACCGGACAAGTTTTGAACGTCTGTGGCGGATTGGCCATGTAAATCCGTCCGGCGTCGCCGTACATTTGCACGATTGTTCAACTCCATTTTTCAACAAGGGTTTGCTATGTCAGCAGTGGCACAAAAGGTAACAGAGATCATCGTCTCCAAGCTGGGCGTCGAAGAGTCACAGGTCACGCCAACGGCTTCATTCACGAGTGATCTCGGCGCCGATTCTCTCGACACGGTCGAGCTCATCATGGAATTCGAAAAGGCTTTCAATCTGACGATCGACGACAGCGAGGCCGAGAAGATCCAGTCTGTTGGTGACGCTATCTCTTACATTGAGTCCAAGGCCTAACAAGCCCCTTACCAACTACACGTTCACGCGATCTTGTCCCTAACGTCAGGCATAGGTATGTCGAAGACCATTCCACGCATTGTCATCACCGGCGTCGGAGCCGTTACGCCCATTGGCAATACTGCCGATGAGTTCTGGAGCGGCATGATGCAGGCCCGCAGTGGTGCGGGTCCAATCACGCGGTTTGATGCAACCGAATTCGACACGCGTTTTGCCTGCGAAGTCAAGAACTACGATCCAACATTGCATATGACGCGTAAAGAGGTCCAGCGAATGGACCTCTTTGCGCAGTATGCCATGTCGTGCGCGGTGATGGCCGTGGAAAATGCTGGTATCGACTTTGCCGCCTGTGATCAGGAGCGTGCCGGCGTCGTGTTTGGGTCGGGAATTGGTGGTATGTGGACCTATCACCACCAGCAGCGGAATCTCTTCGAACGCGACGGCAAGCCCGACCGGATCTCACCGCTCTTCATTCCGATGCTCATCTCGGACATAGCGGCCGGACACATTGCCATTCGATTTGGTCTTAAGGGACCGAACTACGCGACGGTGTCGGCGTGTGCCACATCGTCGCATGCTATCGCCGATGCCCTGATGCTCATGCAGAGAGGCATGGCCGACGTGATGCTGGCCGGAGGAAGCGAAGCTGTTGTGTGTCCTATGGGTATCGGTGGATTCAACTCCATGAAGGCCCTTTCAACGCGCAATGACAGCCCTGAAACCGCAAGTAGACCATTTGACAAGGACCGCGACGGATTTGTCATGGGCGAAGGAGGCGGAGTGATCGTGCTGGAAACGCTTGAGCATGCGCTCGGTCGCGGGGCGAACATCCTCGCAGAGATCGTCGGCATTGGTCTTACCGACGATGCCTATCACATCACGCAGCCGGCTCCGGGAGGCGAAGGCGCTGTGCGATCGATGCGTCTGGCGCTTGCCGACGCTGGGCTGCAGCCGGAAGACGTTGACTACGTTAACGCCCACGGCACATCGACGCATTTTAACGACAAGTCCGAGTCGGCCGCTATCCGCACAGTCTTCGGCGACTGGGCCGATAAGTTACTTGTCAGTTCGACCAAGTCCATGACCGGTCACCTGCTTGGAGCAGCCGGTGCCATTGAGGCTATCGCCACGGTACTGGCCATCAAGAACGGTGTTGTACCGCCAACGATCAATCAGATCACACCTGATCCAGAATGCACGCTGGATTATGTTGCTAACGCGCCGCGCAAGCACGAAATCCGTGCCGCGATCAGTAATACTTTCGGGTTCGGCGGACATAACGCCACGCTCTGCTTCAAGGCGTTTGGCGAGTAAGTCCTCGAGTCCGTCGGTCATGAGGTAGACCCTTTGAAGGACATTGTACGCCAGCTTTATGCTAACCTGCTAAAGTTCGCCTCGACGAAGGGGGCGGCCAGCAACGCCGCATTCAAAGAGATTTTCCCGGCTATGGGACTGCTTACGGACGAGCGCGTGAAGGATCTCGAAGAGACGCTCGGCATCAGCATCCATATGCCATCTCTCTATGAACAGGCACTGACGCATCGGTCATATCTGCAGGTTGCCAACACACCTGATCATCGATCAAACGAGCGACTCGAGTTTCTCGGCGACGCGATTCTCGGCATGGTTACGGCCGAGTACCTGTTCTATAACAACAGGGAGGTGCTAGAAGGCGAGCTCACCAAGATGCGATCGTGGATCGTGAACAAGAAGTCTCTGGCCGTCTGTGCCCGCGCCCTGCGCCTGGAGGACTATCTCTTTCTGAGCTATTCGGCAAGTCAGTCGCTGCAGCGCGGCAATGACGGTATGCTGGCCGATGCACTTGAGTCGGTGATCGCGGCCATCTATCTTGACCGGGGATTTGACGAAGCGCGCCGGTTTATCGTTGAGCGACTTCTGCCGATCATGATGCGCGAGTCACTGGTGCATGACACTAACTTCAAGAGTCTGCTCTTGGAAACCGTTCAGGGAAAGGGATTCGGAGCTCCGCGATATGTTGTTGTGAAAGAGGAAGGGCCCGATCACGAGAAGCACTTCACCGTCGAGGTAGTCGTCGAAGAACACATTGTCGGCTCCGGCTCCGGGCGCAACAAGAAGGAAGCCGAGCAGGCCGCAGCCGAAGCAGGCATGGCGAATCTTTCCTCTAACAAGCGGCTCCGCGCACGTAATGACCGCACGGAAAATGATGTGGTCGTTTCTTGACCTTCCTAGCGGACTGAAACCGTACACCCGTACGGCGGGTTATTCGTCAGCGTGGTACTCATGAATCGTTATCCGATCCCCTTATCGCTCCTTCTGTTCTGCCTGCTTCACTCGGCGCCGGCCTCCGGTCAGCTCCTCGGTGGAGCCACCGAGTTTGGAAAGAACAAGAAGCAGTATGAGAAGTTCAACTGGAAGGTCATACAGTCGGCCAACTTCGACGTTTATTACCACAGCAATGCCTTGCCCCTTGCCAAGTTCATGGCCCGCGAGGCTGAGTCGGCCCTTCGCATTATCCAGGATCAGCTGGCGTATACCGTCAACAAGCGCATCTCGCTGATCCTGTACAATTCGCACAACCAGTTCCAGCAGACCAACGTTATCAGCCAGTTCATGACCGAGGGGATAGGGGGCGTGACCGAGCTGTTCAAGAATCGGGTGGTCCTTCCCTTTGAAGGCGACCATGCAAAGTTTAAGCACGTGATCCATCATGAGCTTGTTCATGCCGTGCTGAATGATATGCTCTATGGCGGGAACATTCAGTCTCTGATCAACAATCCGGGCGCAGTTATGCTGCCGCTCTGGATGAACGAGGGTTTTGCCGAGTACTCGAGCGCCGACGGGATGGACATCAAGACCGACATGTTCATGCGCGACGTGGCCGTCAGCGAGTTCCTGCGCGGCCTCGATCAACTGAACGGATACTTTGCCTATCGAGGTGGCCAGGCCTTCTGGACGTACGTGGCCAATACCTACGGCAAGGGCAAGGTCGGCGAGGTGCTGAATCGTTTCCGTACGCTGCGCGACGTCGAGAGGACATTTCAGGCATCTTTCGGGATGTCCTACGAGGAAATGTCCGAGCAATGGGCCAAGGACACCAAGCGGGAGTATTTCCCTGACGTGGGCCGCTTTGACTACGTCGAGGACTACGCTCAGCGGCTAACCAATCACCGCAAAGAGGAAAACTTCTACAACACCTCGCCTGCGATCTCACCCGATGGTAAGCAGGTTGCCTTCCTGTCTGATCGTGGTTCGGGTTCGTTCGGCCTATACGTCATGGATATCAAGGCCAAGAAGCCCCGTGAACTGGTTTCAAGCGGACGCAGCACGGACTTTGAGGAACTGAATTTCCTCACCCCAGGCATTACCTGGAATCCAAAGGGTACCAAGCTGGCCGTAGGCGCGAAGGGGGCTGGACAGGATGCGATCTACCTCGTGGATGTCGCCTCGGGGGACTACGACCAGCTTTCGCTCAATCTTCAGACCATCGGAGGCGTTGCGTGGTCTCCGGATGGATCAAAACTCGTGTTCGATGCCGATACGGGCGGACGCCATTCGGACATCTACATATACGAGTTTGGGAAACGTCGACTATCGAAGCTTACCAATGACATCTTCACGGATGCCCAACCTACATGGTCTCCAGATGGTAAATACGTGTACTTTATATCCGATCGTAACGCATATACCGACCCCAAGGACATCGCGGCGGATTTCCCGATTTGGACGCACAACGTCGACGCGCGGGATGTTTATCGTGTAGACGTTCAGACGCGGGCCATTGAGCGGATGACGAACGATCCAGACGTCGGCAAGACCTCATTGGCCGTCTCTCCGGATGGTTCGGCACTTCTGTATGTAGCCGACTACAATGGCATAAGCAATCTCTGGCGAATGGATGTTGCCTCGAAGCGGCGAACGGCATTGACCAATTCATTGCAGGAAGTATCGCAGATATCACTCTCCCGCGATGGTACAAAACTGTTATTCACGTCTCAGAATCGCGTCGGTTATGACATCTTCCTGCTGAACTTTCCGCTGGATATCAAGCAGCGAGATACGCTGCCGATGACCGTGCTCCGCAAGCAGCAGCTTATTGAACGGAATTCGCTGTCCCAGCTTGTCGCCAAGCCCGCTCCGACGCAGGATACCGTGTCGTTCAGCTACGGTACGTTTGATGTTGATCTGACCGAGCAGCGTTCGGCGCCCCCTAACCCTGACGCAGCACAGTATGAGTCCAATCCGCTGTTGGACGGTTCTGAGAGCGCTCGCGATACGATCTATCCGCCGCAGGACTATAAGACCACCTTCACGGCCGATGTCGTGACCGGAAACGCCGGCTACAACAACTTCTTCGGTGCAAACGGTCAGATCGACATGCTTTTCTCTGACATGCTTGGTGACCATGAGATCTATTTCCGCGGTAACATCTTCCTTGATCTTGCCAACAGCAGCTTCTGGCTCTCCTATGGGTATCTGCCGGACGTGATCGATCTCTATGCGGCGGTTTTCCAGAATGCCGGTTTTACCTTTCTGCCCAACACCGACAACCTTTATCGCCTGCGCAACTACGGCACGTCGCTCAGGGCCGCGTATCCCTTTTCGCGCTACACGCGCCTAGACCTTGGCGTGCAGATCATGGGAATGTCGAGAGAGAATATCGATAATCCGCTCGACCCGTCGCTGACGCGTTTCGTGACCGTGCCTTCGCTTTCCTTTGTGCTTGACGATGGACTCTGGGGAATGTGGGCGCCGATGAGCGGTTCGCGCCTTAACCTCACGCTCGAGGCATCACCGGCATGGGGTGAGTCGGGAATCTCGTTTACGACGGCTCGCTTCGACGGACGCAAGTACTTCCACCTCGGCGGACTCTATTCTTTCGTCGTACGTGGTGCCGGGGGAGTCAGCTCGGGTGCCAATCCGCAGAAGTTCTTCATCGGTGGCACAGACAACTGGATCAACCGGACGTTCAGTCCCAACGGCTGGCCGTTCGAGAATCCCGAGGACTTTGCCTTCACCCGACCCGGCTGGCCGCTGCGTGGTTATAGCCTAAATGAGCGCAACGGCTCGCGCTACTTTATCACCAACCTCGAACTCCGGTTCCCGTTTCTGCTGGCGTTTCAGGCAGGCCCCATTCCATCGCTGTTTCAGGGTATGCAGGCGCAGATCTTCTTTGACGCAGGTGGAGCATGGGATTCCAACGGCCGCGCATGGTCTGAACCATTCGTTGAGGCCCCTAACCAGATCATTTCGTCGGTGGGCATCGGTACGCGAAATGCGGCCCTCGGATTGCCATTGCGCATTGATGTTGCCTGGCGTATCAGGCCCGAAGGGGGCTTCTCTGAACCGGTGTGGATGTTCTCACTCGGGACGGACTTTTGAGTATCCGGCACGGCCGTTGGTGCGTGATATCAACAGCGCAAGAAACGACGACAACTTCTGCTCATCGACCGTAACGTCGAAGCTTACCGCGTCGCCATACGAGGCTTCAAACCGTGCATCCACGTCCTCCATCAGATGCGTTACCGTTGACACATCATCATACAGGCAATGAACGGTGATGCGCTGCTGAGGTCGAACTTCGACCACCACAGCGGTGTCGATCGCCCCATGTGCGGCTTCCGCATAGGCACGTGCCAGCGGTCCGACGCCGAGTTTCACGCCTCCGAAGTATCGCACGACAACGACGATCGCATCGCTGATCTTGGCCTTCTGCATGGCAAACAGGATCGGCTTGCCGGCGCTTCCGGATGGCTCTCCGTCATCGGACATACGAGATTCCAGACCATGCGCGCCGATGCGATACGCGTAGCAATGGTGGACCGCATCCGAGTAGGTGGATCGCAAAGCATCGAGAACCAGCTGTGCTTCATCCTTCGATCGGCAGGGGGCGATAAACGCCCGAAAGACTGATCGTTTGATGGTAATTTCGAAGCTATTCTCCGATGTCACCGTGCGGTAAGGCGTGAAGCTCATGCGGATATCGTGGCGGCCCGGCGGGGGAGAGAGGGATCTTGTATGCGAATCGGAATGGTGTGTTACCCAACGTATGGTGGTAGCGGCGTGCTGGCCACAGAGTTGGGCCACGAACTTGCAAAAAAAGGTCATAGCGTACACTTCATCACGTACGCGCAGCCAATGCGACTCGACAGATTTCAGGACAATATCTACTACCACGAGGTGGAGACTCCGTCGTATCCGTTGATGGAGTTCAATCAGTACACGCTCTCGTTGGCCGGTAAGATCCTGGATGTTGCCAAGTACGAGCAGCTCGATGTGGTGCACGTGCACTACGCGATCCCGCATGCGGTGAGCGCGTATCTGGCCAAGGAGATCAGTCGCTCAACGCGCCCCTTTCGTCTGGTGACAACACTTCATGGAACGGATATTACGCTTGTGGGCATGGAGCCGACGTTTCTGCCGCTGGTGAAGTTCTCACTCGAAAAGAGCGACATGGTTACGGCCGTCTCGGGCTTTCTGGCCGAGAAGACGCGCCAGAGTTTTGGTCAGGATCTGTCGATCCGGGTGATCCCGAACTTTGTCGATACGGTTCTCTACACGCGCGGTGACTGCAGCCATATGGAGAAGCATCTCAAGAAGGACGGCGAGTTTGTCCTCATGCACGTGTCGAATTTCCGACCGGTCAAGCGTGTCCAGGACTGTGTGCGCATCCTTGCTGAGGTCCGCAAGAAAGTACCGGCACGACTTGTCTTCGTCGGTGACGGACCTGAGCGCAGCGATGCCGAGCGTCTATGCCGCGAGCTCGGCGTCGAGGAGCACGTGACCTTTCTCGGCAAGCAGTCGGCCCTACCGGAGATCCTTTCTGTAGCCGACATCTTTCTGCTGCCTTCGCAGCAGGAGAGTTTCGGGCTCTCGGCCCTTGAGGCCATGAGCTGCTCCGTGCCGGTTGTGGCCACGAACATCGGCGGTATCCCGGAGGTTGTCAAGCACGACGAGACGGGCTTCATCGCCGAACTCGGAGATGTTGACCGCATGGCGCGGTACTGTCTGGACCTGCTGACCAATCCCAAGAAGCTCGCCATATTCCGCGAGAACGCACGTCGGCGCGTGATCGACAACTTCGACATTTCGCTGATCGTGCCGCACTACGAGCGCGTCTATGCCGAATCGATGCTCATGCCCGGATAAGCCCCCTTAACCGTGATAACTCTCAGCCACACTTTCATCATCACACAACAATGACTACCAGCGAGTACCTTACCCAGCACCGTGAGCGCTTTGAAGCCGAGCTCATCGAGTTACTCTCCATTCCGAGCGTGAGCACCGACCCCGAGCGATCCGGCGACGTCGTGCGCTGCGCCAACTGGCTGGCTGATCACCTGCGCGGCATCGGCCTGAAGCACGTCGAGGTGCTCCCCACCAACGGTCATCCGATCGTCTACGCCGAGAACCTTGATGCCGGAGAGGGGGCTCCTACGGTGCTGTTCTACGGACACTACGACGTGCAGCCGGTGGACCCGCTGAACTTGTGGACGAATCCGCCGTTTGAGCCAGTAGTGCGTGATGGAAAGATCTTTGCCCGCGGCGCTACGGATGACAAGGGGCAGGTGTTTCTGCATATCAAGGCCATCGAGGCGCTGCTGGCCGTCGAGGGACGTCTGCCGGTGAACATCAAGTTGCTCATCGAGGGCGAGGAGGAGATCGGCAGCACGCATCTGGCTCCATTCGTCAGGGCACATGCAGCAAAGCTTGCATGCGACTCCGTCCTCGTGTCGGACACGTCGATGTTCGCTCCGGGTCAGCCATCGATCGTCTACAGCCTGCGCGGCATGGCCTACATGCAGATCGACGTGCAGGGTCCAAACCGGGACCTGCATTCGGGATCGTACGGCGGTGCGGTGCAGAACCCGCTCAACGCACTGGCCACGATCATCGCCAAGCTTAAGGACGAGCATGGTCACATCACCATCGATGGGTTTTACGATGACGTGAAGTCCCTTACCGAGCAGGAGCGTGCGGACCTGGCCGCGCTGGGTCACAGCGATGAGCGTCTGAAGGCCGACGTGGACGTAGCCGAGCTCTTCGGCGAAGAGGGCTACAGTTCTATTGAGCGCCTCGGTGCGCGTCCGACATTGGATGTTAACGGCATCCTTGGTGGCTTTACCGGGGAAGGGGCCAAGACCGTGCTTCCGGCGCGGGCGATGGCCAAGATCAGCATGCGTCTGGTGCCGCATCAGAAGCATGACGACATCGCCGAGAAGTTCACGGCGCATGTAAAGTCGATCGCACCGGCCGGTGTTACCGTGCAGGTGCAGGATCTGCATGGGGCCGATCCGGTGCTGGTTGAGCGTGACTCGCCGGTGATGCATGCTGCAACGCAGGCTCTCGAGGAAACATTCTCAGCCAAGTGCCGTTTCACGCGCGAAGGCGGCTCGATCCCCGTTGTGCTGCTCTTTGATCAGGTCCTCAACGTCCCGACGGTGCTCATGGGATTCGGTCTCAACAATGAGAATGCCCACTCACCGGACGAGCATTTCGACCTGTCGAACTTTCACACGGGCATGCGGGCCGCGGTGCGTTATCATCACCTGCTTGCTCTTGCGGGACGCTGATGCAGCGACATCGCGCTGAGCTTGCGCTGACGTTGATCACTGTGCTCTGGGCGGGCACGTTTGTGGTCATAAAGTCGGCGCTGACCGAGGTGGCCCCATCGGTATTTGTTGCCTTGCGATTTGGTCTTGCGCTGCTGGTCGGGGCCATGATCTGGCGTCGGTCACTTGCATCCATTGACCGCACAACGCTTCGTCGGGGCAGCATACTGGGTCTGCTTTTCGGAGCCGGCTTTCTTTTGCAGACCTTTGGTCTGACAGAAACCTCGGCTTCGACCTCGGCCTTCATCACCGGCACCATGGTGGCGTTCGTTCCGCTGGTGCAGCGCATCACGCACGGCACGCGCCTGCGGGGCACGCATGCGGCGTCGATCGTTATGATCCTCCTCGGCCTGTATCTGTTCACATCGCCGGAGCTACTCGGCGTCAGATTCGGTGACGTGCAGACGGTGATCAGCGCCATCATCTGGGCCGTGTACCTTGTGTACATCGACACGTGGACGTCGGACATACGCCACGACACGCACAAGCAGAATGCCCTGGTGGTGCTGCAGTTTGCGGCCACCGTGGCACTGGCGCTCGTTTCGATGCTCATCTTCAGTCTCACCGGGCACGGCAGCTTGCAGATGACCCTGTCATCGTCCGTTGTGCGTGCCATTGTCTACTGCGCCATCTTCGCCTCTGTCATCCCGACCTTTGTGCAGACGCGGTTTCAGCAATACACGCATCCGGTGCGGGCCGGCATCATCTTTGCCATGGAGCCCCTTGCCGCCTCCGTCATTGCCGTTGCCATCGGTGCCGAAACACTTTCGATGCGACAGATGCTGGGAGGGGGCGTGTTGATCGCTGCCATTATCGTACCGGACATCATAGCCATGAGGAGGGGAGATTGACAAAGCAGGAGATCCGCTCGGCCGCCATTGAGAGACGGGCATCGATCGAGGTGCAGGACCGCGGATTGTGGGACCAGCTCATTTTTGAGAGGGCGCACAAGCACCGGGCGTTTCAGATCGCTTCGTGCGTGCATGTCTATCGATCCACGGCCGAGGAAGTGCAAACCATGCCATTCATCGAGTATGCGTGGGGGATTGGTAAGGAGGTGTATGTTCCGATCACACCCGATTCCGGCGATGAGCTTCTGCATTGTTGTGTGACCTGGCGCACGCGCTGGCAGGCGGGGCGGTTTGGCATTCTCGAGCCTGTGGTGGAGTTGGACGAAGATCTCGTGCCTGCCGAGCACTTTGGTCCGGACACTGCCGTGATCGTACCACTTGTTGCATTTGACCGCACATGTCGGCGCCTTGGATATGGTAAGGGCTACTACGACCGATTCCTAACCCGCGCCCGGACCACCGCCATAGGCATTGCCTATCAGTCTCAGCTGGCAGCTGACGTGGCTGCTGAGCCTCATGACGTTCCGCTTGCGGCCATTGCCACGCAGGAATGCTGGTATCGACCGTAGTTTTGCCGTAACTGATCTACACACCATTGGTACACTGCATGGCACGCTTCATTGTCACCACCGAGCTTGACGGCCAAACGCGCCATGTTGACATTACGGCAGACGGTGCCCGCGACCATGACGGTAAAGACGTCGTGCTGACTCCAACCGACATCCCGGGGGTCTGGCACTGGCACGACAAGGGTCAGCCCGTACCGGTTCACATCCACAGCGACGGCCTGCAGACCGTAACGATCTCCGTGCGCGGCTATGCCTACACCGCCAGGGTGATGAAGGACCGTCATGCCCAGCTTCTCGACATCCTCAAGGCCTCACCGGCGCAGCAGCAGCGCGTTGTGCGTCTCACTGCGCCCATGCCCGGACTTCTCAAGCACATCACGACCAAGGAAGGCGCCAGCGTCCGCAAAGGCGAAACGCTCTTCATCCTCGAAGCCATGAAGATGGAAAACGCCATCAAATCACCCGCCGACGGCACCGTCCGCCACCTTACCCCCAACGAAGGCTCCGCCGTCGAAAAAGGGGCTATGCTGTGCGTGATTGAGTAGGTTGGTGCTGCGCACAGGTTGTAGGTGTTGGGTTTTAGGTTTTAGGTTTTAGGTCCGTCATTCCTGCGAAAGCAGGGAGCCATGCGTGATTGTGTCATCCCGAGCGTAGCGAGGGATCGCACCTGCACTGCGCGCAATTACGGAATGACAGATTACAAAATGACGCGGTCATTGGTCATCTGTCATTGGTCATTCGTCATTGGTCATCTGTCATTGGTCCTTCGCCGCTGCGCGTCTCAGGATGCAGCCCGGGGCTACTAAATCCATAGCGTGTTAGGCGTCCCTGTCCTCACACCTCACACCTCACACCTGAAAACTGAAACCTGAAACCTGCAACCTGCGCAAAGCGCCCAATCTCCTGAATCAAGTAAGTTTGGTCACGTACCAACTCAGGTGTGAGGTTTCAGGTGTGGGGTTTGAGGTTGGGAGGAGAAGAATCGAGTGAATATCAATCCACGGCGAAGCCGTCCCTCTGCAGCGAAGCTGCCCCTCTGCGGCGTAGCCGCCCCTCCACAGCGAAGCCGTATGGCGCTGGCCTGGGTGTACACGCTTGTGTGCGCCGACGGACGTCAGCTTGCCACGTACAACGGCCTGCAGGGGTCGATGTGCGGCCGCAACGGCGTGCGCCTCTGGCCCGTGGAGTTCAACACGTACGGACCCAACAACACGCGCATCATCACGCGCGCCGACGGCACCTCGGAAGTGGTCATCAGCGATTACCTCGGCTCGGCCCGCGTAACGCTCAGCACCACCGCCGAGCCCCTTCAAAGCTCGTCGTACCACCCCTACGGCACCGAGCGCACCAGCACCGGCTC
>CALRYC010000002.1:0-171326 GCA_943372295.1 Chitinophaga pinensis
ACGGTTCACGACGAGGTACCATTGCGCATGAAGACCACCATCACATGTATCGTTAGGTAAGGCCAGCCGATGTCCACCTTTTCCTTTGACTTCATCAGCGAGGTCGACCTTCAGGAGGCCGACAATGCGATCAATCAGGCGGTGAAGGAAATCGAGCATCGTTATGACCTGCGCGGGTCGAACTGCACAGTCGAACTGCGGCGCAATGAAAAGGTCTTCCAGATCCGTGCCGATGGCGAGCACTTCGTCACGGCAGCCCTGGAGATCGTCAAACAGAAAATGATCAAGCGGGGCATCAGCGTGCTGTCCCTCGATGAGCAGAAGGTGGAGCTCCTTAGCGGCAAGAGTGTGCGGCAGGACGTCAAGCTCAAGGCCGGATTTGACCGCGAGGAGGCCAAGAAGATCACCACGGCCATCAAGGATGCCAAGCTGAAGGTCACCACGCAGATCATTGACGAAAAGGTGCGCGTGACCGGTAAGAGCAAGGATGACTTGCAGGTAGCCATCAAGCTTGTTCAGAGTGCTGACTTGGGTATCCCTATTCAGGTAGAGAACCTGCGTTAGCCCCCTGCAAATGACGATATTCGCAGGCTATGTAACGTAATGTTAACGGAGTTCAAATGGACCTCTTCCAGAAATGTCGTGATTTCACCCGTGCTGACGAAGTAAAGGCAGCCGGACTTTACCCCTATTTCCGTCCAGTCGAGGAAAACGAGGGTCCTGTCGTGCAGATCGAAGGTCGCAAGATCATCATGGCCGGCTCGAACAACTACCTGGGTCTGACGGCGCATCCTGAAGTAAAAGCGGCGGCAATTGCCGCCATCGAGAAGTACGGCACCGGCTGTTCCGGCTCTCGCTATCTGACTGGCACGATCAGCCTGCACATCGAGCTGGAAAAGCGTCTGGCTGCATACCTCGGTACGGAGGATGTGCTGTTATTCTCGACCGGATACCAGACGGCACTCGGTGTGATCTCGGCTCTGGTGCAGAAGGGCGAGTATGTGATTTCCGACAAGGAAAACCACGCCTGCATCATTAACGGATGCCTTCTGGCCAAGGGTGGCTTTGCCGAGTTTGTGCGCTATAAGCACAACGATATGGAAGACCTCGACCGCGTTCTGTCGCGCATTCCTGCTGATGCCGGCAAGCTGGTCGTTACCGACGGCGTCTTCTCGGTCAGTGGCGAACTGGTTAACCTGCCAGACCTTCTGACGGTAGCTAAAAAGCACGGCGCACGCGTGCTGGTAGACGACGCCCACGCCACGGGTGTTGTGGGCAAGGGCGGACGCGGCACGGCGTCTTACTACGATCTTGTGAATGAGACGGACCTTACGATGGGGACGTTCTCCAAGACGTTTGCGTCGTTAGGGGGCTTTGTTGCTGGACCCGAGCGCGTGATGAACTACATCAAGCACCATTCCCCGGCGCTGATCTTCAGCGCGTCGCCAACACCGGCATCGGTGGCATCAGCGCTGGCTGCTCTGAACATCCTTGAGCGCGAACCGGAGCGTATTGACCGTCTGATCGCCAATGCCGATAAGATGCGCAAGGGCTTTGCCGATATGGGATTCCACGTCATAGACTCCGAAACGGGCATCGTTCCCGTCGTCGTTGGCGACGCCGAACTGGCCATGGTGTTCTGGAAGAAACTCTACGACAAGGGTGTCTTTGTCAATGCCTTCATTCCGCCGGGCGTTCCACCAAACATGTCGATGATGCGCACGAGTTACATGGCCACACACGAGGATGAGCATCTCGATGCGATCCTGAATGTTTTCCACGAGGTCGGCCTAGAGCTCGGCCTTCTTTCGGCATAACGCAAGCCCCCTGCCATGCAGATAACTCGTTTCGAGCGTGGACTCCACGATCGCGTCGCCATTGTTACCGGTGCTGCCGTCGGCAGCGGCCGCGCCTTCTGTGAACGTCTCGCCGAGGAAGGGGCTCACCTGGTCATCGCTGATCTGGCGCCCGCGACGGAGACGGAAGAAGCCGTGCGCGCCATCGGTGGACGTGTCATCAGTGTAACGGGCGACATGACCGACCCCAAGGACGTTGAGCGCGTTGTGTCTGCAGCCATCGAGCACTATGGCCGGGTGGACATTCTGGTGCACAATGTTGGATACTACCACGAAGAGCCGTTCGACCTTCTATCGTTCACGGAATGGAAGCGCACGCTCGAGGTCACGCTGGATTCACTCTACCACGTCGTGCGCGCTGTCCTGCCGCACATGAAGCGCGCCGGCTTTGGCCGCATCATCACCTTCTCCAGTGACACTGTCTGGCTCGGCACGCCCTACCTGACGCATTACGTTACCGCCAAGATGGGTGTCATCGGCTTTACCCGTTCGCTTGCTTCAGAAGTCGGCAGCTATGGCATTACCATCAACACGATAACCGTTGGTCTAACTGCCACGCAGAGCGTTGGAATGTCCCCCGAAATGCGCCCGCTTCTCGAAAGCATCCTCCCTGCCCAGGCCGTCCACCGCGCCGACGAACCCGAAGACATCGCCAACGTCGTCGCATTTCTTGCCCTGCCCGCCTCCGGTATCATCACCGGCCAAACCATCAACGTCGATGGGGGAGTTGCGCGGCACTAGGTTTGAGGTGTGAGGTTACTCGTCAGTGGTAACTCGTCCTTCGTCATTCGACATCGCTTCAGGTGTATTTTTCACGGCGTTCATCTTTTCGAAAACCCCATGCGCCACATGACACGACTCATTTCCGTTCTGCTTCTTCTTGTCGCCTTTGCCACGGCTGGTCTGGCTCAGCCGTCGGATACGGTATACGTGAAAACGCTGACGTTCAAGGACACCACGAAGCGCTCCGGGACGTGGCTGTTTCCGCCCCCTGGCCGCTATGAAAAAGTAGTGATGCTTTACACGCTGAAGTGCGACCCGGCAACGACGCAGGACCGGTTCGACTGCGGTGAGTGGGATTACCTAACCTACACCATGCTGCGCGACTCGACGGGTGAGTTCGACTCAACGAGCATGATGCAGCCGAACTTTCGGGTGAAGGGGGCGTCTCCGGATTCGTTCTCGTATTCATCTACGGTCATCACACCTCGACTTCGCTACCAGGCCACAACGGCTACTCGCAAGGGTGGCCTCATCGGTCAGCTCAAGAAGATCGGAACGGGCGGATACGATCTTCCGGAGATCATGAAGAAGACCGGAGGACGTGGGCGTTTCATTTGGACAGCGTCGGAACTGAAGACTGCCGGACTGAGCGCCGGACAGATCCATGGCATGGTGATCAATACTCGAACGCAGGGTAATGTGACCATGCTGACCATTCGCATGCGTCACGTCACGAACCCGGTCGGCGGGGCCAATGTTGAGCGGTTCCTTCAGAACCTCACGGACTTTAAGACCGTGGTGCGCCGAAACGTGAACCTTGAGAGTAGTGCTACGCACATTCCGTTTTCGTCGACGTTCACATGGGATGGCACCTCGGACATCGCTGTCGACTTCTCATGCTCTGGTGCCAGTGAAGATGTTATCCTCAATGGGGGTCCTGCTCCGAACAAGGGCACGGTTATCGACCCAACACGATATGCTTTCAAGTTCACGGCCGGAGATATGATCTCTGTTCCAAGGGAGATCGGCAAGGATCTCACCGATGAGGTCACGATCTCTTTTTGGTCATGGGGCGACACAGCCAAACTCCCACGCGCGCATAACACGGTTGAGGCCTATGATGCCGAAGGTCGTCGCGTACTGAATGTTCACCTTCCATGGGACAATCAGGTGGTCTATTGGGATTGTGGTATTGACCCGAAGACCGGGGCGTTAGACCGCATTGAAAAGGCCGCGCTGGCATCAGCTACGGAAGGTCGATGGAATCACTGGGTGTTCACGAAAACGCGCGCCGGTTTCATGCGCATCTACCTGAATGGGTCGCTGTTCCATGAGGGCGATAAGCGAACACGCAAGATGAACGGCATCACGCGGTTCGTGATCGGCTCGGGTGGGTCGGGATCATACGAAGGCATGATCGATGAGTTCCAGGTGTGGAACGTTGCGCTCGACACGAACACCGTCAAGTCGTGGATGCACCGCACGGTAACAGGTGAGCATCCGCAGTATCAGCGACTTGTTGCCTATTACAACGCTGAACTGGTTCGTAACCAGCGTGTTGCAGCAGACCTTGCCATCAGTGGATATGATGCCAGACTTTTCGGAATGCCGGTTGTGCACCGTCTATCGGGCGATGAGATGGGACATCTGACGCAGGAGAGCGAGATGCGACCTATCGTCAGCTTCGAGGTGGGAACCGACCTTGACGTTACCACACAAACCGTCAGTGTTGACGTCAACCAACAGCCCCGTTTCACTTCACTAGAGCTCTTCAATCGCAAGGTCGAACCACGGGTCTACGCCCTTGATGATCCGGCACACCCGGCCGTGGCCACCGATACATTGATAGTGCAGGAGGCAGGTGTGCTTCCTATTCTGTCGGAGAACGGCAGCAGGGTCGACTCGGTGATCGTTCCGGCCCAGAACACCATTCGTCGCACCGTGTCGCCGTACTTCAGTCCGATCGTCGACTTCGAGATCGGCCGGTATATCACGCCATACGGTATCGGACTGGACCTGGGGCCGCAGGGATTCCGCTGGGAAGTGGACGTGACAGATTTTGCCCCACTGCTGCGCAATAACGTGACACTCTCGGCCGGTAACCAGCAGGAGCTGATCGATCTGACGTTCATGTTCATCAAGGGAACGCCCCCTCGCGACGTGAAGCAGATCGACCAGGTGGTCTATGAGCGCGGCGCATGGTATCCGGATGTGATCACCAACAAGGCCATCGCTCCGGTGTCGGTTCCTCTGAACCCAGAGGCCAAGATGTTCCGACTTAAGGCCGTAACCTCCGGACACGAGTTCAGTAACGCCACCAATTGCGCCGAATTCTGTCCACGTAACCACTTCATTTCGCTCGATGGCACGGAGCGCTTCACTTGGCGACTGTGGAAGGAATGCGGAGACAATCCGGTCTATCCGCAAGGGGGCACGTGGCTCATCGATCGCACGGGCTGGTGTCCGGGCGAGATGGTGGACCTGTATGAGTTCGACGCAACGCCGTTCACGCAGGGCAAGAAGCAGCTCACCATCGACTACGGCGTGAAGAAAGAAGCTGCCGAAGAAAACTGGGGTCGCTGGGAAGTATCCACACAACTCATCGGCTACAGCGCTCCGAACTTCACAACCGACGTTGCCATCATCGACATCCGCAAGCCCAACTCCTGGGAGTATTACAGTCGGATGAACCCCATCTGCGCCAATCCGGAAGTGGTCATCCAGAACACCGGTTCGAAAGACCTCACCGAATGCACCGTTACCTTTGGTGCGAAGGGGGCGAAACAGTCAACCTACACCTGGAAGGGCAAGCTCGGCTTTCTGGCCAAGGATACGGTCGTGTTGCCTATCCCTGAGTGGCCAAAGTCACCCGGAAACCAGACGTTCACTGCAACAGTGAGCACGGCAGGTGACGAGTATGCCAAGAACAACGCTCGCTCGAGCTCGTTTGTGATGCCCCCTTCCTACTACGGAGACCTCCAGATCGCACTTCGTACCAACCGTCAGGCAGAGGATCAGTACAGCTGGCGTCTGACAAGGTCCGACGGTACAGTGATCCAGGAGGTTGATCAGGTTGAGAGCGAGAAGCTCTTTACCTACGATGTGAAGCTCGACCCGGGATGCTACGAGTTCGAACTGGTCAACCGTGCGGGGTACGGGCTCGACTTCTGGTTCCTGCGCGATCAGCTCGGTACGGGAAGTCTACTGCTCAAGTCCGGCGGTAACACCATCAAGACGTTCGAGCCCGACTTTGGCAACCGTGCTTGGATGCAGTTTGTCGTGTCCATCAAGCCAACGATCTTGGTCAGCACAGACACGGTGAAATTCGAAACGCCAACACCTGCAAAGGTCGAACGGACGTTCGTTGTGCGTGCCGCCAATGAGGCTGGCCTGCGCGTCGACAGTGTAGGGGTGTTCTCTGTGCGGAAGCACTTCACGGTGGTCGCTACATCGAAAACGCTTCCGGCAACACTAGAAGCCGGTGACTCGCTGGTTGTCACGATTGCCTTTGAACGTCCGGATGCAGGTGTAACCTCCGGGTCGGCCCGGCTGTTCTGCAATGATGAGCGCAACTCCGCCCGTCAGGTCCGTCTGCTCGGAACGGTGGGCACGACCAGCAGCGTGGATGACGAGCAGGACCTCACGTCGGCTCTCTCGATCGCCGTGATTCCCAATCCGGTGATCGACCGTGGCACGATCAAGCTGGATGTGTTCCGCGACGACCTTCTGTACGGTTCGAGTGTGAGTATCCGCGACATCATGGGCCGCACGGTTGCCGAGCTCCACACAGGCGATCTGCCTCGCGGCGAGGTTGACTTCGATATGCCACGCATCCTTGCGCCCGGCACGTACGTCGTTGTCGTGGAATCGGGTCGACTGCGTTCATCGCAAACATTCATCGTTACCCGCTGATCACCATGGCGGGTTCCGGACTGGGCAGATCGCTGCAGAGGTTTCCGTCAGAGCTCTATCACCGTTCTGTGGATCCGCAGGATCTGCGTATCGGCAATGTGATCGTGAATGCATCGGAGATTCCGGCCGACTGCCGCCGCGCTGCAGTTATCGTTGGTGTGCCGCAGGATATCGGTGTCGAACGCAATGGTGGACGTGCCGGTGCTGCCCTGGCGCCGTCGGCGATCCGCATCGCCCTGAGCAAGCTCACACTCGGCCCTTTGGCCGATGGCGTGGCCAGCGGCGAGATCGTCATTGCTGATGCAGGAGACATCGACGTGTCTGGCAAGACACTTGAACAGATCCACGACGAGCAACACGACATCGTTTCGGCCATTCTTTCGGCGGGACACCTTCCGATCATCCTTGGAGGTGGTCACGACTGTGCATGGCCCACGCTGCGCGCACTGGAAACAAATGGTCTTCCCTACGGTGTCATCAACATCGACGCGCACGCAGACGTTCGCCCCCTCAAAGAAGGTCGCGCTCACTCCGGGTCGGCCTTCCATCAACTGCTGTCGCTGACTCCATCACACCTGCTGGCAGGGGGCTTTGCAGAGTTCGGTCTGCAGCCGCATAGCGTTGCCAATGCACATCTTGATTTCGTCCGCCATCACGGCATGCAGGTCTGGACGCTCGATGAGATCCGCGAGCACGGAGTGCCTGCTGCATGGCAACGCGTCTGGGACTCCTGCTCACTGGCGAAGCGCACGTATGTCTCACTGGACATGGACGCATTTGCCTCAGCGTATGCGCCCGGAGTAAGCGCTCCGGCAGCCGATGGGTTCATTCCCGCCGAGATCGCGCCCTGCCTTCGTCATGCCGCCCGCAGCGGCTCTCTCGTGGCCTTCGATGTGGTGGAATGCAACCCCGTGTTCGACATCGATGGCCGCACCGCCAAGCTGGCGGCAGTGATGATAGCTGAGGTGCTTCAAGGCAGTGACTAGTGACCAGTGACGAGTGACGAGTGACGAATGACGAATGACCAGTGACGAGTGACTAGTGACCAGTGACGAGTGACGAGTGACGAATGACCAGTGACGAGTGACCAGTGACGAGTGACGAGTGACGAGTGACCAGGGATGAGTGTCACGTTTCTCGTGAAAAATGTACGCTGGTGATTATGAACAACACTACTACCTCCTACAATAGGGAAAAGGGTCCGCTCGAACGGGATTCCATCTCCCTCTCACGTATGGTCTGGACACTTTGTCGACAGTTAAGTCCGCGAGTGTCATTTGAACGACCTGTCCTATCTCAATTCCTAAGGGCGGGTACATCGGTCGGGGCCAACATATGCGAAGCGCAATACGCAGAGTCCAAAAAGGACTTTGTGCACAAACTCAAGATTGCTGAGAAGGAACTGGCAGAGCTGACATACTGGCTCGATATCATTTCGACCGACCCGGCATTGGTAACGAAAGATGATCTCGGGTTTATCGTTGATAAGTTGGTCAACGTCCGTCGAATGCTAGCTTCTGCCATTCGAACAGCCAAAGAGCGTTAACAGTTGTGCGTCACTCGTCACTGGTCACTAGTCACTCGTCACTGGTCACTAGTCACTCGTCACTGGTCACTAGTACCTATTTTCGCGTCATGGCACAACCAGAAACACAGAAAATCATCTTCAGCATGGTCGGAGTGGGCAAGATCTACAAGCCCAACCGACAGGTGCTGCGAGACATCTACCTGAGCTTTTTTTACGGCGCTAAGATTGGCGTCCTTGGTCTGAACGGATCCGGGAAGTCGACACTTCTGAAGATCATTGCCGGACTCGACGACGAGTATGTGGGCCAGATCACGAAGAATAAAGACGTCACCTTTGGATACCTGTCGCAGGAGCCGGAGCTCGATCCGAGCAAGACGATCAGAGAGGTCGTTGAGGAAGGGGCTCAGGAGGCCGTACAGCTCCTGAAAGACTACAATGCCATCAGCGAGCAGTTCGCCGATCCGGATGCGGACTTCGATAAGCTGCTGGAAAAGCAGGCCAAACTGCAGGAGAAGATCGATGCGATCGGCGCGTGGGACATCGACTCCAAGCTGGAGATGGCGATGGATGCGCTGCGCTGTCCGCCCCCTGACACTCCGGTGAACGTGATATCGGGCGGTGAACGCCGCCGTGTAGCGCTTGTGCGTCTGCTGCTGCAAAAGCCAGACGTTTTGCTGCTCGATGAGCCAACGAATCACCTAGATGCCGAAAGCGTTGCCTGGCTTGAGCGACACCTGCATGACTACGAAGGAACAGTCATCGCCGTGACGCACGACCGATACTTCCTGGATAACGTCGCCGGATGGATCCTGGAGCTTGATAACGGACACGGCATCCCATTTGAAGGCAACTACACCAACTGGCTGGAGCAGAAGCAGGCCCGGCTCGCCGTCGAGGAGAAACAGGAATCAAAGCGCCAAAAGGCTTTGAAAGAAGAACTGGAATGGGTACGCATGAATCCTAAGGGACGTCATGCTAAGAGCAAGGCCCGTATCTCGGCATACGAGAAGCTGCTCGACGAGGAAACCGTCAAGCGCAATGAAGAAATGGAGATCTTCATCCCGGCCGGACCACGTCTGGGCGATAAGGTTGTGGATGCAACAGACGTTTCGAAGTCGTTCAGTGATAAACTTCTTTACGAACACCTCTCGTTCTCTCTGCCTCCGGGCGGAATCATCGGGGTGATCGGACCAAACGGTGCCGGTAAGACAACGCTGTTCAAGATGATGACCGGAGAGATCTCGCCCGACATCGGATCGTTTTCTATCGGCGAGACCGTCAAGCTGGGATACATCGATCAGAATCGTCCACTGGATCCCAACAAGTCGATCTGGGAAGAGATCTCCGACGGACTCGACGTCGTCCAGCTTGGATCACGTGAGGTCAACTCCCGCGCCTATGTTGCCCGCTTCAACTTCAATGGCAGTGACCAGCAAAAGAAGGTCACGCAGCTCTCCGGTGGTGAACGTAACCGCGTGCACCTTGCCAAAATGCTCAAAGAGGGGGCGAATGTTCTCCTGCTGGACGAGCCGACAAATGATCTCGACGTCAACACTCTACGTGCTCTCGAAGAGGCGCTGTTGGGATTTGCAGGATGCGCTGTCGTGATCAGTCACGATCGGTGGTTCCTGGACCGGATCGCAACGCATATTCTGGCGTTCGAGGGCGATAGTCAGGTGGTCTGGTTCGATGGCAACTATTCGCAGTACGAGGAGGACCGTCGCAAACGGCTTGGTATCGAGGCCGACCGTCCACACCGAATTTCCTATCGCAGGCTCACGCGAGATTGACATGCCGCGCATTCTCAACCTATCCCTGTTGCTTCTCTCTCTTCTGACGGGCGTTACGCTTCTCAGCGGACAGTCTCTTGACGAAACGCTGAAGAAGCAGTTCGGAAAGGACGCGCAGGTGAAGACCGTTACCATGCGCTACGACTTCTCGGGACTGGCCAGAGAGATCACCATGCCCTTCGAGCGATTCCAGTTCGTGCCGGGTGAACAGCCCTCCGGCTACAAGGAATCTGCCTCGGTCAAACCTGCCACCAAGATCGCCCGCGAGCTGTGGAGCTCCTGGGAGAAGTCTCTGAAGACTTTCGGCGCTCCTACACAGAAGCTTATCCAGGCCTACTCCGGGAAAGAAGGGGGCGTGATCATGTACTTCCGTTGGTCCAAACCTCTGCCGACCGACGCCCGCAAGGAAATTTGCCGGGTGCTTTACGGCAAAGACGAAAAGCCAATCGGTTCCGATACGAAGGATGACCTTCTGGTGAGCGATGACTGGTGTATGATCTGGTCGTTTGCCAAGCCCCTTTCCGAGCTGAAACAAGCCCACCAGAAGCGTACTTTTGAGATCGTCAATCAGGAGGCCCAGCGCTGGATGGATGCCAACCCTGAGAAGGCGAAGAAGTATCTACAGCCCAAGAAATAAGTAAGTAGGTGACGAGATGATCCTTCTGGCAACATTTAGCAGTGAACTGGAAGCCCAACTGCTGGCTTCAAAGCTCAAAGCTGCAGGTATCGACTACAAACTGCAGGACAGTCAGTCCGACGGCTACAAGCTGTCCGTCTTCGAAGACGACCTCGATGAAGCTCGCGAGATCTACGACGCAGCATCTATCGACGGCGAGATCGGCGGCGCATCGTTCGATGACGATGACGTCGATTTCGATGAAATGGAAGGCTAGGGAGAGTTACGGAATTACGGAATTACGGAATTACGGAATTACGGAGTTACGGAACCTCACACCCCACACCTCACACCCCAAACCTCACACCCCACACCTCACACCTCACACCTCACACCTCACCCCTGTGCGAAGCGCCGGACCATCACCGGTAGCATAGCGCGCCAGGTTGGCCAGTCATGGGTCCATTCGTTGGACCACACATCGATAAGATGGGGGATACCCTTTGCGCTGAGAATCTCGCCGAAGAGGACGCTGGCTGAGGGGTCTTCATAAGATCCACTGCCGGTGGCTATGTGAATATGCTTGTCGTGACGCAGCATATCCAGGATAGCCCCTTCGTTGAGATTCGGCACAAAGTCCATGGGCGAGTTAAAGTAACAGTCTTCGTCGAAGTAGCCCTTGGTGTACGACTTTAGATCGTAGATGCCGCTCATGGCAAGAGTACCGCCAAAGAGATCGGGACGGCGGAACATGGTGTTGACGGCGTGTAGGGCACCGAGTGAAACGCCCGAGGTAAGGATCTGCAGTGGTCCGTCACAATCGTTGTGAATGAACGGAACGACTTCATCGACGATGTAGGCGTTGTACTGCTGGTGCCGGATGGCTTTTTGTCGACCTTCCATGGTGTCGTTCAGCCACGCTTCGCTGTTGATGCTGTTGATCGAGTAGACCTTGATCAGTCCCTGTTCAAGGGGCTCACGAACGCTATCGATCAGATGAAAGCGCTCGTACTCAAGATAGTCGGCCGCCGCACTGGGGAACATCAGGATCGGCGTGCCGAAGTCTCCGTACACGCAGATCTCCATTGTTTTGTCGAGTCGTGGACTGTGCCACGCATTGAGTTCTCTTCTCATGGCGGCAAAACTACGCTATCAGCGACTAGTCGACCTCAGGGGGCGAGCCGGCTGGAGACGAAGACGAGTGCGGAACCATCGTGCACGGTGATGGTGACCGATTTCTCCGTGGCTCGATTGCGAGCCCCTTCCCGCGAACCGAGTGCAAGGACCTCGTCGGCAAGAGGCCACTTCAGGCCTGACGTGCTGATGCGCGCCTGTGGCTGGGGAATGATCGAGACGATCTCGTCGTGTTCGGCCTCGTAGGTGAACACGTCATACACGGGAAGGCCGACACGTGTTCCGTCGAGAGCAAGAAGGCGAATCGTGCGTCCGTAACGCATGAGAACAGACCAGTTGTTAAGAGTGTGCTCGAGTTCACCGCCATGGATGCCCAGCACAAGTATGTTCGTCCACAGATGTGATGCGGCCACGCGCAGTGCCTTTTCGAAGTCATTCGAGTCCTGGTCCGGATCGATGATCACTGTGCCATAAGCCCTGACGGCCTCAAGCACCTCGATGCGAACCGAGTCCAGATCACCGACAAGGATGTCCGGGATCACGCCGAGATCAACAAGAGCATTTGCAGCGCCATCGGCTGCAATGAATGGTGTCGAGGAGAATCCTTCAAGGACCGACACATCAGGCACTGTCCCGTTGAGGATGATCACCGCGTCAAGCCGATCGCTATCGCCAAGCAGGTGTTTCATGGACGTCCGGAGCTCTCCCATTGATCGAAGATGGACATCATCGTGTCGATCCCATCGGTCAGGGCAGCCGGACCCGGTTGCAGGATAACGGACGAGGGGATCTCACGCAGGAATCCTGTTCGCAGGGGGCGCATGGCATCCCATCCGGGCCTCCCAATAACACGTTCAGGCTTGAGCATCTTGCCGCACCACGAGGCGATCATAATGTCGGGGTCGCGGCGGACAGGGTCGAACATTTCGGCAACGATCCGGCTCTTGGCATCCGGATGAACACGGTTCTCGGCATAGACGTCCATGCCACCACAGATCTCAATGATCTCGCTCACCCAGCAGATGCCGGTGATGATCGGATCGTACCACTCCTCGAAGTACACGCGCGGACGTCGCTCGCGGCGTGCTCCGCGCTCTGCCATCATCGACACGCGCTCCTGCAGACTTAACGCGTAGCTGTGTCCCGCCGAGCCCCTTCCGACAATTGCCGTCAGCTTCAGGATCATCGACAGAATTCCGTCAACAGAGCGATGATTGAAGCACACGACCTCGACGCCACGGCGGATCAGTTCCGCCGTAATATCCGCCTGCAGGTCTGACCATGCAAAGACCACGTCTGGACGCAGCGCAATGATGTCTTCAAACTTGGCATCCAGGTAGGTTGAGACCTTCGGCTTTTCCTTGCGTGCATGGGGCGGACGAACAGTAAAGCCCGAGATTCCAACGATCAGCTCGTCAGAATCGATTGCATAGAGCGTCTCGGTTGTCTCCTCCGTCAGACACACTACGCGCTTCGGAAAGCCGATGCTCATCTGCGGCGCTTTCCGGGTGGACGCTGCATTTTCACGAGCATGCGGTCCATTTCAAGCATCTTCCGGTGGGCATCGCGAAACGACGGAAATTCGGCAGGTTCGACATACATGGAGTGCACAACGACCGAGCGACGCAGACGAAGAGTTTGCCCCTTAAGCGTTGATGTAATCGAGTACGTGATCGACGGCAGCTTGAAGGACGCTGAGGGAAGGGGCTTTGCAAACGTGTATCCCTTTGGCGCGGTGATCACGACCTCGGACGACACGGAGTCATGCGCCGGCTGAAGTACAAGCGGATGCACACGCCATGGTTGGTCTAGAGGCATCATCGGAAAGCTCGACATCATCATCCAACGCGGACGGATGATGATCGTATCCTGCGTCGAATCGGCCATCGTACGACTGCGCATCACGATGTTGCATGTCGGACTTGCTGTCTCGTTCTTCGTTGGCGTTATCCACGTTGAATCTACGATCATCTGAGCATCCTTCATGGGCATGCCCGAAGGGGCGAATGAACGCGCTATTTGCATGATAGCGGAAGAATCAAAGTCACGCGCATGGAGACTCGTCCTCGATGTGATCCAGCCGACGGTATCAATCTGCATCCGCGTTGTGACGATAAAACTGCGGGGAGTGATAAAACGCTTATGCAGGCGCACCGGTTCTCGCATGCGGTCGCTGATCGGCAGCGCGAACGCATTTTCGACCGATGCCGGTGCCACGCCGTAGGGCACGGGTCGGAATGAGAGGTCGATCATCTGTGCCGACGAGTCACCGGGTAGCACAAGGATCATATGATCAAAGGGCATCGAGACGGTTGGTTCGTTGTAGGTCAGGTTCGACGAGGACTTGATCAGGGTCGGAATCGCCTCGACTCCTCGCTCGGCCATCATGGTCGAGGCCAACATAACCTTGTCGGCCGTCGTGCCGCTGCGCAGGGCAAGCACATCGCATGCTCGATGGGGTGTATAGGCCAGACTCGACCCAGGCTGTGGAGCGATCGACGTGATTACCCAGCGAGCGACCGTCGTTGCCACAACGTCCTTTTTCCATTTCCGATCCGGTGGTAACAGTGAATCGACAAGTCGACGCACCTGGTCGCACGACTGCAGTCGACGGCCGAAGGCATCCTTCATCTGACGCACAACGACGTTCCATCCCGGAAACGTGCTGAGCTCAACATGCGGTACGTAATCGATCAGCGGCGGCATGAACACCTCCTGCACCACCGGTCGAACATTGTTGGCGGTCCACGTAAACAGCATGCCACTGGGCGTCTCGACATCAGTCTGGACCGGATCGAAGTTGTGGATCTTGAACTGATAGCTGTCCGTCAACGGCACGATCAAGGCAATGCGTGCAAGACGTGTGTGAGAGACGGGTGACAGGCTCAGATTGACGTGCCCATAGCGTGTGAAGATTGAATCACGATGCCACTTCTGAGCCGAATAGACGATCACATCGCCCGCTGCCACCCCTTCTAGTGATGCATCATTGCGACGAAGATCGATCGTGCGCTGATCACCGTTGGTCGAAAGGATCATGAGCTTCTGCCAGCCTTCAGTAGCAGTATCGAAGCGCTTGGGAAGGGGCAGTTGGGCAAGCGAGTCGATCGAGTGCACGCGGATAACCGTGTTGACGCGCTGAAGAGACGTGCTGCCAAAGATCAGTGCCTGCTGCATGTCCAGCAGGATGGTCTCCAAGGCAAGCGAATCTGTCACGGGCTCGCGCAGAGCCGCCGCCGCGATACTATCGACGTCGTACCTGGATATCTCGTCAAGAGGGTTGCGCCGATGCAGGACATTGAACGTTGCAACCCTTGCACGGATGTTACCCGGATCGATCTCCAGTGACCGATCGATGGCGCTCGCAGCTGAATCAACCGCACCCTTGGCGCTGTGGATCAGCCCCTTGAGCAGCCACATGGACGCATCTTCCTGCATGACCGAGAGTGCCGAGCGCGTGAGTAGAAGTGCCGTGTCAAGAGCCTTTGTCCCATGCGCCGCCCACGCCGCCTGTCGCAGTCTTTCGGCACCAAGGGAATCCGACTCTACCGCCTGACGCAGCATACGGATGATGCGCGGGTCGCGCTGGAAGGTGGTATCGATAGCGGCCGTGTTGCGGGTAAGGATCTCGAAAGGGGCATACTGTTTCGTTACCGTCTGCGGCTCGGATGAGAATGTGGCACCCGCAAGGATCGAACCCGATTCGTCGGCAACACGGAGTGCAAACGACAGAAAGGGCATCACGTCGCGGCCGACACGCACGTGGATCTTGTTCCACCCCTGCCAGAGAGTGCATGCAGCAACGGTCGAGCCGCTGCGCGCAAACACGTCATCATCAAAACCTATCAGCAGCGAGTCGTTCACAAAGAACCGTGCCGCACCGCTCACACCCAGCTCAAGTCTGACCTTGCGGGTGGTGGGCACGTACACGTACGTGCGCGCCACGAATACGCAAGGAACATCAGGCGCGTGATCGGTCAGGTTCACCCAACCAAGTAGGTCAGTGCCCCGGTACGGATGCCATCGGGTTACGCCCCCCCAGAGGTTCTCAAAGGCGCTTGATGTGTCATTGAGGTCCTCCGGCGGCGTACGCCGGAGTATGCCACTGCCGCCGAAGTTGGCAAAGGGTCCGATGATCGCCCATGCCGGAGTCGACTCGGAAGACCGTTCCGGACGGACCTGCGCCCGGACACCGCAGATGAGACCGACAGCAAGAAGGCTGATGCTCCAAAAGAGCCGGGTCAATCCGGACATAACAGATATTGTGAACTGACCGTACCCGGTTTGCGTCGAACGTGCGAAGCCGTTACCTACATTGCGTTGCATACTCACAAACTACCAAATGCCATGCTTACTGTTTCTTCGATCCTGGTGCCAACGGACTTCTCCGAAAATGCACAGAAAGCTCTTGCTCTGGCCAAGGAGCTTGCCCGCGGCACCAACGCCACGCTGCACATCGTGCATGTCGTTGAACCCGTGGTCTACCCCGCCGATTGGAGTTATGCTCAAGTGGGGTTTGCCGACCTTGAGCGCGAGCTTGAGGTCAATACGCAGAAGGAGCTCAACACGCTGGCAGATCAGATCCAGAAGGAGGGCTTCAAGGTGGAGTCGAAGGTGCTGCGCGGACGTGCAAGCGATGAGATCTGTGCGTACGCAAAGGACCACGGCGTGAGCATTATCGCCATCGGGACACACGGCAGGGGCGGTCTGGAACACTTCCTCTTCGGTAGCACCACCGAACGCGTTCTGCGCAAGGCCCCGTGTCCGGTTCTCTCAGTTCGACTCGACCAGTAACATGCCGATTGTCAAGACGTCGAAGCTCATCACCATTGAGCGTCACATTGCTGAGGAAGGGGCGATGCACCCCGATGCAACGGGAGAGTTTTCGCATCTGCTGCGCGACTTCACGCTGGCCATGCGCATCCTTGCGCGCGACGTGCGCCGGGCGGGTCTGAATGACGTTCTCGGCACCACAGACGGCTCCAATGTGCATGGTGAGCAGGTCAAACGGCTGGACCTGCACGCCAACGATATCATCTTCCGCGCCATGGATCACGGAGGTCATCTCTGCGTGATGGCCTCGGAAGAATCGAACGGACTGATCCGCATTCCCAGAGAATACCGACGTGGCAAGTACGTGCTGGTGTTCGATCCGCTCGATGGTTCTTCGAACATTGACGTGAACGTTACCATCGGAACGATCTTTTCGATCTACAAGCGGGTCGACCCGACACTTGCTACCGATGGTGAGCTGGAGGACTGCCTTCAGCATGGCTACAAACAAGTAGCCGCCGGTTACTGCATGTATGGCTCCAGCACGCAGCTCGTCTACACCAGTGGCAATGGCGTCGATGTGTTCACCTTCGATCCAACGATTGGAGAGTTCCTGCTGACGTATGAAAAGATCAAGATCCCGCAGCGCGGTAAGATCTACTCCGTCAACTCCGGCAATGCCCACATCTGGCCTCAGGGTATTCGCGACTATGTCTCGTGGCTTCTGCGTCCGTCTAATGACGGCCTGCGTCCCTATTCGCTTCGGTATGTCGGCACCATGGTGGCCGACGTGCATCGTACGCTTCATTATGGCGGGATATTCCTCTATCCCGGTGACGCACGCATGCCCGACGGAAAGCTGAGACTCATTTACGAGGTCAACCCGATGGCGTTCCTCGTTGAACAGGCCGGTGGACGTGCATCTGATGGCGTCAACCGTCTGCTCGACGTGAAACCAACGTCATTGCATCAACGAATCCCTTGCTTTATGGGCAGTACCGAAGATGTTCTGGATGTTGAGCGGTTTCTGCGCGACGCTGTGCAGCCGTGATATGATCGTACCACTTTCTATACGGAGAGACGATGTCAACTCGACGTGCCTTTCTCACCACTGCTGCCACAGGAGCAGCCGTTCTTGCGGCAGGAGCCCCCTCACTGCACGCAATTGGATCACTACCAGCACTAGCGCCGGGCAAGCATGAGCTGCCGCCGCTGCCGTACGCGCACGATGCACTCGAGCCGTTTATTGATGCGCAGACCATGCAGCTTCATCACGGCAAACATCACCTTGCCTATGTTAATGGTCTGAACAAAGCCGAAGAGGAACTTGCCAAAGCGCGTGCCGCAGAAGATTTCGCACTTATCCAGCACTGGTCCAAGCAGGCCGCCTTTCACGGGGGTGGACACTGGCTGCATTCGATGTTCTGGAAAGTTATGGGCAAACCCGGTGCGCAGGGTGGAGGCGAACCCACCGGCGAGCTTCTGGCAGCGATCACCGATGGATTCGGTTCCTTCGCAGCATTCAAGAAGCAGTTTTCGGCCGCTGCTGTTGCCGTAGAGGGTAGCGGATGGGCACTGCTGCACTACCGGCATGATGACGCACGGCTCATCGTCATGCAGGCCGAGAATCAGCATAAGCTTACATCATGGGGAACAACACCAATTCTGGGTGTCGACGTGTGGGAGCATGCATACTACCTGAAGTACCAAAACAAGCGTCCCGACTACGTAGCCGCCTGGTGGAATGTGGTCGACTGGACGGCCGTGTCCGGCAACCTTGCCTCTTTGCGGCGTTGACGCGGGTAGGCCTGAGCAAACATTATTTGGTGTCGATGTGGAAAACTTCTTGTTTCGGGGTCATTTCGCGGTATCTTGCATGACCGTGAGGCAGGCGCGACGGCCTACCGGGGAATTCGGGTCGAGATAAATCAGTGATTCAACACCGAATTCGTCCAATCGTTGCGCAAAGGGTCGATGTATGAATATCTATGTAGGCAACTTGCCGTACTCAATGAATGACGATGAGCTTCGGGCATCATTCGCAGAGTTCGGCGCCGTGCAGTCCGCTTCCGTTGTGAAGGACAAGTTCACGGGGCGTTCGCGCGGGTTCGGTTTTGTTGAAATGCCGGACGGTGCCGCTGGCAATCAGGCGATCGAGGCGATGAATGGCCGCAATCTTGGCGGACGTCCTCTCGTGGTAAACGAAGCACGTCCTCGTGATGAGCGTCCAATGCGGAACGACCGCGGTCCTCGTCACTGATCCACAACCTTGGATCATTAGCTGTAACGGCCACCCAATCGGGTGGCCGTTTGTATTTTGCACCTTTCCTGCCCCCTGCCACGATGGTATGAGGGCGGTCCTTTTTCCACCACGACGTCTGCACCGTATGCACATCTTCGATACGATCTCGGGCATGGGCCACGAGCAAGTGGTTCTCTGTTCCGACACCGTCACCGGCCTTCGTGCCATCATCGGCATTCACAATACCTCGCTTGGTCCATCGCTGGGCGGAACGCGCTTCTGGAAATATGATTCGGACGAGGCCGCGATCACCGACGTACTTCGTCTATCGCGTGGCATGACATACAAAGCTGCGGTCAGTGGCGTGAACCTGGGCGGAGGCAAGGCGGTGATCATCGGAGATCCACGGACCGACAAAAGTGAAGGCCTTTTCCGCGCCTTTGGTCGCATGGTGGAGAGCCTGCGCGGACGCTATATCACGGCCGAAGATGTGGGCACCAGCGTTCGCGATATGGAGTGGATCCGTATGGAAACAAAGTACGTCACCGGCATCGGTGGACCGGGAGGCTCGGGCGATCCGAGTCCGGTGACTGCTCTCGGCGTCTACTCCGGCATGCGTGCCTCGGCCAAGGCCACTTGGGGTACGGACTCGCTCGCCGGCAAGACAGTTGTGGTTCAGGGGGCCGGCAATGTTGCCACCTACCTTGTGGATCATCTTGTGAAAGACGGCGCTAAGGTTCTGGTATCAGACATATATGCCGACAAAGTCAATGCTCTGGCGTCCCGGACGGGAGCCGAAGTGATTTCGCCTGAGGCGGTCTACACGACAGCATGCGACGTATTCTCTCCGAATGCGCTCGGGGCTATCCTGAATGACGAGACCATACCGACGCTTTCGTGTTCGATCGTCTGCGGCGGAGCAAACAACCAGTTGAAGGATGAGCACATACATGCCGAGATGCTCCGCAGTAAGGGAATCCTCTATGCGCCGGACTACGTGGTCAACTCGGGTGGTCTGATGAACGTGGCTTCCGAAGTAGAAGGCTACGACCGAGCCAAGGTCATGCGCCAGGCCGAAGGTGTCTATGACATCACGGCAAACATTTTCCGAATCGCTTCTGAGCGGAACATGCTCACGATTGAGGCATCGAATGCGATCGCCGAAGAGCGTCTGCGTCAGGTCCGTCACGTCCACGGTTCGTATGTTGGCAGTCCCACGATTCGTGGCGTTTAACACGTCGGAGCCCAATTGACAGATTCATCTCAGCAGGACGATTTCCCCGTTAGCCGCAAAACGACGGTAAGGGGCTCACGGCACCTGTCCCGCGAAAAGGTTCTGCAGATCCTTGCAGCCATCGACGGCGGCGACGTCGATCGTGACATGGCTTTTCGTCATGTGTTCTTCCGGCAGTTCACGTTCGATGCCAAAGACGCTCCCGACGGCTCGCGCATTCTTCATCCGGATGAAGTGCACGAGTTGGAGGCAGATGTGCCGATCAAATGGAGCAATGACGACGTCGAGTACGCCCGAACAGTGATTTCAGCGGCAGAGTCTGGCAAGGAGTCGAGCACGGCGCTGATCCGCAAACATGCGCAGAACTGGGACTTTGAGCGGATCGCGGCACTCGACATCATCCTGATGCGCCTGGCAGTGGCTGAGCTCACAAAATGTCAGGAAATCCCCGTGAAAGTAACGATGAATGAAGTCATCGAATTAGCGAAGCGCTACTCGACTGACAAGAGTGGAACGTTCATCAATGGCATCCTCGATGCCATCATCGAAGATCTGAAATCAACGGATTCAATTAACAAGTCTGGTAGGGGACTCAAGCCCTAACCGGGAGGGACACCATGAATCGTTCATCGTTGCTGCGCATTGCGCTGCCGATCGCTCTCGCATTCATCGTTGTTGCACCGAGCTCCATGGCTCAGCGCATTACGTGGATCAAAACACTGACAGGTCCGAGCTTTGATGTGGTCGATGCCATGCACGTCGCACCCGACGGTAGCTGCAACGTCATCGGGACGTTCTCGGATTCATTGAGAGTTGGCGGTATAGTCCTGCAAGCTATCGGCAACTACGATGTTTTTACCGCCCGCTTCAACAGCAAGGGTAACGTTACTGCATCAAGTCACGGTGGTTTTGACTTCGATGAGGCCGGCACCGTGATCGCCGACAACAAGGGGAATGTATACGTCTCCGGAGCATTCATCGATCAGGCCGTCGTGGCCGGCGAACAGATCGAAACATTTGATCCATTAAGCTCCGACATGTTCGTGGCGAAGATCAGTAACCAGGGCATTTTGCAATGGGTAAAGGTATTCGGTTCCGAAGATTATGACGAAGGAGCCCCCTCTCTTGCCGTTGATTCCACAGGAAACATCTACGTGGGAGGTGGAACGGGTGCCGACGGAAAGTTTGGCACAAAGACCTATCGCTCGGCAGGCAAGCTGGATGCCTTTGTAGCAAAGCTTGGTCCTACCGGTGATGTTCTCTGGGTGCAGGGATTCGGATCTTCGGACAACGATCAGGTCCTGCAACTGCAGGTCTCGCCAAGTGGAGATAGGGTTTACGCCGTCGGTACGTTCATCGGGTCGGTAAACTTCGGTAGCATGAACATCGAGAGCTTTGCCGGCAAGAGCGACTTCTTCATCCGTTCGATCAATGCCGCGGGGCAAGCTCAGTGGACTAAGCGCATTGGATCCAGCGAGGCGGACATCACGATCGGCACGGGAATGACACGCGAAGGCTCGTTGCTCCTCACCGGTCCGATGAGACTCACAACAACCTTCGATACACAGACACTTAAGGCCAACGGGGAGAATGCCCCAGATGTATTCGTCGCCCGCGTAAAGCAGGATGGTGGCTTTGATCTGCTGCGTCGATACGGTGACATTTTCGAGGAATTCTCCACTAGTATCGTTGCTGATGCGAAGGGCAACATGTTCGTTGGTGGTTCATTTGACAGCACCACGATCATGGGCACGTTTCAGGAAGAGTCGAAGGGGGCGAATGACGGATTTGTGATGCGACTTCTGTCAAACGGCGATATTGACTGGATCCGCACGTTTGGTGGACCATACGAGGACTACGTCAATGCCGTCGGCGTCGACGCCAAGGGTATCCCGTACATGGCAGGAACATTTGACACCTATGCGTTCTTCGACGATCAGCGGATTGATGGCAATCGGTTTGATGACTCTTTTGTGGCCGCCCTCGATTGCGGACCAAGCACGCAGATCCGCCCGCTGGCCAAAGAGATGAAGTTCTGTGAAGGTATGGATAAGCCTATCACCGCACGCGGTGGGTATCCCTCTTACGAATGGTTTGTTAACGGCACAAAAGAAGCCGAGACCCGCGCAACTTTCAGCACGAAGAATCTCAAGACAGGTACGTACACGGTGTATTGCCGCATCCGCGGCTTTGATGAGTGCATCAAGAACACGGACACGATTCGTGTAGTAGTCACGCCGGGACTTGCGGTACCGTCGATCGCGCGCGCTGGTGATGAACTGACGTGCAGCGCCGACGGTGTGAATTATCAGTGGTATCGTGAGGGCGTCAAGATCTCCGGTGCAACATCGCGCTCGGTAAAGATTCAGGGCGACGGAACATATCGGGTGATGATCTCTGATACTTCAGGATGCGAGCAATGGTCTACACCGTTCGTTGTAGGCTCGACCAGCGTCGATGACCTTATCCAAGGTTCAACGATCTCCGTGTTTCCAAATCCTACATCTGGCCAGGTCACGATCACCGGTGCTGAGGGCGTCGAAGTCACCGTCCTCGATCTCCTCGGTCGCACGGTGGCGTTTGTATCGTCGGCATCGATGAGCGAGCAGCTGCAGATCGAAGGTGCGCCGGGCGCCTATGTTGTCAACATGCGCTATGCAGGGCGCACCGAGTCACTTCTGATCCATAAGCGGTAACGGGCCCCGACGCACATCGATCGCAAACGCGATCATCCCGGGCAGAAACTCAACAGCAAGGGCAGCAGGGTGTTCCAACCACACCCCGCTGCCCTTGAATGTTTCAAGACCAATCGCATAGAGAGCTATCGTCGATGTCATCACAATGGTTGAGCGCAACGGTGTCAACAAACACAATGCCAGCGGAACCAGCAGATACCATGGATGCACCACCGGCGAAAGAAGCACGATGATGTTGATGACCAACGAGGTTGCCGTAAGGGGCTGCCCCCTCCATCGCTGAATGACGTAGGCCGCAACAACTAACATCATTGTGCCGATGATCGGACGGATGAACGCCTCTGGTGTGAACGCTGCCAAGGTTGTGAAAGCGAGAGAGTTGGTTTGCCACGTCTGCGTGAACGTTCCGAGCGAGCCAAGAAGATCCTCGCCGAGAAAGGGGAGGTAGATGACGCCGACCGTTATGAGCGTCAATGAGATCATCTTCGCAGTATCTCTGCGAGTAGATCCCGCCACAATCGCAGGTATGAAAAGAATGGGGAGATACTTGATGCTGATGGCAATGCCGAGGATGATCGCCGATGCAATAGCGGATTCGCGTTGACGCATAATCAGAGCCAACGCGATAAGCACTGCCATGAACGCATCAATATGCGCATCAGTGAATCCGTGAAGGAGTACCACCGGAGAGAGTGCAACGATCATCAGCCATACGCGTGACGGTTTCGGGGTCAGCCGCCAGAGCACTATGCTTGGGATCACGAGAAGGACCCAATACGTCAACTTCCACAGCACATCATTTCCGCCAGACACGGCGCTGGCCACGCCGAACAACATCTGTGCACCCGGCGGATAGATCGTGTGCATATCCCCATACGGTAGTTGCTGTGGCAGGGAAGCCGAGCCGTTTGTATACGACAGGGCCGAAAGTGCAGGATCGATAGGCGCATACGCGTACGGACTTGCAGCGTGCAAGGTCAGCCATCCGTCCCACTGATACCGCAGAAGATCATCCGAGTACAGACCATGGGGTAGCGCCGAGACGGCAACACACAGCAGAATTGCCGGTAACATCATGCGCATGATGTGTTGGCGTGACGCTGTGTCGCATCGCACAACGCACGTTGTTAGTGCCAGCCATGCAACGCTCTGAACATACCAGAGCGTAGTGGTGCTGATACCAACAAGCCCCTTCCAGGAAAGTGCAGCCCCCAAGCAGCTTAGCGTGATGACGGCGAGCGAACTAGCGGCGAGAAAGAGCAAGGCGGGCGATGGTCGTAAGGATCTTTGTTCCGGCACGAAGCGAACCTACAATGGTTCCTGAGATCTTGGACGTGCCGATACGTCGTCGATAGCGCACAGGTATCTCCTGAGTGTGAATGCCGTGCTTTGCCGCCTTGATCTGCATCTCCACGGTCCACCCCCACGTGCGGTCCTGCATGCCCAGTCGCATCAGTGTGTCCCACCGAACTGCGCGCAGCGGTCCAAGGTCTGTGTAGTGAACGTTCCATATCATGGCAATGAGCCGCGTCGACAGCCAGTTGCCGAAACGCTGCACCGGCGTTAGCGATCCGCGTTCGGCATCGCCCAGCACTCGACTTCCGAGGCACATCTCCACATCCGTATTGTTCACGGTGTTGAGGACCATCAGCGCGTCCTCAGGATGGTCACTTGCATCTCCATCGAGAAAGAGAACCACGTCAGGGGGCTCTACAGCAAGCTCAGCAAGTCCGCGCAGGCAGGCGGCACCGTATCCGCGTTGAGGTTCATATACCACCGTGGCGCCGTGTAAGCGTGCGATCTCAGCCGTGCGATCGGACGATCCGTTGTCAACCACGATCATGTGGTCAACAACATCTCGGACCGAATCGATGACGATGCCGATCGACTGCTCTTCGTTCAATGCCGGGATGATTACGGCTACCATGCAAGCCCCTTTGTAGGGCCGCCTGTCCACAATGGAAATTGCAGATACGTGCCGATTCATGCTCGCGCGAATGAAGCTCTAGCTCGCGATGGTATACCGGGCGTTGTAGGAGGTAAGCTCCTGGCACTTCCACCCGTTACGACGGGCCCTGGTGTTGAGTACATCGCGTGCATCGTCAAGGGAGATGTTCATTGCGCGAGCAACGGCATCGGCCTCAAACGAATTCGCATCATCACTCAGAGAGCGGACCGCTTTATCTAACCGGGAATCAAATTTCCGCTGAAGTCGTAATCCAACAAGTAGAGTCGCTGCCGACGCACCGATCATAACAAAGCCGAGCCAGAGGTTCCCTTTGGCGACGTCATCATTGTCGCCAATGTCCGCACCCAAAGCAAAGACAAAGCCAAACACGGCAAACATCAGAAAGAGGGCCGAAAGCATAAGGACGAGGCGGTGGATCATGACGGCGAAATTACTGCCTATTTTCGAGCCGTCCGTACAAGGGAGATTACCGTGAACGAAAAGATCGATCAACTTCGCGCACTCAAAGCAGAGGCATTACTAGGGGGCGGTCCAAAGCGCATTGAGGCACAGCATGCCAAGGGCAAGCTGACCGCTCGTGAGCGACTGGATGTTCTGCTCGACGAGGGGTCGTTTACGGAAATGGATATGCTCGCACGTCACCGCTCGACGAAGTTCGGTCTAGAGCAGCAGCGTCCGCTGGGCGACGGGGTGGTGACGGGTACGGGTACCGTGCACGGACGCACGGTTTGCGTGTTCTCGCAGGACTTCACAACCTTCGGGGGCTCGCTCGGAGAGGTGCACGCCGAAAAGATCTGTAAGCTGCTCGATATGGCGATGAAGATCGGCGCACCGGTTATCGGACTCAATGATTCGGGAGGAGCACGGATTCAGGAAGGCGTCGTGGCGCTCGGGGGCTACGCCGACATTTTTCTGCGCAACACCATGGCCAGCGGCGTAGTGCCGCAGCTGAGCGTGATCCTCGGTCCGTGCGCAGGTGGCGCGGTGTATTCGCCGGCTCTGACGGACTTCGTGTTCATGACCAAGGGGACGTCGTACATGTTCGTGACCGGCCCGGAGGTCGTAAAGACGGTAACCCATGAAGAAGTGACCTTCGAAGAGCTTGGTGGCGCCGACACGCATGCCTCGCGCAGTGGCGTGGCACACTTTGCCTTTGACAACGAGGTCGAGACGTTGCTCGCCGTGCGCAAGATGATGAGCTATGTGCCGCTGAACAACCGTGAGAAGCCCCCTGTCAGACCAACACATGACGCGGCGAACAGGATGTGCGAGAAGCTCAGGCACATCATCCCGGCCAATCCGAACCAGCCATACGACATGAAGGACGTGATCCGCGAAGTGGTCGATGAAGCCGACTTCTTTGAGGTGCATGCCGATTACGCAACGAACATCATCTGCGGCTTCGCTACACTCGATGGGCACCCCGTGGGCATCGTTGCCAACCAGCCAGCATCACTTGCCGGTGTGCTCGACATCAACAGCTCGGTGAAGGGGGCTCGCTTTGTCCGCTTCTGCGATGCCTTCAACATTCCGTTGGTCGTGTTCGAAGACGTACCCGGCTTCCTGCCAGGCACAGACCAGGAGTGGCGCGGCATTATCCGTCATGGTGCCAAACTTCTCTATGCCTTCTGCGAGGCGACCGTTCCAAAGATGACTGTTATCACCCGCAAAGCCTATGGCGGCGCGTATGATGTGATGAACTCCAAGCACATCCGTGGCGACTACAACATCGCCTGGCCATCAGCCGAGATCGCCGTCATGGGCGCAAAGGGGGCTGTGGAGATCCTCTATCGTAAAGAGATTGACAAAGCAGACGACAAAGCAGCTCACATGCAGGAGCTGCAGGATCAGTACAACGAAGAATTTGCAAACCCCTACGAAGCCGCCGAACGCGGCTACGTGGATGACGTTATCGAACCCCAACAGACGCGTCACGAACTTATTAAGGCCCTGCGCCGCCTGCGCACAAAGAGCGACACGAACCCGTGGAAGAAGCACGGAAATATTCCTTTGTAAGCAGGTTTCGGGTTTCAGGTTTCGGGTTTCAGGTTTTGGGTGCAACAACCTGCACGAGTAGCTACTCGGCGTACCTCATCGGTCTAAAGACACTACCGGGCGGAATGTGGAGTCGTAGTGCAAGCCGTGTGGTACACAACCGACGGTTCGCCATGTCCGATACCGACCAACCCCTGACTACAATTGAGTGTAAATGTCGTACGTAATCATGATCGCATCCCTTGTACTGATCGCGGCACGGATGTGTGCCGCGGTCAACGAGGGAGAGCGGAAAACTATACCTTTCTACGAAGTCCGGATCGTTGTTTCCGCTAAGACATGCCTTCGCTGTTGTTCTGCGCTCCTCTCAGTCAATCGTGGGAATCTTGGCATCATCGGCTCCAGACTCACCATCAGGGTATCGTCACAGAACACACGTATTCTCAAGCAGGTGAGGGAGCTTGTAACCGATACGAATCTGGTGCGGACTGAATTGATTGAAACACCTTCCACGCCGTCGGATAGCATCGTGGTTCTTGTTGATGGTGTGCTGCAAACGCACAAACAATTCTCCCTCGAGTACGAATCGCTTAAGGTACTGCCGTACCTAGATTCATACGATGCCAGCCGTTCAGAGATAACTGTTGACACTTCAGACAATCAGTCGTCTATACCACTACGATCGAGGTTGATGTTCGACGAGTTGTCTCGTGTACATGTGCATGATGATAACCAGACCGTCAGTATTGCAGGGAACGATCGTGCGATTGTCGTTACAGCAGACACAGTAAGAACACTTCCCCAGTACCTAAACGGAATGGACAGTCTGCAGCGTTCGCGCGGGATGCTACCATCTCGCGCTGTCGTGGTGTCGCCGACGCATGTGCGGTATCGTTTCAGCGTCCTCTCGCAAGCCATCGATACAGTGATCAATGGTGAAATGTCCAAGCTCTATACTCGAGCAGACGCATGAATATCCGATGTCCAGACATTTCCCACCATCCGCAATGATCTGCGGCTACGATCTGCCAATGAGGCTACACACGGCGAATGGGCGTCGACGGATTCGACGATGGTTGTTGTGCCCGATACATCAGGTCCCGACGACCCAGTGTCAACATCGTTCCGATTTACCGGCTTCAATGTTGACATATCCGCACGGTTCTTCCCAAGTGCGGTACCCCTTTGTGACTCACGTGGAGACACGATTTATATCTGTACGCCATCCGACGGTTGGGTTCGAATTACCAAGCCGGGGACCATACTTCACATGCCACCGCCAACACGCATTGTGCAGAGTCTTTTCCTAAGCCGGTGCATTGCGATTCCCGGTGGTGTGCTCCTGACTGCTCTTGATGGCTCAACCGCCGACCAATATTGCTCCATTCTAGTCAATGCGAATGGCTCTCGAATCTCACCTGTTGTCCGGCACACGGCATCAACAGTTATTGTGCCAACCATACGCAACGGACGCATCACCCTGGAAACCACCCGCCGTTCAGCATCGGCTTTGCATAGATCGACGGTTTGGCAATCGGGGCCGTAAATCAGCCCGTCTGGCAGCGAAGGCCAATGGCCATTGAATCACCGGCCGAGCAGGAAAGACGGGCAACGAGCTTTCGCAGGAAAGACGATTACGTCTGAAACCCGAAACCCGAAACCTGAAACCTACCCCAGCCCATCCACCAGGCGATCGATGATCGTTGCGATTGTGCTGGCGTCGTTATCAGGAAGGGCTGCTCGAAGTTGACGGTCAAAGCGACGCAGGATAGGGTCGAGCTCCGAGAGCAGGGCAAGCCCCTTGCTCGTTATAAAGCTCATCGACAGACGACCATCTTCGGGGCTTTTACCGCGGGCGACCAGGCCTTGCTTTTCCAGACGGTCGATAAGGCGTGTGACGTCGGGCGCTTTCTGGATCATGCGCGAGGTGATCTCTCCGCGGGGGTGTCCATTCGGGTGAACACCTCTCAGGATGCGCAGGACGTTGTACTGTGGCAGTGTGATGTTGAAGGGGGCTACCAACTCGTCCATTTGACGGTTGATGATATCGGCACAGGAGAGAACGCCAAGAATGGCCTCCTGCTGCGCTGATGCGAACTTCTGCTGTTTGAGTCGGTCTTTGAGTGCCATGCTTTATGCTTCCTTCTCAGCAACGCGCAGGGCGGTGATGATGTTCTCAAGATCTCCGTCGACGATGGATTGAAGAGGGTAGTTCTTTACTTCGCCTTCGAGACGGTGGTCTGTCACACGATTCTGCGGCCAGTTGTATGTGCGGATCTTTTCCGAGCGATCGCCACTGCGAACCATGTCCTTGCGAGCCCCGGCGATGGCCGACTGTTGACGTTCGAGTTCGAGGTCGTACAGGCGTGCGCGAAGTACCTTCATGGCCTTGTCTTTGTTCTTCAGCTGCGAGCGTTCGTCCTGACACTGCACAACGATGCCTGTGGGAATGTGCACGAGGCGCACGGCCGTTTCCACCTTGTTGACGTTCTGTCCGCCCTTGCCCCCTGATCGGAAGATGTCGACTCGCAGGTCCGACTCGTTGATCTGTACGTCTACCTCTTCGGCCTCGGGTAAGACGGCTACGGTGGCCGCGGATGTGTGGATGCGTCCCTGAGCTTCTGTTTCCGGAACGCGCTGTACACGGTGGACGCCGCTTTCGTATTTGAGCAGGCCGTAGGCCTCGTCGCCATGCACCTCGAAGGTGATCTCTTTGAAGCCCCCTCGCTCGCTCTCTGTGATATCGATCGTCTCGATCGTCCAACCGCGACGTTCGCAGAACCGTTGATACATCCGGTAGAGGTCACCAACGAACAGTGCCGCTTCATCGCCACCGGTGCCGGCACGCAGCTCCATGATGCAATCCTTGAGGTCATTCGGATCACGAGGGATCAGCAGCACTGTTAGCTGCTCTTCAAGACCGAGGAGTCGTTCCTCGAGCGCATGGGTATCCTCGTAGGCCATATCCCGCAATTCCGGATCGGTGGTTGCGTCATCGATCAGCGCGCGATTGGCGCGTATCTGACCAACCACATCGAGGTACTCGTGTCCGACCGAGATTATCGGCATCAGACTCTTGTACTCGCGACTGGCTTCGCGCAACAAGGCTGGGTTATTGACGGTGTGAGGGTCATTGAGCGACTGTTCTACTTCGGCAAAACGGTCGATTAGGCTATGCAGTCGTTCTTCCACAGACAAAAATATCGCAACTTGCCATCATGTCTCGACGCTTGACCGTCTTCGGTCTGATTTGTTCGATCATCATTCTCTGCGGCTGCGCCGAGGAAGACCCAAACATCGTTAACCCGGTTCCGGGTGGACGTCGTATTACCATACGGCTCTACAATCTCGTGCCGGATGGCCAACAACGACGGCTGATGATGGAAGAGGGGTTTACCTCGGGTCAAGTCCCGATGTTCGCCTTCAGCGACACTGTCCAGGCGCCGGGCGACTCCACGCTGATCGAGATCCTCCGGACAGATGAGGTTGAGTTCCGCTCACCCCGGCGCGTTCCGTTCATCCCGAACACGGACTATAACTTCTATGCCGTTTCCGGTCGTAACAAGCCTTCGGAGTTCGACACGGTGCTGTTTGCCAATGCTACCACACCGGGTTCGGCACGGGGCTTTGCACTATTGCGCCTTCTGAACATGCACTCCGACGCTTCGCGCAGCTATGAGCTGCGGCTGGGATGTCCCAGTGGGCAAGCTCTGACACCATTTCCGGTGACGCATCGCCAGACGTCACAATTCACCGAAGTGTATCCTTCGAACACCGTCCTGTCGTTGATCGAGCATCGAGCTGGTACCTCAACCGTTATCGGAACCTTCGAGTCGCTGCTTGGCGAGCGTCGGACCTACTCGCTCGTTGTCCACGCAGCCGAATCGGGCGATGCTCCCCGCATGATCTTTGTGGAGGAATCCGATCGTTCGTCGTCGGCTGCTCGCCCCTTTACACCCGTGGCAAGCCGCACGGCAGATATGCGGGTGGTGAATCTTTCGTCGAGTCCGGTGGACGTAGACTTACCTGCCCTTTCGGTGACACTTGCCAAGGGGCTTGATGGGCGTCGCATTGGCGACCGTGTTGCGGTCACTACGTGCGAATCGGCGCTACCCGATAAGGTCCGAGTAAAGCTGGCCTCAGGCGCAGAGCTGCTCGACAGTACCTCGCTGGTGGTGCGGACGGTGTTCAGTGTCATAGCAGCCGACTCCGGCTCGTCCGGCCTGATGGTAGTGGCTCCTTCGATCCAGCGTCCGATCGGATCGGAGGGTAAGGCTGTCGTGCGCGTGATCCACGCAGCGGCGACAAGTCCCAACGTGCGTGTATCGACCAGTTCCCGGACATCCACTACCGCGATCAGTGGCGTTCAGCCGGCCATCACGCTGGCGCAAAATTTTGCACGTCAGAGTATCTCCACCCCCGTTGCGCTTGATCCCGGGCCAATGCCGATCACGATCACCTCGGAGTCGACTCCGACGCAGCTTCTGCGCGTGGCGACCGTGAACGTGGAGGCTAACAGGTCATATGACCTGGTACTCCACGAACGGCTTGGCGAACTTCAGGTAGCCCTGATCGAACAGGATGCATCATCGAGTCCGGTCACGCTCATGCAGGACGCATCACTGGTGACCCTCATCAACGGTGCTTCCGGCAAGGACCAGATTCCGGTTCAGCTGGGATCGGTGATTTCCAACGGACGGTTGTTCTTCGGTAACACCCTTGCCACATGCCTCGAACAATCCGACAATCAGTTCTCGATCGACGCGCTGAGCGGCTCGATCGTACTGCGTAATGCCGACCGTACGCTTATGGTCTACTGCCTGCCGAACGGAAAGCCCGAAGTGCTGCAGTTCCGCACACTGCCTCTGATTCCAGCGGCCGGCAAGACCATCCGTCGTGTGGTCAATGCCACACAGGACATTGCCAAGCTGACGGTGTCGGTCGACTCGATCGCCACGAGTGAGACGGCCGTTGTGCTGGCACGCGACGTTCCGATCGGACAGATCTCCGAGCCAATGGTCAGCACTCAGGACCGACGCGGAACCTACTACTTCTTCGATACCGATACGCGTACCAGGCTCTACACACTGCCGGTGCAGCTGGCCACCCTCGGTAACAATTTTACGCTGATCGTCATCGGCGAGCGTTCGCGCGGTTATGACGTGATAGTGATGCAGGAGATCTGACCACCAGCTCGCTTGCTTAGGTCGTTGCCGCTCGCAGCAGGTCATAGCCCTTGTGGCGGCCCGAAGCGGTATATTTGTTGCGTATGTCGCTGAGCCCCCTGACACTTCTACCGGTCGCACGAGGATTGCTTTTTGCCATCGTGATGATGGCCTTCTGCCTTCCGTCCGTCGCAGCTGAGTTTGCCCTGCCGGATACCATCTCCATTGCCCCGGGGCAGCGCCGAGAGATTGCGCTGACGGGAGTGATCGAAGTAGGTGGGCCGACAACGATTCGCATCAGATACACACCAGGCGTCGTTCGGATCGTTTCGGCACGCGGTGGAGACATCACCAGTCAGTACTGCGAGCAGATCACCGTTCGCGACAGCATCGTATCTGGCTCGGTCGCCTTTGCCATTCTGACGTGTCCATTTAGCCGTCCGGCCATTGGCGATACGGTGTGCTTTCTGACCGTTGAAGGCGTCGGTGGACCCGATCGGATCGGACAAATCACGGTCGTGTCTGTGGCCGCCTCTGACGTCGATTTTCCCGTCAAAAGCTCAATAGGCGGCGTTGTTGATCGCACGGGCCCAATCATTGGCGGTCAACGCAGCGACGTGGCCATCACCGGCAACTACCCCAACCCGTTTGCCGAGCGAACACGTATTGTGTTTCGTGTCCCGATCGCCGAGCCTGTCAGGATGGCGCTTCGCACGATCCAGGGACGTCTGATCCGCGCGTGGTCGATCGATGCCGTTGCCGGCGAAAACAGCTACGAACTAACCATCCTCCCGGCCGAGGCCGCATCGGGCATGTACATTCTCGAACTCCGGTCGCTCGCCGGAACGGCCTACCACAGCGTGAGGATACAACCGTGATGCGACTGGTAGTGCTGTTGACGCTTCTGCTGGGCATAACCTGCGCTTCGGCACAGGTCGACGTTGAAAAGACCAGCTCTGAGGGTACGGAGTTCTGGCTCTGCTTCATGAAGAACTTCCGTGAGGCGGGTCTAACCGATCAGTCCGGACGTCAGGGAGGCCTGCGACTCCAACTGTTCATCACGAGCAGCTATGATGCTGAAGTGCGCATCCGTGTGGAGGGCATTCAGTTCGACAACACCGTAACGGTGAAGGCCAATACGGTGGTCAACGTCTCGATCCCCGCAATGGCCCAGGCCAGCGCTCAGGAAAGCCCGGAACGTCTGGCCGTGCACATCACCTCAGACAAGCCGGTCAGTGTGTACGGTTTGAGCAGTCGGTTCCAGACAACCGATACCTATCTCGGTCTTCCGGTGAATATCCTCGGCACGGAATACCGCGTGATGGGTTACACCAAGATCCAGAACTCCCCCGAGATGCTCTCCGAGCTGTCTATCGTGGCAACGGAAGACGGCACCGAGGTGACGATCGTTCCACGCGCCATCACCTCGACCGGCCGTCCGGCCGGGGTGCCCTATGTTGTGCGTCTGCGAAAAGGCGATGTCTACTCGATCGTTGCCAAGTGGGAGGTCGCAGGTGGGTGCGACCTGACGGGCTCATTCATCAAGTCCAACAAGAAGATCTCGGTCTTCAGTGGTCATGCTTGTGCCTACATCCCTCCGAAGGTTGAGGCCTGTAATCACCTGATCGAACAGATCCCGCCGATCTCGGCATGGGGCAAGCACTACTACCTGGGCATGCTCAAAGAACGGTCACGGTATACCTACCGCGTGGTGGCCTCGGCCGACAGTACGAAGGTATTCGAGGACTCAAAGCTTATCGCCATTCTTAAGGCGGGAGAGTTCTATGAGAACCTCAACGCCATGAAGAACACACAGATTACGGCCAGCAAGCCGGTGCTGGTTGCACAGTTTGCTCAGGGGTTCAAAAATGGAGACAGTGTGGGCGATCCTATGATGATAATCGTCACACCAACGCAGCAGTTCCGCTCGGAGTACCGATTCGCAACACCGATCAATGGCGACTGGCATCACTATGTGAATGTGATCGCTCCTCGGGAGAGCATCAAGAACATCCGACTCAATGGACGCCCCCTCGACTCAACACTGTTCCGACTTTTTGGCGAGAGCCGTTACGCTATCGGTCAGGTGCAGGTGCCCTTCGGCACGCACGTGATCAAGGGTAACGTGCCATTCGGTCTATACTCCTATGGTTTCGGATTCCTCAAGGCGGCCTTCGATGCCTACGGAAACATGGCAGGTCAGTCCTTCTATGACGCTACGAGGTTTGTCGACTCGATACCTCCGGATGCTGATGACCGATACGTCAAGGGAGAGTATCAGGTGATCATCCGCGATGATCGGATCATGGACCTTGGCATCCGGTCGGTTAGCGTGGTTCAGGCAACCGGACTCGAGGCAACCATTCCGTTTATCGATGAAGGGGCTCCGCAGATCGTTGTCAAGATCAAGCGCATTGCCGGTTCCGAGATCTCGAAGCTCGTTCTCAAGGCAACCGATGCAGCTGGCAATACAAGTCTGTTCTCGGTGTGCCATCTCTTCGACAACGTCTCGTCCAAGTACGCCTTCAACCTTGCCAATGGTCCAGACCAGCAATGCGTAAGTGGCGGTGCATGGCATGCAGGTGCCTTCATCAATGCAGGCAGCGCATTCCACTCGCTCAACACACGGTTTGCCGCTGTTGCAACGCAGGGGACCTTCAACAGCGATGCCCAGGGCGCGAATCTTGGCATCGGTGGATTGGTCGGATATCGTCAAAGCGAATCACTGATCTTGCAGGGTGGTCTCACGTATACGTCCGTCGGTGGACAGCTGCTTGCGCCCGATACGCTGACGTTTCAGGTGCTGGATACCGCAGCCAAGGTCTACCGTCAGTATCAGGAAGCCGACCGGCTGGATCTTTCTCTGTCGTATCTCCACGCCCATGTCGGTTTGGAGTACTTCCCACGCAAACACTTCTACATCGGCACCGGCCTGCAGCTCTCACTGCTGATGTCGAATGCAGTCGTTTCAGAGCGCTTCATCATGCGTCCATCGGGTTGGACGTACCCTGATGGCTCTACGGTCCAGACCCGTGATGTGACGTCTCTGCCTTCTCTCAACAGCACGGCCGTCTCCGCGTATGGTTGCATTGGCCTCCTTTACCCGGTCAGTTACCGCATCTCGGTCTTTGCCGAATCGAGGTACACGACGTCGCTCACGCAGCTGGCCAGCGAGTCACCGTGGACGCTGCAGACCTTCGGTCTGATCGCCGGCGCCCGCTACCGCTTCTGATCAACGTCATGGTCCGGGCTGGCTGGCTTGCCGTTCTTGAGAAAGATCTACGCTCGGAGATCCGCACACGCTACGGCATTACCTCGCTGTCGCTCTTCGTCGTCACCGCCGTCATCCTTGTTGCCATCTCAACGGCAGATGAGACCATCCCTCGACCTATCATCTCGGCCGTACTCTGGGTGGTGATGTTTTTCACCGCCATGACGGGTCTGGCAAGGGGCTTCATCAGCGAGGAAGAACGGGGTACGGCTCTATACCTTCAGCTGAGTGCTCGGCCATCGTCGATCTACGTCGGCAAACTCATGGCCAACACCATGCTTGCCGTCGCTTCCAATCTGCTTGTGGTCGCACTTATGGCACTGCTTGTGCCCTCCCTTACAATTGGAGCCGTAACACTGCTGATCACCGTCGTGGTGCTTGCCAGCATAGGTCTGGCCTCAGTGACGACCATCACGTCGGCAATCGTTGCCAAGGCCGGCTCGAAGCAGGCACTGCTGCCCATCCTTGCCTTTCCTGTGCTGCTGCCGCTGATCATGCCGGGCGTACAGGCAACGCTCATAGCTCTGGCCGGTCTGGGCTGGACGGATGTGTGGGGCGACCTTGGTCTGATGACCGCCCACGTGGGAATCGTCACCGCCGTCGGTAGTCTGCTGTTCGAAGCTGTCTGGACCGATTAGGCCGAGATCATTCGGGAGGCGATCGTTCCACTGCTCATCACCCCTGGAAGCCCTGCTCCGGGGTGCGTACCAGCGCCAACAAAGAAGAGATCCTCGATGTCCTCGCTCTTGTTGTGCGGACGCCACCAGGCGCTCTGAAACAGGATCGGCTCAACAGAGAACGCGCTTCCCAAATAGGAGTTAAGCGTGTCACGGAAGTGCAGAGGATCGATGATGTGTTCGCTGACGATGTGCTTGGACAGATCAGGCATGTACCGCCGCTCAAGTTCAGCCACGATACGGTCTCGGTAGACCGTTCGCATCTGATTCCAGTCCGTACCCGACTCAAGATGAGGCACAGGCGAAAGCACGTACCACGAATCACATCCGGCCGGTGCGAGCGATGGATCAGTGGCTGTGGGTCTATGCAGATACAGTGAGAAGTCGTCCGAAAGGTGTTTGCGTGTGAAGATGTCCTCGACGAGTTCGCGGTAGCGCGGCCCCATCAGGATCTCGTGGTGGGCCATGTCGGGATACTGCTTATCGGTTCCGAAATACATCACAAAGAGCGACATCGAGTAGCGCATCTTCGAGATCTTTTCGTTGGTGTTGTGCTTTCGGTAGGCAGCCGGGATGAGTGACAGATATGCCTGTGCAACGTCGGCGTTGCAGACGACTATATCAGCGGGAATCTCCTCACCCGAGGCCAGGCGAACACCTCGGGCATGGGGCTTGCCATCAACCTCTTCGATCAGCATCCGGTCGACCTCGCTGCTATAGCGGATCGTGCCACCGATTTCCTGGAAGAGTTTCACCAGTGCCTTCACAAGAGCGCCCGTGCCGCCCATGGCGAACCAGACGCCCCATTCCTGCTCAAGCTTGTGGATGAGCGCATAGATGCTGGTTGTCTGAAATGGGTTACCACCGACCAATAGCGGATGAAACGAGAATACCTGACGAAGACGAGGGTCTTTGATGTGAGAGTTTACAAACGCAGCGACGCTTCTGTCAGACCGCAGTCTGATAAGGTCAGGTAACACCTTGAGCATATCGGTCAGGTGGGTGAACGGCTGATCAATGAGATTGAATCCGGCTTTGAAGATCGCAGCCGTTTTCGCATAAAACCGCTCATAGCCCTTGACGTCGTCCGGATTGAATGACCGGATCTGCTCGATGACCTGTTCGCGTTTTCCGTTGTATCGGAACACTGTTCCGTCCTGGAAGCGGACGTTGTAGAACGGATCGATCGGAACAATCTTCACGTAGTCGTCGGTCTTCTTACCGCACAGCTCAAAGAGCTCGTGGATCAGCCATGGGGCGGTGATGATCGTCGGTCCACCGTCGAACACAAAGCCATCCTGCTCGTACACGTACGCTCTGCCGCCTGGCTTGTCGCGCTTTTCGATGATCTCCACGTCGTATCCCTTAGCGCGCAGACGTACTGCGGCCGTGAGACCGCCAAAACCACTTCCGATGACGATAACCTTCACGGCAAATGTCCCATAGATGTTCAACGTAGGGCACAAACATACGGGTAGCCACAGAGGGTTCCGTTGGAAAGACCGATTTTTGCCGGATGTCACGTTTGTACGCTCTTGATCTTGCCCGCTTCGTTGCGATGCTCCTGATGATCCAGGGACATGTGCTCGATGCGCTGGTGATGCCGAGCGTGATCGACGTCACTCAGCCACCGTGGAACACCTGGAGTTGGATCAGGGGGCTGACAGCTCCGGTCTTTCTCACCGTGTCGGGCGCTGTTCATGTGTTTGCTGCCAAGCGCGACGCTGAGGGACGCATACAGGACTCTACGATTGAGCGCCGCATGAGGTGGGCTGTCACGATCTTGGTGATCGGTTACCTACTTGTGTTTCCGGGCAAGCGCGTGATCGACCTGCCATACGTGCCCGCCGAGGGGTGGCATGCGTTCTTTGCAGTGAACATCCTGCAACTTGTCGGCGCTGCATTGATCGTGTTTGTTGCAGTCATGCAGACAACGCGGTCTGTTGCCGAGATGGGACGTCGCGCGGTGATCACGGTCGGGGTCATCCTGGTATGCTCGCCCCTTGCCCATCTTGACGTCGTGCATGCAGCGCTTCCGATGTGGCTGCAACCATACCTGACGGCGAAGTACGGTTCGCTGTTTCCGTTCTTTCCTTTTGCCAGCTACCTGTTCCTTGGTGTGGTCATCGGTGCGCATCTGCATTCGCTGCCGGCCGAAGAGCGCGATGCACGGCTTGTGCGGATGGGACTGCGACTTGGTGTGCCGCTGACGCTTCTGGGATACGGATTGCTCTACGGACTTGTGGCAATGGGGGTGCCGCAGAAGTCGATCGACAATTCCGACAGTGTCATTCTCGTTGCGGCGCGGTTCGGGGCAGTACTGGTAGTCTTCGCCGCAGCGGTCAAGCTGCTCAGAGCAACCTGGAGTCTGCGCTCGGCCTACATACTTTTTGGGTCAAAGTCACTCTACATCTACATCATCCACGGCGTGCTGCTTTTCGGAACACCCTGGTGGGACGGCATCGGACGCACACAGGCAAAGTCGATGACGCTTGGCAGGGGGCTTGCTGCGCTGCTGGTGATCCTCGTTGCCACGCTTGTATTGTCATGGCTGATCGATAAATACCAGCACGCCGCGATGGCCGAATCGACACGTCGACGTTTACGCGCCGCGATGGTGGGAGCGCTTATCGTGATGTTTTCGATCGCGTGGTAGCGCCGAAGCCCTTGCGGAGCTTTGTACCGAGACGCTCTTCAAGCAACAGACGTGTCTCCGGTGCCAGCAGACCAAGTCCAATGACGCTCTGACGGAAGGTAAAGGCCTTGTCGAGCGGAAAGCTCCGACCTTCCAGAACCCACGTCAGGAAGATCCCGTCGGACATCCCGGCTTCGAGATCTGTGAATACGTTGACGTCAAGTTCGCGGAACCATCCCGCGCGCACAAGTTCCCGTGTTAGCTGGCGTCCGATCGCCCGCAGGAACTCGCGTGTGGCATTGATGCGCTCGAGAAAAGCCGGGTTGTCGGTGCGCAGGGCATGGGCCCAGAACTCCAAGAGCAGAGGGGCCTGTGTAGCACGTGACTCGTAGAACTCCACCGCACTGTCGCGCACAGCGTCGACCTTCGAAAGGGCATCAGATGCCTCTTCGACGCGTTGGCGCACGATAGACTCGTACTGACTCATCCACGCATCGTAGACGGCCAGGAAAAGCTGTTCCTTCGTTGCGAAGTACTCATAGATCGTTCCCTTGCCGATACCGGCTGCCTGGGCGATGTCGGCCATCTTCGTCGCATGATAGCCCGTCTGCGAGAACACCTCGGCAGCATTCGACACAATCTGTGCACGTTTGGCTGCCTTATCGACGATCGCTGGCATGTGGCTCTGGCAGGGGGCTTAGAGAATCTTGGTGATGTTCTCGATCAGCGAGTTGACGCTTTCACTTGAACCCTTGCCCCAGATATGGAGGCGTACGATGCCGGAAGCATCAATGAACAGCACATTCGGAACGCCGGTCACAAACTTGTAATACTCGAAGATCTCTCCTTCGAAGTCCAGAAGTATTGGCGTTTTGTACGCATCACGAAAACGCGAGCGGAGATATCCTTCGAGAAACCCCGGAGCCATGGAGACATCAGCAAGAGCAACAAACTGCACGCGGTCTTTAAATCGGGCAACCAGTGGGTCTGTCCACGCCGCCGTATAGTCGCTGCCCTTCCAATCGCTAAGGACCATGACGGTGGGTCGACCTTTGCAGTTCTTCGTCCACGACCATTCTTTTTCGTACTGGTCGAGGAGCACAAAATCCCTGGCCCTCTTGCCGATGGCATGGTCGACAGATACGGCGACCGCGGCAGCAGCGATGACGATGACGACTGTGGTGATGATCGGATGGCGCATGGCGTTACATCGAGAACTTGGCAGCGTCCTTGAGAAACGTTTCCAGGCCGGCATCGGTAAGGGGGTGCTTCATGGACTGTAACAGGACCTTATACGGAACCGTTGCGATGTGAGCTCCGGCCTTGGCACATTCCAGAAGATGGATCGGCGTGCGGATCGAAGCGGCAATGATCTGCGCTTCCAGACCTTGAGTGTCCCAGATCTCGCATGTGTCCTGAAGGGCAATGAGACTGTCTGTGCCGATGTCATCAAGACGCCCCATGAACAGACTCACGTAGGTCGCGCCGGCATTGGCAGCGATCAGGGCCTGGTTGGCCGTGAAGAGCAGTGTGACGTTGGTCGGGATGTCCTGGTCACTGAGTTTGCGCACCGCAGTCAGACCGGCCGGTATGAACGGGATCTTGATCGTAGCGTCAGGAAACCACGAGAGGATCTCGTCGGCCTCGCGCAGCATACCGTCGGTATTGGTGCTGATGACCTCGACGCTGGTATGTCCACCAACGGACTCGTGAATCTTCAGGATCAGATCCTTGATGTTCGTCGAAGGATCCTCCTTGGCCAGCAGGGACGGGTTGGTGGTAACGCCGCTGATGAATCCCATCGAGGCGGCATGCTGGATCTCATTCAGGTTGGCACTGTCGACGTAAATCTGCATGGGTGGTAATCTCCTTTTAGGTGTAGAGTCAAAAATACGGGAGGAATGCGAGCTGGTTTCAGTCGCGGCCGTAAAGCTTTACTGCGGGAAGCTCACGAAGGAGCTGGTGGAAGTACAGAGCGTTGAGCGCGGCAACAAGACCTTCATCGACGGACTCTGACCAGCGGTATAGAATCGCCCCCTCGCGAGGCGCATGATCGGAATGCATCGGCACGATCTCACTCACGGGACGCTCGGCGATGGCTTGGTCGGCAGCTTCGTGCACAAGCGCGTCGAAGCCCTGCAGTTCAGAATCGACGCGGATGACCCACAGAGCAACCGGCAGCGGAGCTTCGGCCAGATCAAACCACTCTTCTCCAAGATCAAGTGCCTGAGACCCAGAGGCAGGGGGCTGCCCGATCCGACAATCAGCCGGCTGCGAGGCATCTACCGAGTGGAGCTCGACATCGAACTTCTCCGACATCGTCAACCGCATCATCGTTGATAGATACGACGTGGGATCGTCGGAGTGGAAGGTCGACAGTTCGGAGCTGCCGGGGCTGAAGTCGGCGCCATACACATGGGTGTAGTTCTGAACAGACAGGCACGGACCGCTGACGATCCGATAGTCGACGCGTCCGACGCCGGCGCCGTAGCCAAGGGGCGAGACTAGTGCTGCCTCTACCATGTTGGCCAGCAGGAGTTCGCCGCACTCGTCGAGCGAGCAGCGGCGCAGACTCACACCCCGCGTCTTGCAGGCAGAGTCAATGGAATGAAGAACCGGACCGAACAGGTCGTGATTCGGTATGGCAATGGTCATGCAAATTCCTCGCGGTAGCGTGCGGTGACGAGCGCCAGCAGAACGCCGGCGGCAACGGAAACGTTCAGTGAGTGTTTGGTCCCGTACATCGGTATCTCAATGGCCATGTGGCAGAGCTGGAGTAACTCGTCGGGCACGCCTGTAAGCTCATTGCCCAAAATGATGACCATCGGGAAGTCGGTTGCTGAAAGACTTTCGGCCGCGCGGGAGTCGGTGGTGATCTCAGCGGCGGCAATGCGATGCCCCTTATCACGAAGCGATCCGACAAGCTCTGCGGCCGAAGGATGGTAGGAGTGGGGCACAACGAGTTCAGCGCCTAGGGCCGTTTTCGAAATCTCCGTGCGGGGCGGACGGGGCGTAAATCCGGTCAGATACACGTGGTCGACGCGAAACGCGTCACAGCTTCGGAAGATGGATCCGACGTTGTAGAGACTCCGAATATCGTGAAGCAGCAAACTGATCGGATGCCGGGGTCCCGACGAGGCTTGCTCCGGAGAGAGTCGACGCGTTATCAGTTCTTCGTAGGTGAGCTTACGCACATGCGAATATCGTACTTTGCCACGGCATGAACCGTAGACATTTCCTTGCAACCGCTCTTGCTGCCATGCCCCTTTCAACCGGGGCGTGGGCTTCTGTGCTTGCTCCGCAGGAGACCTCGTTTCTGGTCATCGGCGACTGGGGAACAGGCGGCGCGCTGCAACGTCGGGTGGCTGCCTCCATGACGAAGGTGGCTCGGCAGTACAGCCCATCGTTCGTGGTTAGTACGGGCGACAACATCTATCCGGATGGGGTCATGTCGGAGTCTGATCCGCAGTGGAAGACCAAGTTCGAAAAGATCTACGCTGAACTCGGCCTTCCATGGTGGGCCGCACTGGGCAATCATGACCATCAAGGTGAGCCCGACGCGCAGATCGCCTATGCCAAGGCAAACCCACTCTGGAAGATGCCCGGCCGCACCTGGAGACAGAATGTGAACGTTGACGCTGTAACCAATCTGGCCATTCTGGCTCTTGATACAACTCCCATGGTGCAGGGGGCCTCCCAGTGGCGCGATCAGCTTACGTGGCTGGATCGATCGCTGACACAGGAGCCCGCTGCGCTGAAGGTTGTTGTTGGACATCACCCGCTGCGCAGCTACGGACATTACGGCGATACGTCGATAATTGTGAAGAATCTCAAGCCCCTTCTCGACAAGCACTCGGTTAACGCCTATTTGTGCGGTCATGAGCACGATATGCAGCTCATCCGCGATCCGGGTGATCGATTTGCCTGTCTTGTCTCGGGAGGGGGCGGCGGGGAGCGGCCATCAAAGTCGGGACCCAACACAAAGCTTTCCTATACTGGCGGGGGATTCGCCCTCATGCGCGCGCGCGGGGCGGAACTTTCCGTCGAAATGTTCGATTCTTATGGGGTTTCCCGGGGACGCTACGAATTGTGATGCACCACATTCTGTTAACACTCATCATCGTTGCAACGCTCCTATCAGGGGGCGTGCACGCCTTGGCGCAGGACGTACCCGACAGCAAGGGTCGCGATTTCTGGTTCACCTTCCTGCCCAACTTTCATAACGGCGAGCAACAGGGTCTGAACGATGCGGCCGAGAGACTCGAACATGAGCTGCAGATCTATATCGGCGCTGAACGTCCCACGAAGGGAACGATCTCTTGGCGCACACAGACCGGGACCATTCGCTCGACAGCATTTACTATCACGAATCCTGCGGCTCTCTATCGTTTCGCCATATTCTACGATGGCATCGAGCTGAAGGGAATCTCCCGCAGCGGAGCTGCCCTCGACTATCTTACCTCGCAGAACGAACGTGTTGCACAGCAGCACTTTCATGTGGTTGCCGACGATGACGTGACCGTTTATGCGCTGAACCAGGCCCCACTCACAAGCGAAGCGTTTCTTGTTCTGCCAACTGATGCCGTGGCCAATGACTACGTCGTGATGTCCTACACGACAGACATCGCCGGTAACATCGGCAACACCACTGCTTCGGCTGCTACAACGCCGTCACAGTTTGCCGTGGTCGCCACTGAAGACAGTACCGTCGTAACAATCGATCCAACGGCGCCGACCCCCAGAAATACCTCGGCAACGCCCTTCACCGTTACCCTTCAGCAGGGAGAGTCGTTTCTCGTCCAAGCTGACCCACGGGCCAACTCACGCGGTGATCTGACGGGCTCGCGCGTTCGTTCAACAAAGCCGGTGGCAGTGTTTGCCGGACATAACCGAGCACTCCTGCCGATCGAGCTGCGGGGCGATTTGTCGTCTCGCGACTGTCTTATCGAACAGATGAATCCCGTTCGCACATGGGGTAAGAGCGCTTTCGTGACCCCGATGGCTCTGCCCTCGACGGAACTTGGCATCGGATACGACATCTTCCGTGTCGTTGCCGGCTTTGACTCGACCGAGGTGTTCGTTGATGGTCAATCACGCCGCATGCTTATGGCCGGGGAGTTCTTCGAGGGTCGACTTCTCGGCGCGTATGAGATCACGACGTCACGTCCGTCGCTGACTGCGCAATACAAGGCCACCAGCGGAGATGTTCCTGATCCGCGTGAATACGGTGATCCGTTCATGATGCTTGTTCCTCCGGCCGAACAGTTCATGAGTTCTTATCGATTCATCAATCTTCAGTCATACGTGTACGACATCGTCCAGGGTCGCCCCGTCGTGATCGACTCGGTCTATCGGGAGCAGTGGATGAACCTCGTCATCCCCTCAGATCGCATTGGCACGCTTGTGCTCGATGGATCGCCGGTGGACCCCGGTCTGTTTCGACCGATGGGTTCGTCGGGATTCAGCTACGCCCAGGTACGCATGACTGACGGTGTTCATGAGATCAAGGCTGACACGCTCTTTGGGATCTACGTCTATGGTTACGGCGAGGCCGTTTCGTACGGCTATATCGGCGGCATGGCCTTCCGCCCCCTCGACGTCTATCCGCCCGTGATCTCCGGAGCATTGGAGTGTAACGTGTATCTCGGAGCGGTGGTCGACACGGTGATCGCCGACACCAAGGTGCGCGAAGTAAACGTCCAGCCCGGAGCCGTCAATGCGGTTCTTGAACTTGACGGGTTTAATCCGCCGCAGGGTGTGGTCAAGTATGCTGTCCGACTCGTGAATCCATATGAGGACGGATCTCTGGAGTTTATCGCCGTTGACGGTGTGAAGCAGAAGGAACGCCGCCGTGTGCAGATCCCCGGATTTACCGTGGCTATCTCCTCCGCAGGGTCAAGCACAACACTCACGCAGAGGTCATCCGTTGTGGCCGTCGGACGCGAGCGCTGCGACTCTATCGAGATCGAGAACTACGGCAAGTTTTCACGCACCTTCACGGCCTCGTTCAAAGGCGTAACGCGCGTTGACGCGCCCCAACCGATCACCCTTGCCGCTGGCGAGCGTCGCGTGCTTCGCTATTGTCGGGCCGGTACCGCCGAGCAGGTCACAAGCGACACGCTGGTCTTCGGTGATTCATGTCTTCAGCGGCCGGTGGCCGTGATGACCTTTGAAGAACGCCTTGACGATAAAGGTCCGCAGGTGCAGCGCGACGTCGACCTGTGCGATAGCGTCACGATCGTCACAATCTCCGATGAACGTTCATCGGATCTGGGACTGCGCTCGGTTACCATCCTGGATTCGGTTCTCCTCAACTGCTCGGTCGACATCATCAGCGACGTCGCCCAGGTGCTGGTCCGCAAGTATGCAGTAAAGCCATTCGACCGGTATGCCGATGTCATTTATGGCTTCGAAGCGGTCGACTCGATCGGTAACGTCTCCAGGATCATCGATACCATTCCGGGATTCCGGATGTCCATTGACGGGGTCATCGACTCGGTGGTCCGTCACGCCTTTGATACAACCGTCATCGGTTCGATGGCATGCGACACGCTGCCTCTGGAGAACTTCGGCATTCTCGGACTGAGCATCCCGAACGTCTATCTACGTGGCAATACGACCTTCAGCGCTCCTCAGGGTCAGTTTGGCATCAGCCTCGCCTCTAACGGCGGGAAGGGGGCTCTTGTTGTCTGCTTCAGCCCGATCGTGGGCGACACATCAAAACTGCTTAGCGACACCATCGATTTCGAGATCAACTGCCGCGTGCGGCGTCTGGTTGTTACGGGTGTCGGCCGCAGAAACACTCTTTCCGGCCTGTCGCGGTGCGATGCTCCGGTGAGTATCTCCGTACGAAAACTCTCCGGCGCACTGGTGACACCGCAGCCGGCACAGGATCGGTTGACGGTCACCTTTGCCGAGCCGGATGTGCGTTCGGCCACCATCCGGTTGGTCGACCTTACCGGCGTGGTCCGATGGGAGCGCTCGTGGTCCGGTGAGCCGACCTCAGCGGTGCAGGTCGACTGCTCGGATGTCCCGGTCGGACTCTATGCATGCCAGATCGTCACGTCACGCATGCAGGTCGTGTCGGTTCTAATATCCCGCTGATAGCACACTCCAAAAGCACCCTATCCGTCAAATGTCGGAATTCCTTTCCGTAGTTTTGCGTCCCGCACGCTCTCGATGCACATGAAGAAACCCGCCGTCAGATTCTCAATCCTCACCGCTGTTGCAATCCTCTTCGGCATCGGTCTCGGCTTCGTCGTCCAGCCCGTACTGTCGGGCGACTCGGTCATGGATCAGACGCGGAAGTTCTCCGACGTGCTGTCGATGGCCGCCAAGAATTACGTCGAAGACGTCGACACCCAGAAGCTGACCGAAGCGGCTATCCGTGGTATGCTTAAAGAACTCGACCCGCATTCGGTCTATATCACAGCCAAGGAGATGGTCAAGGTCGAAGAAGACTTCCGCGGTTCCTTCGAAGGCATTGGTGTCGAGTTTGACGTAATCAACGATACGATCACCGTGGTAACTCCCATCATTGGTGGACCCAGCGAGGCGCTGGGAATCATGGCCGGTGACAAGATCGTGAAGATCAATGACACGTCTTCCGTCAAGACCACGCGTGAACAGGTTCCGAAGAAACTGCGTGGACCCAAGGGTACGGTCGTCAAGCTGCACATCAAGCGGTCAGGTGAAAAGGATCTCCTGGTGTTTGACGTTATCCGTGACAAGATTCCCGTCAATTCCGTCGATGCATACTTCATGATCGAAGGCACCGACGTCGGCTATATCACTGTCAACCGGTTCATGGCCACAACGCATGAGGAAGTCCTCAATGCCGCACGCACTCTTCGTGCTCAGGGCATGAAGAAGCTGCTCTTTGACCTGCGTTACAACCCGGGGGGATATCTCGATCAGGCATTCAAGATCTCCGATGAGTTCATCTCCAACGGAAACAAGCTCGTCTACACCAAGGGCCGCCGTCCGGAGTTTGATGAGGACTTCTGGTCAACCGCCGGAGGGGTCTTGGAGAATATCCCGCTTATCGTTCTGATCAACGGCGGGTCTGCGTCGGCCAGCGAGATCGTTTCGGGAGCTGTCCAGGACCTGGATCGTGGGCTTGTCGTGGGCGAGACATCATTTGGCAAGGGGCTTGTGCAACGCCAATACCCGCTCGGTGACGGGTCGGCCTTCCGCCTGACGATATCCCGGTACTACACGCCTTCGGGGCGTCTGATCCAGCGTCCGTATGACGACAAGGACAAGTACTACGCGGGTGAAGGGCGTGATGAAGGCGAAGAAGGCAACAACATCGACCATGCGGTAGATGATTCCACCAAGTCCCGTCCCAAGTTCAAGACGGCCAGCGGGCGCACGGTGCTTGGCGGTGGTGGTATCACTCCGGACTACATCGTCAAGCAAGACACGATAACCAAGCTTTCGCGTGTTATCCGCTCAAAGAACCTTTTTTGGGAAATGGCCGATCAGATCATGCGTACCCGCGGCAAGGATATCCGCGCCAAATACGGATCGGACATGGCGAAATTCATGCGCGAGTTTACCGTCAGTCAGGCCGACATGGACCGTCTGAAAGATCTCGCAAAGGAAAAATCCATCGAGTGGGATGACGCGCAGTACACCCAGGATGCAGAGTATCTACAACTGGCCATCAAGGCCTACGTCGGTCGCACGGTCTTTAACAACAATGGATTCACTTCTGTGATGCTCTCGATGGACAAACAGGTCAAGAAAGCGATCACGTTGTTCCCTGAGGCCATGAAGGTCGCCCGCGTTCGTTAATGATCCGGAATGAACGACTGAGCACTATTCACGCCCCCCTATGAAGCATCTTTCTATTATTTGCCTTCTTGCGCTTATTGCCCTGGTAGCAGGACGTAGTAACGCACAGGACCTGATCTTTCCCGGCGAAGAGCTGACGTACCGCGTTTCTTATCTCAACATCACGCTGGGAACCATCAAGTCCGTTGTGGAGGGCTACACAACCCGCAACGGAGAACGTATTGCGAAGGTGCGGGTCTTTCTTAAATCCAGCCCGAACATTCCCTTCGTATCGCTGAACTCGATCTATGAGTCCTGGATGGACACATCGATCACCTACTCGCGTCACTTCACGGCCAACACAGAGATCGAAGACGGCAAGTGGGAGTTCGATCAGTATGTCCTGGATTATCCGGCCAAAACACTGGTGTTGGAAAAATTCCGCGACAAGCAGAAGGTCTCGTCGAAGTCCTACACGATAGCCAAGCGTTATAATGACGGCAGCTCGCTGCTCTTCACAGCGCGTAATCTTGTGGGTGCGAAGAAGACGATCCGCCTGCCGACCATTATCATGGATGATACCGTCAATACCGTGGTCAACTTCCGTGGAACAAGAAGTACGGTGGACATCGATGCGGTCAAGTATCCGATCAAAACACTCTACCTGGATGGTCAGGCCAACTGGACCGGTATCTATGGCCTGAGTGGACTTTTTGAGGGATGGTTCAGCGATGATGCCGCTCGTGTGCCGATCAAGGCCAAGATGAAGGTCTATGTCGGGTCGGTGACCATCGAGTTGCAGTCGTGGAAACGGGGCTCATGGACGCCCCCTCGTGCCGACTCGTAACAATGCGCCTGCTGGTGGTCGATGGCGGAGCAACCGGCACTGACGTTGCTCTTTGTGAACGAGGGCGCATTGCTGCCCGCGCCGAACTCCCCTCTGCCAAGCCGCTTCGGGGAGAGCCCCGTACCGACCAGCTCTGTCTGATGCTGGGATCGTTTCTTGGCGCACATATCGCGGTGGACGCAGCAGAAGACACACTCGATGGCGTCATTGTGGGCATGGCCGGTGTTTGGTCAGAACGCGAGAGATACGAATATGCCGAGGCGTTTACGGCGGCGTGGACCCAATACGTATCGATCGACCGTGTTCCTTTGGTTCTCCTGTCCGATGCGGAGCTGCTTTTAACATCCGCTTTTGGCACCGACGTAGGTGCTGTCCTTATCGGCGGAACGGGCTCGATGATGCTGATGCGTGATGTCGATGGTCTTCTGCATCGCGTCGGTGGCTGGGGTCATGCCGTCGATGATGCAGGGGGTGGATACTGGTTCGGGCGGCGTGCTTCCGGAGCTGTTGCGCGTATGCTTGATGGGCGTGGACCCGAGACGCTGCTGATCCGTCCGGTGGCGAACCTGCTACGCGTCGATGCCGATGATCATACCGCCGTCAATGATGCGCTGCGCCGTGCCGATCCTTCGCGTATGGCACGCCTTGCTAAGGCAGTTCTCTACTATGCCGACGAGGGTGATGCCGTGTCGATCGAGATCCGTCAGGAGGGGGCTCGAGAGCTTGCGCTGCTTCTTCAACATGTTCCCGCCGACGTCGACGTAGTCCTCTATGGTTCGCTGTTTGAGAACGAGGCCTACCGCGAGCTCGTCGAGCAGATAGCTGCTCGCCCCCTGCCAAAGCTTGAAGATGCGATCGATTTACTGATAGAACGCATCCATCGTGCCGGACAGCTACCAACGTCGCCGATTTAGGGAATGGTCTATATGACGGCTGCTTCGAGTAGGCTCAGTGAGCCACCTCGAGACGATCGCAGTCGGGCCTCGATGCCCAGTGGAAGAGTGAACTTCTCCGCCTGATGACCATACATCAGGCCACTAAGGATCGGACCGGATGCCAGATCGATGCGCTCACGTAGGACCTCGCGCACATCGCGATGTGGCGTTGAATACGTCGAGGGATCGGGCTGCGACCACGAGCCATAGACAGCGCCGGCGGCGGGTGCCGTGCGCAATGCACGGGCCAGCTGAACGAGCATCCGATCAATGCGATAGGTTGCTTCGCCGACATCCTCGAGTGCGAGAATGGAATTGCCGAACGATGGCAAGTACCCGGTACCAAGCAGGCTTACCAGCACGCTAAGATTGCCGCCAAGCAGCCGACCTCGCGCGTCACCACGCCGGATCACGTCCAGCGGTGTCGGTTGAGACAATGTGCCCAACGGTCGACGTGACGTCAGGATCCGCCAGAACTGTTCTTCTGACCGTGGCTCAAAGCCATCGGCCATGTCGACGCTCGGCATTGCACCGCTGAAGGTGACCAAGCCGGTTCGGCGCAGTAGTGCCAGCTGCAGAACGGTGACATCGCTGAAGCCAACGAAGATCTTCGGGTGTCGGCGGAAGACCGAGAAATTCAGCAATGGCAACAGTCTTGCACAACCGTAACCGCCCCGTGCGCAGAACACGGCATCTACGTGCGGATCGCGAAACATTGCCTGCAGATCCTCGGCACGCTGCTCGTCCGTGCCGGCCAGGTAGCCACCGTGCGTAGCAAGCACGTGGTTGCCGAGTTTGACCGTGTATCCGAGCGACTCGAGGTAGCGAACGCCGCGCTCAAGTCGAGCCGCATCGCGCTGTGGCGACGACGGAGAGATGATGCCGATCGTGGCATTTCGTGGTAGAGCTGCTGGACGTATCACCCGCATAGGGACCCAAGTTGGGTAATTTGCGCTATTCCGCAAGATGCCCGCTTCTTATCTCACAGGCGCTCTCTTACTTGTCATCATGGCCTTAGGCCTTGATGCGCAGGAGTTGTCGCAGCCGACCTTTGACCAGCTCCGTGGTGTAGTGAATCGCTACCTGGAGGTGACGGATGCTATCCCATGTCTGCGCACCGTGCGCGTTGCTGATTCGGCAACGATCCTTGCCAGCGGCGACAGGGTGGTGATGATCCAGATGCAGGGGGCTGACATTATCACACAGGATGATCCAACATATGGGGCCATTACGGACCTCAACGGTGCCGGCTCGATGGAGTATCTGACCGTTGAGCGTGTGAGCGGCGATTCGGTGCTCTTTACCGCGCCATGGGTTCACACTTATGAAACACGTGGACGTGTTCAGCTGGTGCGTGTGTCTCGTCACGTGGACGCGCAGGTCGTCAGCACGGTCGTCCCTCAACCATGGAATGGCCGGACAGGGGGTGTGGTAGCAATCGACGTTGACAAGACCCTCTCGCTTGACGCAGATGTGTCGGCAACGGCCCGTGGCTTTCGTGGCGGAAGCGTGTCGGTGAAGAAGGACATCTGCAACAACCAGGTCTGGACAGCCACCTTGACAAGTGGAGAGGGTGGACAGAAGGGCGAGAATATCTCATCAAGCATCACAGGTCAGGACGTTTGCGCCAAGGGCTCAGCTGCCAACGGAGGCGGTGGCGGCAACGGAGCCAATGCCGGCGGTGCAGGTGGTGGCGGAGGGGGCCGTGGCGGCAACGGTGGCGATGCGTCATCGCTGTGCGACCCGTATATCGGCTCAGGCGGACGTGCCGGTGGCGGACTTGCCACGTACGTTGCCAAGCAGCGTCTCTTCATGGGAGGGGGCGGTGGTGGCGGACATCAGAACAACAACCAGGGCACGGCGGGTGCCAATGGTGGCGGGATCGTCATGATCCGCGCGCAGATCATCGTTGCCACCACGGGCAAATTGATGAGTCAGGGCGAAACCGTCCGCGACACATCGGCCTGGCGTAATGGCGTTGCTCTAGAGCCCGGTGACGGGACAGGTGGTGGTGGAGCAGGGGGCAGCGTAATGGTCGAAGCACAACAGGTCATTGGCGCGCTGACGATCAACGTGCGTGGCGGTAACGGCGGGCACGTTGGCGCGCGGTACCAGCCCAATGGTCCGGGTGGCGGCGGTGGGGGCGGCATTGCATTGATCCCGCGACCTAATCCGAACATCACCGTTATTGCCGCCGGAGGCTCACCCGGCGTGCACGTGTCATTTGAGACCGGACCGAATGTGTTTCGTCGACCCTGGGGTGCCACCGCCGGCGATTCCGGTATCGTTGTCACGCCATTTTCTTGGAGAATGCCGACCGATCCGACACTCAGTATCGTCGGCGCTGATACCGTCTGTGATGGCAATACGGTGGTGCTGACGGCAAGCGATGGTTTTGCTTCCTATCGGTGGAGCACCGGAGAGAGTGGCCGAGTGATCACCGTTGGCTCGGCAGGTCGCTATGCAGTGACCGCTACCGATAGTGCAGGTTGCGTACGCACGCCTCTGTCGGTCGAGGTCGGTGTGCGCAATGCCGTGATTGTTGCGGGCCCTGACGTAAACTTCGGTACGACTGAGGTCGGCGCGAATCTTCGCTCAAGCTTTGTCATCCGCAACGTCAATACCGAATCATTCTCGGTTTCACAGATCACTCTGCCCCCTGATGTGCGGATCATCGGCAATGCGCCTCCGATCGTGGTGCTTCCCGGCGACTCAGCACGTGTTGACCTTGAGTTTCTCGCCAGTAGAGTGATGTCGTTGCGAGACAGCATTCGACTCGAGGTGAACTCTCCATGCAAGGCCACAGCATTCGTTCGAACCTCTGCTGATGTTACGGCCGATCGTGTGGTCTTTACTCTGCCACAGGTCAGCACTGCTCGTCCAGCTGAACTTGTCACGATCCCGATTCAAGCAAGGTTGGAAACACCCACGGCCGACATTCGCGGTGTTGGGCTACGACTGGTGGTTGGAATTGATGCTCGGCTGTTTGATGCAGTCACAGCTCGTGGGGCCACGATCACCAGCTCGACACTTGACAAAGCACGATCTTTGCGCTTGATCGAGTTGACGTTTTCCTCGGTCGAGATCACTCAACTGTCGTCTGTCATTGCCGATCTTGACGGTACGACACTCCTTGCCGGAGTTACGGAGTGTCCGATCACCATCGAACAGGCCGTGTGGAACCGTCCGTTCGGTGGGCCCGCCACTCGTTCAGACACGGGCAGGCTATCTGTTGGAATGCCCTGTGGTTCTTCACGCCGAGCCGTGCGGTTTCTAAGTCGCGAACGATTTCAGGCGCACCCCAATCCAGCGGACGATGTCGTTACGATAGACCTTGGCGAGTCGCTTGCCAGGGGGCTTAGCTGGACTGTGATGGATGCGCTGGGCATGAACGTTGCTGTCGGAGTTTTCGCCGGACCCACATCCTCGACCGTCACAATTCAACTGCCGCACGTGGCCTCGGGCACGTATATGCTGCGTCTCGTGGCCGACGAAGGGTCCATGAACCTACCGCTGATCATTCAGCGCTGAGGTGGTGATCCCGAGGCGATGATCACATCCGGGCGCGATGCCATTACTGAACGTATCTCTGCCCGAGCTGCGTCGGATGTCCAGTCAGCGATCACGGCCGGGATAGACATGATTTGTTCCATCAGCACATCCTGTTCACGTCCAACGCGCAGTGCCTCGTTGTAAGGAATGTCGCTCGAGAAAGTGACCATCGTGTAGAGCGGGATGAGCTTCGATTGATACTCAGCGTGGATCCACGCTTCGATCTTCTTTCGCCAAAGAAACCGCGCATCGGCCACCTTGTCGCGCATTTCGATGAAGTTATCCAGTGCAAGGTCCGCGATCGCATCGCCGGCCGGCTTCCGCAGCCGCTCATACTCGCGCAGAGCCGATGTCCAGTCATCACCGTAGACGTCCAGACACTCGACAAGTATGCGACAGTCCTCGAATCCGCAGTTCATGCCCTGACCGTAGAACGGAACGATCGCGTGAGCCGCGTCGCCGATCAGTGCCACACGGTCATGCAGCACCCATGGACTACAGCGCACGGTGACAAGGGAAGATTCCGGATTCGAGGCAAAGTCATCGAGCAGTGACGGCATCAGGGGAATCGAGTCGGCAAAGTGCTCCTCGAAGAAACCATGAACAGCCTCCGGTGTTGTGAGCTGCGCGAAGGAGACCGGACCCTTGTGTGCCAGGAAGAGCGTGCAGGTAAAGCTGCCGTCGAGATTCGGCAAGCCGATCATCATGAAGCTGTGACGCGGCCAGATATGCAGAACGTTCTTCTCGATCCGGAAGCCCCCTGCCTGATCTGCCGGAATATGGAGCTCCTTGTAGCTGTGCTCGATATAGGACTGTGAGTAGTTGAAACGATCGGTGATCTGCATGCGTCCGCGCACCTGGCTGAAGGCACCGTCGGCTCCGAAGAGTACATCGCCTTCAAGGTTCAGTTTCGTACCATCGGTGCGGGCAAATGATGCCGATGCGCTTTCGAAATCGACATTTACGCAGCCTGCTTCGAAGATGATCTCGACGCCAACCCGCTCAGCAGCACTGAGCAGGGTCTTGTTCAGTTCGCCGCGTGAAACGCTATTGATGAACTGACTTTCTTTGCCGTAGGCCTGATACGTTTGATTACCCTGCTGGTCATGCATCATCCGTCCGTGCATGGGAATGGCGATAGCGCGGATGTCATCATCGAGACCGGCCAACGACAACGCCCGAAGTCCGCGGTCAGACATAGCCAGGTTGATCGAACGTCCTGCGTAGGCCGAGGCCGCTCGAGGATCGGAGCGTCGCTCGACAAGTCGCACATGATGACCTCGCTGGGCAAGGAGGGTGGCAAGCAGCGAGCCGACGAGGCCGCCTCCGGCAATGGTAATGGTCTTGGTCATGTGGCGATTTGAGAGATTCAGATAATGGTGTTGAACCACGGATCTCCCACGAAAATGCGGGAAGTATCCGGAACCGAGATGATCACCCACTCGGTAGAGTGGAGTTGACTGGAGAACTCACCGCACTCGGTGTGGTGGACACGAAGCTGCATGGTGCGTCCGAAGTTCTTGATCTCCACAACGAAGGGTTTGCCGATCGGCGCTGGGGTGGCGATGGTGCTGCGACGACCGTTTTGCTCGACCACCGTGCTGTCACCGGCAATGGTGATGACGAGTCCTCGATCGCCCAACACGGAATCGTCGTGCGGTGTTGTGCGTGTCTGGATGATCAGGGGGCTTGCAGACTGCCGTATGATCTCAGCGGAAAACTGTCCGTGCGTAACGCGTTCGGCACGAAGTCCGACACGAGCCGGACCCTTGATCTCGAGGCCGTTGTCGTGTGTTCGTTTAACCGTGTTGGGTCGGGTAAGGACAACCGCACGCACTGGATAGGCATACGACTCCTGCATGGTGAATTTGGCAACCGAGCAGGAGCTCAACACCAGAACCCCAATGCTGCCGAGCAGAGTCACCAGAAGACACATTGCCGTATCTGCGAAGCCTCGACTACTCATGTGGGTAGCCCTTGCCGTAGCGCAGGTCTTTGCGCGTAAACAGCTGGTCGAACAGCGAAGCTCCGATACCGAGATAGATCGCTCCGAAGTGTGGATCAACCAGACGACGCTGATCGATGGAGAATCCAAACTCTTCCAGACCTCGTACGCGCGACCCCGTATTGCCATTGGCCCAGCCGGCAACAAGGGTGATCGACATCTGATCGGCGATCGGGAATGCCATGCGAACGCCGGCATGAATGAAGCTGGACGGAGCAAAGTTCATTTCGGCAAATGGCTCCACGCGGAAGCTGCTGGTAAATGGCTCCCAATGATACGTCAGACGCAGCGGGAGCACGCCGATTCCGTACTCGGTCGAACCGAGAAACACGGTATTGATCAGCGACGTGCCGAGCGAAAGTCGATAGTCGAGGAAGGGCAGCGCGACATCGGCAAAGGCAAAGCGTCCCGTGATCCCCTTGATCATCGGAGCATCCGCGCCGCTGCGGCGAGCGGCAAAGATGGAGCGGTCGGCTTCGCTTCCGACGATAGTGAACTCAATCAATCCGACATCCCACGCCGAATGTTCGTGGTACTTCCATTCGGTATCGAGCTCTTCCTCGCGGTTGAGAAAGTCCAGCACCGAGATACCGAGTCCGGCATACGGAACCGTGATGAATTCCGATGCTGAACTAAAGAGGGCCGACCCGAAAGCATAACCGACATATGCACGAAGGTTCACACCACCGATACTTCCGATCTCGGCCGATACCGATGGGTTGACGTACTGCGTTGGAAGCAGTGACAACGAGACCGACGGACGGATGGCGATGTAGGGGATTTTCTTCCGCAGGTAAAACCGCTTGTTCACCGACAGCACGCCCGCACCCATGAGGATGTTGTCGTTGTCCGGGCGCATGACCTCAAAAGCCGTTACGCCCCATGACCAGTCGGGTGCATGATCAAACCAGTCGAGTTTCCACTCCATTAGCCCCATGCGATACATGTAGCCATCGAAAACGAACGACGTGTCCTGCGGGTCCTCCCCAAAGAGTACGTCGTCGATATCGCGGTTCAGACCGAAGAGTCCCGTCTTGGTGCTCTCGGAGTTCGCACCCGCAGAACCCACCAGGCTGACGCCTTCGAACAGGCACCAGCGGATGAAGTTCGGGTACTCACGGACCGATATACTATCGGCATAGCCAACGGTACGCACGCGGTTTTCGACACGCGAACTGGGGGCGATGATCCCATTGTCGCGCTCTCCCGGTGGGTTGGTCACGCGCTGCGTTACCACCGTGTCAAGCGTCGTTGTTGTGTACACGTCGCGCTCAACGCGTGTGAGCGTTCCACATCCGCTTGCTACAAGAGCCAGCAGAGCAAGGATGAGGAAGGGGCTGGAAGCAAAGCGGGTTACTGACATACAATGTTCAGGACGGGCCGCCCGTCAAGTGTGGCACGCACGTGGTCGCCCGCATGAAGCGGACCGACGCCCTCGGGCGTGCCGGTGAAAATACAGTCACCCCGTTGCAGGGTGAAGACCGTCGACAAATACGCGATTAGCTGTTCGACGCTGCGCTCCATATCAGCCGTTGATCCCTGCTGCCGGAGCTGGTCGTTCACAAGCAGACCCAGTTCCCATGGACCCGTCCCGCACTGGTGTTGCGGGACGATCCTGCTGACAGGTGCCGAACCTCTCCAGCTCTTGGCAACCGCCCAGGGGTGACCTTTCTTCTTGGCCTCTGACTGAAGGTCGCGGGCCGTTAGATCCAACCCGACACCGATGCCAGCCACAATGTCCCAGGCGGAACGGGCATCAATCGCGTCGGCATCAGCGCCGATCACCACAACCAGTTCGACCTCGTGATGAACGTCGCGTGAGAATTCCGGAAGCTGGATGGGCGCATCTTCAGTTAGATACGCAGAAGGGGGCTTGATGAACACGATGGGGTCATCGGCAACCGCTGCACCCATCTCCCGAGCATGTGCGGCATAGTTCCGACCGATGCAGTACATCGTGCCTACGGGGATTGTTGTACCATCGGTAAAGGTCCAGGTTCGCTGCATGCTCATCGTCCGGTCGAGTCGTTCGGTGAATCGGATATCTCTTCGCGCGCTGGATTCTGAATATCGATGTCGGTGACCTGATCGGTCGAATCGACCTCTACGGCAAACGAACGTTGCCGCCATGGTACCAGCGGATTGCCATATACCTTCTGCATGAGACGTCCCCATGCCGGCGCCGCAGCACGTCCGCCCTGACCGTAGTCGCCTGTGAATCGCACGCGCTGGTCATCGAAGCCCACCCATACGCCGCAGACCAGTTCCGGCGTCATACCAACGAACCATGCATCGGCAAAGTCATTGGTCGTCCCGGTCTTGCCGGCAGCTTCTCCCGAGAAGAACCGACGGATGCTCGATGCCGTTCCTCCGTCGACCACCCCGCGCATCATCGACACCATAGCGCCGGCAACTTCCGGAGAACACCCTTCAGTGATAACTCGGCGTGAGGCCTTTGCTTCGTAGAGCACGTTGCCCATTCGATCTTCGATGCGTGTGATGAAGTTCGGCTGCAGGTGCATGCCCTGATTGGCAAAGGATCCGTAAGCAGATGTGATCTCAAGCGGTGAAACCTCCAGTGAGCCCAGAGCGATCGACGGCACGGCCTGCATTGGCGAAGTGATGCCCATCTTCCGGCAGAGTTCGATGACGCTTGATGGCGTAGTGTAACCCGGCATAGTGACCAGCCGAGCGGCAACGGTATTGGTTGAGAACTTCAGAGCTGTACGCAGCGGAATCACCCCGCCCCCTTTTCGCGAGCCGTTCGGTGCCCAGACTGTTCCGTCCTCCAGCGTCCAGCTGAACGGACCGCTCTCGATGGGCGAATCCGGCGTGAGCTCGGGCTGCTGCTCGAGGGCGCTTGCGTACACAAAGGGCTTGAAGGACGAACCGGGCTGACGTCGGATCTGCGTGACGTGATTGAGTGAGTAGCGGCTTGCTGCATTCAGACGCATGGCCTGAGGGGACGCGCCCACCATGGCAATAATCTTGCCGGATCGCGGTTCGATGACCACCATGCCGGTCTGGATGGTTGTCACAATACGCTTGACGCTGTCGACAAACCGTCGATCACTGCGCAAGCGCTTGGCAACCGACGAGCGAGCTTCGCCACGAGAGCCGATATAGCTGGCGTGGCGGCGGACGGCATGATCGATAAGCTGATTCAGCAATGCCGAACGTCCACGCCACGACCAGGATGCATCGAAGAGACGCTGATACTCGGTCATGTGTTCGGAGACGGCACCGTTGGCAGCTTTCTGCACACGTGAATCGAGTGTGGTGTGAATCACCAGCCCATCACGATAAACATCGTGTCCGTCAAGAGCGCGCTGCAGTTCGTCGTTCTTGGTGAGCTCCTGACGTACCATCTCGACAAAGTGCGGAGCGATCCCCCGGAAAACGGTAGCGATGGCCGGTTTACGCAGCGGCTCGGATGTAGCCTTCGCCCAGCGCTCATCGGTCAGATACCCTTGTTCGAGCATCATTCCGAGAATGAGATTGCGACGTTCGACGCCGAGCGAGTCATCCAACCCGTACTTCTCCGGCGCTTTGAAGAGTCCGACAAGGTAAGCACACTCAGCCGTGGAGAGCTTCATCGGTTCTTTGTTGAAGTAGGAATGCGCCGCAACGCGCAGACCGTAAGCACCACGTCCGTAGTACACCGTGTTGGCATACATTTCAAGGATCTCGTTCTTCGTGTAGGATCGTTCGATTTGCATCGCCGTCCATGCCTCGCGAATCTTACGTGAGATCGTCTGTTCCTTTGTGAAATATAGATTCCGGGCAAGCTGCTGCGTGATCGTCGAAGCCCCTTCCTTGGCACGCATGGCAAAGACGTTCTTGACGGCGGCCTTGAAGATCCGAGTAAGGTGTACACCCCAGTGATCGTAGTACGCTCTATCCTCCGTGGCTATCAGCGCATGCACGAAGGCCTGCGGTATGGAGTCGAACGACAGGTTGGTGCGTCGCGTCGTTGCATACAGGTCCAGCATCTCGCCGTCAGAGCTATAGACCTGTGTTGCCAGTTCCTGCGGCGGGTTCTCGAGTTGTTCGAGCGTCGGTAGTCCGCTGCTGAGCGAATAACCGATGATACCGACGACGCCCAGCGTCAGCACGATGAGTCCGATGCCAGCGATGCGGGCTACGCGTTCAGGAGTGATGGACGCAGGAAGTCGCATGGTGGCTATTGGACCTTTACGAGCTCAACGCGGCGACAGCGCCGACGCCACGACTCGACGGATTCGTCGGGTCTGCGTGCCAGAAGTTGCGTCTCACCTGCCGAGCGACCCTCGAGAATTTCAGCCGGCAAGCCCCCTTCGACGAGTCGGTCGATGATGTACTGGACGCGTTTCTTGCTCAGAGCGAGGTTGCTCTCGTCGGTGTCGACATCGTCGGTGTGGCCTGTAAGGACCAGCTTCTTGATCCGACCGATGCCCGCCTTGACGTTGCGGACAAGATCTGAAACGTCACGCTTCCATGACCGGTCAATTTCAGTGCCATTGGAATCGAGAGAAAACGGATATGGATCATCGAACACGGACGTTGGAAAGTTGACGCGCAGTGTGAATGTTGGTGAAAGGCCAAGGGGCTTTTCGGGGTTGACGATGCGACCCTGTTCGCTGGCAGGGATGGTTGTGACGAATGTGTCAAAGAACAGTTCTTCGTTCTGAGCCGTGATCTCGACGGGACGTTCCACCGGCACACGCAGGCGATAGGAACCGGCTGTATCGGTGCGCGTGCTGGCCAGAACCTCTGTAGACTGGGGAAGGCGAGCGATCACTTCTGCATCGACCACGGGCATGTTCGTAACGGTGTTTATGACCTTGCCGACTAGCGTCGCCTGCGGTATGTCGATCACGGTAATGTTCTGTTTGAGCGTCTGACGACGATGCAGAACCAGCACGTCAAAGTCACGTCGATCCGCTTCGCGTCCATCGGGCCGCGTTGAGGCCACATAGAATGTTGAATCCTCGAGCATGAACGGAAAGATCTCATCAGCTGCCGAGTTGATCGGCGTGCCGACGTTCAGAACGTCCGATGCACGCAGCGAGTCAGCTTCTTCGACCAGGCGTGCTTCGTGCACATCGTACCCGCCGTGCGAGGTGTGGCCGGGAGAGCTGAACAGAAGCATGCCGCGCGAGGTGACGGAGGGCGTAAGTTCATCGCAGGCGGTGTTCGCGCCATAGAGTGGGCGTGCCGCGCCGATCAAGCCCGAACTGTAGGGGGCGTACCAGAGATCGGCTCCGCCGAGCGATCCAGATCTATCGGAGGCGAAAACGATCCAACGTCCGTTCGGGGTAAGTGCCGGGTGACCATCCCACGAGATCTCCTCGTCGATGAGCGCAGAAGGGTCGACCGATATCGACCTTCCTGACACGGTGGCCGTAGTGACGGCAGCATCACCCATGATCTTTCCGTCCGGCATTGACGTCACGAGCACCTTCTGCACATCGGTCTGCGGCTCGTCCGGGGAAGGACGTTCAACGCGTGCGGCTTCAAGACGTCTGACCACAAGAGGCTTGGCATCCCGGCTCGACATGCCCACCAGAAGCAGGGCCTTGCCGGACTGAACCGGCTGCAATCCAAACTCCTGACTCATCGAACTTGCCCCCTGCACACGTGACATGACCCAGTAGGGGATGCCGTCGGTTTTCGGACGCGTGGTGTCGAGCGTCCTTCGCGGTGCCGTTTGAGATTCGCACACCGGAGGCGGTGGTGGCGCAGGAGGGGGCTCGGCATATCGTGCATAGCGCGGCAGGGTGCACGCCGTGAGCGTGACCAGGGCTAGCAGAGGAAGGAGCCTAAACAAACGAAACATCCTGACGCGCGAGTGCTTCGTCAAGCCGATCGATGTAGTCGGCGTCAGGTATCTCGATCGCCCCGAGTGAGGCCGTGAAGTCATTGATATACTGCGTGTCCAACAGGACGAAATGGCGTTGACGAAGATGATCCACGAGCGCGGCGAAGGCGATCTTCGAGGCGTTCGTTCGGCGAGAGAACATCGACTCGCCAAAAAACACGGCATTTATCGCGACCCCGTAGAGTCCGCCAACAAGCTCATCCTCATACCACGTTTCCACGCTGTGGGCGTAACCCATTTCATGCAGTTGTTGGTAGGACTCGATGATTGCTGGAGTGATCCACGTCTGATCGCGCTGAGAGCAGGCGAATATAACCGTAGAAAAGCACTGGTTGGTGGTGGTCCGAAAGCGCCCCCTACCGATCTCCTTCTGGAGTGACCGGGGCAGACGCACCTCGTCGAGAGGGATGATGCCACGAAGGGGCGGACGGTGCCAGTACACCTCGCCGTCGGCTTCGTCGCCCATGGGGAAGAAGCCGCGTTGATACGCCAGGAGGATGATCTGCGGATCAAGCACTTCGTAGCTGATTCCTAGGGATTCCTGATGGCCGAATAGCGCACGTACGGGATGGAGCGGGAGTCGCAGAAGAGCTGCTGGTCCGTGCAGAACGGGAATGGCCACGTCTGGTCGGTCTCGTTCGGACCCAGCGTGAAGAGCGGCGAAGCGCCGATGACCTCCCGCTGATGCACGTCCACATCCTCGCGGTCGGTGGCCAGCCAGAGCCGCGCACCGGGCTTGAGCACCCGGTGGAGCATAGCCAGAAACTCCACCGTGAAGGCCCGGCGTTTGTGGTGTCTCTTCTTTGGCCACGGATCCGGAAAGAAATACACGGCATATTCGATCGACTCGGTCTCGATCCAGTCCAGCCCGTTGGCCAGAGAGTACCATTCGGCATGGGCATTGGCGATCCCCTCGCCCCTTGCCACGCCGTTGATGTAGTCGGGCAGGACAGCTCGGACCTCGATTCCCAGGATGTTCAGTTCCGGGTGGCTCACGGCATGCCGAAGCAGGAACGCCCCCCGTCCGCACCCGAGATCGAGAACGTCGGCCGCACGTCCATTGCCGAACCACGAGTTCCACTCGGCATTCTCCCGCACCGGTGGATACCAGGAGGCGATGTACTGCTGCTGGCTAGCCGGCATGTACACCTGAGGGTTGGCATGATGCCGCACCCTGGGGATGGGATATTTAGCCCAGGCGATCTGGGGCGATTCGTTCTGTCTTCTATCCATACGTGGTACAAATCTACCATTACGTATATTCGCCGTTCTTCCCACCGCTCAAGCGGTGTGGAAAGGCATTGCCGATAGTTTGACGTGGAGGATTCTTGAGTTCAAATAATTGGGGCAAATGGTTGCTCATCGTGTTGCCGCTCGCCGCTGCAGGGTTGCTGCTATGGCCAACGATCAACTATTCCCTGCTCTCATCGACGCGTGCCGACCTGGCCGCCGATACATCTCGTGCCGGCCGTGAGGCGCTTGCCCGCTGGGACGTGGATAACAAGGAGGCCTTCGAAAGCGCCCGTGCCGGTCGCATGAAGCTGGGTCTTGACCTTCGCGGCGGTGCGTACCTGACGCTTGAGGTGGACGTTCTGAAGCTGATCGAGTCTTCGGCCGACGCCGAGGCCATCGATGATGACTTCCGCGCCATCATCGAGGATACGCGAAAGGCTACGTCCAACTCGGATGTGGACGTCCTGACGGTGTTCCTCGAGAAGTTCCGTGCCCGTGGCAAGCAGCTGATCAACTACTTCCCGGCAGCCGAGCTTACCGAGCAGGCCGTCGAGGAGAAGCTCCGCCGGGATGCCACCGGATCGGTCGACCAGGCCATGGAGGTTCTTTCACAACGTATCAACAAATACGGCGTGTCGGAAGTGAGCATCCAAAAGCAAGGGTCACGTCGACTCGTCATTGAGCTACCTGACGAAAAGGATACTGTACAGATGCGCGAGCTTCTGCAGCAAACTGCCCGTCTTGAGTTCAAGCGCGTGCTGATGGACAGGAGGATGGTAAAGGCGTTCTATGCCATCGATGCCGCCTATAAGGCTTACAAGTCTGGTGCAGCTCCTGTTGTGGCTGATACAGCCAAGGCTGCCGACACCACGGCAAAGGATGTCGCCGCGGCAGACACGGCAAAGAAGGTGGATACGGCCAAGACGGCTGCCGATACCGGCAAGGCCAATGACCCCTACAAGGGGCTTAGTGAAGAAGAGAAGGGTCGCCGCATTATCGCCGACTTCCCACTCAGCTACATGGTCTTCGGAAGTGTCGCTGCCAATGAGCAGTCGCAGCCGCAGCAGTTCGACCTCGTTGGCCTGAAGGTTAACGGGATCACGCCGGAGCAGCTTCCTGAAAAAGGCATCTACATGTTCCGCATTCCTGCCCAGAAGCTGCAGGAGTTCCTGAAGATCCTTGCCATTCCGCAGGTGCGTGCAGCAATTCCTGCCGAGCTCGACATTCTCGTGTCGGCCAATGGAAATGCCACCAAGCCGGGCGTTCAGCCGGACTACTATGACGTGTATGGCGTGGCCCGCGAAGCTGATCTCATGGGCGATGTTATCCAGGACGCCTACCCGAGTTTCGATAACTCCAATCAGCCCGTGGTGATGATGAACATGAACGCCGAAGGATCCGACCAGTGGGCTCGAATCACCGGCGCAAACATCGGTAATCGCATCGCTGTTGTGATGGATGATCGCGTATGGTCGGCCCCGACGGTTCAGGGCAAGATTCCTAACGGTTCGTCACAGATCTCCGGATCGTTCCGCACGGAAGATGCCATGCGCCTTGCCGTTGTTCTCAAGGCCGGTGCTTTGAAGGCTCCGGTCCAGATCATCGAAGAGCGCGTGGTTGGTCCATCGCTTGGTGAAGACTCGATCCGCCGCGGTCTTACCAGCACGGGTCTTTCGTTTGCGCTGATCATTCTTTTCATGATGGCGTACTACGCCGTTGGCGGTGCCGTTGCCGACGTCGCACTTCTGATGAACATTCTCCTGACGGTTGCCGGTCTGGCGGCCTTTGGCGGAACGCTTACACTTCCTGGCATTGCCGGTCTGATCCTTTCGACGGCAATGGCGGTGGATGCCAACATCCTGATCTTCGAGCGTATGCGTGAGGAGCTCTATGCCGGCAAGACTCTCAAGTCTGCTGTGGATCAGGGCTTTAGTCGCGCTTGGAGCGCTATCCTTGACTCGAACCTGACAAACATCGCCGGCGCTATCCCGCTGATCATCTGGGGCTCCGGTCCGATCAAGGGATTCGCCATCACGCTTCTCATTGGCGCTATCATCACGCTGTTCACGGCTGTTGTGGTGACGCGTGCCATCTTCCAGCTGCTGATCGCCGGCGGCGCTACGACCCTCAACATTGGACAGAAGAGGACGGCATAAATGGATCTGATCAAAAAGACCAACATCGACTTTGTCACCAACCGCGGATTCTTCCTGCGGCTGTCACTGCTGGCAAGCATCATCGGTATGCTGCTTGTGCTGGGTCCCGAGATCCCGGGTCTGGGCCTGCCTCGCCTGATCGAGCCGGGCATCGACTTCACCGGTGGTACGCAGACGACCGTCTCGTTTGCTAACACGGCAACGTCCGCCGAGCAGGTTCGCGGTGCTCTGGGCAAGGCCGGTTATACAAGCGCTGAGATCAAGTCGTTCGGAAAGGATGGAGACTTCCTCATTCGTATCAACGATGTGCAGGACGATGCATCCAGGGTGTCGGCAGATCTGGTCACAAAGCTTAATGCAGCGTTCTCGAAGAATGGCGAAAAGGCCGTTATCCTGCTCGGTGCTGATAACGTTGGGGCGAAGGTCTCGGCGGAACTCGCTACCGACGCAGCGATCTCGTTGATCATCGCAACGATCATCATCCTTCTGTACGTCGCCTTCCGCTTCGAGTTTGTCTATGGCATTTCGGCCATCATTGCTCTTGCGCATGACGTCACGATGGCCTTCGTGATCTCGGTCCTTATCAACAAACTCGGTATCCTCAACCTCGAGCTGTCGATCAATTCGCTTGCTGCTTACCTTACGATCCTCGGCTATTCCATCAACGACAAGGTGGTGGTGTTCGACCGTATTCGTGAGAACCGCGAAAAGCATCGCGGCATACCTCTTGCCGAGCTTGTCAACCTGTCTTTGAACGAAACCCTCAGCCGTACGCTCATCACCGGTATCTCGGTGCTGGCGGCTCTGCTGGTGATGGTGTTCCTTGGTGGCGATGTGCTCGAAGGATTTGCCTTCACGATGTTCGTCGGTATCGTCGTTGGCACGTACTCATCGATCTACGTTGCTTCGTCCTTCCTGATCTGGTACACCGAGCGCGTCAAGCACAAGAACGTTGGCGCGGTGGCTCACACCGAAGCCTGATAGGCCCCCTTCATGAGCGTATCCATCATTGTTGGGGCGCAATGGGGCGACGAAGGTAAAGGCAAGATCGTCGACCTGCTATCTGAGCAGGCGGATGTTGTTGCGCGTTACCAGGGTGGTGCCAATGCCGGACATACGATCGTCTTCGACGGTCGGAAGTTCGTTCTGCACCTGATCCCGTCGGGCATCCTTCATCCTAACACGACCTGCGTCATTGGCAATGGCGTGGTCATCGACCCCGTGGCACTGATGGAAGAGATCCACATGCTCGAAAGCATGGGCATCTCCGTGGCCGGACGGCTGCACATCTCCCATAAGGCTCACCTGATCATGCCGTATCACAAGATGATGGACGCGGCACGTGAGAAGGGGGCTGGCTCGATCGGTACGACCGGACGCGGGATCGGTCCGGCATACTACGACAAGGCACTGCGCACGGGCATCCGCATTGTGGACCTTCTCGACAGGGACACGCTGCGCGATAAGATCCGATTGAATCTGGACGAAAAGAACCGCATCCTTCAGTCACTCTACGGTGCCGAGCCCCTTGACGTCGAGTCCATGATCGACGAATACGTGGCCTTCGACACGCAGATCGATCCGTACATCACCGATACGACAGTACTGCTGAACAATGCGATTGCTTCCGGCAAGCACGTTCTGGCCGAGGGTGCTCAGGGGGCGTTGTTGGACCTCGACCATGGCACATATCCGTTTGTGACCAGTTCCAACCCAACATCGGGAGGGGCATGTACGGGGCTTGGCATTCCACCGACGAGCATTTCGTCGATCATGGGCGTGGTGAAGGCCTATAGCACACGCGTCGGAAACGGCCCGTTTCCAACCGAGCTGAATGATGCCACCGGGGATCTACTTCGCAGCGAGGGGCACGAGTTCGGTGCCACAACCGGACGCAGCCGCCGCTGTGGATGGCTGGACATACCAGCGCTACGCTATTCGATCATGGTAAACGGCATTTCCGAGATCGCGCTGACCAAGCTCGATGTACTCGGCGTGCTGGACGAGATCCGCGTCTGCACGGGATATGAGATCGACGGTCGACCCGTCCGCTCCTTCCCGGCCGACCTGGCTACCCTGAGCCGTATCACCTGTACGTACGAGACGTTCCCGGGATGGAAGTGCTCTCTCGAGGGAGTGCGCACGTTTGCCGAGCTGCCGCCCCAGGCGCAGCACTACGTTGAGGCCATTGAGCAGCTTCTGGAGGTTCGTATTTCGTGGGTCTCCACCAGTCCGGCCCGCGAAGACACGTTCCGACGCTAGGCGCCATAAAACCCAGAGACGGAACCTTCCGGCCGTGACATTGTTGTTAGTCTGCGGAACCATGCGTTTTGGTATGTTCCCAATCTCTAACAATGCGCCCCCTCGCCCTCATCTTCTTTGCTCTCTTTAGCGTCTGCTCCCTTGGAGCGCAGACCGCGCAGCGATGGGCGAAAGTTGCCCTGCCTTCGCCGTACGATCAGGGGTATTATCTCGACATCTTCTTTCTGCCATCGAAGCCGAATCTTGGCTGGGCCTGCGATCAGTTCAAGGGCTACGTGGTGCGAACAACCGATGGCGGCGCTACATGGCAAGGGGCGAGTGTTTCAGGCGGATCAAACTGTCATCTCGAGTACATTCAATTCGTTGACGACAGCATAGGCTACACTTCCGGTCCGTGTGGCATGTACAAGTCCACCAATGGCGGCGTGACGTGGACATCGATCAAGCCCGCCGGTTCTCCGACGATGTGGGGCGGCTGGTTCCGCACGGCCAATGAGGGCTGGTTTACCGGAGGGGGCTGCGGTTCATGCACGTTCCTCAAAACCACGGATGGCGGGACAACCTTTACCAGTGTTACCGATACGTCAGTAAAGACGTCGGTCATGTCCGACCCTTACTGGGCCGGCGACATGGCGCCGGGAGAAGTGTTTGCCATTGGCAGCGGCACTCTGTGGAGATCAGGCGATGATGGCGCATCGTGGCAGTCATTTGCCAGCACAGGAAATAACGCCCCCTGGCATGAAGAGCTGGCGATGGTCGGACAGTCGGTACTGATTCCCAATGCCCAGGAGCGATGCGGGAGCACGGTTCCGGCCAACCCCGGCATGAGGTTCAGCACGGATCGCGGCACAACGTGGCGCAATTTTACATCAGGCAGGCAGATGTATGGGACATTCCTGCACGATGCGCAGCGCGGTTGGGCCGCTGGCGAGTCTGAGGGCGTCTATTACACTTCGAATGCCGGACAGACCTGGACACAGCGGGCCTGCGGGCTGAATAATGCGGACATGGATGATGTCTTCTTCGTCGATGACAACAATGGATGGGTCGTCGGTGAAGGGATCTTTCGCACGGCACCGGCACTGCGGACACAGAGCGATACGGTTGTGAAGTTTGCGTTCGTGTGTCCTGATTCCACCGGAAGTGACACCGTACGCGTTCAAAACATCAACTGGTTCAGCTCGCCATGGTCGACAACGATCATCGGTACGGACGCCGGCATGTTTGCGATTGCCAATGCGCCGCTGAGCACCACCATCGCTTCGTGCGCCGCGCAGAATATCATCGTCACCTACAAGCCAACCACGCGCGTGGTTCATTCGGCAACGCTGGCGGTCTCGTTTCAGCAACCGGATACGACGCTCTATGTTATGCTGGAAGGCCGGCCATTTACGCCGTCGGCCAATCCGATCGACACTCTTGTCACCTACACCGCACCGGTTGGACAGCCCCTTGCCAAAACACTTGCGTGGCGCTCGTCATCGTCGACGGTGTTTGAGTCGATCGTGTCGATCACGTATGTCCGAGGCGACTCGAGTGTTTCGCTCACAGCTGCCCGTTATCCGGAGCTGGTGCGGACGGATATGACGCTGACATACGTCAATGCGATCCCCCGCGACACCGGATGGACCGAGACCGTGTTCCGCGTTCGTCTGGGACCGTGCCTGCGCGACACACTCATCAAGGTGCGTATCTATGGAGTGTCGCCTATCATCACCGCACCAACAGGCGTGCTGGTCAATGTTGGCTGCAAGCGCAGTGATACACTTCGGGTACCGATCTCGAACACCGGTAATGCACAGCTCGAGATCTCATCGCTGCGTATCGGCACGGCGACGTCGAATGCCTTCAGCATCATTGGATTTAGGAGCGGCCGTGCCGGCATTCCATGGAGGATCGCAGTCGGGGAGGTCGATACACTGCTGATAGCGTATGTACCTGAAAAGGGGCGCGACTTTACCACGCTGGAGGTCCTGAGCAATGATCTGACGCGCAAGCGCGGAGTAAAGACGCCGTGGATTGTTAACCTTCAAGGCAATTCCGACAGGCCGAGTCTGATCGTCGACAAGCGACTGATCGATGTGGGGTCGCTGTGCGGCGGCTCAATTGTCTCGCGAAACATCAACATTACCAATGCCGGTCTTCTTCAGGGTGTGTTCTCGGCAACCAAGAGTTCATCATTGATAAGCCTGCAGCCGGCGGGTTCGGTTTCGATCTCTCCCGGCCAGGTACGTCAGATCTCCGTCACGGTGAATGCTACCAAGGAAGGTCGCTTCACCGATACTGTCATGATTCTACTCTCACCCTGTGACACGCTCATTGCGGTGGTGATCACTGGCGTCGTGGAGCTGCCTGAGATTCAGATAACACCTGCCGTAATTGCCGACTCAGGTGTGCCCAATGAGGTGCTCAGTGGTCGCGCAGTGATCAGGCTTACGCGGGGGGATAGTGTCACTGTCCGAGAGATCCGCGTTGCCCCGCTTCCTGCACAGTTGAAGTTCATGCTGCCGCCACTGCCGATGATCCTGCGGCGAACTGACAGTATCGTAGTCGACTTTACATACACCTCGGCAACCGCTGCGGATTACATCGGCATCATCGAAGTTATCGGCACAACCTCCTGCACAACATCGGCTTCCTCAGAGATCCGCTTTGGCGTTTTCAGCAACGACGTTCGCATTACACCAAATCCGGTCACCTGGCAGTACAGATGCGCCAATGGCAAGCTAGAGCGGTCGATCACGGTCGAAGCACGTGGCACAGTTCCTGTAACGGTTGTCAGTGCTCGCAGGCGCGGAGCAACCTCACCGTTCTATATCACCGGTCCGTCGTTCCCATTTACGGTCAACCCCGGAGCGCAGCGTGCCATCACGGTGCTCTTCGATCCCACCGCGCCGGGAGTCTTCACCGATTCGGTCGATATCGACACGGACGTCGAGGGAGCTGATCCGACGATCGTTCTGCGTGGTGAGTATCTCACGGCTGACATAGAATCAGCCCCCTCCTTAGTCGACCTCGGAGCTCTTGCACCATGCGACGATGAAGAGGTGTTCTGGGTTCGCGTTGCCAACGCTGGTACGCTGACCTCGCAGGTGCAGGTGACGGCGTCATCTTCACTTACCAGGGCCGTTATTGTGCCTTCACAGCTGACGCTATCGCCGTCGGCAGTGGACTCCGTGCAGGTGCGGATGCGTCCGTCGGACTATCCGTCGGGGTCGATGGTCACGGGCACCATCGTCGTTACGGAGAATGCGTGTAACGATGCCGATTCCACCTTCGTGCAGTTCATGATCAGCAGTCCCTCAACGTTGCGTCTGTTGCCGGATCCGCTGGACGTGGGTCAGATACTCATTGGCTCGCGTGCCGTTGGCTCGGTAACGATCGACAATCCCGGTGCCGACACGATAACGATCACGAGTGCCCGATTGCAGCCGGCTACCGGACCATGGACACTTCGCAGTTCGCTTGATGGTAGGCGTATAGCCCCTTACGAGAAGATCTTTGCCGATGTGGAGTTCCTGCCGGTAGCCACCGGACAGGTCGATGCGAGGCTGATCGTCGAGTCCCAGGGGACGTGTCCGGATACAGCAACTTCGATCATCACTGGCATGGGGCGAGAGCCTCGCGTACCTATCACATATCGCGTGCCGCTGCGCGTTGATGAGTACGTGGTAGCGCCCGATACGCGACTGGACATACCGGTGCACCTCGATGCGGACGTGCGCGATGCCTTGATCGACAGTATCGCCTGGACGGTTCGCTATCAGGAGGTCAATCTGGTGGTCGACTCGATCCTCATGGGACAGGCCCCCGATATGCTGCTGAGGGCTGACATTGTGCCGGGGGCGATTCGTTTTCATGCCTCGCGTAGTGGTCCGATGTTTGGCACTCCGGGAACCCTTGGTCTGATGAGGTCGCTGTGCCGCTCAGCAATTCCGGACAGTACGCCCCTTAACATAGTCGATATTCAGGTGTGGAGTCAGGAACCAACCGAGGCAGTCAAGAACGACGGATACGTCATCATTGATGCCTGCGGGCCGCGCAACCTGATAACCTTCAAATCGAAGACGCGTTTCCGTATTGCACCGCCTCTTCCGGTCACGGGGTCGGTGTTGCAGATCATGACGGATGCCGAGCGGGAGGATGCGGCGTACATCGACGTCACCGATGCCCTCGGAAGAGTCTTGCTCTCAGTAGCGAATGTCCCTGTTGCCAGGGGGCAGGCCCAGCTGACACTTGACATTTCATCGCTCTCCAGCGGCACCTACCTGGTCGTCGTCAGATCTGTTTCGCGCGGCACGGTCACGGCTTACGTTCCGGTTGTTCGCTGATCGTCGAGAAGAGCTGTCGCAGGCACGCGCGCACAACATCCTGAAGCGCCTGTTTTGTGTCGAGCTCAATTGAGCTTGTTGCCTTCTTGAGCGTCGTGAGCTCACCCGTGGATCCGATCTCCTGCAAGAACAGCGTCAGATCTGCGCCGGCAGTCGTCCGCTCATAGCGTCCGGTTATAATCCTGTCCACGTCAAATGCCCGGAGGGTCTTGAGCTCCGGTATCGTGACCGGATTGTAGTTCTCGACGAGGTAGAGTCCGGCCTTGGCATAGATTGAATCGCGCGTATCGGTATCGATCACAATGTACTCGTCAAGGTATCGCAAAGCCGCCGTGATGCTCTGCACCATGTCGTAGGATGCTGGAACCTTCTCTTTGAAGGTTGACCATGGAACGACATCTGCGGGCTTATCAACGAAGTTGATGCCGCCGATGCCAAGCAGCGACGCCGGCCGCACACGCAACGCCTCATCGGCGTTGGCATAGAGTGATGAATCGCGAAGTGACAGGCAGAGTGCTCTCTGCATGGAACTCAAGATCGCCGGGTCATGGATCATCGACCGCGTTGAATCACTCCGAAGGAACGTCACGCCGTACCCATGACCTCCTGTCGAGAACGCGAACCCATCGCCCCCTGCAATGACCAGTTCCGAGCGGACGAGATTTTCGATGCGAGCTACGGATGCGAAGATGATGATCTCGGCACCAAGTGAATCCGCAACGCGCTGGTAGGTGGCGGAGTCGCCGATAGCGCGTGCCACGGAGTCGCGGATCTCGTTAGGCACGACCACGTACTGCTTTGCTGACTCGAAGGCAAGGGTCAGCCCGGCGATCAGCTTGGACGGATGCAGGGCAGGGTCTGCCGAATCGGCATCGATGCGGGCGATCATGACCCGCTGCGTCTGGCCGGACGTATTCGGCACGCACAACACCAGCGCAACCAGGGCGTAGAGGGCCATCACGGTGTAGTGTAAAGGATAGGTAACACTGCCATAACACGCACCTAACAGGGCACCGATAGTTTCGAAGACGTTCGTTCTGTTCCCGTTCATGAGGTCGAAAATTCCAATGAAAACTGCGACAATTCTCGTCGTGCTGTTGTTGTCATGTGCCTTGGGCCTGGCGCAAAACGGCTCGATCGAGGGCAAAGTTACAGACGCTGCGACAGGAGAAGCACTCCGTCAGGCCAGTATATCAGTTGTTGACACAAAACGTGGCGCCTATTCCGACACAAAGGGCACGTTCAAGATCAAGAATCTTGCACCCGGCACGTATGCGTTGAGGGTTACCTATGTCGGTTACGAGCCACGCGTTGTTGAGGGTGTGGCGGTAAATCCTGATGCCGTCACGAATATCAGCGTGCTTGTCAGCGCAACGTCGCGTGCGGGCAAGGAAGTGGTTGTGGCTGCCTCGAAGATCAATGACAACGCCGCAGCAATGCTCATCGAGCGAAAGAATGCCGCGCAGGTAAGCGACGGTGTGGGACGTGAGGAAATGTCCAAACTGCCCGATAGCGATGCCGGACAGGCGCTCAAGCGCGTCTCTGGCGTAACGCTGCTCGACGGCAAGTACGTTTATGTACGGGGCGTGAGTGATCGTTACAGCAACACAACGCTTAATGGGGCTGCTCTGACGTCCACCGAACCGGATCGTAAGGCGTTTGCCTTCGACATGTTCCCGACGGATCTGCTTGAGAACGCGAACGTCGTCAAGTCCTTTACACCGGATCTCCCGGGCAACTTTGCCGGCGGTCTTGTGCAGTTGAATACGGTGGACTTCCCATCAAGCAAGGGCTTCAAGGTGTCGGCGTCGCAAGGTTTCAACGACTTCGTCACGTTCAAGGACAACGCGTTCTTTAAGGCAGGAAGCGTTGCCGGAGACAACTTCGCAATGGGCGGCTCGGGTCGCTCAATGCCGGCCGGCTTCCCGACAAACCGTCTTGAGATGAATCAGCTTCTGCGCGACGTCCGCTCAGGTAATGCCGATGCAATTGCCAAGATGGACGGATTCGGACGCGATTTCAACAACGGCAACTGGGCTAGCTCATCTTCGACGGCAACACCGAACGGTGGCCTGTCGCTGACGTACACCAACATCATCCCGATCAGCGACACACAGGAAGTCGGATTTGTCGCCTCTGCCAACTACGGAACGTCATGGCAGAACAACGTCATTGGGCGCGCTGGAGTGCTGTCAAATCCGGATGACTTTCTCTTCAAGTTCAACGGCATCCAGTCGACGCAGTCTGTCTCGTGGGGTGGATTGTTCAATATCGCCTACCGAGTAGGTAGTGGCGGCCGTATCAGCTTCAAGAATGCCTACAATCGCTCAGGTGACATGGAGAATATCTCTCTAAGCGGAACCAACTTCGCTCAGTCACAGGAACAGCGACTCTTTTCCTTCCAGTACGTTGAAAAGCAGCTCTACTCGGGTGCTCTGACCGGAGAGCATAACGTTGGCTTCCTTGGCAATCTCCTTCTCGACTGGAAGCTCGGATACTCAAACTCTACTCGATCAGAGCCGGATTTCCGACGTCTGCAATTCCTGCGTGATGCATTTGATCCGAACCAGCCATTCACGGCGGCGTTCGATCTCTCTCCGCAGGGAGCCGGGTCACGTGCAGGACGCTTCTTCTCGGAGCTCGACGATCATGCCGTCAGCGGCTCGGTGAATGTTACCGTTCCGATCACCACCGAAATCAAGCTCAAGTTCGGCAGTCTGTTTGAGAACCGCTCTCGCACATTCAATGCTCGCTCGTTGACGATCGTTCAGGGGGCTGAGAACGACATCTCGGGTAACCTGACCATCTCTGGCAGCGAGATGTATCCCGACCTGGGAAGGTTCTTTGCCGACAGTAACTTCAGCGTTGAAAAACAACGGTTAAGCTACTCTGAGGACTCCAAGCTCAGCGACCAGTACGACGCAATGGAAAACCTCGTTGCCGGGTATGTAATGGTCGACGTGCCATTTCAGATCTCTGGCCTTGATGTTCGTCTCGTGACTGGTGCGCGGATCGAAAAGAATATCCAGCTCCTGAACTCTTTCACTGTGACGGACGATCGAGTGAATGTCAATCGCGACATCGTTGATGTTCTCCCGGCCTTCAACATCATCTTCCGTCCGCTGGAAAACTTCAACATTCGCGCATCCGCCTCGCAGACGCTCGCGCGCCCATCGCTGCGTGAATTCGCCCCATTCCAGTTCTACGACTTTGGTTTGCAGGCAACGGTTTCGGGTAATCCGAACCTTGTGCGGGCACTGATTCAGAACTACGACTTTCGCGTTGAGTACTTCCCGTCAGCCGGCGAAGTTCTCTCTGCCGGCGTCTTCTACAAGCGCTTTGAAAATGCGATCGAGGAAACGCTCTTCCCGCAGCAGTCTGAGCTTGTGCGCTCGTATGCCAACGCCAGTGGTCCGGCAAACAACCTTGGTGTCGAACTCGAACTGCGCAAGTCACTTGGATTCTTCGGTGCACCGATGCGCGACTTCATGGTGTCGGTCAATGCGGCCTTCATCAACTCACGGATCGTTGTTCAGCAGGCTGGTGTAAACGATGAGCGTTCGATGTGGGGACAGAGCCCCTATACGATCAACACTACGCTGTCGTACTTCAATCCATCAACACGCACGGCAGTCACGTTTGCCTACAATACGTATGGTCGCCGCATCATCCAGGTAAATCTCGTCGGTGTGTTCCAGGGCGATCCGCATGTGTATGAATTGCCACGTCACGTGATCGATTTCTCGGTCATCCAGCCATTCGGCGATGCACTGGAACTCAAGTTTAGCATCCGCGACCTTCTAAATCAGTCACTCAAGTGGGAGCAGAACGGTGCTCTCATTCAATCTAACCTCCGGGGTATGGGTGTAAGCCTTGGCCTCGGCTATCGAATGTAATCATGACCAATATCATTTCGGAGAAGACCATGCGCAGCCTTGTTTCTTTATTTGCCTTACTGGTGTGCCTTACGGCGACTACGCTGGCACAGAACCCATCGTCCTGCACGATTCGTACTCCCAACGGAGGTGAAACATTCCGTCCGGGTACAACCCAGGAGATGCGCTGGGACACCGCAGGCACGTTCCGTGCGCGGTGGCGCTTCCTGTTCGGCACAACGCCGGCCGGTCCGTGGACGCCACTGACGGGCCTGACGAACGTGCTCGACTCGGGTGCAACACGCGGTCAGTCAGTACCAACGTCTGGCGGATGGCGCGTTCCAAACGTGCCGACGACGTCGGGCTATATCCGCATGGAGCTGATCTCTGATCCGAATGTCTTTGACATCACAGACAATCCGTTTACGATCGAGGAGCCCCGTGTCATCCAACCGGATTCGATTCTTAGTGGTGAGATCACAACGTCCGTCACTCTCCGTGCTACGAAGATCTATGGCATCAGTGGCTATGTGTATGTGAACAATGGAGCCACCCTGACGATCGAGCCGGGAACGATCATTGTTGGTGACACGCCGGGTACCAATTCGGCACTCGTCATCAACCGTGGCGGTAAGATCATTGCTGACGGTACGAAGGAACGTCCGATCGTCTTTACTTCGCGTGCAGCACCCGGACAGCGTGCTCGTGGCGACTGGGGTGGTATACTGATCTGCGGAAAGGCCCGAGTAAATCAGCCTGCCGGACAGGCTGCTCTTGAGGGTGGCGTGGCCGATCAGGCCGCAGGCGGCAAGGGATGGTATGGCGGAACGGATGACGACGATAACAGCGGCATTCTGCGCTATGTCCGCATCGAGTTTGCAGGCATTGCAACGCAGCCTAACTCCGAGCTGAATTCCCTAACGATGGGTGGTGTGGGTCGTGGCACTGTTACCGAATACGTGCAGTGCTCTTATGGTAACGACGATGCCTTCGAGTGGTTCGGTGGCTCGGTCAATGGCAAGTATCTGATTGCCTACGGCACACTTGACGACGACTTCGATTGCGATAATGGTTTCTCCGGCAAGGTACAGTTCGGCATCGTGAAGCGATTCCGTACGGTGGCCGATGTTTCCACGTCACAGGCCTTCGAGATCGACAACGACGCAACAGGTTCATTTAACAGCCCACGCACGGTGCCGATCTTTTCGAACTTCACAGTGATCGGTCCGCTTCAGGACACGACGTGGACTGCCGGTAGCGGTGTGAATCAGTACAGCTCACGTTTTGGAGCAGCGGCGCAGATCCGTCGCAATGCCCGTGCAAGCATCTTCAACACGGTCTTCGTTGGCTGGCCGCGCGGGTTTGAAATTGCTCAGGCTCCTACAATGGTGGCCGCAAATGGTGACACGCTGATGGTCCGCAATAACAGCTGGTTCGGCGTCAAGGGGGCTACTCTGACTCTTGCCAGCGGCACACCACCGGCCGGTATGGATGCGAACTGGCTCGCAAAGAGTGGCTTCAGCAATGAAGTGGATAAAGGCAACCCGAACAATGCCTTTATTGCAAGTCCATGGCCGAACGATAACACCTTCGATCCACGTCCTTTGGGAGTGGCCTCGTTCCTGGCAACGGCCAGCTTCGAAAACGGATCACCACTGGTTCCGATCGCGGATGGCTACTTCCAGCGAGTGGCGTATCGCGGCGCATTTGCTGACGGAGCTGCTCGATGGGATGCCGGCTGGGCCGAATACGATCCGGTTAACCGTGAGTATCGTGCGCAGCCCCTTGTTCGCCTTGTTTCCCCCGGTGCAGCTGCCGGAGAGAAGTATCAGCAAGGTCAGAAGCTCACGATCACGTGGGACACTTCGGGTGCTGCAGGTAACGCGTTCAAGTTTGAGTTCGCTACGTCAGCAACCGGACCTTGGCAGCCGATCGCAGGAGCCGGGAACGTAACAGATGCAGGAGCTACGCGCGGCATGCTGAAGGATGGCTTCACAACACCAAACATTGTTACCGCAAGCGGATACATCCGCATGACACTTGTAAGCGACCCATCCGTTTTCGATGTGTCGGACTTCCCGTTCGCCATCGAAGCTCCGGTTGTTGTTGAGCCAACGGTTCGTCTTATCGAACCAGGCGGAAACAACAAGGTCTTCCGCGTCGGTCAGTCTGTTGACGTGCGTTGGGACACAACAAACACTTTCCGCCGCCGCTGGCGCTTCGAGTTCGGTAAGAGTTCGGAAGGTCCGTGGAAGGTTATCACTGGCCTGTCCAACGTGCTCGACAGTGCGACTCGCCGCGGTGCGTTTGCCGGTGGAATTGTCTTCCGTCCGGAAGACCAGACAAAGACCGGTTACGTGAAGTTGACTCTGCTGAGCGATACGACGAAGTTCGACATCAACGATCAGCCGTTCGAGGTGAATGCACCGGCACCGATCAAGGTCGACTCGATCCTCGAGGGCGAGATCACCGGACGCGTCAAGCTGGTTAACACCAAGATCTATGGACTCAAGGGTTATGTGTACGTCAACGACGGTGCAACTCTTGAGATCGAAAAAGGCACCATCGTTGTTGGTGATGAAGTTGGAAACAACTCTGCCATTGTGATCAACCGCGGTGGGAAGATCATCGCAGAAGGCACTGCTCAGGATCCTATCATCTTCACGTCACGTGCCGTTCCAGGACAGCGTGCCCGTGGTGACTGGGGTGGAATTTTGATCTGCGGTAAGGCCCGAATCAATCAGCCAGCCGGCCAAGCTGCGCTGGAAGGGGGCGTGGCATCACAAACTCCGGGTGGCAAGGGCTGGTATGGTGGAACAGATGATGATGACAACAGTGGCATCCTGAAGTACGCCCGCATTGAGTTCGCAGGAATTGCTACGCAGCCAAACTCCGAGCTAAACTCACTCACGATGGGTGGCGTCGGCCGCGGAACAACGATCGATTACGTTCAGGTGTCGTACGGAAACGACGACGGCTTCGAGTGGTTCGGTGGCTCGGTCAACTCGAAGTATCTGATCTCGACAGGCATCCTCGATGACGATTTCGATACCGACAACGGCTTCAGCGGTAAGGTGCAGTTTGGTGTTGTTCAGCGTTTTCGCACTATCGCCGATGTATCTACATCGCAGGCGTTCGAGTCCGACAACGACGCACAGGCCTCATACAATCAGCCATTCACCTCGGCAACGTTCAGCAACATCACGGCTATCGGTCCTGTACAGGATACGACATGGACAACCGGTTCAGGAGCAAATCAGTACAGTGCACGGTTTGGTGCTGCTGCACAGATCCGTCGCAACTCACGTCAGGCAATCCACAACTCAGTATTCGTTGCATGGCCGCGCGGATTTGAGTTTGCGCAAGTGCCAACGATGATCGCTGCTGCCGGAGATACCATCGAGATCCGCAATAACTCGTGGTACGGCGTCAAGGGTGCTGTTCTGACACTTGCCGGCGGCACGGCTCCGACAGGCATCGATGCCAGCTGGCTCGGCAAGGCCGAGTATGGCAACGTTGTCGACAAGAGCTCACCGGCCGGAGCGATGCTCGAGAATCCGTTCCCAACGAACGTCGACTTCAATCCTGCCATCAAGACGGGAAGCCCCCTTGCCAACTCCGCGGCATTTGCCGGTAAAACCGCCGATAGTTTCTTCGAGAAGGTTGCCTTCCGCGGTGCATTTGGACTGCAGCGCTGGGATCTTCCGTGGTCGGAGTATGATCCGGTCAACCGCGAGTATCGTGCAAAGAATCCGACCTCCGTACGTGAAGACGACCAGATCCGTGCCGGCATCACCGGCAGCGTATTCCCTAACCCGACGATGGATGCCGCGACGGTTCGCTATCAGCTAGCGAATGCCGATGTGGTAACCGTCCGGCTGACCGACGCAACGGGCGCCGTTGCTGCAACATTCTTTGCGAATGCTGCGCAGCAGGCAGGCGTGTATGAGTTCCGGCTCATCACGGCCGACCTTGCTACCGGTCTTTACTACCTGACGATCTCTGGTGAGCGCGGAACCATGACGACACCCGTTACGGTCACCCGCTGATCACCGATCGTGAACAGAACGCCGCTGCGGCCGGCCTCGAAAGGGGCTGGCCGTTGTCGGTTATAACAGGGGGCTTGTCACGGCTTGAGGATGAAATACGTGATGATGCCGATGATCTGAAGTCGAATGATCGTGCTGGCCACCTGTGGTTTGTCTCGTTTGAGTCCATGCCATAGTAGCATCAGGCCTGAGAAGCCGGAACTGACCAGGATCCAGACCATAAAATTCAGTCCGTATCCCACGTGATGTGTGCCAATGACGTTGTCGAGCCAGGGAGCAAGAGAACCATATACCAACAGAAGGTGGCTCACGTACATGAACAGCGACTCATTGCCCAATGTGACGAGGAAGCGTCCGATCCTGCTGGTTGATATCGATGACTCCCACCGATACAGCAGGCCGAGCAACAATAGCGTTGCACAGACTCGGAACAGCAGTCCGCCCGGAGCGCGCCACCAGACGCCGTCCCAGGGCATGGATGGTCCGTAAAAGAAACTAAGAAACAGCACCACGGGTCCGACAAGCCCCATGACCACAAACAACCGTCCCAACCTGTCGCGGTCGGACGTTTGCATAAACAACCCGGTGACGGCCGCACCCGCAAAGAGATAACCGCTCCAGGGAACAAGTGGAAACTGGCTGAGCTCGCTCTTCGGGACCATCCACGAGAGGCTGAAGATGGTGGCAGCGATGCATGCGTAGGCGAGCGTTGCCTTCTTGAGATCTCGAAGTGCGAGGAAAACGGCAAGTGCGCTCAGCGATGCATAGACGATCACGTGAAGCACGTCCAGCTGCGCCCAGCTCATCCATGTTGATGCCGGAGCGTGGATCATCTGACCAAGTGAATAGATAGGGGCGTGCAGGATGTAGGCACAAAACAGAACATAGGCCAGGCGACGGAGATACGTCACCAGATCGCTGCCAAACTCCAGGTACTTGGTTCCCTTGCGGGAGAGGGCTATCCACAGGCCCGAGCCGGCGCAGAAAATGAAGGTTGGAGCGACGTAGCCGTTCGTAACATTCAGAATGTTGAACATTACCGACGAACGAAGCGTCGGATCAAGAATGACGTTCGTGACATGCACCTGAATCATCCAGAGGACGGCTATTCCGCGTGCCGCATCAAGAAAAGCCAGTCGCTGTGATGCTGCCATGTTCTATGGATCCTTCGGCGATCGTCCGGAGAGACGTCTGGCGATTCCCAGCACATAGGGGGCCAGCAGGATCCCGACAACGATGATCGTACTAATGATGATAAATGGGCGTTGCAACATATCGGAAAGATAGGGATGGTATTTTTGACAACGAACCAACCAGCCATGAGCAGCCCCCTTACAACCGACCGAATTGCCGCGATCGACGTCGGCACGAATTCCTTTCACATGGTGATCGCCAGTGTGACAGATGCAGGCATGTTGCGCATACATGCCCGATCGAAAGACACCGTGCGTCTTGGCTCGTCCAAGGGTGACATGAAGCGCCTTTCGGATGATGCCATGGAGCGTGGTCTGAGGGCGATGGTGCGACTTGTTGACGAGGCGCGACAACACAATGCAACCGTCAGAGCGATCGCTACGAGCGCTGTGCGGGAGGCACTGAACAAGGATGTGTTTGTTGACCGCGTGCTGGGTCAGACCGGAGTGCACATTGACGTGATCCCCGGCATTGAGGAAGGCCGCCTCATCTTCCTTGGCGTGCGCAATGCGCTCAGCATTGCCGCCAAGCGCGTCCTTGTTTTTGATATCGGAGGGGGCTCGACCGAAACGATCACCGGTCACGACGGCGAGCCAGTCTACATCCACTCCGCGAAGCTTGGACACATCCGTCTGTCTGAGCGGTTCTTTCCCGATTCACGGATCAATGATCAACAGGTCGCCGAGTGCCGTGCGTGGATCCGTGGCGAGTGGCAGCCGGCATTTCAGTCGCACATCGCGTATGGTTTCGATGAGGCCATTGCCTGCTCCGGCACGGTCATGGCACTTGCGTCGATCATCTTCGCGAGGTCGGGCCGGCGATTTCCCGAAACACTCAATGGCGTAACGCTTGGTCGTGACGAGATCCTCGGTGCCGTCGATACTGTTCTGGCGGCACGGAGCGTTGATGAACGCTTGGCATTGGCCGGACTAGATGCCAAGCGAGCTGATGTGATCGTTGCCGGAGCTCTGCTTGTGGAGCATCTGGTGAAGGGGCTTGGCATCGGCAGGCTCACTCTTTCCGGATACGCGCTTCGCGAAGGGATCGTCTTCGACACCTTTCAGCAGGCCCGTGACATTGGACTGACACATCACCTATCGCGGTTACGTTACCAGAGCGTTCTGCACATCTGCGAACTCTATCGTGTGAATCGACGTCATGCCGAACACGTCAAACACCTTTGCGTTCGCATGTTTGATGACCTGATGCCGCTTCATGGGATGGGTGATAAGGAGAGGGAGCTTCTTGAAGCAGCGGCCCTGTTGCATGATGTCGGATATCACATTGCCGCTGACCAGCATCACAAGCACAGCGAGTACATCATCCGCAATTGTGTGATGCCCGGATTCACCAGTGACGAAACGGTACTCCTTTCGTCGGTAGCCAGGTACCACCGCAAGAGCCATCCGAAGAAGAAGCACCCGGTTTTTGCCGCGATGACCTCTGCCGAGCAGAATATGGTGGGCGTGCTGGCTTCGATTCTGCGCATTGCCGAAGGACTCGATCGGCGTCAGCAATCTGTCGTGCATGGTCTGGAGGTTCGCATCACGGAAGCCGGACTCGAAATCTGCCTCAGGGTACTCGGTGAGATGCCGGACGTTGAGCTGTGGAGTGCTGAGCGCCGCACGGGTCTGATGGAGGAGATTTTCCGTCGCCCCGTACGGTTCTCTGTTAACCGCTTGTAGGGGGGCAATACAGGACAATTTTCTTCGTCAGTTGATGCCGAATGAAACCACAGGAGTCTACTATGACACGTCAATCAATCGGCACCGCCATCGCCCTTATGGGCATCGGTGTTGTTGCCGGCATTGTCTTCATGACCGCATTTTCGAGCAATGCCATTGAGCAGCTTTTTGCTGCCGATGTTGAACTTGGAGCAGGAGCGCCACCGGCTATGGCCCCGTCGGCTGTCAAGATGCTGAACGATCAGTTCGTCAACGTTGCCTCGGCCGTCACCCCGTCGGTGGTGTCGATTAGCGTCAAGACCGATCGCAAGGGCGTTTCAATGCGCGGAATGCCACAGGAATTCTTCCGCTTCTTCGGTCCCGATATGGGGACTCCCGATGGCGATGAGGAAATGACACTTCCTGAATCCGAAGCGGGTGGCTCGGGCGTAATCGTCACGGCCGATGGATACGTTGTGACGAACAACCACGTGGTTGAGAACGCTAAGGAAGGGGGCATAACGGTAACGACAACCGACCAGAAGCAATACAAGGCCAAGCTGGTGGGTCGGGACCCGCTGACGGATCTTGCCGTGCTGAGGATCGACGGTCGCTTTTCTCCGGCGCACCTGGCGCAGCGCACCGATATCCGCATCGGCGAATGGGTCGTGGCCGTGGGAAGCCCCTTGGGACTGAAATCGACCATTACCACGGGCATCGTTTCGGCCATGGGCCGGTCGATAGGCATTGTCGGCACCAACGAGATGAACAGTCAGCGCAACCGCTATTCAGCCGAGAATTTCATACAGACCGATGCGGCCATCAACCCGGGAAACTCGGGTGGCGGACTCTTCAACATCAACGGCAGTTTGGTAGGAATCAATACGGCCATTGCCTCGCAGTCGGGCGTCAACGCCGGCTACGGTTTTGCGATCCCGATCGACATGGTGCGCAGCGTCGTGCTTGATCTGATCGACGACGGTAAGATCGAGCGCGGATACATCGGCGTGGAGATCACGAGCGTCGACGAGGCAACGGCCAAGGCTGTCGGCCTAGCCAAGGTTGCCGGCGTGAGTGTCAATAAGATCGTCAAAGGCGGTGCCGCGGAAGCAGCCGGCATCGAGGCCGGAGATGTGATCCTGGATGTCGATGGCAAGACTGTCAAAACGTCAAGTGATCTCCAGAACGAGATCGTTCTGCGTCGTGCCGGCGATAAGGTGAATCTGAAGATCTGGCGCGATGGACGCGAGATTACCAAGACGGTAAAGCTCAAAGCACCCGACGGTGGCGACATGGCATCGAAGTCTGTGCGCGATGATGAGGCAGAAGCTCCTGCCGACGACACGGAGCCGGTCACGATCAAGGGGCTCGGGTTTACCGCCGCGGCCCTCACAAGCGAGCAGCGTTCAACCTTCAATGTCAAGCAGGGTGTGTACGTCAGCAAGGTCGACCGGTTCGGTCAGATGGCACGTCGTGGTCTGCGTCAGGGCACCGTCATCCTGAAGGCCGACGGCCGCGAGGTGACTTCGCCCGCTCAGCTCAAGCGCGTTATCACAGCAAAGCAGGTCGGTGACGGCATGATGTTTGTCGTCAAGGATGCGGACGGATCCAAGCAGGCCATCACGGTGGAAGTGCCTGAGTTGTGATTCTCCCGTAGATTTCTGGATGAGTACTGCAGAACGTTTCATCGGCGTCGCGATCATGGTCTTGATGATCGCGGCGTCGTCTGTTTTCGGCCAGACCTACGTTGGCCTTACTATCGGCTCGACAGTTGCCGGTTCATCTCGATCCGATGTTTCGGCCTATGGTGAACCGAGTCGCGTCTTCTACGGAGGACGTGTCGTGACGACCCTGCGAAAGGGTCTCGAACTTGTCGGCACATTCGGACTGCGACAGGAGGAAGGGGGCTTTACCTCCCGCTTCACACGGAACAGCTTCGCCGGCGCAGGCGGCATGGTGCAGGTGGTAGAGAACCCCATCTCCGGACCGGTCGTTGTCTCTTCGCTGACGACCTCAGCGATGGAACTCAGCGCAGCCCTGCGCATTCCACTGGCGCGATTCGACTCTGCGGGTTCCTACATCGGCCTACATCTTGGCGCAATGGCCGACTACCTGAGTTCGGCCGATCAGGTCGACGATTACACGCGTATTCTCCAGGGTGACCGCGGGCAGGTACCTGATCGTGTTGCTACGTCCTACGACGCACAGATCGGTGGCGGCGCGCAGATCGGCGGACTTCTGGTGTTGAAGACCGATCTTGGCCGACTATCTATCGAGTTCACCTACCTTCTACGTCAGCCCGAGGCCCTACCTGTGCCAGTGCCACGGTCGGGTGGACCGAAGGAGCAATACGTTGGCTGGCTCGTCGGCAACGGGCTTCGACTGTCGGCCGGGCTGGAGCTCGGTCTGTAAGGGGCGTATCAGATCGACAGGTGGGAGCCGACCTCGAGGGTCTGCTTGACCGGGATTCCGAAGTACCGTGCAGGCGTGCGGGAGTTGCGATGCAGGAAGACAAACAGTTCTTTACGCCAGCGTGCCATTCCATGGCCATCCTGCACTGTAAGCGTCTCGTGACCGAGAACGAAGATCACGTCTGTAAAGTCAACCAGGACCCCTTCTTCGGGGAACGACTTGATATCGTCCTGGAGAGTGAGCTGATCCATGAATCCGTAATTGAGAATCACCTTCCATACGCTGGGACGTATCTCTTCGAATTCGATGCGCTTCTGGATTTCAACGCGAGCTAACTTTTGGACATTGACCGTCAGCAGGATCACGTTCTCATGGTGAACACGATTGTACTTAAGGTTGTTCATCATCGCCGGCGGTGCTACGCCCCCTGATCCGGTCATGTAGATGGCCGTTCCGGGAACGATCGTATAGCGGTCGATATCTTCATTGATAACGTCGACAAGAGGCTTGCTGCGCTGTTTGATTCGTTCCGACAGGATCGTCCGTCCCCTTCGCCAGGTGATCATGACGATGAGCGTGAGTACGGCCATTGTGAACGGAACGTACCCGCCATCAAAAAACTTCAGCGTGTTGGCAATGAAGAACGAGGCGTCGATGACAAGAAACACGGTGCAAATGAAGGCGGTGACTGGCGTGCTCCACTGCAGGATGTTTCTCATGGCCTGCCAGGCAAGCAGCGTCGTGATGACCATTGTCGAGGTTACGGCAATGCCGTAGGCGGCTGCCAGTGCTCCCGATGTCTTAAATGCGATCACGAGGAAAGCACAGCTGATGAACAGCACCCAATTGACCGTGGGCATGTAGATCTGTCCTCGCTCCTCGCTTGATGTATGCGTGACCTTCAGTCGCGGCAGATACCCAAGCTGCTGTGCCTGCCATGTAAGCGAGAACGCGCCCGAGATAACGGCCTGCGAGGCAATGATCGTTGCGAATGTTGCAATGATCACCATCGGCACGACCGCCCACGATGGCACCATGTGAAAGAAAGGATTTGCGATCGTTGAAGCGATGTTCCCTTCGCGAAGTAGCAGAGCCCCTTGGCCGAAGTACTGCAGCGCTAGTGCCGGGTAGGCGACCATGAACCAGCCACGCATAATGGGCTTGCGGCCAAAGTGGCCCATGTCCGCATACAGTGCTTCGCCTCCGGTGACGACCAGAAAGACGCTACCCAGAACCACAAAGGCATGGAATTTGTGCAGAGCAAAGAAATGCCATGCGTAGTAGGGGTTAACCGCTTCGAAGATCTCCGGTGTCTGGATAGCATTGATCAGCCCCAGAACACCAAGCAGCGTAAACCACCCGAGCATGAATGGACCGAAGATCCTGCCGACTCGACCCGTGCCATACTTCTGGATCGCGAAGAGTCCCACGAGAATGACAAGCGTGATTGGAACCACAGCCTTACCAAGCGCAGGTGCTGCAACGGTAAGTCCCTCGACAGCCGACAAGACAGAGATCGCCGGTGTGATGATCCCGTCGCCATACAGTAATGCCGACCCAAACAGACCCAGGAAGATCACGATGGAAACTTGAGTTGGCTTTGTCAGCTGTCGAACCACGAGCTCCATGAGCGCCATGATCCCACCTTCGCCCTCGTTGTCGAACCGAAGGATCACCGCGAGATACTTGATACAGATGATCAGCGTCAGTGCCCAGAAGATCAGCGAAAGAATGCCGAGCACTTCGGTCCTGCCTGGCGTAAGACCGTAGTGGGGTGAGAAACACTCTTTGAGCGCATACAGGGGGCTTGTGCCGATATCACCATATACCACGCCGATGGCGGCGATGGTCAGAGCGAGAGTTCTGCTGCCGTTCGGCGATGCGTGCCCACTCGCATTTGCGTTGTCCATGTTGGACGCTTCGATGATGAAACAACCTGGGCCCCTTCACAAGGAGCCTCCAAACTTACGGTCCAAGGGCACTCATTCCGTAGTTTCGTTGTTCTGACATTCCAACGTCTAACAACCCTACGGTTATCACTATGTCATTCCAGCATCCCGACTACTACAACATCGACGAGCTTCTGACCGAGGAGGAAAAGCTTGTTCGCCAGACGGTGCGTGACTTCGTAGACAACGAGGTACTGCCGATCATCGAGCGCAGCGCTCGTGAAGGGGTCTTCCCCCAACATCTTGTCAAGAAAATGGCCGAGATCGGCCTTTTTGGCATCACACTGCCGCAGGAGTACGGTTGCGCCGGACTCAATAGCACATGCTATGGTCTTGCGATGCAGGAGCTTGAGCGGGGCGACTCGGGAATTCGCTCGTTTGCATCTGTTCAGAGCTCGCTGGTCATGTATCCGATCTACACCTTTGGCTCCGAAGAGCAGCGCCGCAAGTGGTTGCCACGCCTGGCCGCCGGTGACGCGATCGGCTGTTTCGGACTCACCGAGCCAGATGCCGGTTCCAACCCGGCCTCGATGTCGACCAATGCGAAGAAGGTCGAAGGGGGCTTCATCCTCAACGGCGCAAAGATGTGGATCACGAACGGCACACTTGCTGACGTCGCGGTTGTGTGGGCCAAGCTCGACGGAGTGGTTCGCGGCTTTCTGGTCGAAAAGGGCATGGACGGGTTTACCGCTCCCGAGATGAAGGGGAAGCATTCATTGCGTGCATCGGTCACCTCTGAGCTTGTATTCCAAGATGTGTTTGTCCCTGATGAGAATATTCTGCCGGGTGTCGAGGGTCTGCGTGGACCCCTTTCGTGCCTTACACAGGCGCGTTATGGCATCTCCTGGGGTGTGGTCGGTGCGGCCATGTCCTGCTACGACTCCTCTCTGAGTTACGCAAAAACACGCATTGCTTTCGGTAAGCCCATTGCCGGATTCCAGCTGATCCAAGAAAAGCTGGTTCTGATGCTCAACGAGATCACAAAAGCCCAGCTGCTTTGCTGGAGGCTTGGTCGCATCAAGGATGCCGGCCAGCTGCGTCCGCAGCAGGTATCGCTGGCCAAGCGCAACAATTGCGAAATGGCCCTGAACATTGCCCGCATGAGCCGCGAGATCCACGGCGCTAACGGCATCCTGGACGAGTACCCCATCATGCGTCATGCGGCCAACCTCGAATCGGTGAAAACCTACGAGGGAACCCATGAAATGCACACCCTAATCCTGGGCCAGGACATCACCGGACAGAACGCGTTTGCGTAGGTCGGTGGGGAAAAGTTCCCTATATTTGTAGTCGGTTTCGAAGGGTGGGCGATGTCGCCCACTTTTCATTTGTGCTAAAGTGTTCGTGAACAAGTCGTGGAGAGGTATGAAGGAGATCCTTCCGGAACGAGTCCGGATGGCGATCGCCGAGTCCTGTGACGCGGCCGGTGTTGCGCTCATCGATGTGGTGATCCGCGGCCAGGCGCGTCAGCTTGTTCTGGACGTTATCATCGACACCGTTGAAGGGGTGACTCACGACCACTGCCGGTCGGTCAGCCGCGGGATTGATGAGCGACTGGAGGCAGACGAGTATGCGGGCCGTCTTCGGACGGTTGAGGTGACGTCACCGGGCGCCGAAACGCCCGTGAAGCATCTCTGGCAGCTCCGAAAGCATATCGGACGTTGGGTTCGCGTCATACGCACCGATGCCATCACTATTGTGGGGGTGTTGCAGCGGGCGGAGGATGACGGGCTGGACGTTCAGCCGAAACAAACAAAGAAGGAGCCGAAGCCCCTTATCAGCATTGCTGCTGACGAGGTTGCAGAAGCAATGGTAATGATCATGTTTTAGGTGGCAGGCCAAGCCTGTCCGTCATGGAGTCAAAACACATGGCACGTCGGAAAGTCAAGCAGCAGGTCGACAACAAGAAGCTCATCATTGAGGCCTTCAACGAGATGGCCCGTGAGAAGAGCATTGACCGAGATCTTCTGCAGGGGATCGTTGAAGAGACGCTCTCGGCGATGGTGCGCAAGAAGTATGGACTGGAGTCCAACTTCGACATCATCGTGAACATGGAGAAGGGCGACATCGAGATCTACCTCATGCGTGAGATCGTAGAAGAGGTCGAGAATCCGGAGTTGCAGATCTCTGCCGAGGTAGTCCGCGAGGTCACGGGTGCCGAGCCCGAGATCGGCGATGAGCATATCGAGGAAATCACGCTCGACAACATTGCCGACTCGTTTGGCCGGCGGCTGATTGCGCAGGCGATTCAGAATCTCAATCAGCGTATTCGCGACGTTGAGAAGGACAACATCTACGAAGAGTATTCCAAGCGTGTCGGAGAGGTCATCATCGGTGAGATCTACCAGGTCCGTCCGAACAACATCCTCGTGATGCACAACAAGGTCGAAATGCGTCTTCCGCGTGAAGAGCAGATTCCGACTGAGCGTTTGAAGAAGAATCAGCAGGTAAAGGCCATTCTCAAGGAAGTGCGTCGCTCCGGCGGTGCTACGGGTTTGCCGGACCTGATCCTATCGCGTGCCGATGACACCTTCATGGCGCTGCTGTTCGAGCAGGAAATTCCGGAGATCTTCGACGGGATCATCAAGATCCGCGCCATAGCTCGCGAGCCGGGTGAGCGTGCCAAGGTTGCGGTAACGTCGTTTGACGAACGGGTCGACCCGGTTGGCGCATGCGTCGGCATGAAGGGCATCCGTATTCACTCCATCGTCCGCGAGCTCGGCAATGAGAACATCGACATCATTGAGTTCCACGACGACCCTCGCTTGTTCATTGCCCGTGCGTTGTCTCCTGCGAAGGTTCGCGACGTGACCATCAGCGAGGATGGGCGTGGGGCAACGGTCATTGTGCCTGACGATCAAGTCTCGCTTGCCATCGGCAAGCAGGGGCAGAACGTCCGTCTTGCGTCGAAGCTTACCGGCTACTCACTTTCACTCGTCAAGGAGGGGGCTGAGGACATCGAACTCATCGAATTCCGCGATGAACTGGGACGTGAACTCTTCGACATTTTGATCCGTGCCGGCATCGATACGGCCCGCGAGTTTCTCGAGGCTGAACCGACGATGCTGTTGGCCATCATGGCGAAGGACCGGATCGTGCGCATGCGTCGCATCATGCTTGAAGAGTTCGAAGAGCGCGAAGACCAGCATTATCTGATCGCCCTTGAAGATGCTGCCGTGGCGTTGCTAACGCCGGCAACGTCTGATGTCGATGCGGACATTGCCGAATCGTACGCCGAGGATACACCGGAAGTGTACGAGATGGAAGTCGAGGAGTCGGCCGAGACCGAAGAGGCTACGGACGAGTCCACTGAAAACGAAGCAGAGTAATTGAAGGATGTATGTCAGGTTCTACCGGAAATAAACTGTTCAAGATCGCGAGCCAGATCAACATCGGGCGCGATACGATCGTCGAACACCTTGCTTCGAAAGGTCACAAGATCGAGAACAAGGCAACGACGGTTCTGAGCGACGAGCAGCTGGATCTCGTGATCGAAAAGTTCGCCAAGGAGCTGAAGACCGCACAAAAGCAGCGCGAAAAGGTCCAGCGTCAGCAGGCTGTTCGCAAGAGTCATCTTGAGCAGGGCAGCACCGTATCGATCGATACGCTGGCAGAGGCCGAGGAGCGCGAGCGCGTGATCGAGGAGCGCCTTGAACGTCCGGAAGCCCTCGTTGCCGCCGCGCCGGTCAAGGAACAGCAGGCAGAGCCTGTTATTGAGCCCCCTGCACCGGCACCGGAAATTGTCGAGCACGTGGCTGAGGAACCCGTCGCACCGACGCAGGAAGCTGCGCCGGTCGGGCCTTCTGTTGGGCAGGTCATCGACCTGAAAGAAGCGAAAAGAAAAGAAGAGGCCGACAGGGCCGCCAAGGCCGCCAGCGCAAAGACCGCGCGGAATTATGAACCGTCCTCGAACAAGCCCGTGGCACCGGCTGCCCCCGCCGCGACTGCTCCGGCCGCGACTGCTCCGGCCGCGACTGCTCCGGCCGGGACTGCTACGGCCGGGACTGCTACGGCCGGGACTGCTACGGCAGGGGACGCCCCGGCAGTGACTGCTACGGCAGGGACCGCTCCGGCAGGGACTGCTCCGGCAGAGGCCGCTACGGCAGGGACTGCTCCGGCAGGGGCCGCTACGGCATCCGAGACTCCACAGGCTGCAAAACCCGAAGGTGATGCCGAGGGTGCAACCGGAGATGATGTTGATGAAAAGAAGGGGAAGCGCCGTCGTAAGGGTGTCATTGAGGTTGAATACCATCCGAGCGGATCGACACAGCTTCGTGGTTTGACGGTGGTCGGCAAGATCGATCTTGCGCCGAAGCCGCCGCCTCGTCCGAAGCGCGACGAGCGCCGTCCATCGGACGGACGTGACCCGCGCCGGGGAGCGATCGGTGATGCTCTCGTAGCGCGTGGACGTGGTCCTGCCGGCACAGGCACGAGCTCTTCCCAGGCGTCCGGCGACACTCGTCGCCGCGACTTTGGTCCACCGGCCCCTTCGGCAGCAGCCAAGAAGGCCGCTGACGCAAAGAAGAAAAAGACCGGCGCTGCTAAAGGCATGCGCACACAGGTGTCGGACTCCGACGTCGTGCGCGCAATCCGACAGACGCTCTCCGGTATGGAGCTGGCTCCTGCCGGTGGACGTGCCAAGTTGCGCATGCGCAAGCGTCTTGAGCGACAAGAAAAGGAAGCCATCCGTCAGGAAGAAATCGCTCGCGAGAGCTCGATACTGCGTCTGTCCGAGTTTGTGACCACGGCCGACCTTGCCAACATGATGCGAGTGACCGCTTCGGACATCATCATGAAGTGCATGGGGCTTGGCCTTATGGTGTCGATCAATCAGCGGCTGGATAAGGACACGATCACGCTGATCGCCTCCGATTATGGTTTTGAAGTATCCTTCCTTGACGAGCAGGCCGAACAGGAAGAGTCTGAGATCGAGGATGCACCGGAGTCACTCAAACCGCGCTCGCCGATCGTGACCATCATGGGTCACGTCGACCACGGAAAGACGTCACTTTTGGATTACATCCGCAACGCAAACGTGGTTGCCGGCGAAGCCGGTGGTATTACGCAGCACATCGGTGCCTACCGTGTTGAGCTGCCGAACGGACGAACGATCTCCTTCCTCGATACGCCGGGTCACGAAGCCTTTACTGCTATGCGTGCCCGCGGTGCGCAAGTGACCGATATCGTGATCCTGGTCGTAGCAGCCGATGATAGCGTGATGCCTCAGACGATCGAGGCGATCTCACACGCCCAGGCGGCCGGTGTTCCGATCGTTGTTGCGATCAACAAGGTCGACCGTCCAGAGGCAAACCCGGACCGTATCCGTCAGCAGCTTGCCGATCGCGGCGTCCTCGTCGAAGACTGGGGAGGCAAGTTCCAATGCGTCGAGATCTCGGCCAAGTCCGGTTTGAATATTCCGACACTTCTCGAGAAGATCGTGCTTGAGGCCGACATTCTCGAACTCAAGGCAAATCCTGACCGTCATGCTCGTGCGGCGGTTATCGAAGCACACATCGACAAGGGCCGTGGCAACGTCGTGACCGTTATCGTACAGAAGGGCACGTTGAACGTAGGCGATATCTTCGTCTGCGGTCAGTTTGCCGGACGTGTGCGGGCTATGTTCGACGAACGTGGACAACGACTCGATTCTGCCGGGCCTTCCATGCCGGCCCAGGTGACGGGCTTTGACGGACTGCCGAATGCCGGTGATGTGCTGCTCGAAATGGAGTCGGATGCCGAAGCACGCGACGTGGCAACACGCCGTCAACAGCTTCGCCGCGAACAGCAGTTCCGTGGTATGCGCCATATTACGCTCGACGATATATCGGCACAGATCCAGCAAGGGGGCGTCAAGGAACTTCGCCTCATCGTACGTGCCGACGTATCGGGCTCGGTTGAAGCCCTTTCGGATTCTCTCCAGAAATTGTCTACGGCCGAAGTCAAAGTTCGCATTCTCTACAGCGGTGTCGGTGCCATCAGCGAGAGCGACGTCATGCTTTCTTCCGCATCGGATGCGATCATCGTCGGCTTCCAGGTTAACGTGCCCCCTGCCGCTCGAAAACTGGCAGAGAGCGAAAACGTCGAGATTCGCCTGTACTCCATCATTTACGACTGTATCAACGAAGTACAGCTGGCCCTCGAGGGTATGCTCACGCCGGACATCAAGGAAGAGATCACCTCGACCGTCGAAGTCCGCGCGATCTTCAAGATCAGCCGCCTGGGAACCATTGCCGGTTGCTATGTGCAGAATGGGAAGATCACGCGTAACGACAGGATCCGCGTTCTGCGCGACGGGTTCGAGATCTACAAGGGAACCCTGGCATCGCTTAAGCGCGTCAAGGATGACGCGCGTGAAGTCGAAACGGGCTTCGAGTGCGGTATCGGCGTTCAGGGATTCAATGATCTTGAGGAGGGCGACATCATCGAGAGCTACAAGACGACTGAAGTGAAACGGAAGCTGTCGTAACCGTGTCGATCCGTACCGAACGCGTGGCCGGCGAAATCCAAAAGGCCCTGGCAAGTCCCATGAGGTCGATCGCGGAAGAACTCTCAGCTGGGTTCATCTCCGTCACCGAAGTGCGCCTCTCGGCCGATCTGCAGATAGCACGCGTGTATTTGAGCATCTTCGGTGGCAAGGGGATCACCCCGGCCGAAGTGCTGGAACAGATCGATAAGCACTTCATGGGACGAGTGCGGCACCATCTGGCAACGTCACTTCGACTTCGCTACACACCGCAATTACAGTTCTTCATCGACGATTCGCTCGACCGTGCACAGCGCATCGAGGCGATCTTGGATCGGGTACGACCCGTCGATGAAGTCCATAACGATGGTACAAACGAGAATGATTGATCGGATGACGCTCGGTCGCTCGTCCGGTTCGGCGATCAAGCAGTGGTTGGAAACGGCACGAACGGATGGTGCGATCGCGCTCATTGACAAGGAAGAAACCTGGACGTCGTTTGACTGCGTAGCGAAGGTGCGTAACCTCACCCGCGTCAAACGCGTCGGCCATGCCGGCACGCTGGATCCTCTTGCAACGGGGCTCCTGGTATTGTGCTTTGGAAAAGCCACCAAGGAGATCGAGCAATTGCAGGAAGGGACCAAGACCTATGAAGTTGAGATCCTTCTCGGAGCTGATTCAACAACCGATGACCGCGGCGGTACCTGCACGGAACGGTTGGTTGATCCACTGCCGTCGGAAGGCATTATCTCGGCGCTGATGTCGTTCACGGGAACCATTCAGCAGACACCGCCGGCCTTTAGCGCTGTGCGCCATAATGGACGACGTCAGTACGATCTTGCCCGGCAGGGCGTTGAATTCATTCCCAAGCCCCGTATCGTAACGATCCATGCGATCGACGACGTGAGCGTTTCATGGCCCATAGTTCGGTGCACGATCATCTGCTCACGGGGAACTTACATCCGTAGCATTGCCCGTGACCTTGGTGTCACGCTCGGCTGTGGAGGCTATGTCTGGTCACTCCGTCGAACGGCAAGCGGAAACCATGATGTTGCCGATGCTCTGCGTGTTGATGAGATCCGGACACTGCTCGGGAGCGAGGAATTGGTATGAAGGTTGTCCGCTACGGCATTGATGCAATCCCATTCATGAAGCAAACGGCCATCACGGTCGGGACGTTCGATGGCGTACACGTTGGACACGTCGGAGTACTGCACCTGATGCGTGATGTAGCTCAGCGGCATGCTGAACGAATTGTTGTGGTGACGTTTGATCCGCATCCACAGATCGTTCTTGCACGAGAAGGCCGCGAGCCATTGCGACTTCTCACCGGTATTGACGAGCGATGCGAACTGCTGGCAGCGCAGGGAGTCGATCTTACGGTTGTGATACCGTTCACGCGCGACTTTGCAGCAACCGAAGCGACAGACTTTGTGCGGTCGGTAATCGTTCGGGACGTAGGCGTACAACACTTCTTCATTGGTCATGATCATGTCTTCGGCAAGGATCGTGGCGGCAATGAAGAGCTGTTGCAACGTCTGGCGCCCGAGATGGACTTCATGGTCGAACGCATTCCACCACTGGCTTTCGGCGGTGTGGTGGTTAGCAGCACGAAGATCCGCAACGCTCTCAAAGTGGGCGATCTTCACGACGCAACATCGATGCTCGGTCGCGACTACTCCGTACGCGGCGTTGTTGTACGCGGAGACGGCCGTGGACGTCAGCTCGGCATTCCGACGGCTAACATCGCCCCCTCGGATGAGTACAAGCTTATGCCGGCAAACGGTGTCTATGCCGTGATGGCAGTGATCGACTCACAACCTCGGCTTGGCATGGCGAATATCGGACTTCGACCAACGTTCACGTCGGATACGAAGCCCACACTCGAAGTCCACTTTCTCGACGTGGACGTCGATCTCTACCAACGCACGCTCGATGTGACCTTTATCGCGAAGATTCGCGATGAACGACGCTTCGATTCGGGCGAGGAATTCCTCGCTCAGCTTCAACTCGACAGAATGCAGACAACTACCTATCAACATCATATCAAGGAATGGAGGACATCATGATCTCCAAGGAACGCAAAGCAGAGGTCGTTGCCAAGTACGGCGGCGGAGCCTCAAACACCGGCAAGCCGGAAGTTCAGATCGCATTGCTCACAGAGCACATCAAGGCCCTGTCGGCTCACTGCGAACAGCACAAGAAGGATCACCACTCACGTCGTGGCCTGATCATGCTTGTTGCAAAGCGCAAGAACCTGCTGGGATATCTGATGAAGAACGAGATTCATCGTTATCGCGACATCGTTGCCCAGCTCGGTCTGCGCAAGTAAACACTGCTATTGATCGTGGCGGCGACCATCAGAACGATAGTCGCCGCCCATCCTTGATTTTTCTTAAAGGCATCGTGGCACTCTTTGTCAGGGGGCTTTCCCATAAGCCCCCTTACAAGGAGTGATAGCTGACCGCGGTGCCGAAACAGCCCAGGTAACGGGCTGAAATTCATCCACTTTTGGAGTGCATCATGCACACGGTCAAAAAGATCATCAACGGCAAAGAACTGTCCATCGAGACAGGCCGCTTTGCCAAACTCTCCGCCGGCGCGGTAATGGTTACCTACGGTGAAACAATGGTCCTGGTAGCGGCCAACGCAAGCGCCGAGCCCAAGCCCGACATCGACTTTCTTCCGCTAACCTGCGAGTACCGTGAGAAGCTTGCCTCGTCGGGCAAGATCCCGGGTGGCTTCTTCCGTCGCGAAGGACGTCCAACAACCACCGAGACCCTCACCTCGCGACTGCTGGACCGTCCGCTGCGCCCGCTCTTTCCGAAGGAATGGCGCAACGACACGCAGGTGATCGCAACGGTGTATTCATACGACATGGAGAATGAGCCGGATGTGCTTGCTGCCATCGGTGCTTCTGCAGCGCTGATGATCAGCGACATCCCGTTCAAGGGGCCGATCGCCGAAGTGCGCGTCGGACGCATTAACGGTGAGTTCATCATCAACCCGACGCATTCTCAGATCCAAGAGTCGGATCTCGAGATCATGGTTGCCGGCTCCGATTCATCGATCGTGATGGTCGAAGGTTCAAGCAAGGAGATCTCGGAGGACGAATTCGTTGCCGCGATGGAATTCGCGCACAACTGGATCCGTGAGATCAACGCCATGCAGCGCGAGCTGATGGGCATGCTTGAGATCAAGAAGCGCGCGGTTGTTCCGTCCGAGACGCCTGCCGACCTTCTGTCCGCGGTTGAGTCCGCCATCGCCGAGCGCATCCGCACGCAGATCCGCATCGAGTCTTCCAAGGAGCAGCGCAGCGCTTTCCGCACTGAGGTGAAGAACCTTGCCGCGGCCGCCGCTAATGCCGTTGTGGAAGCAAACCCTGAGGCCTATGCGGGCATCAACGTGAGCAAGATGCTCGGTGGCATCGTCAAGAAGATCGAAGCACGCGAAATGCGTGAGATGATCCTTGGTGAAGGACGCCGTCTGGACGGACGCTCCACGACGCAGATCCGTCCGATCACGGTTGAAACCGGAGTGCTGCCACGCACGCACGGCTCGGCGCTCTTCACACGAGGCGAAACACAGTCGCTTACGACCGTAACCTTGGGTACAAAGAAGGATCAGCAGCTCATCGACGGACTGTTGCCGACGTATGATATCCGGTACATGCTGCACTACAACTTCCCGCCGTTCTCGACCGGTGAGACCGGTCGCTTTGGCTTTACGAGCCGGCGCGAAACCGGCCACGGAGATCTCGCTGAGCGCTCATTGAAGTACTTCATTCCGGATGAACTCGAGTTCCCGTACACGATCCGTGTGGTGTCCGACATTCTCGAGTCGAACGGTTCCTCCTCCATGGCAACGGTGTGCGCCGGTTCGCTGGCGCTTTTCCATGCGGGCGTGCCATTCAAGAAGGCCGTGGCCGGTATCGCCATGGGACTGATCATGGAGGACAGCCGCGTTGCGGTGCTGAGCGATATCCTTGGTGACGAAGATTTCCTTGGCGACATGGACTTCAAGGTCACGGGTACGTTCGAAGGCATCACGGCCTGCCAGATGGACATCAAGATCGAAGGTCTTTCGGTGGACATCATGCGCACAGCCCTTCAACAGGCTCGTGACGGACGTCTGCACATCCTTGGCATCATGAACGAGCACATGGCTCAGCCGAACGCCGAACTCTCGCCATATGCTCCAAAGCTCACCACCATCCAGATCCCGGTCGAATCCATCGGCGCGGTCATCGGGCCAGGGGGCGAGATGATCCGAAGCATCGTCAAGGAGACGGGTGCCGAGATCAACATTGAGGATGATGGCACGATCACGATCGCTGCTATCGACCAGGCAAGTGCCGATGCGGCCATCGCACGTATACGCGACATCACTCGCCCGATCGAACTCGATTCGATCATCAAGGGTAAGGTCAAGGAGATCCGCGAAGGCCTCGGCGCGTTCGTTGAGCTCAAGCCAAAGAAGGAAGGGCTACTGCACGTTTCGCAGATCGACCACCGTCGGGTGGAGAACGTTTCGGACGTGCTGAAGGTGGGCGACATCATCGAAGTAAAGGTGATCGAGGTGCAGCCGGACGGAAAAGTTCGTTTGTCGCGCAAGGCCCTTCTGCCACTGCCCGAGGGCATGGAGCCATACGAGGATCGTCCACGTCCACCACGCGATCGTGATCGTGGTGGTGACCGTGGTGGCTACGGCGGCCGTGGCGGAGACCGTGGTGGTGACCGTGGCGGACGCGGCGGCGATCGTGGTGGAGACCGTGGAGGTCGTGGTGGCTTCGGCGGCGGCCGTGGCGGCGACCGTGATCGCGGACCACGTGACGACAGGGGTCCACGCCCGGAGCATCGCGACGATGACCGTCCACGCCACAACGACGACGCTCCGCGTCACGACGCTCCCCGTGAGGAACGTCCACCGCGTGACGAGTCAAAGGGTGGGGGCGACGATTTCTTCGTCGGCTAAGTCATACGCAAGCAATTCCGTCAAGGGGCGACGCACGACAAAGTGCATCGCCCCTTTTCATTTGGCGTAACTTCGCTGGGCTTTACCAGTGGACACCGCGCTTCTCATATCGAATCTTACCAATCCAACGTTGCTCTTCTTTCTGTTGGGCATTCTGGCCGTGCGGGTAAAGAGCGACCTGGAGATCCCGGCAACATCAGCCAAGTTCATAAGCCTGTATCTGCTCTTCTCCATCGGATTCAAGGGCGGACAGGAGCTGGCGCACAGCCCCTTTACTTCCGAGATCATCTGGTCGTGCGTTGCAGGACTGTTGATCGCCACCGTGATCCCGATCTATGGCTTCTACTTGTTGCGACGGTTCTTCTCAGTGTCCGATGCAGCGGCTATAGCAGCAGCGTATGGTTCCGTAAGCGCCGTGACCTTCGTGGCAGCATCTACGTATCTCGAGGCGCAAGGAATGAAGTTCGGAGGTCACATGGTGGCGGTCATGGCCATCATGGAGACACCGGCCATTATTGCCGGCGTGATACTGGTGATGCTCTATGACCAGGAGAGTCGGGATTCGGTGAAGTTTGGCGATGTCATTCACCACGCCTTTACCAACGGGAGCGTTCTGATGATCACCGGAAGTCTGATCATTGGGATCATTTCCGACGAGAAGGCCGCCATGGGTATCAAGCCCTTCACAACAGACATCTTCAAGGGCTTTCTGGCCATATTTCTTCTGGAGATGGGGCTGGTCACCGGTAACCGACTTTCAAGTTTTCGCTCACATGGATGGGGAGCGGTGATCATCGGCGTGGTCTTCCCACTGGTCAACGGCGTCCTCGTGGCCATGGCAAGTCAGGTCGTGACCGCCGATCCCGGGAACCGTTTCATGTTTGCCGTACTTGCCGCCAGCGCGTCCTACATTGCTGTTCCGGCGGCCATGCGACTGGCAGTCCCGAAGGCCGATCCCGGACTGTATATCCCCATGGCCCTCGGCGTGACGTTTCCACTGAACGTCACGCTCGGCATGCCGCTCTACGAGTTGGTGGTGAGGATTTTCTAAACCGCTACATTCAACTTCAGCATATGAACCTCGCTCTACTAACGCTACTCATTATGACCTTATCATGCCTGCCGGTTCAGGCGCAGTTGCGCTATCCGGAAACAAAGCGCGTTGATGTGCGCGACACGATACATGGAACCATTGTTGATGATCCATATCGGTGGCTCGAAAATGAATCAAATGCCGACGTGCCGCGGTGGGTGGAACAGCAGGCCGCTTTGGCCGACAGTGTGTTGCGGGTGATACCCTATCGTGAACAGCTGATCGATCGACTGGATGCGGTCAATACGTTCGAACGCCGCTCCGCCCCCTGGCATCGATCGGGAATGACGTTCTTCTATCGCAATGACGGACGTCAGAACCACAGTGTTCTCTGCATGCAGCGTGATGGTTCTTCTGAAGTCGAAGTCTTACTCGATCCGAACACGTTCAGTGAGGATGGCACGGTTGCCCTTGCTTTTGCAAGTGAGAGTCGAGACGGCAAGTACCTCGCCTTTGGTAAGACCGAAGGTGGCTCCGACTGGCGCGACATCTACATCATGGACATTGCATCGCGAAAGCTCCTGCCCGAAGTGATCCGCTATGTGAAGAACTCGGGTGTGAGCTGGTATGGTGATGGGTTCTACTACTCCCGGTACGACTCATCGTCATCGGCCTCGAAGTCGCTCGTGCAGCGCAACTCGCAGCAGTACGTGATGTATCATCGGCTCGGCAGCGCGCAGAGTCAGGACGAGCTCGTCTATACCGACCCATCCAATCCCGAGCAGTTCGTTGGATGTTACGTCCTGGAAGATTCACAATACCTGATCCGTACGGTCCGTAAGGGGAACCAGGATGGTAACGAGATATACGTTCGCCCCCTTGCTGAGTCACTCGGAGAATGGAAGAAGATCTACGCCAGCGCAACTGCTTCGTTCTATCCACGACATGACAATAACGGCGTGCTCTACGGCGTGAGTACCGACGGTTCGCCGAACGGACGTGTTGTGCATATGTCTGATCCGCTCGGCGATGCTACGATGGAAACGGTCGTTCCCGAGCGAAACGTCGTGCTCGACGAGCTGTCGTTTGGCGGCGGACGCATGTTTCTGACGTATATGTCCGACGTACATCACGTTGTGGAGGTGGCTGATTTGAACGGAAAGAAGCTCGCCGATGTGTCTCTGCCGGGAATTGGATCGATCTCGGGCTTCGACGGATTTACCACCGACACCGCCGTGTATTACACGTTTACCTCATATACAACGCCGACGACGATCTACCGATATGACATTGCCTCGGGCAAGAGCAGCATCTGGCAAAGCGTTCAAGCCCCCTTCGATCCGTCAGCATTCACTAGCGAACAGGTCTTTGTTACGAGTAAGGATGGCGCGCGTATTCCCATGACCATTCTTCGTAAGAAGGGTGTGACCGGTGCGCGTCCGACGATGCTCTACGGATATGGAGGCTTTAACATCTCCATTACACCAGCATTTAATGTCAACTATTTGCCCTGGCTTGAGCAGGGCTGCGTGATCGCGATTGCAAACTTGCGCGGAGGGGGCGAGTATGGCGAGGAGTGGCATAAAGCAGGAATGCGCCTGAACAAGCAGAACGTTTTTGACGACGCGATCGCTTGTGCCGAGTGGTTGATTGCCAACGGTGTCACATCGCGTGAGGTGCTGGCTCTGAATGGACGCTCCAACGGAGGGCTGCTCGTGGGTGCGGTGATCAACCAACGCCCGGATCTCTTCCGTGTAGCACTGCCGGAAGTGGGTGTGATGGACATGTTGCGGTTCCACCGATTCACGATCGGTTGGAACTGGCAGGCGGACTATGGTGAGATCAGCAAGCCGGATGAGTTTCGAGCTCTGCGTGCCTACTCACCGTATCACAACCTGCGATCAGGCGTCGAGTATCCTTCAACAATGGTGATGACGGCGGACCATGATGATCGTGTGGTGCCTGCCCACAGCTTCAAATACGCGGCAATGCTGCAGCATGTGTATCAAGGATCGCGTCCGATGCTTCTGCGCGTTAAGCTTCGCTCAGGTCATGGCGACGTCAACCGCCGTAAACAGCTCGAAGGCGTTGCTGACAAGTACAGCTTCATGTGGAGTGAGATGGGATTCACTCCGACATTCAAACGATAGTTCTACCGAACTCGGAGCCCCCTGAGATGGATCGTCGTTCCTTTATTGCAACATCAGTTGGTGCAGCAGCACTGGCGACGTCACTTGCGGATACGATAGCTGCTGTGGCTGATGAGCCACTGGTCATCTCCACGTGGGACCATGGCATGGCTGCCAACGCGGCGGCACTGGCTGCGCTTGCCTCTGGTGGCAGTGTTGTTGATGCCGTGGAACGGGGCGTCATGGTCACCGAAGCCGATCCGACGAATCTCAGCGTCGGACTTTCAGGTCTGCCCGATCGCGATGGTATCGTTACACTCGATGCGTGCATCATGTCGGGTGACGGACGTGCCGGCTCGGCATGCTTCCTGCAAGGCATTGCGCATCCGATCTCGCTCGCACGCATGGTGATGGAGAAGACGCCGCACGTGATGCTCGTCGGTGCCGGTGCTGAACGTTTCGCACGCGAGAACGGTATCACACAGAAACCGAACGCGCTCTCGGCCGAAGCAAAGAAAGCTTGGGAGCAATGGCTGACGGAGAAGAAGTACAAGCCCGTCATCAACATCGAGAACCACGACACGATCGGTCTGCTCGCGCGCGATGCACAGGGCCGTATGGCCGGAGCGTGCACCACCAGCGGCCTGGCCTATAAGGTCCATGGTCGTGTTGGCGACTCACCGATCATCGGTGCCGGACTCTTCGTCGATGATGAGGTAGGGGGCGCTACCTGCACCGGACTCGGCGAGTCCGTCATCCGCACCAGCGCTTCAACCATCGCCGTCGAACGCATGCGCTACGGTGCCACCCCACAGGAAGCGTGCGAAGAGGCCATCAAGCGGATCGTCAAGAAACACCAAAACTGGAAAGATTTCCAGGTTGGTATCCTAGCCATCGATAAGCAGGGCCGTTACGGTGCCTTCGCCCTGCACAGGGGCTTTACCTACGCGCTGAACAGAGAGCTGAAGACAGCGGAAGCGTATGGCCGATGACAAGTGACGAGTGACAAGTGACAAGTGACAAGTGACGAGTGACAAGTGACGAGTGACAAGTGACGAGTGACAAGTGACGAGTGACAAGTGACGAGTGACGAGTGACAAGTGACGAGTGACGAGTGACGAGTGACAAGTGACGAGTGACAAGTGACAAGTGACGAGTGACAAGTGACGAGTGACAAGTGACGAGTTACCAGTGACAAGTGACGAGTGACAAGTGACGAGTGACGAGTGACGAGTTACCAGTGACAAGTGACGAGTGACAAGTGACGAGTGACAAGTGACAAGTGACGAGTGACGAGTGACGAGTGACAAGTGACGAGTGACGAGTGACAAGTGACGAGTGACAAGTGACAAGTGACGAGTGACAAGTGACAAGTGACGAGTGACAAGTGACAAGTGACGAGTGACGAGTGACAAGTGACCCGGAACCTCACACCTCACACCTCACACCTCACACCTCAAACCAGCGCTTCGCGCAAGTACGGAATGACAGATTACAAAACGACGCGGTCATTGGTCATTCGTCATTGGTCATTGGTCACTGGTAACTCGTCACTTGTCACTCGTCACTTGTCACTCGTCACTGGTCACTGGTAACTGGTAACTGGTAACTACTTGCTATCCAGGCCTGCTGACTTGCGCCAGAGCCATTCCATCGGGCCCATGCGGTGATGTGAGAGCCACCACTTGCTGATGGCGATCTGTGCGGCCAGAATCACCAGTGCGAGCAGTGTCGATCCGGTTGCTGAGAGCCTGTCGTAGAGACCGAAGCCGTACCCATAGAACAACGTAGTGGAGATCACCGAATGCATGAGGTAATTCGTCAGGGCCATCCTTCCGGCGTATGCAAAGAGACGAAGTCGTTCAGTGCTGAGAAGGATAAGGGCTACATAGGAGAAACTCAGTAACGGGGCTCCTACATGCGTGCTGAGACTTACCAGGAGCGAGTTCTCCGTAGCGTATCCGACCAGCATTGCGATCGATCCGAGGATGCCAAGCGGGAGAGCCCCTTTCCATGCGCGTCGCAAGAAAGATTCGTGATTGCGAATGTTGGCAATGATGTTTTCGCGACCGACGACCAGACCCAACAGGAACATGACAAAGACCATGGGGATCTGAATATCGATGATCGAGCGTTCTGAAGCGCGGAGCATGACAACTTCCGTGTAGGTGCCGCTTGCATATGCTGTTATGCTCGCCGGCGACATAAGTGTGCTGGCATTCTGAAGAGGAACGAAGCTGAAGTAGACTGTTCCCGCAACAGTGATGGTCGCTGCGATGGTCAGCAGACCACGGGTACGAACCTTTCGAACCATGAGCAGCAACACTCCCGCCACCGCGTAGAGTCGAAGAATGTCTCCGTCCCAGAGGAGTATCGAATGTGCGATGCCGATCAGCAGCAATACCGCGAGTCGCTGCATATACAGTCGCACGAAGGGTCGTCCCGTCTCTTCCATGCGCTGCATCTGCACGGCAAAGCCGACCCCGAAGAGGAAGCTGAACAGCAGATAGAACTTCGTCAGAGCAAAGCAGGCGATCGCAAGATCAACACCCTGATCGATCATCGTGCCACGCGAGGCAAACGTTCCGGCTCTCAAAGCCGACCCGCTGAAGTCGACCATGTTTACAATAAAGATGCCGCAGAGCGCTACGCCCCGCATCACATCCAGCTCCTGTATCCTGTTAGGTTTGGAATTCACCGGGCGAAGATATGATTCAACGTGTGGATCCGCGCGTGCGCGGGGATGACGGAGGTCACTCGCACCTATGTCCCCGGGCCAAGGCCCGGGGCTACAATTGATCGCCATCACGTTGCAACGCGTCAATGATTCGTACGCCGTCAACATTGCCTACCCCGGGCCAAGGCCCGGGGCTATTGTCACTTCGTCACATCGTACCTCCGTAACTTCTTCCATGCGTACACTCATCATTGGTGCTACGGGGCTTGTTGGCTCCGAGCTTGTTCGTCTGCTGGCAAACGACCCGCGCTTCACGTCGGTGACGGTGCTGTCGCGTCGACCGATCGGAGGGTATGAGGGCCATCCCACGGTGCGCAACGTTGTGAAGGATTTCGATGCACTCACGGGTGACGAGGACATCTACGATGTTGACGTGGTCTTTTGTGCCATGGGAACGACGATCAAGACGGCAGGATCGAAGGAAGTGTATCGTCGCATTGATCACACCTATCCGATGAAGGTTGCCACCTTTGCTCGCGCGAGTGGGGCTCGGCAATGGGTGATCGTCAGCAGTGGTGGTATCAGCGAGAACTCGCGCTTCTTCTACATCCAGGTCAAGGCCGACTTGGAGCGGGACCTGCGCGCGCTGAACTTTCCTCAGTTGACCATCCTGCGTCCGTCCCTGATCCTTGGTGACCGGCGCGAGTTTCGCTTTGGCGAGCGCATCGGCATGGTACTCATGCTACTGTTCAACTTCGCGATACCGAAGGCTTACAAGGCAGTGCAGGCCCGTGCCATTGCTGCGACAATGATTCGTGTTGCCACCGATGGTAGGACAATGCAATACAGGAGCATCGAGAACGATGCCATCAGCGAGTAGGCTCCTGCTTAATCAAGAGGTTGGATGCGTAGGTTTGGTTTTGTGAGCGATCACTCATGATTTCGTGAGTAACCGATCGCAATTGGCGGAAGTCGCGCAATACCCAAATGTTGCTGAGGTGAACCATGAAGTTGTACATCGTCATATTGAGCGTTGCACTTGTGCTGACGCATGGCGGGACCGTTACCGCACAGCCATTCGTTGAGCCGACCTACAAAACGCGTTCGGTGAAGGATGTCTTCTTCGGTACCGCGAAGCGCTTCGACGGGGGAACCGACTCGCTGAAGATGAACATCTTCATGCCAACCAATGACAACGCATCCACGCGTCCTCTCGTGGTGTGGATCCATGGAGGGGGCTTCATACAAGGGAGCCGCGCCGACTTCAACTCGCTCGCAGAGACGTGGGCAAAGAGGGGATACACCTCCGCCACAGTGTCGTACCGCCTGGGCATTCACGGTGGTCTGCTAGACCCACCGTTTGCGTATGATGAGGCTGAGCTGATCCGTGCGTGTTTCCGCGGTGTGCAGGATGTTCGCGGTGGACTGCGCTTTCTTTCGAAGAACGCATTGGTTTACGGTATCGACACGTCGCGCGTGATCATTGGTGGTGCAAGCGCCGGTTCCATCGTGGCGATGCACGCCGCATTCGTTGATGGGCTCGACAGCATTCCGCGGGCCATCGGCAAGATCTCCGACGTCACGCGCATATCCGGCGCGTTCGCACGTCCTGACCTCGGCAGCGTCGAGGGTGACCTGCACACCGATGTGCCCACGCCCGGCATCGATGTGATGCTAAACATCTTTGGGGCCTTGCTTAACCTTGACTTTTTTGGTGGCGCCCCCTTCGTGCCGATGTACAGCTACCATCAGACCGATGATCCTGTTGTGGCCTGCGGCGTCAACCGCGCTTACCATGGCGTTGGACTCATTTCGGGTGCGTACCCGTTCCTGCACGGAACATGCGCCATCCGCGAGGAGCTCGAGCGTCGGGGCATCCCGGAGTCGGACCGCGAGATGACCATCTATCAGGGGGCTGCGCATGACGTGCACGACCCGTCCGGTGTAGACCGAGCGGCGGCCGTGTTTGCCTCCAAGCGCATGTCTGCACCAACCACAGTGGCCGATCACCTGGAGCAATCAATGGTCCTCGATGGTCGATGGACGCTTATCGGTCTGGACGGTCGGGAGATCGCGCGCGACGTGGAGCTGGGCAGCCACGCCGTGGCATCCGATGGCATCTACCTCGCTCTTCAAGAAGGGGCTCGCCGGCTTGTACTCCTGAATGGTGGAAGGATTGCCGCAATACGCTGATCGACTGGCGCGGCGGCTATCCTTCGATATCATATTGATGATCATGCCGGCGGCCAAGTGCTGCCCCGACCCAGGAATTGTGTGAGGAATTGCCGTATGTTTCCGGCATGCGCAATGCTCTTATTGTTCTCCTCGTGATCGCAGCATCCGCTGTGGGCCTTGCACAGCGCACCGTCGGCCTCATCAGTCAAGACGCTTCGCGTTCCTTCAAGGGATACACGCTGTTTGCCCCCGTCGTGTCAAAGTCCACCTACCTGATCGACAACGATGGTCAAGTGGTCAAGACCTGGCAAAGTGCCTTCAATCCGGGTCAGGCAGCTATGCTGCTCGACGACGGTTCACTGCTGCGAACCGCTGCGCCCCCTTCCCAGTGGATGCAAGGGGGCGGTGCAGGCGGCATGGTGGAACTCTATGACTGGTCGGGAACAAAGGTGTGGTCGTATACGCATCTGACGCAGACGGCTCGCTCCCATCACGACGTGGAGATCTTGCCCAACGGGAACATCCTTCTGCTGGTCTGGGAAAGTCACACTCGTGATGAGGCATTCGCTGCCGGACGCTCCACCACGCGCCTTACGGAGAACGCCCTCTGGTCAGAGCGGGTGATCGAAGTCCGACGCACCGGTCCGAGCTCAGGCGAAGTGGTATGGTCATGGTCTTCATGGGACCACATGGTTCAGAACGTGGACGCGTCGAAGCCGAACTTTGGGGTGATCTCCGAAAGCCCACAGCGCATCGACATCAATGCCGGTGGCACGCGATCGGACTGGCTGCATGCGAACTCGGTGCGATACAATGCTAAGCGTGATGAGGTCATGATCAGTGTTCACAACCTGAACGAGATCTGGATCATTTCTCGTTCTTCGGGTGACATTGTCTATCGTTACGGCAATCCCCAGAACTATCGCTCCGGCACACCCCAGGAACAGGAACTCTTCGGTCAGCACGATGCTCGGTGGCTCGAAGACGATCGCTACGTGATGATCTTCAATAATGGCAACGGACGATTCGGGGGAAATGCCTCATCGGTTGATATGATCGAACTGCCACGTAATGAGTGTGGTTCGTACCGTCGGTCCGAAAGCGGAGCTTTTCTGAAGGTAAACCCAACCGTACTCTTCCCACCGGCACTATCAAACCGTTACTACGCCCAGAACGTTAGCGGTGCAACCATCCTTCCGAATGGTAACATTCTCTCCTGCCTCGGACCGTCGGGAACATTCATTGAGTCGACCCCTCAGGGTGACGAGGTTTGGCGCTACGTTAACCCGGTAACAAACACCGGCATCGTCAGCCAGGGCCAGATGCCACGGAACAACATGGTCTTCAAGACCTACCGGTATGGTCCGGATCACCCGGCCCTGGCCGGCAAGACGCTCACGCCTCGCGGTCGACTCGAGGATGGTCCGCTTTCGGTGTCCGATCTTCCTCGTGACAGGGGGCTTACCTACCTTCTGGATGTCCTGGCCGATCGTCTGGTGATGCACGTAGAAGCTGAGCGACGAGTTACCATTGATGCCTACGATCTGCTCGGACGTTATCTGGGTACGATCCCCGAGGAGTCACTCACTCCGGGCGTCCACATCCGACCCGTTCCGCCCGGCACAGCGGTGATCAGCATCCGCTGACGTGTCACGTTTTCTGCCGCGGGAGGCACATGGAAGGGAAAAGCCCCTTTCTCAAACCAATTCCTGCGAAGAAGACCATGACACCACAAACTGCCTCTGTGTATGACCGATGTGCCGGTCATCTTGAATCCCTGCGCCGGGAAGAAACCGAATGGATCTGCCATGAGCAGTGGCTAGAGGCTCTCGTGTACATGAGCCGAGACGTCGGAGATGCCGAAGCCGAGCGGCACCTTCGGCAGCGCCTGCTCGAGGCGCGGCTGGTTCAGGAGGTTGCCGCGCGTCGGACGCTGGTGATGCTCAATCTTTCTTTTGCAGATCTGTAACCTTTTGTGGTGCTACGGGGATATTTTTAGTAATCGTCTTTCAAAGAAAGCACGACCCTCCCCCACAGAAACGCACAAACCATGCAGAACCGCCTTGCCCTTGCCTCAGTAGCCATTGCCTTTGTACTGCTGATCGCCGCCTGCGCCGACTATCCTGAGGGGCCGTTTCATCGACGTGACGGGGATGATGACCATGACACGACGGGTCAGACCGATACCACGGATCACACCGACACGACCGATCACAGCGATAAGACGGTCTGCTTCACACGCGACGTACTGCCGATCTTGATCACCAACTGCACCATGGCCGAATGCCACGATGCATACAAGCCCGAGGAGGGCGTGAATCTGACGTCTTATGATGCCATCATGAGCGGACAAAAGAAGACCGTTGTGCCCGGCAGTGCATCCCGCTCGGGGCTCTACCTGTCGCTTCTTGAGAATGATGCCGATGAACGGATGCCACCTCTTCCGCGATCACTGACAAAAGCTCAGATCGCAACCATCGAGCGGTGGATTAGCGAAGGGGCGAAGAATCGCGACTGTTCTATTGATACCACCGGTGAATGCAACACGACGAATGTCACCTACTCGGCGACCATCGCACCAATCATGACAAAGTGGTGTACTGGCTGTCACGGCGCTGTGGCACCCAGTGCCGGATTGGACCTGACGCAACAGGCGACCGTTGAAGCGCAGGCCCGCATGGGATTTCTTATCGGCACGGTGACGCATGCCAGCGGTTACACCCCGATGCCGCCGGGCGGCAGCAAGATCGATGAATGTTCCATAGCGCAGATCAACGCATGGATCGCCACCGGCATGAAATGATCGTGCTGACCTAAGGTCATACGCTGCATGAACTTCCGTTCATTTGGCAATGAAAACGTGATTTTGGCGTCCACTGGCGCGTCGTGGTATATTTACCACGCTGCCTGCCATACGCCCCCTGACTTCACGACGCCCGCATGACCTTTCGCACACGCCGCAACCATGTCCTGCTCTATGCGCTTACGATCAGTTTGATCGTTGCAGGCGTGTCGTATGCCGGAATAGTCGACCGTGGTTCGGATGGTGCACTTGCGCCTGCGGCATCCATTCCTGACTCGGCCCGCAAGAGGCCGGTCTTTCCTGACGAGTTCAGTGAGCTTGACGAGGAAGACTCTTCCAAGGCGCGAATGGACCCCGTTGTCATGGGGCAGATGGAGCGTGCACGCCAGCGCTACCTGGGGGCTCTGTCGCTGATCGAGAAGTCCGACACGAGCAAGGCCGCCGAGGAATTCGAGTCGGCAATTGCTCTTCTAAACGACCTGGCGACCTATCCCGAGATGGAGTCGAATGCCGACTTTACGGACCTTGTTCAGGCCGTGATCGAGGACTACGAGACCTACGTCAGGAGCATCGACAATCTCAACCCCAACACGTCCATCTTCATCCTGCGGGATCGGCTCTTCGAAGAGGCCGATGCGCGCCAGACGGCCGTTGAGACCATTCAACCGCCCAAGTACTCGCCGCCGGTTGACATACCGAAGACAACGATTCCGCTGACGTTCAACGAACATGTCCTTCCGCAGCTCCGGTTTATGTCAGAAGGCAGGGGGCGTCGGTTCATGAAGACGTGGATCGAACGCACCGGACGGTGGTTCCCGACTCTACGGCGGATCGCTCGCGAAGAGCAGATGCCCGATGAGATCGTGCACCTTGCAATGATGGAGTCGGCCCTCAACCCCGAGGCTGTATCGCGTGCCAAAGCCGTTGGCATGTGGCAGTTCATGAAGGCCACAGGTGAGGAGTACGACCTTGACGTCAACTACTGGATCGATGAGCGACGAGATCCGGAGAAGGCCACCCGGGCATCGATGCGGTTCCTCAAGGATCTTTATAACGACCTCGGCGACTGGCATTTGGCACTGGCTGCCTATAACTGTGGGGCAGGGGGCGTGCGGCGCGCTATCCGCAAATCGGGTCTCGACAACCCCAACTTCTGGCAGATCCGCGATTTCCTTCCAAAGGAGACGCGCGAGTACGTGCCGCTGTTCATTGCAACGACCCTGATCACGATGAACCGCGACAGATATGGCTTTCCAGATGATTCACTTTCGTTTCACGCACCCTACGAATACGAAATGGTGACCGTTGGTGAGCCGGTGAGCTTTGCCGCACTGGCTAAGTGTGCTGAGATCTCGCTTGATTCACTGCGTAAACTCAATCCGGAGTTGGTCCGCGGCTGCACGCCCCCTCGCGAGCCTTACAAGTTGAAACTGTATCCTGGTACGGGTCAGGATTTCATGCGTCGGTATGCGGCACTTAGCGACGACGACAAGCAGATATTCCTCAAGCATATTGTTGTGCGGGGTGAGACACTTGCCAGCATCAGCGCCACCTACGGCGTGTCCATGGTCGAGCTTTCCGAGATAAATGGCATCAACGGCTACCGCACGCGACTGAAGATGGGGACGACGCTGCGCGTGCCGGTGCGCAGCAGCAGTGTTGCGGCCGTTGCTGCCGAATCGACGCGCCCGCCTGCGGCTGCAGCGCTGAAGCAACCGACCGACACAACAGCCGGATCAACGGTAACTTCCGGCAGCTCTGAGACCTCTGACAAGGGGCGGGGCATGCGCGAGGGTGTAGCGGCTGTGTATGTCGTGGAAAGGGGCGATAACCTCTCATTGATCTCCGAAAAGTTCAACGTGCGGATCGCCGACATTCGTAATTGGAACAATATCCCGTATAACCGAGACGCGCTTCGGGTAGGTGATACGCTGATCGTCGGCACTCCGTCGGGTGTGCAGAAGACCCGAGTGCAAAACGAGCAGGTCGCCGCCCTTGAACAGCTTCCACGGGTGCGCACCCAGCGTCATACGGTTCGTAAGGGCGAGACGCTGGAAAAGATCGCCGCCAGGTATTCGATGACAACGGCGCGTCTTGCTTCGATCAATGATGTCCGACCTAAGGTACGCCTCAAGCCCGGATCCATCCTTCGGGTTGAGACACCGCGTTCCCGTTCGAACGGCAAGGCCGCGACACAGGCCGAAAATGCCGGCCGACCCAAGACCTATCGCGTAAAGAAGGGCGATACGATTTCAAGCATCGCCGAAAGTTTCAGTATGACGATCGCCGAGCTGCGCAAGAAGAATCCGGCACTGCGCAAGTCCGACATGCTGCGCTACGGACAGGTTGTTCGTCTTAACTAGCCCCCTTCGGCATACCACAGAATGCCCGTATCTTTGCCGCAATGCACGCCATCATACCGGTAGCCGGTATCGGCACGCGCCTTCGTCCATTTACGCACTCACTTCCAAAGGTGCTGGTGAATGTGGCGGGCAAGCCGATCCTCGGACACATTCTCGACTCGCTTGTTGCTCAGGGCATTACGTCGGCAACGATCATCACCGGGTACAAGGGTGATCTCGTAGAAGACTATGTGCGCGCCAACTACAAGCTTGGCGCACGTTTCGTGCAGCAGGATGAAATGCTTGGCTTGGGCCATGCGATCTGGGTTGCTCGCCAGTCGCTGGCCGACGAACCTGTGCTGATCATTCTCGGTGATACGGTCTTCGACGTCGACCTGTCGATCCTGGCGACAAGGCAGTTCTCCTCGCTCGGCGTGAAATACGTTGATGATCCTCGCCGCTTCGGCGTCGTGATCGAAGACGGAGGATACGTCACGCGACTTGTCGAAAAACCCGAAGCCGCGGTCTCCAACATGGCCATCGTTGGCCTCTATTACATCCACTCTCCGCGCAAACTGCGGCAGGCCCTCGACAGACTGATCGACAAGAACATCCGAACCAAGGGTGAGTATCAGCTGACCGATGCTCTACAGATAATGGTCGATGACGGAGAGAAGTTCACAACCTTCAAAGTCGAAGGTTGGTATGACTGCGGCAAGCCCGAAACTCTTCTGCAGACCAACCGCTTTCTTTTGACCAAGCGAAACGAAATGCCCACGGCTCCTGTCGGCTGCGTCTTCGTGCCGCCGGTGCACGTCGACCCTGCTGCCATTGTCGAACACTCGGTTGTCGGACCCTACGCCTCGATCTCGAAGGGGGCAGTGGTGCGCAATAGCATCGTGCGTGACAGCATCGTGAGCGACAACGCATCGATAACCGATATCGCCCTGGATCAGTCGATCATCGGCGAGAATGCCGAGGTGACGGGTCGCTTTTCAACGATCAATCTCGGTGACGCATCGGTCGTGCGATTGTCACAATAGCCCCCTACCGAAACCACTGTCCACTCCACAATCAGTTCACGATGAAGTACATCTTTACCTCTGAGTCCGTTTCCGAAGGACACCCCGACAAGGTCTGCGATCAGGTGTCTGATGCCGTTCTTGACGAAGTGCTGGCGCATGATCCCACTGGCCGCGTTGCCTGCGAATGCTTCGCAACCACGGGCATGATCGTCGTTGGTGGTGAGATCACCACAACGCATTACATCGATCTGCCGGAGCTGGTGCGCAGCGTCATCCGTGAGATCGGCTACGACCGCGGAGAGTATCGCTTTGAGGCCGACTCGTGCGCGGTGATCAACGTGATCAACCGGCAGTCACCGGACATCGCCCAGGGAGTCGACACCGGCGGAGCCGGAGATCAGGGTATGATGTTCGGCTATGCTTGCAAGGAAACTGACGAGCTGATGCCAGCGGCCATTCACTATTCGCACCAACTGGTCAAGCGTCTTGCCGACATCCGCAAGACCAACCACCAGCTGATGCCGTATCTGCGTCCGGATGCCAAGGCGCAGGTCTCGGTTGTCTATGGTGACAACGGTGAGGTTGTTGCCGTTGATACGATCGTTGTCTCAACACAGCACGATCCGATGGAGAATGCCCACAGCCGTATCTATGGTGATGTGGTCGAAAACGTGGTGAAGGCCGTCATTCCAGAGCATCTCATCACCAAGGACACCACATTCCACGTTAACCCGACCGGGAAGTTCGAGATCGGCGGTCCACACGGTGACACGGGGCTGACCGGCCGCAAGATCATCGTCGACACCTACGGTGGCAAGGCTCCGCACGGTGGGGGAGCGTTCTCCGGCAAGGATCCGACGAAGGTGGACCGTTCGGCTGCCTATGCTGCACGCCACCTGGCCAAGAACATCGTAGCCGCCGGTATCGCCCGTGAGTGCACGATCCAGCTGGCCTATGCCATCGGCGTTGCCCAGCCGGTGTCGATCAACGCTGAGCTGCACGGTACGTCCGATGTCAACCCTCGTGAGCTCGAGAAGTTTATCATCGAGAACGTCGATCTGACGCCCGCCGGCATTATTACGCGTCTGAACCTGCGTCGGCCGATCTACCGTGCCACGGCGGCTTACGGACATTTTGGACGACATGAGTTCCCGTGGGAACGTCTGGACCTCGTTCCGGCGTTTTCCGAGGCGTTCGCATAAACCGCATTCTCAATCTTCACTTTCAGATCGAAAACATGTCAACGACAACAGCGAAGAAGACCACACCGAAGGCCTCGACCAACGGCGTACACAAGAACGGCGTACACAAGAACGGCGTGCACAAGAACGGCGTAGCCAAGAAGGCCGATGCGCCGCAAAGCCGTGCGATGAAGACTCCGGCCCGCGTTGCCAAGGGTACCATTGCCCACAAGCAGTTCGGGTACGCCGTAGCCGATTTGGCGCTGGCCGAGTGGGGACGTAAAGAGATATTGCTTGCCGAGGCCGAAATGCCCGGTCTGATGGCCCTGCGCGAAGAGTTCAAGGGCAAGAAGCCACTAAAGGGGGCTCGCATTGCCGGCTGCCTTCACATGACCATCCAGACAGCCGTGCTTATCGAGACGCTGATCGACCTTGGTGCCGAAGTGACCTGGTCGAGCTGCAATATCTTTTCCACGCAGGACCACGCCTCTGCCGCCATTGCCAAGGCCGGTGTGCCGGTGTTCGCCTGGAAGGGTATGAACGAAGAGGAGTTTGACTGGTGTATCGAGCAGACGCTGTTCTTCGGTAAGGACCGCAAGCCCCTTAACATGATCCTTGATGACGGCGGTGATCTTACCAACATGGTCCTGGACAAGTATCCGGAGCTGGTAGGCGAGATTCGCGGCATCTCCGAAGAGACCACCACGGGCGTTCTACGCCTGTACGAGCGCATGAAGAACGGTACGCTTCCGCTACCGGCCATCAACGTGAATGACTCTGTCACCAAGAGCAAGTTCGACAACAAGTACGGCTGCAAGGAATCGCTGGTAGACGCGATCCGCCGTGCCACGGACATCATGCTTGCCGGCAAGGTTGCCGTTGTTGCCGGTTACGGGGATGTCGGCAAAGGTTCGGCAGCCTCTCTTCAGGGGGCTGGTGTGCGCGTAATCGTGACGGAGATCGACCCGATCTGCGCTCTGCAGGCGGCCATGGACGGGTTCGAAGTCAAGCGAATGATCGATGCCGTCAAAGAAGCCGACATCGTGGTAACAGCCACCGGCAACTGTGACATCATCAGCGACAAGCATTTCAAGGCCATGAAGGACAAGGCCATCGTCTGTAACATCGGCCATTTCGATAACGAGATCGACATGGCATGGCTGAACAAGAACCACGGCAAAAGCAAGGTTGAGATCAAGCCGCAGGTGGATATGTACACGATCGGCAAGCGCCAGATCATCGTGCTGGCCGAAGGCCGTCTTGTGAACCTTGGCTGCGCCATGGGTCATCCATCCTTTGTGATGTCAAACTCCTTCACGAATCAGATCCTGGCTCAGCTGGAGCTCTGGAAGAACGCCAAGAACTACGACAACCAGGTATATGTCCTGCCAAAGAAGCTCGACGAAAAGGTGGCCCGCCTGCACCTGAAGAAGATCAACGTCCAGCTCGAGGTCCTGAACGATAAGCAGGCCAAGTACATCGGCGTCGAAGTCAAGGGGCCATACAAGCCCGACTACTACCGCTATTAAGCCGCGAATCATCCCGAAAATGAAACCGCCCCCATCTGGGGGCGGTTTTTTTTTTCACCTTACTGAAACGTCGGGAACTTCTACCCTCCGGCTGACATTTTCCCCGCTGTAGCACGAAACAGAAATGTTCGTGCTATATCCGACCCCGTGTGAGTGCAGACATACGGGGTCTTCTTTTTTTTAGATGTCTAGGTTCTTGACGTACTGTGCGTTGCGCTCGATAAACTCCCGGCGTGGTTCGACGGCTTCGCCCATGAGGGTTTCGAACACGTGCATGGCTTCGGCGGCATTCTCGATACTCACGCGCAGCAGCGTGCGCGTTTCCGGATTCATGGTCGTGGCCCAGAGCTGTTCCGGGTTCATTTCGCCAAGACCCTTGAATCGGCTGATAACGATTCCGTCCGCCGTTGCGCCTTCTTCCACGGTAGGCTCTGCAACCTCATCCGGTGCTGCCGTTTCAGCGACCTTTGCGGCCTTTCGGTCGGCCTTTTCCTTGCGGATGCGAGCGATGGCTTCGTCGCGCTCGGCATCGTTGAAGGCGTAGATCTCTGTCTTGCCCTTCTTGAGCTTGTAGAGAGGGGGCTGAGCAATGTAGAGTCGACCATCATTGATGAGCTGCGGCATGTGCTTCCAGAACAGCGTCAGCAGCAGCGTGCGGATGTGTGATCCGTCAACGTCAGCGTCGGCCATGAGGATGATCTTTCCGTAGCGTGCCTTGGCCACATCGAAGTCATCACCGAATCCGGCACCGATGGCTGTGAAGATCGTGCGAACTTCTTCGTTCTCGAGAACCTTTGTCAGGCGGGCCTTATGCACGTTCAGGATCTTGCCCTTCAGGGGTAGGATGGCTTGGAACCGACGGTCGCGACCTTGCTTTGCCGAGCCGCCGGCAGAGTCACCTTCGACGAGGAAAATCTCCGTGTCCTCCGGTGTGCGCAGGGAACAATCGGCCAGCTTGCCCGGAAGAGAGCTGTTCTCAAGAGCCCCCTTGCGTCGGATAAGGTCCTTGGCCTTGCGGGCCGCTGCACGAGCTTCGGCAGCCTGCATGGCCTTTTCAATAATGTGCTTTGCAGCACTTGGCGTTGCATCGAGATACTTGGACAGTTCCTCGTTGATGATCGAGCGGACGATGCCTTCCGTCTCACCGTTGCCGAGCTTGGTCTTGGTTTGACCCTCGAACTGCGGTTCGGCGACCTTGACGGAGATCACAGCAGTTAGACCTTCCCGGAAGTCTTCGCCCGTCAGGTTGATGTCCTTCTTTGCCAAGTTGTTGGCTGCTGCGTACGCATTGAGCGTGCGAGTAAGGGCGCTGCGGAAGCCCGAGACGTGTGTGCCACCTTCGACGGTATTGATGTTGTTGACGTAGGACAGGAGGTACTCGCTATAGCCCGCGTTGTACTCGAAGCAGACATCGACAACGGTCTCAACACCCGATTCGTTAGATGCAGTGCCACTCATGAGGATCGGCTTGGTGATGGCCGTGGCATTTGCATCCAGGTGACGGACGAAGTCGACCAGGCCACCGCGGTATGCAAAGACATCCTTCTTGCCGTCGCGTTCATCCTCAAGGGTGATCGTGACGTCAGGATTGAGAAAGGCAAGCTCACGCAGGCGTTCAGAGACCTTCTCGTAGCGAAACTCTACCGTCCGGAAGATCGTCTCATCCGGATAGAATCGCACGGTGGTTCCGGTGCGCGCGCTGGAGCCGATCTCCCGGACCGGACCCTGAGGAACGCCGATGCTGTAGGTCTGCTCGTACTTCTTGCCCTCGCGCTCCACCGTAACGAGCATCTTCGTCGAGAGGGCATTGACGCAACTAACGCCCACGCCGTGCAGGCCCCCTGACACCTTGTAGGAGTTCTTGTCGAACTTGCCACCGGCATGCAGTGTGCACATCACCACTTCGAGTGTGGAGATCTTCTTCACCGGATGCGGTCCGACCGGGATGCCACGACCATCGTCAGACACCGAACAGGATCCGTCTGCATTCAGCGTGATCATGATGTTCTTACAGTGTCCGGCAAGCGCCTCGTCGATCGAATTGTCGACAACCTCCTGGATGAGGTGGTGCAGGCCCCGTTCACCGACATCGCCGATGTACATGGCCGGACGTTTGCGGACGGCTTCAAGTCCTTCAAGGACCTTGATACTGTCTTCGGTATAGCCCGGCTGTACGGGTTTTGTTGATTCATCAGACATGTTGACTCTCCGTGTTTTTCGGTGTTCTCAGCGGAAGATGATCTCGCGCACGAGATCCTTTCCAGCCAGGTGATTGATAGATCGTCGAAGCTCATCGCGTCGCAGGTTCAATTCGCTACGCCAGGGGGCTTCCGGTACATGAATACGCAGCGTCCCGCTTTCAAAGGAACGGATCTCGGTTCGAGCGGCAAGGCCCTCACCGACGACCTCTTCCCAATACTTAGGGATGCGTGCTTTGTCGAGTTCTCCATCGAGATGGCGTGAATGAATAAAGTTCTTCAGGAGGTCGGACAGGGCGTTCATGCTGCCTCCTTCGCCGTGGAGCGTTCTGAGGCGGTGACGACGCCATTGGCGATCGTCGTCATCTGTACGCTTACGTCACGATGCGACAAACGATCAACAGAGTCGATGACGCTGCGCACCTGCTGACCGTCGGTCGTTGTCACAAAGCACTGCATGTTCATCGAGATAACATGATCCAGCACGCGCCGGCATCGGTCGGCATCCAGCTCGCTGAATACATCGTCGAGCAGAACCACGGGCCGCTCATTGCAATGCTCCTGCAGGATACTTGATTCTGCCAGTTTCAGAGCCACGAGGAGGGACTTATGCTGACCCTGCGAGGCGGTCTCTTTGACCAGCCCGCCATTGATGAACAGTGCCACGTCGTCCTTCTGCGGTCCGAACATGGTGCTCTGACGGGCAAGCTCACGACGTCGAAGCTTACCGGCAACGGCGCGGTAGGCTTCGGCAACAGCCGCCGCCGATGATGCATCAACATCCGGAACGTGGTCGGCGATATCCGGTTGGTAAACGATGTCGATCTCTTCCGAGCCCCCTGACACCGAGGCGTAGGTCGAACAGATGCGCGGCGCGATCTCCTTCAGGAAGTGCCACCGGCGTTCGACGATCTCCGCGCTGACCGTGATGAACTGCTCGGTCCACAGGTCCAGGTCTTGTTCTCGGGCCTGCCCCTCGGCGATGGCCGTAAGGATCGCTCCGCGGTGCTTGTAGAGTCGACGATGTTCGTACAGAAGTTCCGTATACCGACGACGTGCCTGTGCCATCACGGCATCGATGAAGGCGCGTCGTTCGGCCGGAGCGCCGATAGTGATCGCCTTGTGATCGGGGGAAAGAACAACGATCGGCAATGTTCCGATAATGTCACGGGGCGAACACGATGTCTGTGTTGACGTTGTGATGCGCTTGCGCACGCCACGCTGCAGCGTCACTCCCACGTGGTAGGGGCTTTGCAGGTCGGAGACCGCATGCACCGATGCCGTGCAGGTTTCTTCGCCGTGGCGGATCAGCGCGTGATCGTTCACAGGTACGAAGCTGCGGGCAATGGCACACAGACTTATGCCTTCGAGCACAGAGGTCTTTCCCGATCCGTTGCCGCCGGTAAGGATGTTCACATCCGGCACGAAGGAAAGTTCCGACTGTTCGTGATTGCGGACATTATGCAGATGAATGCTGCGGATCACCACATCAAGGCCCGTCAGATCTTCACCGGCATGACCAGCATCAGCAGGGAGTCGTCGCCGGCAGCCGGCGTGATGAGAACCGCGCGCACTGCCGACGAGAACGTCATCTTGACGTTAAGGTCCGGATCATCTTCCGTGCTGATGTTCTTGATGGCTTCTTCGAGGTAGCGGTAGTTGAAACCAACCTCGAACTCCGAGGCGGAAAACTCGCAGGGGATGGTCTCCGTTCCTTTGCTGCCTGAATCTTCGTCTTCGGAATGAACAGACAGCGTTGTCGGCTCGATGCGGAAGCGTACGTGCTTGGTGTTGGTGTTAGCAAACAGCGACACACGCTTGATGGCGCTGAGGACCTCGCGCTGGTGCACGATAAGCGACTTGTCGTTATCGGCCGGAATGACGTTCTGATAGGGCGGGTACTTCTCGTCGATCACGCGTGTGGTGATCGTCATCGACCCGATACTGAAGCGCGCGTGTGTGCGGGAGACTTCCATCGTAACGTCGCTTTCGATGCGACGCAGAAGGTCGACCGAGCGCGATGGCACGATGGCTTCGAGTCCATCCGGAAACGGCGAATCACCAGCGCCGACGATCACGCGCGACAGCCGGAAACCATCCGTCGCCACTGCCGTCACCGTGTCGCCCTTGAACTGGAAGAAAACGCCCGTCATGCTCGGACGATACTCTTCGGTTGACACCGCGAAGACGGTCTTGTTGGCCATGCGCATGACGTCTTCCTTGCGCAGGACGGCAAGCTGCGCTTCCGGGAATGGAGGGATCGACGGAAACTCGTCGGCATCAAGCGATTTCATTTCGTAGGAGCCCGTCGGCGTGCGCAGCGAGATGGTCTGATTGCGCTCATTGGAGGCAACCTCGATCGAGCCAGAAGACCCAAGCTCCTTGATCAGGTCGTTGAACTGACGTGCCGGGATCAGCAGTGCCCCGTCGCGTTCCCCGACAACGGTTGTCGTCAGCGAGATCGAGATCTCCTGATCAGTCGCTGTAAAGGTCAGCTCGCTTCCGTTGAGCTCGGCAAGCAGGTGTTCCAGGACCGGGATCGTGCTTTTGGCGGGGATGGCAGGGAGGACCTTTTGCAGGGCCCTTTGCAGGTCCGGCAGTGCTACGGTGAACTTCATGGGGGTTCCGAAAGAAATCGTGCCGAGAGGCTCGAAAGTGCTAGTTTTGACGGGCGAATCTACGAACCTCCAGAGGACCAGACAACGCAGAAATGTTCAGAATCATCACACCGTACGGTTACGACAACGCCTTTATTCTTTTGGGGATAAGTGCTGCCCTGGTGGCGCTTTCCCAGGTCGCTCTAAGCGGCCTGCTGAGCATCATCACGGGGCTCCTTGGACTGGGTCTGGGGGCCTTCACCCTCTGGTTCTTTCGTGATGCCGAGCGCCCCCTGCTGAAGGAAGCCTCAGCCAACGAGCGACTTGTGATGGCACCGGCCGACGGTCAGGTGGTGAACGTTATTGCGCTGGAGTACGACCCGCTGCTTGAGCAGCCGGCAACGCAGATCAGCATATTCCTTTCCCCGGTGAATCTGCACGTCAACCGCTATCCGGCATCCGGAACGATCGAATCGGTCGAGTACATTCCGGGTAAATACCTGATGGCGTTCAACCCGAAATCCAGCTCCGAGAATGAGCGCTCGCAGTTCGTGCTGCGCACGCCGCACGGCCGGATCGTCTTCCAGCAGATCACGGGATTCCTTGCACGGCGCATTGTCTACGACACCAAGCCGGGCGACGTCGCCCGTGTGGGAGAGCGTTTCGGGATGATGAAGTTCGGCTCACGCATGGATGTGGTGGTTCCGGCCGGAAGTGAGATCTGCGTTCGACCCGGTGATAAGGTGGTGAGCGCACGGCATATTCTTGCTAAACTTTCATCAGACGGCGACTGACCTGATGCGCGTCACCCGATCGGTCATTCCGAATCTCTTCACGCTGGCCAATCTCTTCTGCGGGATTAGCGCCATTGTTGCGGCGTTTGAAGGCCACGTCAGCGATGCGATATGGCTGATCGTTACGGCCGGAGTGTTCGATGCGCTCGACGGAGTTGTGGCGCGTCTGACACGCAGCACATCGGAGTTTGGTGTGGAACTCGACTCGCTCTGTGATGCGGTCTCCTTTGGCGTTGCACCCACGGTTTTGCTATATGTGACGTACCCGAGCACGTGGCAGCATACGCAGTGGACGCTGGTAGTGGCGTCGTTGCCTGCCCTTGCCGGCGTGCTGCGTCTGGCACGGTTCAACGTTCAGCTTACGAGCATGGAAGACAAGCTGTACTTCCGCGGAATGCCCATCCCGGCCGGGGCCTTTACTGTCATCTCGTACATTGCCATCTGGCACGCCGAGGTGCCTGAGCAGTGGAAGCCCCATGCGCTGGCGGCTGTATCGATCATCACGGCGCTGGCCATGGTCAGCACGATCAAGTACGACAACCTGCCGCGTCCGTCGATGAAGGCCTTTCGCCAACGTCCCATCGTGTTTTCCGTATTTTTCGTCGGCTTCGTTCTGTGCATCGTCACCAAGCTTGCCGCACTTTTCCCGTTCATGATGCTCTATCTCATCGGCGGGGCCCTTCGGCATGCTGTTTTCTTTGTCAGGGACCGCTCAGATCGTGATGACTCGATCGACGAGGGCGATCCGGATCCGTTCACCATGTAAGTCTCTCGGCCATTGAGCCCCCTTGCCACAACCATGAAAACATTCACCGCAAATATCACCGTGACCCTTCGTCGGGCGATTCTCGACGTGCAGGGTAAGGCCGTCGAAAACGCATTGCATTCGCTGCATATGCCGGGCTTTTCCGATGTCCGCATCGGCAAGCACATCGAGATCAGCATCCAGGCAGCCGACGCCGACGCAGCTTCGGCACAGTTGCGCGAGGCTTGTGACAAGCTGCTTACCAATCCCGTGATGGAGGACTACCACTTCACGCTCAACGAGACGGCTGCTGTGGAGGTCGCATGAACATTGGCGTGGTGACCTTTCCCGGGTCGAACTGCGACGCCGACGCGCGCCATGCCTCGGCCCTGACCGGCAATACGGTGCACTCACTGTGGCATAAAGACACGGCTCTGCATTCGGGTCTGGACGTGATCATTCTGCCGGGGGGCTTTTCCTACGGTGACTATCTGCGCACCGGAGCTATCGCGCGGTTCTCGCCGATCATGACCGAGGTTGTGCGTTTTGCCAATGCCGGCGGACTGGTCTTCGGCATCTGCAATGGCTTTCAGATCCTTTGCGAGGCCGGACTTCTGCCGGGTGCACTGATCCGTAATCAGCACCTGTCGTTTGTGTGCAAGGATGTGTTTCTGCGCGTCGAGAACACCGACACGCCATTTACCAACATCTGCTCGCAGGGTCAGGTGCTTCGCGTACCCGTAGCGCACGGAGAAGGTCGCTACACGGCTTCGGCCGATGTAATCAAGGGGCTGGAAGATTCCGCCCAGGTGCTGTACCGCTACGTCACACCCGACGGACATGTAACAGACGAGGCGAATCCCAACGGCAGCCTCAACAACATTGCCGGTGTGACGAATGCCGCTCGCAATGTGATGGGGCTCATGCCGCACCCCGAGCGGGCCTGTGAGATTCTGCTCGGATCGGATGACGGACTTACGGTGTTCCTGAGTCTTGCACGCCATTGCAACGTTGGCGTGGCGTAAGTTTGTAGCGTCCTTCACGACAAAAACCCATTACTCAGGAGCATCCGATGGGAAGGTTAGGCCCACTCGAGATCACGATCATCGTCCTTGTTCTTCTTCTGCTCTTCGGTGGCAAGAAGATCCCTGAACTCATGCGGGGTCTTGGCTCCGGAATGAAGGAGTTCAAGAAAGCCTCCTCGGGCGAGGGCGACGATCAATCCACGCCACAGAATCCGTCGAAGTAAGTCGCACCGACACGATGTTTGACGTTGGTGGTGCGGAGTTCCTCGTCATCATTCTGGCGATCCTTGTGCTTTTTGGCCCCAAGAGTCTGCCGGACTTTGCCCGCCAGATGGGTAAGGGGTTGCGGCAGTTCCGGAAGGCACAGGAAGATCTGACGCAGCAGATACGGGATATTTCAGCCGACGCGGCCGTGAGGGAAGCCCTCAATACCGCGCCGAGCGCAGTCGTGCGCCCGCCCGCTGGCGGCGTGCCTGTTTCGCGCTCGGATGGGTCTGCAACAGCCGAGTTGGCTGCCGCTGACACACCGACCGCTGATGAGGTGGCAGCCCTGCCTGAGGGTGAAACTGCCGGACCCGACGACGGACCGGATGCGTCCATTGCACCGTCACAAGAGCCCCCTGAACCGGAACCGAAGACATGATCTACAGCAGCGACCGTTCATCATTCATCGCCGGCAGTTCCAGCGCATCGGAGCGATGCGCCGCAGCCCTCGATACAATCAATTCCAAGGCTGAGCTCGGGGCATTTCTGCATGTCAACTCGGAGGGGGCTCGCCGTGCTGCCGCAGAAAGCGATGAGCGCTTTGCAGCCGGCCTTGCTCGTCCGCTCGAGGGTCTGATCGTTGGCGTCAAAGACAACATTAATGTGGTAGGGCAGCCCCTTACCTGCGCCTCGAAGATGCTCGACGCATTCCGTCCCCTCTATAACGCCACCGTCATTGAGCGTCTGGCTGACGCCGGAGCGTTCTTCATCGGCAAGACCAATATGGATGAGTTTGCCATGGGGTCATCCAACGAAACGTCTGCCTTTGGTCCGGTGCGGAACTCGCACGATCACGAGCGCGTGCCTGGTGGCTCGTCGGGCGGCTCAGCCGTTGCCGTTGCCGCGGGCATGTGTCACGTTGCCCTTGGCTCGGACACCGGTGGTTCCATCCGTCAGCCCGCGGCATTCTGCGGCGTGTATGGTCTGAAGCCCACGTATGGACGTGTCTCGCGTTACGGCCTGGTGGCTTTTGCGTCGTCGCTCGATCAGATCGGTCTGTTCTCGAACACGATCGATGACATGCAGGAGGTTTTTCGGGTTATTGACGGACACGATCCGCTGGATGCTACATCGGTGCACCATGCTGCCGAACCGGCTAATGAGCCGGGCGCGCCACGAATTGCGGCCCTTCCGCTGTCGCGTCTCGACGGCTGCGCTCCCGAGATCGTCGATGCCTACGCGGCGTTCCGCGAGCGACTCGTCGGACTTGGCGCTACGGTTGATGATGTCGACCTGCCGCACTCGGAGCTGTGGATCCCGACATACTTCATTTTGGCAACGGCCGAGGCATCAAGCAACCTTGCGCGCTTCGATGGCGTGCGTTACGGACTCCGGGCCGAATCCGAAGACGGGGATATCACAACGGCCTCACGCTCTGCCGGTTTCGGAACAGAAGTACAGCGGCGCATTATGCTCGGTACGTTCTCGCTGTCCAAGGGATATGGCGATGCGTATTACACGAAGGCGCAGCAGACACGCCGTCTGATCCGTGAAGCGTACGACCGCACGTTTGAATCGTACGATGCATTCGTCCTTCCTACAACGCCAACAACGGCATTCCGGCTTGGAGAAAAGAGCGACCCCGTGAGCATGTGGCTTAGCGACTACTTTACGGTGTCGGCCAACATCGCCGGCATACCCGCCCTGAGTCTGCCCTTTGGCCACGACTCTTCGGGTCTACCCATCGGCATGCAGTTGCAGGGTCCGATGTTCAGTGATGAACGCCTGATGAGCCTGGCCAAGGGGCTTGCAGCTTCCACCTGAGCCCACTTCAATGCGGCGCTAGCGAGAGCCCGCGATCCGATAACTCTCGGCGCAGGTGATCGTTAGCGGCACTTCGATGCGCTCGGAAATGCTTTCCTTGACCGGACAGGTGATGACGGCCTGCTCGATGATGGCCAGCTCGGCGTTGGTCAGCTCCAGCGGAATATGAATGCTGACCGTCAGGCGCCCAATGCGACGCACAGGATCGGCGATCATCTCCTTTTTGACCTTTACCGTTGTGCCGCGAACATCCCAGCCATGCTTGTTGGCCGTCAGTCCAACGTACGTCAGCATGCACGATCCGAGCGCCGTGGCCAGCAGATCCGTCGGAGAAAAGCTCTCGCCCCGGCCATGATTGTCGACCGGTGCATCGGTTATGAGTTTTGTCGAGGACGGACCATGCACGGCCGTCGTGCGAAGCTCGCCGTCGTATGTGAGTGTGATCTCGACCATGGTTTTACAGCCCTCGGTGTGGTGGTTCTTCCGTAAATTCGCGCTCTCTTTTATACAGGACAAGACACGATGAGCGTTTTGGTCAGCAAAGATTCGAAAGTAATTGTTCAGGGCATTACCGGCGGAGAAGGCACGTTTCACGCCTCCCAGATGCTTGCCTATGGCACCAACGTCGTTGGTGGCGTAACACCTGGCAAGGGTGGTACGATGTATTCCGGCAAGGGAGACGACACCTTCACGCGCCCGGTGCCGGTGTTCAACACCGTTGCCGAAGCGCGAGCCGCCACCGGTTGCGACGTATCGATCATCTTCGTGCCCGCTCCAATGGCCGCCGATGCCATCCTTGAGTCGATCTCGGCAGGGATGGACGTGGTGGTCTGCATCACCGAAGGCATTCCCGTCAGCGACATGATACCCGTCAAGGCAGCGCTCGACAACTCAACGTCGCGTCTGATCGGCCCCAACTGTCCGGGAATCATCACTCCGGGTGAGTGTAAGATCGGCATTATGCCGGGCTTCATCTTCACACCGGGTGGACCCGTAGGACTGGTGAGCCGCTCCGGCACGCTTACCTATGAGGCCGTTCGCCAGCTGTCGGATGTGGGCCTGGGCCAGACGACCTGCATCGGCATCGGTGGCGACCCGATCATCGGTACACGGTTTATCGATGCCATCAAGCTCTTCAACGAAGACCCTGAGACCAAGGCGATCGTGATGATCGGTGAGATCGGTGGCAACGCCGAAGAAGAAGCTGCCGAGTACATCAAGAAGTACGTAACCAAGCCGGTCGTTGGCTTCATTGCCGGCCAGACAGCCCCTCCGGGACGTCGCATGGGTCACGCCGGTGCCATCATCTCAGGGGGCAAGGGAACTGCCGCCGACAAGATGGCCACCATGAAGGCCTGCGGCATCCACGTGGTCGAGTCTCCCGCCTCCATCGGCATCACGATGAAGATGGTGCTCGGTGATAATAAGCCGGCCGCGAAACCGGCTGCGAAGAAGGCCGCGAAGAAGAAGTAGGGTCGCAGCATGCTGCGATCCGCACAGTGACGAATGACGAATGACGAGACAGATAGAACCTCAAACCCCACACCTCAAACCTCAAACCTGCCCATGGAACGTACCCTCTGTATTCTCAAGCCGGACGCCGTCCGCAACCAGAACATCGGCAACATTGTTGCAATGATCCAGGCAGCTGGATTCCGCATTCTCGGAATGAAGCTCACGAAGATCACGCCAGCGGTTGCCGGCGAGTTTTATGCTGTTCACAAGGAACGCCCCTTCTATGGCGAGCTCGTGAACTTCATGTCCAGCGGGGCAATTGTGCCGATCGCTCTTGAAAAGGAAAACGCCGTCGCCGACTGGCGTGCGCTGATCGGCTCGACCGACCCTGCCGAAGCCGCCGAGGGAACCATCCGCAAGGCCTATGCTTCGAGCAAGGGCGAGAACGCCGTTCACGGCTCTGACAGCGTCGAAAACGGACGCATCGAAATCGGATTCTTCTTTGCCGAGAGCGAGCTGATCAACAACGCCTAACGGCCTACACGCAGCATTTGCGTGACTCGTCAAAAGACTGCATTTCACAGGGGGTGGACGCGTTCCGCCCCCGTGCTGTTTATGAACGATTTGCCGTAGATTCACGACATGTTTGTACCAAGAATGATGCTCTGTGGGGCCGTGCTCGTTATGTGCCTCAACATGATGATCACATCGACAGCGACAGCGCAGAAAACTTCTTCAGCTGCGCCCCCTCCGATTAAAGAGTTCCGTCTTCAGGCATCGTATCGTTCTGGCATTGCTCAGAGTTACGAGGTCACAGAGAAGACGTCCGTTCAGCGCGTCCACAGCGACTCGTCGGTCCGCTCATATCAGCGCGAAGTGCTGACATACGTCACGGTCCGATGTGTCGAATCGATGGACAACGTCTCTCGCGTGGTAGTAACGGCCGATTCGGTGATTTACAAATTCGTCACCGGTCCTTCGGTGATTGACTATGATTCGCAAAAGGATCTTGCTCCGAAGGCGTTTCCGGACCTCAATAACTACGTCGGCGTGCTTAATCGCTCGTTCGAGCTAACGTATTCGCCGTATGGCGAGGTGACAAAGGTTGCCGGTGACCAGATCGACTTCTGGCGCGAGTACATCCAGACAAACGTTGGTGATCTTGACACGCTCATCTCTACCATCTGGCTGCAGTCGCTTTCCGATGAGAACCTTTTGCAGCTTGGTGACGTCCAGAAACAGATCGTGCCGGGTACCAAGAAGGCCTTTGACTCTTCATGGATTCACAACCTGCGTCTGCGCGTTGATGGCGTGGTGTATGAAGGCAAGGCACGGTCGACCTTCAAGTCCTACGACGGTGGCGTTTTCACCATTGCCACGTCGGACACGCTTCCGGCCCGCACGCGCTGGCCATTGCACGTGTTCGAGATCCCTGACCTGGTGCAGATGCAGGAGGGTCAGGCCGTGGTCAGCAGCACGCTGCAGTTATCTACCAATGGCACGCTGAACTTGTTGGACGCGACCATTGCGGCCACCTTCCGGGGTCAGGTAGGCAAGGAGATCTTCACACAGAATATCAACTCCACACAGTCGTGGAAGCTCGTCCGACAGTATCAGTGGTGACACGTCTTGCCGGCGTGTTCGTGGCTGTCGGTCTATGGCTGACGTGCACGTCCTGCCAGCAGGACGCTGGCAATGCGCAGAAGGTGGCCGGAGAGCAGGTCGTCGCAGCAGATACCGCCGGTGCCCCAAAGTCGCCCGGCGCTTTGGCCAATATTCGCTCGTTCACCCTTCGCTGGCGTGCCGGCGAGGTCTTCAGGTACCGCATCGAACAGGTCTCAGAGGGCGGTCCAGATACGGCGCGCACCTATTCGACATCAACGCACTGGTACACCCGCACCGTCAGAGCGGTCCGCTCGGACGGGTCGTTCGAGACGGTAGTTCGGTTCGACTCGATCGTGGTCACAGGATCGGTTAAAAACACACGTGCCGGCTTAACACTCATGGAGCAGTCGTATCGCTCGGCGGATACAGCCGAAGCGACCCGCCGACGGTTCCCACAGTTCGCTTCGATCATCGGTGAGGATGTTGTGGTGTACATGTCCACTAACGGACGTGTTGAGCAGGTTGGCGACGTAGCGCCGATCGTCAAGAAGATCTCGGCACTGGCAGGGCAGCCCCTTTCACCTCAGATGTCGGAGCAGCTTACGGAACAGGTCAAGACCGGTGTCTACGCAGCGTTCATGCTGCAGGAGTTTGTGCCTTATCCCGAGCAGGGACTCGATTCGAACGCGTCCTGGGTGAACAAGCAGGTCAGCCCCCTGAGTGAGATCTTCACGGTCGCAACCACGGCCTCCTACGCTCTGGGCAATGTCTATCAGGTCAGGGGGCAGCGTATTGGCGTGATCGGTGCAACCGTCGCCGGCGCTGTGCAGCTGCGGCCTTTGCCGCCTAACGCGCCTATGAGTATCATCATATCGGCCTCATCGATCAATGGTTCGTCGACGTCAGTTATCGATGTTGATCGAGGTATCACGCTAGCGAAGCGCAACTCCATCTTGATGTCGATGACCGCACAGGTACGCGCTCCCGGCGGTCAGCGTCAGGAGCTTTCGCAATCACAATCATCGGTCACCACGATCGAACTGCTACGCTGAACGGGTATGGCCAGAAAGAAAGCAGATATTCGGAAGGTGTTTCAGCCCAGCGACTCTATCGCCTTCATGGCCATTGGCGTCGGACTGGTGATCGCTGTGGTTGCACCGGGCGACAACGTGGCGGTGCGGCTTATCGGTATCTGCATTGCGATCCTCGGTGGTGTGGCCCTGTTTATGATGGTCTCGCCTCGTCTGACAGATCTGCAGATCATCACACCTGTGCGTCCGTCGTCGACCCCCGACATTACCTCACGCACGGTCCAGGATGCGAAGAAGCGCACGCAGACCTTCGACTCGGATGCATACAGACGCACGTTTGGTCAGGCCGAAACGGAAGAACAACCGTTTTTTGACGAGGATCAAACATCGCTTTTTGAAGAATCCCTAACCCGACCGCAGCAGTCCGCCGACGAAGAAACGATCATTCCGGGCATGGAACTGATCGCCGATGCCGACTCAAGCGTGCGCATCATCGGTACGCGTAAGAGCTCATCTTCGGGGTCGAGCGTACCGACGCTTGTCAGTCATGCACGTCAGGCAGCACGACAGGCGCAGATCGACGAACTCACGCAGCGACGGATGACATCACAGCAAAATGATGCCGACCCATTTGCCGGAGGAGAAGCCGAGGAGATCCAACTGTCGGACGATGTGATCATTCGTCCGATGCGTGCGCACCGTTCGCAGGAGCTACCACCAGAACCACTGCCGGAGAGCGCTGACGACGTGTCGCCCGAGGCCGAAGCTTCGAAGCCTGCGACAGCCAAGCATGCAAACGAGCCGATCGTTCCGCAGGCAGAGCACGATGAGGTCGAATCTCTCAGTGGTGATGCCTATGAGCCCCCTACAGAAACTGCAACTGATGAAGGGGCTGAACCGGCAGCGCAGGAGGTCGATCGTGAGATCATCGATGCGCAGGAAGAAGCAGCCGAGTGGGAGGCCATCGCTGCAGAGTCGGCGATCGATGTTTCAGCGCCCGAGCCGGTTGCACCGGCAGCAACGCGCGAAACCTCACGTCGGTCGCCATCCGTTGCTTTGTCGACCTTCGTGAACGAGCAGACCGTCGAGGACCTCACTTCGCAGGAGCCCCGTCGAGAATTCGACTACTTGCTTAACCGCGTCCTCATGGTGATCCGGTCGGCTACCAACGCCCGAACGGCAGCATTCCTGTGGGTCAACAGCGAGCGCCAGGAACTGGTGGTCGAGGCAAAGATCACAGAGGCAGAGGCCGAATTCACCACCGAGCGGAAGATCCCGATGGCCATGGATGCGCTGAGTCAGATCGCTCGCGATGGTCGACCCGAGATCATCACGCAGATCAGCGCCAGTGCCGAGACAGAACTACTGCCGTACTATTCGCGCTCGTCCGGAACGGTGTCGTTTATCGGTGTACCGGTCTATTACGGCGGTAACGTCGTCGGTATCCTCTGTGCCGACTCGCTGCTTGAGGACGCATACTCCGATATCACGGTCGGATTCTTCGGTCAGTTCACCAAGCTCATCTCTGGTCTGGTGTCGGCCTATACCACCAAGTATGATCTGCTACAGGCCTCATCGACCCTTGAGGCGATCGAAGAACTTCGGCAGTCGATCGACGGGGCGGCCCTTTCGATGCAGAATGTTGCTCGAGGTCTTTTCTCTTCGATCATTCAGCGCATGGATGTCAGCCGCATCGGTCTTGTGAGTTTTGATGCCTCCCGGCGTGCCTGGACGTTGACAGATGCCCGTTCGGCTATGGATGACGATTATCGCGAAAATGTCGGCACGGTGGTGAACGTCGACAACTCGGTCGTTGGCTCGTGTATCACGTCGGCTTCGAGCGTGATCAACTCGCAGGAACATACCACCACGCGCGTGTTCCGTGATGAGCCGCAGCTGGAGTACGGACAGTTCGTTGCTGTGCCACTGCGCACGGCAAAGGAGTGCTTTGGTAGTTTGTACCTTGAGAATCTGGAGGGGTCACTCACGTCGCAGGACATTGCCCAGGCCGAGGCACTCTCGGAGTATGCGGCCGCATACATTGAGCAGCTTCATCAGGTCGAGTCGCTGCGCGGTGCTGCGCTGCTGGACCATTCGACGGGTGTACTCAATGCCCAGGGTTTCGAGATGCGCATCCGCGAAGAGTTCGCCCGGGCTGTCGATTACAATATCCCTCTTACCGTATGCATGCTGCAACTCGATCCGTCGCGTGCCAGTGCCGAGCAGCGTATGCATGCCCTTCTGCACGTGCTGCGACTGGTAAAGGAACAGCTCCGTGACTATGACATTGTGGCACGTTTCGCCGATGAACAGATAGCGCTGGGTCTGATCGGGTACAAGCTGCAGGAAGCGCAGAACTGGACCGAAACGATGCGACGCGAGGTCGCCTCTACGCCGGTCGACATCAATGGTAAACGACTCTCCTTTACTACGTCAATCGGACTTGCTCAGGCAGAGCCGCGGGACACGTGGGACGATCTGATCGCCCACGCCAATGCTGCACTGGATGTGAGCATGCGAAGCGGCAATAAGGTAACCGTGTTTGCCTGACCGTAAGGGTCTAGTCGTTATCCGGGTCGATCGTCGAGAACCTCACCGTCACAGGACAGTGGTCGCTTACGCGTGCAGCCTCGCGCTCTTCAAGGTAGGACCGCATGTCATCAACACGTTCACTACCAACAACTAGCCGGTTCATGGCTGAACGTGATGCGAGTACGTGGTCGATAACATACCAGTTGGGGTTGCGGCACGACTTCAGTGTACCCGTCAGAAAGGTCATCTCCGTGCTGCCCAGCAGCGGCGTCAGTGTAGCGTTTTCGCGTCTTCCGGTAAAATCATTCAGGTCACCGACGATCATTACGTCGTTCTCCTGGCTTGTCTTGACGACGCTGTCGGCCCACGACCGGAGCATTGCTGCCTGCTTGCCACGGATGCGACGTGATTCGTCACGCAACTGGTCCGTACTGTCGGCCCTTGACGTGCTCTTCAAGTGCACGATCATCATGATCCAGTCGAAAGCCCCTTTCCTGCAGGAGACGACGAGTCCGGCACGCATCCTCGGAATCTCCAGTGTCAACGGAGTGTAGGTGCCAAGCTTCTTCACCTCAAGCCCCTTACGAAACACCACTCCAACGTTCTGCTTGATGTCGAGTTCGGTCACGAATCCATCATGATCCGGCAGGAAGGCCAGCACGCGCTTGAGTGAGGCGGAATTCTCGATCTCCTGAACGCCCAATACGTCGGCTCCGCTGCGGTCGATCACATCGGCGATACGCCGGCAATCGTCCTCGGTGCGCGGCTTCATGTCCTCGAGGCCATCACCGAGCCATTCGATGTTGAACGTACCAACGACCACCTGGTCGGCGTAGGTAACGCGGGAAGATTGACACGACGTGAGAATCAGCAGGCAGGGGGCCAGCAGTGCGAGAAGACTCAGATGACCACGTCGGAACTTCATCGTCCGGTCAGAACGGCCTTGGCCACATATCCGGCCACCTGTGGGTTCTCTTTCAGTCGACGCGTGGAATACCCATACCAGTCATCGCCGAACGGCACATAGATCCGCACGCGATGTCCATTGCTGATCAGCGTGTCACGCCGGTCCTCCCGAACGCCCAGAAGCATCTGGAACTCAACGTTGTCGCCCGTGGGACGCTGCGAAGCAACCTGACGTTCCGCATCAACGATCAGGGCCTCGTCGTGTGTTGCGATATGCACGCGGGCGTCGCTGGCAAGTAGCAGACTTAGCAGAGATCGATAGTTACGGCGAATGCCATCCGGATCCTTGATCGCAACAGCGGCATCCTCGACGTAGATACCCTTGCACAGGCGAACCGACGGGGCGTAGTCGAGCAGTCCTCGGATATCGGCCTCCGACCTGTGTAGGTAGGCCTGAATGACGACGCCGACATTAACGAACCCGTCACGGCGCAGCTGACGGTAGAAGTCCAGGGTCACGTCCGTGTACGGCGTGTTCTCCATGTCCATCCGGACAAAGAGGCCGTACGTGGCGGCGCGTTCAACCAGACCACTCAGATTGGCATAGGCAAAATCACGGTCGATGTCCAGACCAAGCGACGTCAGTTTGACGCTGAGGTAGGAGTCAAGACCATTATCCCGGATGGCATTCAGGACAGCCCCCTGAGAAGCTGTCTCGGTGACGGCCCGCTCGCGCGATGAGACGAACTCACCGAGAACGTCTATCGTCGAGCACGCGCCCTTTGCCATCAGCTGCTGCGTAATGCGCACGGCATCGGCCAGAGTATCTCCGGCGATGTAGCGCTTGGCAACCGACTTGACAATGCTCTTCGGAATGATCGGAAGCGTGGCGACGACGAGCGAGTTGAAGAGACTCACGGTTGCGTCTCCGATCAGCGTGTGATCATCAGCGGAGCAGAGACCTGCATGGTGCCCTGCCGCACAACGAGCTGGTATGCTCCGGCAGCCAGACCCGTCAGAGGAAGCTCGATGGATTGACTTCCGGTGCGCAGGCCTTCCTGACGTCCAACCACGAACTCACTGCCATCGGTCCCCACCAGAAGGAACGTTGCTCGCGTATCGATATCGGACTGGATGGTACAGGTGACCGTTGTAGTGGCCGGATTCGGATGCACAGAGGTGATGCTGAAAGGGGCCTGTTGCGATTGATTCTCATCGACCGAGACGATATTGTCGCACGTGTCGATCGTGAGGTTGTCGCGTGTTGCAAGAACGGCTTCGCTGACGGCGTCGATAACGCGCAGGCGAACCTTCGAGCCGACCGGAACATTACGCATGTTCACGTTCGTGCTGAAGATCTGCCACTGCGACAGTGTGATCGTTGCCTGCTGAGTGGCCGTGCGCCAGTTAGCGCCGTTGTCCGTAGAGTACTGAATGCGAACAGTCTCAAGGAAGTCATGCGTCCATCGGTACTGATTTGGCTGATTGCGGCAAAGCTTGGCGTTCTCTTCCGGAATGTCGAGCACGAAACGCGTCGTACCGATCGAAAACTCACCACTTGTTGCTGGGGTCGAAGGAGAACTCAGCGCTGTTACGCGGATGCGTGCTTTCGTGGTGGCCGTGGTGGGTACTGTCCAGTTGAAGGCTGCCGCGTTGAGGGAAGCGTTGATGGTCTCAAAGTTCTCGCCGTCTGAGGCAAACTCGATCTTGACGTTGGTCACACCCTGTCCGCGCGTCCAGCGGATCTGGAATGTCGAACCGGCACCGAGCCGCTCGCCGCCCTTTGGGGCATCGAGCACGACAGGCACGGCAAGGCGGTACTTCGCCAGTGACGTGTCGTTGACGTTCGCGTCAGTGGCATCTTCAATGCGGACCCAGAAATCCGGAGTAAGGTTGCCCGGAATGGTCCACGTGTAGAGCTCGTCGTCGGCATTCAGACCATTAGCGATCGATGTCCATGGACCGCTTTCGGCCGGACCCCAGAGGAGGTTGACGTTCGATACGCGCGCAGACTTCCAACGGATGGTCATCTTTTCGCCCGGCTGGTAGGAATCCGTTCCACGGGGCTCGGTAAGCTGCACAAGAGGTCTTGTGATAAGGGGCACGCACGCAGAGGACTTGACCCAGCCGCGCATGCGCTCGGCGGCGCGCGGCCCGAAGGTCAGCGGCGTCCGGTCGCCATTGACCAGGTGACAGTAGCTCATGATCGTTCCCGGGATCACGCGGCGCAGGCTCGGGTCGGCAAAGCACCCGTCAGTGCGGTCTACGTTGAAGTTCAACTGGCAGGTATCGATCGGCGGGCTCCAGTAACAATTGTGCGTGTGCGGAGCTCCGATGTTGTGACCCATCTCGTGAGCGGCAACGAAGACGTCCCAGACAAAGGCATTGTTGCGGTTCGGATCACCGGGAATATTGTTGGCATTGAGATAGACCGTGCTAACCCCGTAGCCGCCCCTGTTCTTCTTGTTGCAGAGCTGATCGAGATAGGCAATACCCCCAACGAATCCGCCGCCGACAGGACGAATCAGAGCGTAGAGGTGCGCAATCGTGCGGTCAACCCCGTTCATGCGGCGAGACCAGTCGCTGGAAAACTCTTCGAGCAGTTCACCGGGAGATGTTCCGTCGTAGACGTATCCTGATGGCTCTTCAAGAGAGAACTTCTCAAAGTAGGCCATGTACAGGTACGCGTTCAACTCCTGTTCGTAGACCTGGGCCATAGAGGCAATGATCTTGATGAAGTACTGCACGATCTCTTCGTCCGTGTTGCCCCGGCGTTTCATCACACTGTCGATGTCCTCGCGCAGCACGACGGCCATCTTGAATTCACGGAGGTCCTCGGCCTGCACGGACTCGACACTCTTGCGGTCGATTGGCATGGCCATCTTGCGGCGCATCACATCGTCATCGATAGGAAGGTTCTCATTGCCGCAGATGAAGCGGCTCAGTGGGTCGACGCCGAAGATCGCGGCCTCGGTGCCGATCATGTGTGGTGTGGCCGACTGAGAGCGGGCCATCGAGTAGTCACGGCCGATCACGATGCGGTGACCGTCGGCTTCCTGCACAAATCCTGTGATGTCGCCTTCGCTGTAGTGAAGCGTGACAAGCGATTCGGTGTTGCCGTTCACGGTGCCCTTGTAGGAGACAACGGGGCGGACCTTTACCGGCACTTTGCCGCTCTTGGTATGCGTATAGATCTCGGAGTTAGCGTCCACTACCGGTCGCGTGCGCTGCAGGTTCAGGGTCACGCCGTTTGTGCCAGGAACTGGGAAGTTCGACAGTTCCACGCTCTGTGGCTGCGCTTCGAAGATCGCCCGGGCCGCAGCGTGAGAAAGCGCCGTTTTCTGAAGGTTAGCAGTCGTCTGCACAGTGGCATCCTTGCCATTCGGAGCAAGGGGCACAAAGAGCTGACGTGTATCAATGCGCACCTGGGCGGCTGCTGCCGTCGTGATGATAAGGAGCGCTGCCAGAAGGGTTCCGAGGCGGAAACAAGAGCGTGGCATGAATATCCCTGGGGGTTGTTCACGTGGTGAAAAAGCTGGCCTCTAAGATACGGAAAGCCGCCAAGCGGTTACCGCACTGTTACGGGGTGGTGAGACGCCGCTCCACCTCTGACACAAGGTCGCGGTGGATGGCATCACGCTCACGATAACCGTCGATCACGACGAATCGTTTCGGCTCGGTTGCGGCAATCGACAGATATCCGTCGCGGACTCTGTTAAAAAATTCCCCACCCGCCCGCTCCATGCGGTCGGGCTCGCCCCCTCCCTCGGCAAACTGCATGCGCTGCTGAGCCTGTTCATAGCGCACGTCGATAAAGAGGGTCAGGTTGGGCATAACGCCCCGCGTGGCGATGGCATTGATCGCCTGAACTCGGTCGAGGTCGAGCCCCCTGCCATAGCCCTGATAGGCCGTTGTGCTGTCCACATACCGGTCACACAGAATCACGGTGTCGGTGGTAAGGGCCGGCTGTATGACCTTTTCGACTAGCTGCGTGCGGGCTGCGCTAAAGAGCAGGAGCTCGGCGGTAGAGGTGATCGACTGCTTGGTGCTGAGAAGGATCTCCCGGATCGACTCGGACAGAAGCGTGGCGCCGGGCTCACGGATGACCATCACGCTGTGGCCACGTGCCTCGAACCATTCCCGTAGCAGGTTCAACTGTGTGCTCTTACCGCTACCGTCGATGCCTTCGAACGAAACAAACACGATCACTCTCCTGATTCCGATGACGGGCCGATCATCACGACGCATTCACCCTTGATCGAGCCCCGCTGCGAACATACATCATGCACGTGGCGTGCCGAGCCTCGCACATACTCCTCGAAGCGCTTGCTGATCTCCCGGGCCAGAACCACGGACCTGTCGGGTCCGGCAACGGCCACGATCTCCTCCAGCAGCGTCAAGAGGCGATGCGGCGACTCGTACAGCACGACGGTTGCGGCGGTTGACGTGAGTTCTGCCAGCGCTGCCGAGCGACCCTTCTTCTGCGGCAGAAAGCCGGCAAAGAGCACGCGGTCCGTTGGCAGGCCCGAAGCTGCCACTGCCGTTACGCCGGCAGATGCGCCCGGTAGCGCCGTGACGGTGAGTCCGGCATCCACACAGGCGCGCACAGCCCTGTACCCGGGATCACTGATGCCCGGCATGCCGGCATCGCTGATCATGGCAACCTTTTGTCCGCTTCGAACGCGCTGTACGATCTCCTGTGCCCTCTCCCGTTCGTTGTGTTCGTGATAACTCAGCAGCGGCTTGCGTGGCACGTCATAGCGCTTGAGTAGGGGGCCGGCATTGCGTGTATCCTCGCAGACGATCACATCGGCCTCTCGTAGGGTCTTGACCGAGCGGAGTGTCATGTCTTCGAGGTTGCCGATCGGAGTGGGAACGAGCCAGAGTATCCCTCCCGGTGCGACAGATACATCTTCGGTATTGGTCTGTGCCGGTGAAGCAGCGCTGCGCTGTGCGAGAAAAAAGTCGGACAGCAGAGCCGAGCATTCCTGCTCGAGTATGCCGGTACGCACAACGGCCTTGTGGTTCAGACGCGGATCGTCGATCAGTTCGAACAGGCTGCGGCACGCGCCGGTCTTTGGATCGGCGGCACCATAGACAACCGTTGGAATTCGAGCCAGCACGATAGCGCCGGCGCACATCGTGCAGGGCTCAAGAGTAACATACAGGGTGCAATCGGCAAGAAACTTTTCACCGCGTACGCGCACGGCCTCTTCGATAGCCACGATCTCGGCATGGCGCGTAGGGTCGGCCCTGCGCTGGATCTCATTGCTGCCGCGGCCTATCACCTCGTCGTTGTATACGATCACGCAGCCAACGGGCACGTCGCCGTCAGCCGCTGCTTGGGCAGCCAGCTCCAGAGCCTGCCGCATGAACGACTCGTGTCGGCGCAGAACCTCAGACATGTCTAGCGACCTTCGCGGGCGGCCTCGTACTGTTGAGTGTTGCCCGGATCAAGGTAACGCAGGTCGGCCCACACGCTCGAGTTCTTATTGCCGCGGAACAGGCCGGCGATCTCGAGCTGCTTTGCGTCAAAGTAGGTCTGCATCAGCACGCTGCGATTAGAGAGCTTCTTGCGTTTGAACTCGGCAAAGTCGCCGATCACGGCCTCAAGAGCGGTGACCCCGGCAAGCTTGTCCTTGGCGTGCGTGTCAAGGGCATCGTGGTAATCGTAGATCAGCCGACGCATGCCCTGATAGCGCATGTCCATGAGTTCCGACACGAGCGACATGCGAGAGATCTCGCCGGGCTGGAACATCGAGCTGAACGAGGAGATGCCGCGGGCGTTGCCGCTCTGGGCGATCTGCTGCGCCACCTTGTAGGCAGCATCACCACCGAGGTCATCATAGGTGTCCATGTCCAGACCGATGGCCAGTAGCATGTAGAAGTCGATCACGCTGGCAAAGTCATCATAGCGAAGGGGCTGATACACGAGCGTCGGATTGAGGGACCATTCGAACGACCACTCCTGGTCGAAGATGCGCAGCAGGCCTGACCCGGTGGTGGCATCGCCATTGATGATGCGCTTGCTTACTACCGCAAGGCGTGCGCTGAGGCGGTTGCCATTGCGACCGCTGACGAAGATGGTGATATCGACCGGCACCTTCTCACCATCCCAGTCACGGTCGAGATAGCGGTTGTTGTTGATGTAGGCTTCTACATCTCGCGCCATGTTCATCAGGTCCTGACGCTGATCAAGGCTTAGCGGCTGCATGTCAACGCTGACCGTTGCGCGGATCTCCTGACCGTGCAATGTCACGCCAAGCATCAGAACTGACACGAAGAGGGTAAATGATCGCAGAAGGGTCGTCATCGTGTTGGATCTCCATAGGTGGATTCGGACGAATCTACGCACCATGCTCATGACGTGGGTGTGGGCATTCATCGTGTGTCTTCCGTGCCGAGCGCAGCCAACCTTTTGCTGCAGCGTGACGGGTCGGGATGTATTGAGTGAATCCGAGGCGCTATCGAGCCCCCTGGCCGATCTCGGTGATGCCGTTGAAGTGGTAGCCATGCCTCGCCCGTTCTCGCTCGAGGGTCTGTCACAGGCGCGTCTTGTTGCGCCTCTGCACCTGATATCGATGGCAGTGGCACTCGATGCGCGCGGCAGTGCAGCGCTGATGCAGGTTGCTCCGTCGGCACGACTGCGCTGGGTACCTGCCGAGGGCTATGCGATGGGGCTTGCCGCGGGTCTGGACTGGATGTCGATTCGCGGCTTTGATGACATGATTGCTGCACGTCTGGATGTGCATGCCGGGATGACGATGGCGGAATGGACGGTTGCGGCCGGCATAGACGCCATGATCGAGATGGGCGCCGCACGCGGTCCGGTCTTTCGCATGGGGCTGGCTGCAGATCTCGACTCGCATGCGATCACTGCCGAGCTGCTGCTGCCGTGGAACAGGCCGGCATCGCTGCGCATTGCCGGACGGGCACGATTGGTCGCCGGTGCGGACGTTCGTCTGGGACTCTGTTCAGATCCGTTATCGATCGACTGCGCCCTACGCACGGGGATTTCTCCCAGCGCAGACCTTCTACTTGACATTCGCAGTGTATGGCCACTTGGCCTGCGCACGACGCTGACGCTGGCCTTTGCCGTGCCATGGTGAGGCTGCTTACAGCTGTGTTCGTCGTGCTGTCGGCATTCTATGGCGCTCTGTGCGCGCAGGAGATCGATCCCGACACGCTGCACATGCCGGAGGAGTTCTCGTGGATGGATGACCTGCTTCTGGAGGCCACCCCCGGAACGTCGGTGGTGATGCGCAGCACCGGTGCATCCGATGTCACAAGCGTTCGCGCGCTCATGGATCACCCGTCGTATCGCGTCGGCGTTGTTCGCACACCCAGCTCGGGAACGGATCCGCTCTGGTGGGTGATCGCGCGCGGCAAGGGCTGGACGGTGGGCCTTGGCCAGGTTGCTGCCGAGTCGGGGCTGGGAAGCATTGTCTCATCGGCCCGGGGCTTTGGCCGGTCGCGTCTTGCGCCGGCGCGCACATCCTCGCAGCCCATGCGCGGAGGGGTAGGGGGCGTGCGCGGTGCCGCGCTGTCGGTGCGGCTCGACACGTCGACGACCCTGCATCTGCTGGGCGGCAGTATCACACCGAGCGCGCAGGGATTGCTGGCCGGATGGCTCGAAGGCAGCCTCTTTAGCGGCGTGGCAACAGCCACGCTGTTTGCGCGTGAGTCGGAGGGTGCGCCATCCGGGGCTGTCGGGCTGACCTACCGTCGGCAGCTTGAGCCCTTCGACTTCGGCGCTGAAATTGCGCTTGATGGTCGCTGCCGTGGGGCCATGCAGGCTGTCATTGGCACAAGGCGCGCGACGGCCTCAGCTTCGCTTTCGCTGTGGTACGCTGATGCCGACTGCAACCTTCCTCTGGGGAGCATCATGGCCACGGCCGAGCGCGCTACCAATTCGTGGGGCCTGATGCTGCGCCTTCGATCGACGATAAGGGGCATGGCCAACTTCCGGTGTTCAGCTGCACTGTTCGGACGTCCGTGGCGTACGCGGCTGCTGCCCATGGCGTCGGCAGGGTACGAGATCATCGCCGATCTTGAGCAGCGAGTGACGCAGCGCCTGCGCGCCGATTGGCGTCTGTGGCACAAACACGATGAGGATGGCGTCTCGCTTGAGCAGCGCCGTCAGCAGCAGCGGCGCATGTGGTCGGCCCGGCTCAGGATTCACCGCCGTATCAGTCCGATGCTCGACGTGCGGGCCAATGCTGATGTACGTCTGGTGCGCCTGGCTGATGGCGAGTGGTTATCCGGGAGCTTTGGCTGGATAGACCTGCGTTGGAACCCAGGCCCCCTGACAACGTTGCGTGCGCGGGCGTCGGTGTTTGCTTCAGAGTTGACGGACGCGGCCATAACGACCGTGGAGTTCACTTCAGTGGGCCTTCAGAGCATGGTTAGGGGGCTCGGTTTTGGCCGGCGTGTCTCGGTTGGCCTTGAGTGGAAGCTTGGAGCACACGTAACCACCGCCGCACAAGCCTTCGTGCAGCAGACGCTGCGCCAAGAGGGCAGTCAGACGGATATCGGGCTTCGCCTGGTGCTGCGGGCAGCTCTTACACGTGAGGACATAGCTAAGGCCGTGGCTTCACCAGCAGACGATAAGCATGAACCTCATGAATGAAGTGCTCGGCAATCGGAAGCGAGAACGGGTTGGAGTACTCCATCCGTTCGGGATGCCACTGTACGGCAAGCAGAAAGGGCTTGCCGCCGAGTGCCGCATCGCCCCATTCAAACGCTTCGATCAGTCCATCGTCGCCTAAGGCTGACGGGGTGAAGAGTGGCGCCAGGTGCTCCACGCCCTGATGGTGCGCCGAGTTCACGGTTCCGTCCATGGCGCGCGAGATGCGGCGCAGAATCGAGCCCGGCTCGACAGATACCGCGTGCAGCGCATCAACGGCGTCGATCTGCCGATGTTCGGTGGTTGATGGTCGCTCGGTGGGAAGATCGGCAAAGAGCGTTCCGCCATAGGCAACGTTCAGGATCTGAGCACCGCGACAGATCCCCAGCACAGGCATCTTGAGGTCTCTGGCTGCTTCGATGAGCGCCATTTCGCGAGCGTCACGGTCGGCATCGATCGAAAGGCACAGCCCGCGGCGGTGCTCAGCTTCGTAACGGGAAGGGTCCACATCGGGTCCACCGCTCAGCACCAGCCCGTCACACGCGGCAAGCTGTTCGGCTGCATGCTCAGGGGTGCAGGAGTGCATGTCGATGATCTCAACACTGGCATCGGCCGCCTGCAGCCAGGGGGCATAGCGTTCATAGGATGGACTTCCGCTGGCGCGGGAGATGGCAATTTTCACGGGTTGATCCTGCGAAGGAGTTCGGAAAGAAACTGCGCAGACGTATCAACGTGCGCCTCTAGTTCAAGCACGAAGATCTGCGCGAAAAGCGCGGGATCGTCGACAAGCGGGGCAAGTTTCACGTGATCTTTCGACGTGGTGATGATCTGCGCATGGTGCTTCCGTGCGGTCATGGCAATGGTCCGCACGTTGAATGCCGTATATCGATGATGGTCGGCAAAGGCCAGCTGGCCGGCGATCGTGTATCCCAGGGAGCGGAGCGAATCGTGGAAGCGTTCTGCCCGCGCGATGCCGCTGACGGCCAGAACCGGGACGTTGGTAGGGGCCGCGCAGCGCACGCTGCGGTGCAGGGCATACGTCTGTGCCGACGAATTCATGAGCGGCCGCACCTGATCGGGCGAAACCCCATCGGTGAGCAGCACGAAGTCGGCCCTACCAAGCGCGGTAAGGGGCTCTCTGAGACGTCCGGCAGGAAGCAGCGATCCCGAAAGCGTTGCCGGGTCGACGATCACCACGTCCACATCCCGGTGAAGCGCGCGGTGCTGAAACCCATCGTCGACCACGATCACATCGCACGGCAGGTTGCCGGCGGCATGGGCTGCGGCCTCGACCTTGTCGGAGCTGACAACTACGGGCACGCCCAGCAGCTTCGCGTGCAGAAATGCCTCGTCGCCCGCGGCCGCTACGTCGGCCCGTAATTGCTGACCATCGTGCACCACAACGAGACCACGCGAGCCACGCCGGTAACCGCGCAGAACAACGGCCGGCCGAAGTCCGGCCTGGCGCAGCATGCCGACCAGCATCTGCACCACGGGCGTCTTGCCCGTGCCGCCGGCACTGATGTTGCCGACGCTGATCACCGGCAGGTCCACCGGAACGATCGGTCGTGAGTGACGGTCGAACTGCGCATTACGGCGCACCACCAGCCACCGGTAAAGGCCGGAAAGCAGTCTCAGCATGTGATGGCTCCAAGCGTGTGCAGGCGCTCATCCATGCGCCGGATCTCGGCCTCGGTTTCCTGCTGCGAAACATGTGGGTCGAGAATGATCGGCGGACTGACGTGCAGGGTGATGCGTGCAAACGGAAGGGGCAGCTGAAAACGGTCCCACGAGCGAGTGAAGGAAAAGACACCCGTGCCGCGCATGCGCACGTGCACAAGCGGAACGCCAGTGCGCTGAGAGGCGATAACCGCGCCCGGCTTGGCTTTATGGGCCGGACCTCGCGGTCCGTCAGGCGTGATCAGAATGATGTTCTCGGGAGCCAGTTGCACAAGCTGTTCGAGAGCTTCTTTGCCCCCTCTCGAGGATGAACCCTCCACGATCGTATGTCCCCAGTCGCGCAGCAGCTGCTGCAGAATACGCCCGTCCTGACTTGGGCTGACCAGGACGATCGAGTGCAGCGGACCGAAGGTAGCAAGGACCGGGAGCATCTCGCCGTGCCAGAAGACAACGATGCATGGTGCAGTGGGCAGCTCACCATCGAGGTGCACTCTCCAGGAGCGCGCCAGCAGGCGCGTGAGCAGCGAAAAGAGTCGAGCCTTCATCGAACGCTCCTGGGAAGCGAATCAACGATGATCTCAGCGGCACGACGGCTTGCGCCGCCCGAAGACAGCATGTGGCGCACCTCGAGCATGGCCGACGAGAGTTCGTCCCGACGTGGTGCTGAATCACAGAGTTCGATGATCTCGCCTGCTAGGGCCTCGGCAGTAGCATCCTTCTGGATGTACTCGTGCACGACGTTGCGCTTGAGCAGAAGATTCATGAGCGTGATCGACGACACGTCGATCAGCGAGCGGCTCAGGTGATAACTCACAAAGGACGTGCGGTAGAACGTGCCGTAGGGAAGCCCCCTCAATGATGCTTCCAATGTTGACGTGCCGGCCTTGATCATACCTGCCCATGATGCATCCATTGCGGCGGCCGCATCATCGGTGATGATGGCTCCGGCATCGGCAAGGGGCCGGAGCGACGCCGTATCGACACCGGCGGCGCGTGGCACTGTGAAGGTGACGTTTCCGTGTGAGCGTCGCACCTGATTCATGGCGGCGGCAAGCACCGGGACATGCCGATGCAGTTCCTGCGCGCGCGAGCCCGGCATGAGCAGCACGGGTCCGTCCTTGGGCCGATCCGAGATCGGTCCGAGCGACTCCACAAGTGGGTGCCCGACGTATTCGGCGCGGATGCCGAACTGTGCAAAGAATTCTACCTCGAAGGGAAAGACCACCAGCAGACGGTCGACGGCACTTGCCAGTGAAGGGGCGCGCCGTTTACCCCAGGCCCAGAGCTGCGGGGCAATGTACCAGATCACCGGAAGATGCGGCGAGCGGACGCGTGCGGCCAGCCGCATGTTAAACCCGGGATAGTCCACTGGGATGAATGCAAGAGGTCGAGTACGCTCAATGTGACGCTGACAGGTGTCGAGCAGATTCGTAAAGAACCGATAGCGCTTGGCTACCTCCACAAATCCCGTAACGGCCAGGTCGCGGATCGATGCCAGCGAATGCAGTCCCTCCATCTCCATGGCCGGCCCGCCAAAGCCTTCGAAGACGACGTCAGGGATCAGCAGCCGCAGCTGCCGCATCAGGCGAGCTGCGTGGGCATCGCCAGAGGCTTCGCCGGCGGTGATGAAGATGCGTGGAGGTTGGGTGGTGTGCATGGAGGATGCTCGTGACCGGGGTCAAAAATCGCTATATTTCGCGTCCGTTCTGGAGGTTTCTCGCATGCAGCGTCTTTTGCTCGCTATCACATTTGTTCTTGCCTTGGCGGGTGCCGCGGTAACGGCTGTGGCCGCCCCGGCGGATGCTCCGCGTCTTGTGCGCTGGAGCGGGGCAGAGCCGATTCTGCTCGAGCCATCTTCGCGCATCATGGTGCGTCAGGGCGTTCAGCTTCGTCTTGGCATCGAGAATGTTGTCAGCACCAAGTACCACGAGATCACCTGGTACAAGAACGATCAGCTCATTCCCGGGGCAACGGGACCGGTCCTGGTGCTTGATGCCGTCGAAGACTTCTCCTCCGGAATGTACACGGCATCGCTTAAGACGCCGTGTGCCGTGCGCCGGACAGCGCCTGTAGTTGTCGCGGTGGAAGAGGCCGGAAACGGCATCACGTCGACGTCGCTCATAGAAGGGTACCGCCTGGAGGCCATCCAGCCCAATCCGGTTGCCGATAAGGCTACCATCCGATTTTCCGTGCCTGCCCCCTGCAAGGTCACCCTCAAAGTAGTTGACGTTGTGGGCAATGCCGTGGCAACGATTCTTAGCGCCGATGTGCCGGCCGGCACGCATACCTCAGAGTTCGTTGTGGGCAATGCAGATATCGCCTCGACGCTTTACTACGTGGTGCTCTCGACGCAGGGCTTTAAGACATCCCGCCCAATGATGGTGGTCAAGTAGCAGAGCAGGTTACCACTCGACCGAACCCGTGGCAGTGTAGCCAAACGTATTGGTGATCGTCACTTTCATCCGGTGCGGGGACTGCTGGCCGGCATCAAGAGTATCTAGCGGCAGGATGACCCGGGCAACAATACCGTCGTCGCCCATCAACATCTGAATGTCGTTTCCACCGCTTGAAAGGCGCATGCCAGCGCTGCCGGCAACGTCGACGCTGACCGAGCATCGCAGCGGGATGTGGTCGACGAAATCAACCACCAGTGCCGGACGGTCGAAAAGGCGGGCAACATACGCCCCCTTGAATACTGGCTTTTCATCCAGGGCGACGCGCTGCACATCCGACGACGTGCTCAGATGGCTCGTGTGAACGCTTGGCAGCTCGACCACCCGCGCAACGCGGCGTCGGGACCGGTCTTTGTCGAACCAGTCGATATTCATGATGTTCTGGCTCCTTGCACTTACGACGCCGTCGCCGGTGTCGAATATGTCATCGACCGTTCCGCCGATCACGCTGAGGGCCTTGCGGACAAGTTCCTGCACAGAGCCCTTGCTGAGGGTGTTGTTCACGAGGTCGACCTTGCCAATGACGCTGATGTATTCCACGTCGAGGGGGTGAGCCGAGACGCCAAGGCGACGCAGAAACTCGCCCCCATCTTCCGGACGTCGCAGGTCACGGATGGCCCAGCTATTGAAGGGCACGTCCCCCTGAGCTGATCGCACCGCCGAGAGAGCCAGATCACAGGGCTTTCGCAGAAGGATGTTGCCGTTGCGTGCGCACTCATCCAGGTCTCTGGTCACGTTCCAGATCTTTGCCATCGCCGAACCAAGGTGGGGTGTACCGATGGTGATCAGGCGCTTGACGTGATGGTCCGTATAGCGTTTGACCATATACGCCCTAGCCGCCAGTCCTCCCATGCTGTAGCCCACGAGGATCACGCGGTCGGCACCGGTGCTGCGACGCACCTCGTTGATACAGGCCTCGAGTTCATCGCGCCAGGCATTGATCGAGTCGACGGGGTTGGAAAAGGCCACCGTAAAGAAGTCGGCCTGACCCGATCCGGCGATCACGCGGCGGATGTTGCCGCTGCGATCGGCCGCAAGTTCACCGCCATAGGTCAGCCCAAGGTCACGTCTGAAGTACTCTGTTGCAGGACCATGCCACACTTCGGCCTTCTGGCCAAGGCCGTGCAGCAGGATGATCGGGTAGGGAACCTTCATCGAAACGCTCAGGCATGTTTGCCGGTATTTCGGCAGCCGCGCTACCCGGTCGGGCAGGGAGGCGCAGCCGGCGCCGAGGACGGCCAGAAGCACCAGCAGCAGTTTCTGCATCATTGCTCTGACGGTCGTCGGGCTATCCGCAGGCGCTCTACGCGGCGCGGGGAGGCCTCAAGCACCGTACAGGTGTAGCCATCGATAGCCACCGTGTCGCCAACATTCGGGATGCGACCGGCACGCAGGTTGATCAGGCCACCCAGCGTCTCGTAGTCATCGCTTTCGGGTAGTGGCTCGGGCAGAAACTCATTGGCTTCATCGATGCGAATAGACGCGTCGAGTTCGAACGCATCGGGTGACTGCTGAGCATGCAAGGGGGCTTCATCGTCGTACTCGTCCTGGATGTTGCCCACCAGTTCTTCGATGATATCCTCGAGCGTCAAAAGGCCTGTCGTTCCGCCAAACTCATCAAGGACAACAACCATGTGCACCTTGTCGCGCTGCATGTTGCGAAGGAGGCGCTTGAGTTTGATGTCCTCCTGTACAAAGATCGGCGCATGCAGAATGTCCTGCAAGATGATCAGATCGCGGTGATGCATAAGCGTCAGCAGGTCCTTTGCATAAACAATGCCGACGATCGTATCGATGGTCCCTTTGTAGACCGGCATGCGGGAGTATCCCTCGTGCATGACGAAGTCCAGCAGTGTATCGATAGGCATCGTCACGTCGACCGCTGTGATCTTTGATCGGGGCACCATGACCTGACCTGCCGTGGTCTCGGTGAACTCGAAAACGTTGTCAATAAGCTCTTGCTCCGATACCTCCAGAGCCCCCTGCTTGGAGGACTCTGCGATGAGGTAGCGCAGTTCCTCGGGCGAATGCACGTCGTGCTCACCGGCGTGCTCGATACCGGCAATGCTGAGCATGGCATTGGACATCCAGTTCAGGGCCGCAACGACCGGCCGGAATACCGCGTAAAAGGCCCGCATCGGGAAAGCCACCGCTAGTGTGACCGCTTCGGGTCGGCGTATGGCGTAAGTCTTTGGCGCGATCTCTCCCACGACGATATGCAGCACTGTGATGATCGCAAAGGCAAGGATCAGCGAGATCGTATGCAGAAAATCCGGATCGAGCGTGATGTTCAGGGCAAGGGCGACCTGTGCCACGATGTTTGCCACGACGCTTTCGCCGATCCAGCCCAGGCCCAGCGAAGCAAGGGTGATACCCAGCTGGCAGGCGCTGAGATACGCATCAAGGTGCTCCAGAAGATGCCGCGCGACGCCGGCGAAGAGGTTCCCTTCGCGGGCGCGGATCTCGATCTGCGAGGAGCGAACCTTGACCATGGCGAATTCTGCCGCAACGAAGAACCCGTTGAGGACTACAAAGAACATCGTCAGCGCGATATCACCGATCATAGAGCACAATATAAGCCGTCACTGCAGCGCGTTGAAGGCCTGCGGTGCTATGCGCGTATCGAGGTGGTGCGAGAAGTACACGCTGATAAACGACTCGATCTCCAGACGATCGGCCTGCGGCGCAGTCATCCATCTGCCCCGTAGCGAGGCGTGCATGATGGCATAGGCAGATATCGACACGCGGATGCCGTGGGAATGCTCGTACACAGCTCCGTCGGACACATCGATCGTTACGTGACTGAGTTCACCTGGGAAGGGGGCTCTCTGAATGCCAAAGCCCATAATGTCGGCCAAACGCAGTCGCATGGCCACGCTTACGGCATAGGCCTCGTGCTCTGACGACACGTCCAGCACGCCGAGGGCCTTGCCAAGCAGATCGAAGATCTCCACATCAGGCTGTTCCTGGGCCTGCGTGCGCAGGATTAGTTCGCACATCAGCAGTCCCGCGCTGAGGTGCTCATAGGAGACGTGCAGACGCGAGCGCGAAACAGAGGTTTCGGCGCGGGAGACCGTGTGCAGGTCGCGGTTTCTACCATGGTAAACCGTTAACTGCACGTGGCTAAGGGGCTCAAGGGCCGGACCCAGACTCGATAAGGGCGTGCGCGCCCCCTTCGCCACGAGGCCAACTTTGCCAAGCTCACGACTGTAGGCCGTCACGATGCGAGAGGAATCCCCGTACCGTCTTGAATGCAGGACTATGGCCTCGGTGGTAACGATCACGCGATGAAGTTACGACGTGGTCTTGTCAAAAACCCAGACCACCCTATATTTGCGGTTCATTCCGCAGTAGCTCAGCTGGTTAGAGCATCTGACTGTTAATCAGAGGGTCCGGGGTTCAAGTCCCTGCTGCGGAGCACATTCTGACGCCGCCGCCATCATGGTGGCGGCGTTTTTCGTTTTCAGGCGTTGCGTGCGTCGGCCAGCGTCGAACGCGCTTACGCCCTTGGGGCCGCGACCACCGAGGTTGGCCGGAAAAGACAAGGTGATAAGGCCCGCAATGGTAGGGGGCTGGCCATAAAACAGAAGCGGTTGGGTCGACTTGCGTCCCAACCGCTTCCATTCAGTGTACCGTCACGTAGCTAATTATGACGTGACAGCTCCCAACACTGTGATTTTTGTGATCCACCGGCTTGAGGGCGAAGGATAGTCGCACCCACTACCCTTCGCCATCTTCGCCATTCTTTCTGTATGCAACTTATGGGTAGCGGTACTAAAAATTGTGGTCATCAATTGAGATTTTGGGACAGTTACTTTTGGGGGTCATTTCTGGTCCTCAATGCTCGTCGACTGAGGGCTGCAATCGCCCCGGAAGCCAATAATGACGGGCGAATCCGCTGAATGTGGTCGGGGTATAAACGGCGTGCAATTTCGAGGTATGAAATTATCTCGTAGGAAGAAAAATTGAAATTAGTTTCCAGCACCTCGAGCAGTTTCCCGCATTCCCGTACTCTTCGCGCGGTGAAGTTCTTGGTCCGGTCAAAGTTCTCGAACGTTGCTACCAGCCGGACAAAGGCGGACGTGCGCTTGCACGACCGGAGGTCAGGGGAGTTTTTGTGGATGAACATCAGTCGTTCTATCACGTCTGTTGTGGTGAACCGGCTCGCGCCTTCTTGGAGCACGGACCCGATCAGCGTGGCCACGAGGGCTTGCAAACGAAGCACATTGTCGCCGGCACGTCGGTCACTGCTTTCATTGCGACGCATCGCAATGCGCGACACGCGCCTATCGACGGCTGCCTGCGATTCAATAACGAGGGCTACGGCCATTGACCGCTGGATCATGATCCGAAAACGCAGGAAATCATAGGTTGCCGAGACGTAGCTTGATCGGATGCCGTCGATCAACTTGATCACCTCCGAGTAACGCCGCTCCCAAAGTAGAGCATCGGCCAGCCAGACGTGAAACGTCAGGTCGGCCGGACGTTTGTCTGCCTTTGCGCTTGCGAGCTCGCGCGACACCATTTTCTCCAGAAGCGGGATGGCTCGGGCGTACTGCTTGGTGGCCATGTACACACGCAGGTACATCCGGTCGGATTCCCGGCCATAGATGGGCGAGTGCCGGTTCACGGCCAGGGATGCGCGCTTGTATATGTCGGCCCATCGGATGGTTGCCTCGGGCTCATTGGCGTTCTGGTTGACGATGTAGGCACAGGTAGCGGCGATCATCTGCGCCTGGGGCGAAAGTTCTTCGACTGGCCCATTGAGCAGATCATCGAGCCTCTGGCTGATCTCGTTGATCCTTGGCGAACTGGCAGCGATCCTGTAGCGTCGGCGCATAAAACTCTGCAGCTCGATATAGGTCATCATCCAGTCCCAGCAGTCATTCAGCGAATCGAAGTTCTTCTTCATGGTCGCGATCGTCTGCTTTAGGCGGCTGTGCTTCTTCTGCTGCGCAAGGTGAAACGAAAGGAAGAGCCCCGACGAGAGCGAGATGGGCAGCATGTACGGGTCGCGCGCGGTGGTCATGACGCTCGAGAGCCGTTCCTGCGCACGATACGGCTGGCGCAGGAAGTAGGCGTCCACTCCAGAGGCGAACATCGACATCAGGGACATCCACACACCATGGAAGGAAAACTCATCATAAGCGTTGCGCGGAGCAGTGCGCCCCGGGCTGGCCTTCGTCGTGATGGTCTCAAGTGCCTGCTGCGTGCGTGCAACTAGACGTCGCAGCGTCGATGCCGGAACATCATCCGTTCCATAGATAAGCGTCGCAAGATCCCGCTCCGACTTCTGGCCCAGGCGGATCTGATTTGCGGCCAAAACGCACTTCGAAATCATCGGAGTGAAGCGTTTCGAAAAGTCTATTTCTGAAAAAAGTTCTGGAATGACCGAAAGTGCGTATTCCAGAGACTCCTGTAAACCTCTTCGCATAGCCCGTCCCTATTAGGTTTTTGAGGTGTCAGACATGTGGTTTGGCTGCCAAAAAGTAACTGTCCCAAAATTACGATTGTTATACCACGACATGGAGAAAAAATGTCCGAAGTTCGTGTTAGAAACTTTCAGCACAGAAACTTCTTTACAAATCTCTTCCCAACACTCTTTCCTCTTTAGGAGAACATCATGGAACTTCTCATCTCGATCCTCATGTGGCTTGGTCTGATCACCGGCGGCAATACATACACCGCGCAGGACATTCAGCAGATCGAAACAGCAAACCGCGCAGTGATCGCTGCCAAGCAGTCGGAGTTCACGCAGACGCAAAATGCCAATATCCCGACGCCTCCGTCTCAGATGGACCTTGTCATCATCGGTCTGCATTAATAGCGGCATCGTCATCGGACGAGCACGTAGGCTCGCCCCTACAGACAACCCCACACCCCACACCCCAAACCTCAAACCTTAAAAAAAACATCATGGAACTTCTCATCTCAATTCTCATGTGGCTTGGTCTGATCACCGGTGGCAATACATACACCGTGCAGGACATTAAGCAGATCGAAACGGCAAACCGCGCAGTGATCGCCGCCAAGCAGTCGGAGTTCACGCAGACGCAAAATGCCAACATCCCAACGCCTCCGTCTCAGATGGACCTTGTCATCATCGGTCTGCACTAATAGCGGCATCGTCGTCGGGCGAGCACCGTTATAGGGCGAGCACCGTTATAGGGCGAGCACCGTTACAGGGCGAGCACCGTTATAGGGCGAGCACGTAGGCTCGCCCCTACAGACCCTCTACATATGGATTTAACGGGCGAGCGTGTTGACTCGCCCTGACGTGGTATCTGCACATACAAACACAGCATTCTTCGAGGTACGATTCACATTCTCTCATTGTTTTTAGGGCCGTAGTATGCGCCTATCCCCCCCCCCCGCAGCTCACGTCAGCTGCTCCACGTTCTTAGTGTGATCTGTCTGGCTATGGGCCTGCATGTTCACGCGATAGCCCAGCCGGTTCAAGGGCCGGGATACCATCGAGATCGACTACGTGTACGATGAGGCCCGCATTCCCAAGAAGTTCATCGGACGGAGGGTGAAATGAAACACACACGTTTCTCCCTTCACGCTCTGCTTCTCACCGCCCTGATTCTTTTCGGCTGCGGCACGCACACGGTTGTTACGCCCGACCCCTGCGAGGGGGCCAGCTCCAAACGTCGGCTCACTGCTATCGAAGTTAAAAGCGGTCCAGATCCCGTGTATCACTCTGGAACGGGTGCTGTTGCGAAACAATTCGCCCCTTCCCGTACCCTTCTTGTAGGAGGCGATGGAATCCCCGTCGAGACGTTCCTCACAAAGCCGATCGAGCATTGGGTAGGGTGAGAACACATTTTGATGATGCGTCAGTGTGGCCTAACCGCACAAGCGGGAATCCATCCGTTGGGAAAACAGTTGACCTACTAACGACCCAAGACACCAGTCGTTCGCACACTACCGGAGGCGTGACGTTTCACCAGCAAGAATGGCCCCATGCCGTAGGCTGAGACTATCGGTTCTATGTGTAGGACTTCAGAGTCTGCGATGTGCCGGACATGCCTGCCTTGTAGATCATAGACATCGGTACGTTCAACCGGGTCGCAAATCTCTTCTGCATCGACATTCGATGTGCCATATAGAACGTCAAGTAACCACGCTATTGTCTGCTTGCCCAGGTCCGAAAAGAACTTATGCTCTGCGTAGGCTGCACCAAGCGTATTAACGATCGCATTGCGCGAGATCTCGGTTTGTGATAGGATCGCCGGATACGACGTTGGGTCGGCCATCACAGCAGCGGCAATAGCGTCGCTCGTTCGGCGCATAAACCCACGTTCGTCGAGATGTCCGCGATCTCGCAGATTGGCAACAATCGCCCGCGAGACGGATTCGCTCGACCCGGCCCGTGTGAAAATCTCCGGGTAGATGGGATGGGGCTTGCGGATCACCGCATCGGACTTTACGCCCCTTTCCCGGAGTCGACGTGCAAGCTCGATGGCCTCAAGATTTCCGGCCATCCCAACATTCTCATTATCGTCGTTAGCGGCCATCATCCACAGACACGGGATGGTAATGATCGATGCATTGCTTGCCCGGCCTGAAGCGCAGTAGCTGACGGCGGCCTTCATGCCGAGTGCCTGGGCGCATGGGATGGCAAAGGCACCGCCGTTGCTCATGCCTACACCAAAGAGCGGCACCGATGCAGAAATGCTGCCACGCTTGATGAGTGTGTCGAGAATAGCACGCAGGTTCAGGTAGTCGATGCTCGCTTCCGGCAGTGGGGGAGCTACGTCCCAACGGATGAAGCCATCACCGTTGATATCCTTCTGCGTCGTTGTCTCCTCGCTCTCAGTGATGATGACGCCTAGGTTGGCCGCGAGGAGATCCTTTACGAATGTAAAGTTCTCTACAGACCCCGGAAGCCAACCACGGGCGCTGCCCCCGGTGCCGTGATAGAGAAATACAACTCCGCGAAGCGTTGGCGGCAGAACGTGATACACACGCTTTGGACGCTCAGTACCGGTGATGAGCTCCTCCGTGATCTCATACGCAGGCAGGGTGTCGAGTCGCGCTGTTACAAGAACGTCCTCATCGGGCATCACGAACGCGGTGTGCCACTCATTCGACCGCTCAAACGCAACCCTTTCCGAGGATCTCCATTCGCTGAAGACCTCACGCGCATCCAGCGCCCGAGTAAACACATGCACCGTGTCGCCTGCGCGGTACAAGCCCCCTCCCCAGCCGTCGATCACATTCACGGTAAACTGCTGCTGCGCGTCGGCTACGGCGCAGGCAAGCAGAATGATGATGGCGGCTATGCGAATGATCATGCTGGATTCCGATTCAGAATTGAACCGCCTCTGAGTCCGTTTAGGATACTTACGTTTAATCGGGGTGCAAGTGATAACAGCCCACGGCTTTAGCCGTGGGTACGCAATGGGCGATGCGGCGTTGAAACGATCAATAATAGCCCACGGCTTTAGCCGTGGGAACGCGATGGGCGATGCGGCGTTGAAACGATCAATAACAGCCCACGGCTTTAGCCGTGGGTACGCAATGGGCGATGCGGCATCCCAACGATCGCATAACAGCCCCGGGCTTCAGCCCGGGGAACGCAATGGGCGATGCGGCGTCACGAATGATCGCATAATAGCCCCGGGCTTCAGCCGTGTGCAGGTGTGAGGTTTGGGGTTTGAGGTGTGGGGTGTTTCATCGCATAACAGCCCACGGCTTTAGCCGTGGGAACGCAATGGGCGATGCGGCGTCCCAACGATCGCATAATAGCCCCGGGCTTCAGCCCGGGGAACGCGATGGGCGATGCGGCGTTGTGCGATGACGATGACAATGCGCACAAAAAAAGGGCGAGCACACAGGCTCGCCCCTACAGGTCATTCGTCATTGGTCATTCGTCACGACCGTCCGGCGATGAGGTTCAGAGCAGAGCCTGCACGGAACCAACCGAGCTGCTGCTCGTTCATGGTGTGCCTGAGCTCGATTGTTTCCTGTGTGCCGTCTTCGTGAGACACGACAAGGTCAACGTGGTTGCCAACGGCGAGCGTTGTGATATCGATGCTTATACGGTCGCTCTCGCGGATGCGGTCGTAGTCTGCTGGGTTCACAAATGTGAGCGGCAGCATGCCCTGCTTCTTGAGGTTGGTCTCGTGAATGCGTGCAAAGCTCTTGACGATGATGGCCTTGCCACCAAGGAAGCGGGGCTCCATGGCTGCATGCTCACGTGATGATCCTTCGCCGTAGTTCTCGTCGCCCACAACAACCCATGAAATGCCGCGTGCCTTGTAGTCGCGCGCCGTGGCCGGCACTTCTGCGTGCTCGCCCGTGAAGACGTTCTTGACGCTGTTGGCGGTGTCGTTGATGTAGTTGATGGCACCGATGAACATGTTGTTCGAGATGTTATCCAGGTGACCTCTGAACCGCAGCCATGGTCCGGCCATGGAGATGTGGTCCGTGGTGCACTTGCCCTTGGCCTTGAGCAGCAGCGGCATGTTCTGGTACTCATCCTTCTTCGGAGCCTTGAAGGCCTCCAGCGCCTGCAGACGGCTGCTCTCGGGAGCGATCACCACCTGTACGGTCGAGCCATCAGCAGCTGGTGCAATGAAGCCTGCTGCATCGGGGACAAAGCCCCCTTCAGGAAGCTCCGTGCCGACAGGGGGCTGGAGCATGACGCCGTCGATCGGGTCCTTGATGAAGTTGTGCGTGAGCTTGCCGGCCAGCACAAAGCCGGCAACGGTCTCGGGCGATGCAACAAAGGCATGCGTTTCCTTGATGCCGTCGTTGCGACCCGTGAAGTTGCGGTTGAAAGACGTGATGATGGAGTTCTTGTCGCCCTGCTGCACGTCGTGACGTTTCCACTGACCGATGCATGGACCACAGGCGTTGGCCAGAACCTGACCGCCGATGGCCTCCATCTTGGCAAGGATTCCGTCGCGCTCGATGGTCGCACGCACCTGCTCCGAACCCGGTGTGATGGTGAACTCCGACTTGGCCTTCAGGCCATGGTTGGAGGCGAACTCGGCAATGGCCGCAACGCGACTCATGTCCTCGTAGGAGGAGTTGGTGCACGAGCCGATAAGGCCAACGCGGAGTTCTTCCGGCCAGTTGTTTTCCTTCACGGCATTAACGAATTCCGAGAGCTCCATGGCGCGGTCCGGTGTGAATGGTCCGTTGATATGGGGCTCCAGGGCATCAAGATCGATGTGGATCACCTGGTCGTAGTACTTCTCCGGATTCGCCACAACGTCCGCATCGGCACACAGGTGCTCGGCAACGCCCCTGGCCAGATCGGCCACATCGTTGCGGTCGGTCGAACGCAGATAGCGGTCCATCGACGCGTCATACGGGAAGATCGATGTGGTTGCACCGATCTCGGCGCCCATGTTGCAGATCGTGCCCTTGCCGGTTGCCGAGAACGACTCCGTTCCGTCACCGAAGTACTCCACGATCGCACCCGTGCCTCCCTTTACCGTCAGGATGCCGGCCAGCTTCAGGATAACGTCCTTCGGGCTGGTCCAGCCGTTCATCTTGCCCGTGAGCTTCACGCCGATAAGCTTCGGCATCTGCAGCTCCCACGGCATACCGGCCATCACGTCCACCGCATCGGCACCGCCAACACCAATGGCCACCATGCCCATGCCGCCGGCGTTTGGTGTGTGCGAGTCCGTGCCGATCATCATGCCACCCGGGAAGGCATAGTTCTCAAGCACAACCTGGTGAATGATGCCGGCGCCCGGCTTCCAGAAGCCGATGCCGTACTTCTTCGAAACGGAAGCGAGGAAGTCGAAGACCTCCTTGTTCTCTTCGAGTGACTTATCGAGGTCCGACTTCGCCCCATGCTCGGCGCGGATCAGGTGGTCGCAGTGCACCGTTGATGGGACGGCAACCTGTGGGATGCCGGCCGACATGAACTGCAGGAGCGCCATCTGGGCTGTTGCGTCCTGCATGGCTACACGGTCGGGGTTGAAGTCTACATACGCCTTGCCGCGCTGGTGCGGGGCTGACGGAAGCTCTGCAATGTGGGCATAGAGCACCTTTTCGGCAAGTGTCAGGGGGCGATTCAGCAAGCCCCTTGCTGCTTCGACCTTTGCGGGTAGCGCCGCATAGAGGCGCTCGATCATTGAGATGTCTTGTGTGGCCATGATGGTGTTTACCGAATATGTTTGAAGTAGCGAACGGATGGCAGTTTCATGAAGTCAGCATCCTGTGTTACCAGTTCAGCATCGTGGGCGAGGGTGGTAGCATAGATGATGGCGTCTGCAGTTGAGAGACTGTGTTGACGACTGATTGTCGCGGCCTCACGGGCCCGACTTGTGGATAGAGGATCCACGCGAAATGTCTGCATGCTCATGGTTACAGCAAGTGCTTCTTTGACCGACACAATCCGCTCGATGGAGCGGTAGACCTCAAAAATGCAGACAGACGGCACAATGATTTTGTCTGATTGTGCCTTCAACGTCTTCGCGTAATGTGGCGCATTCGGTCCGTCGAGGATGTACTCAATCCACGCGGACGAGTCAAGAACAACGGGACGAGTTCTCATGGTTCGAACTTCTCCTTGTCGCGAATCAGCCGAATGTCGTAATCCTTCAGGTAGCCACGAAGTTCATCGACCGATAGCAGCGGTACAAGCACAAGCATGCCGTCGTAGTTCATCCACTGCATGCGCTGACCCGGTTTGATATGAAACAGGTCGCGTAGCTCCTGGGATATCACTACCTGGTACTTCGGCGAAACGGTTACGGTGGTGCTCATGATTATCGAACGGGCTTTGGTATGACGAAGATTGATCGATACGAAACTCGTAAAACTTTGGGATTTTCACAACGGATCGAGACCAGGCCACGCACATGGAACTGATTCATTCGTGCTGCTTCGATCTGGTCGTTCGGCCTTGGATGGTCTCGGCCCGATGAGCGACCATTCTGCGAATAAGCGCTACCGGAAGTGGACGGTCGAGAGGGAACTGCACCGATCCCTTTCCTTGCTTGTAGCTGGATAGTTCCGCAGCAAAGGCTTCATGACTGGAGGGGGTGGCATACAGGCCGAGGTGCCGTGCAAACGCCGCAAAGTACGCCAGTGGCTTGCCATGGAGTTTGTAGGCGGGCATTCCGTAGGAAATCCCCTCCGACGCTTCGGGTGCGGTGCTCAGGATGATCTGACGAAGTTCCGACAGCAGCCGGGCAACCTCCGGTGTCTGCATGGCGATGTAGGCATCAACATTTGGTGGTGCTGCACGCATCTGCGGTAACCCTACCCGACTATCTCACTGAGCTCCAGCCAGCGCAGGGTGAGCGCGTCCATTTTCGTGGTGAGTTCTGCATGCTGACGTGCCCATTCGGTATGGTCGGCATAGGAGCCCTCGCCGGAGCTCATCTGGGCTTCGATCTCAGCAATGCGCTTTTCGAGTTGGGGGATCTGAGTATCGATCGACTGAAGTTCGCGCTGCTCTTTGTAGGAGAGCTTCTTCTTTGCGGAGGGGGCTGATTGTTGACGGTCACCGGTCGACTCGTCCTGCTGCTTCTTCGGACGCGATTCGATCTTCTCGAGATAGGCCGAGTAGTTGCCGGGATACTCCTTGATGCGTCCGCCATCTTCGAAGGCCCAGATGGTAGTGACAGTGGCATCGAGAAATGCCCGGTCGTGCGAGACGATGAGCAGCACGCCTTTGAAGTTCCCCAGGTACTCTTCAAGTGCGCCAAGGGTTACGAGGTCGAAGTCGTTGGTGGGCTCGTCAAGGAAGAGCACGTTGGGGTTAGACATCAGGATGCGCAGAAGGCCAAGACGCCGGCGCTCGCCCCCTGACAGAGTATGCACAAAGGCATGCTGCTGCTTGGGAGAAAACCCGAAGCGGTCGCACAGTTCTTTCGCCGTGATGTAGCGCTCACGTCCAACACCCACATCGATGTACTCGGCCACGTCGCGCACGTTGGACAGCACAGTCTCGTTGTCCTTGAGGTCGCGGATCTCCTGCTCAAAGAAGCCGAGGTTGACGGTTTCGCCTAGGGTGACGTGACCCGACGTGGGTGGACGTCGTCCGGCGAGCGTGCTCAGAAGGGTGGTCTTGCCCGCCCCGTTCGGACCGATGATGCCGATCCTGTCAAGGGGCGCCGCACGATACGTAAAGTCCGTTACGAGTTTATCCAGCGACACGTTCACAGCGTCGATGATCTTGCCGCCAAGGAACTTCCCGCCGATCTCGATATCGATGTCGCGAAACTCCGTGCTCTCGGTACGCTGCTCCTGCTTCATGCGCTCGATCCAGTCGATCCGGCTCTGCTGCTTTGTGCGCCGTGCCTTGGCCCCCTTCTGCAGCCACGCAAGCTCGGTGCGTAGCTTGTTGCGTTGGTGCGCGGCGGTGGCATCGGCCACGGCGATCATCGACTCTTTGCGCTCAAGGTACTTTTCGTAGGAGCCCTCATATGAGAACAGCCTGTGTTCATCGATCTCCACGATGCGGTTGCAGACCGCATCAAGGAAGTAGCGGTCGTGCGTTACCAGCAAGAGCGCCCGCGAGGAGTTCTGCAAGGTGTCCTGCAGCCACTGCACGCTTGCCGCGTCAAGGTGGTTCGTCGGCTCGTCCAGGATGAGCAGATCCGGATCGGCGATCAGCGCACGGGCAATCGCCACGCGTTTGCGCTGTCCACCCGACATGGCATGAACGCTGCGAAGGGGCTCATGAATTCCGAGCCTGCCGAGGGTCTGACGTGCCTTGGTTTCAAGCTCCCAGTCTTCGATGTGACCATGCTTGACGTCGTAGGCATTCATCACAGTGGTCAGGGCAAGGTCGTCCACGTCGAACTGCGGCAGCTGCGACAGATACTCGAAGCGTGCTTCGCGGTTGAAGGCGATGTCACCACTGTCCGGCACATCGATGCCCGCGATGATGCGCAACAGCGACGTCTTGCCAGCACCGTTGCGGCCGATGATCCCCACGCGTTCACCTTCCTGCATTCCGAAGGAAATGCTCTCGAAAAGGGTCTTTTCGAAGTACGACTTCGAAAGCTGTGAGGCCGAAAAAAGTGTCACGCTTCTTCGAGAACCTCTTCCTCTTCTGTCAGGGCCAGCGTTTGGACGTTCAAGGCGTTTGTCTGGCTGTCGATCCGACGCTTCGTCATGAGCGTCTCGGGAACACGCGTGACCTTCGACACCAGTCCGAGTTTTTCGAGCAGGGCAATGGAGAGTCCCGTTATATCAAGCTGCCACCAGGCGAGACCATGGAATGCCGAAGCCGGGAAGGCGTGATGGTTGTTGTGCCAGCCTTCGCCCAGGGCCAGAAGTCCCACGATCGGATTGTTGCGGCTATGGTCCGTGGTGGTGTAGGTGCGAGCGCCAAAGAAGTGGCACACAGAGTTCACGCTCCACGTAACGTGAGAGGAGATGAAGATGCGCACCAGTCCGCCCCAAAGAAATCCGGTCCATGCGCCGTGCCAGCCCCCTACCATGTATCCGAGGACAGCCGGAATGATAAGACTCAGCACAGCCCAGAAGAGAAACGTCGAGGTGAACCACACCAGCATCGGATCTTTCTTGTAGCGCGAGCCCCACTTTTCGATGACTTCATCAAGACTGGTACTATTCATCTCCAGCAGCCACTCAAAGTGGGCGTGAATGAACCCACCGATCGTAGGCGAATGCGGATCGCCCTCCTGATCGCTGTGCGCATGATGCTTGGTGTGTACGCTGGCCCAGTGCAAAACCGGACCCTGAAACGCCATCGATCCGAAGGCCAACGTAATGGCCTTGATCACCGGATGCGCCTCAAAGGCCTTGTGCACCACCATCCGGTGGTAGGCGAACGTGATGCCGAACTCCGTCAGCACCACGCCGACGATGCACATCACAACGTTGAACATCGACACGTCGCCGGTGAATGCCTGGTAAGCAACAATAATGACGGCGGCAAGGGGTAGGCCAATAAGACCGTAGATGGGGAGAGAGTTCACGATAGGTTACAGGTTTCAGGTTTCGGGTTACAGGTGAAGACGACGTCGAACAAGCACTAATGCCGCATCTCGCGTGTCGCAGTGAGTCGAAAATTACGGATAACCTGAAACCTGAAACCTGAAACCCGAAACCTAAAACCTGAAAAAAAGCGTCGATACGCGTGGGGCGCATCGACGCTTTGAGGATGGTCGTTGTGAGGACTTACTTCGTGATCTCGATCAGTTCGACTTCGAAGATCAGTGTTTCATTTGGTCCGATCGTCTGGCCGGCACCATTTGGTCCGTAGCCCAGGCTTGATGGGATATAGAGCATGTACTTCGAGCCGACGGGCATCAGCTGCACGCCTTCGGTCCAGCCTGCGATCACGTTGGCCAGTGGGAACTCGATCGGCTCGCCACGCTCGACGGAGCTGTCGAAGACTGTGCCGTCGATGAGCTTGCCGGTGTAGTGGACCTTGACCGTGTTGGCCTTGGTTGGCTTGTTGCCCTTGCCTTCGGTGATGACCTTGTACTGCAGACCTGAAGTTGTAACCTTAACGGCCGGGTCCTTTTTGTTTTCCTCAAGGAATGCCTCGCCCTTTTTGCCGTTTTCAACGCCGCGCTTGCTTTGCTCTTCCTGCATGCGCTTCATGTTCTGCTCCTGAAGAGCCATGAGCACCTGCTGGATCTGCTCCTGCGTGAACTTCGGAGTGCCTGCCTTGAAGTCACGCACACCGGCCATGAGGTCTTCAACGTTGAAGTTGATGCCCTGCTCAGAGAGGGACTTGCCCATCTGCAGGCCAATGGCGTAGCTGGTCGAATCGAATGCTGAGTTCATGGTCTTGGGATCTGCGTTCGTAAGGGTGATCTCATTGGTTGTGGTCTGGGCCTTCTTGCCATTCTTCTGTGCCGTTGTGCCGACGGTACCTGCCATCAACGCTGCGATGGCTACCGTCAAAAAAAATCGTGTGTTCATTACGATGTTTTGGAAAGTGTGGAGAAGCGTGAGTAGTAATTGTGTGCTTTGGAAGGGGGCGATCACTTGATGCCCAGCATCTCGATCTCGAACACCAGGACCGATCCCGGTGGGATCGTTCCGGCCTGCTGCAGACCATAGGCAAGTTCGTGCGGGATGTAAACCATGTGCTTTGCGCCGACGCTCATCAGCGATAGGGCTTCGGCAAATCCGGGGATGACACCGTTGACGGGGAACTCGGCCGGCTGACCGCGCTTGATGCTGTTGTCGAATTCCGTTCCGTCGATCAGCGTGCCAACGTAATGAATGCGTACGGTTGAGGTGGCCTGCGGCTTTGCGCCAGTGCCTGCCTTGATCACCTTATACTGGAGTCCACTTGCCGTAGCGATCACGCCTGGCTTGGACTTGTTCGCTTCCAGGAAGTCCTTGCCGGCCTTGATCGACCCCTTGGCCTTGGCTTCGTCTTCGGCCTGTTGCGCTCCGCGGCGCTGCTCCTGCAGCTTGAACATCAGTTGAGCGATAACCGAGTCGGGAATGGCTTGCGAGCCATTCATCACGTCAACGACGGCCTTGGCGATGATCTCAGGGTCGACGTCGAACTTGCTCTCATTGATCGACTTACCTACCTGTGCGCCCATGGCGTAACTGGTGGAGTCCTTGGAAGATGTCAGCTTCACGCTCTCGGAATCACACCCTGTGAGGGCAATTCCGACTGCAAGAGAAAGAGACAGGCAAACTGTTGCTGCGATGCGCATGCGGGTGTTCGGCGATTGTGGAAAGGACCGCAAAGATACGGTCACTTGGGTAAAGGTGGTATCCAGAGATGACGGGACATATCGACCGTCTCGCCTGAAAAAGTGACGTTTTCGGCCTCAAGCCGTTCACGCATCACAAACGGCGTTTCAAAATGCATTCGTCCGGAAAGCTCGCCTAGGCGATTCACTACGCGGTGACAGGGGATGTCCAGCCGGTCCGACAAGGCCACGGCGTTTAGGGCCCATCCCACAAGGCGCGCGCCGCCGCGTGTGCCGACGGCCGCCGCGATGTGTCCGTAGGTGGTGACCGAGCCGGCGGGAATCGACCGAACGATATCGTAGATGCGCTCGTAGAGGTCCATCGCTCCAAGATACGGCCGTAACTTTGGCCCGTGATGCAGCGAATTGATATGGTTCTGACCCCCACGCAGGCCGCCGATGCGGCCGCCATCCGCCACGCGGCCATGATGCATGCCGCCCTGCCGGAAGGGGCTGATGCCACGGTGCGGGTGATCCGCCGCTCGATCGATGCCCGCTCTCGCAGTCCGCTGGTACGCATTGTGGCCGAGGTGTTTGTCGGACAGGAGCCCCCTGCCGAGCGCCGCATCAGCGACCGGCTTCATGAGGCCGACCCCGGCAAACGCGTCATCATCATCGGGGCGGGTCCGGCCGGCTACTTTGCCGCCCTCGAGCTTCTCATGCACGGCATTACGCCGGTGGTGCTGGACCGGGGCAAGGACGTTCGGGCTCGACGTCGCGACCTCAGGGCAATCCAACAGGACGGCCTTGTGAACCCCGACTCGAACTACTGCTATGGCGAAGGGGGCGCTGGGACGTACTCCGACGGAAAACTCTACACGCGCTCGCACAAACGCGGCAGCATCGAAACCGTTCTGCAGCTGCTTGTTGAGCACGGGGCCACAAGCGACATCCTGGTCGATGCCCACCCGCATATCGGTTCGAACAAGCTCTGGCAGGTGGTACAGAACCTCAGACTGACGATCGAAAAGTACGGCGGTCAGGTGCACTTCGGCGCGCAAGTGACCGATCTGGTGATCAGTAGCGTGGGCCCCGATCGCGTGATCCGAGGCGTGGTCACGTCAGACGGCGCAGAGTATACGGGTGATGCCGTGATCCTGGCCACCGGACACAGCGCGCGCGACGTGTTTGCGATGTGTGCGCGGCGCAGCGTGCACATGGAGGCCAAGCCATTTGCGCTGGGAGTTCGGATCGAGCACCCGCAGGTGCTGATCGACGAGATCCGCTATCATCAGTCACCGCGTGATCCATACCTTCCGGCATCATCGTATTCGCTGGTCTGCCAGGCCGACGGACGCGGTGTGTTCTCGTTCTGCATGTGTCCGGGCGGACTCATCGTGCCGGCTGCTACATCGCCGGGAGAGATCGTCGTTAACGGGATGTCGATGTCCCGTCGCGACTCTCCCTTTGCCAACTCAGGAACAGTGGTGGCCGTAGAGCCGGAGGACTGGAGGCGCGGGGGATATGACGGCGTCTTCGGCGCGCTGGAGTTTCAGGCCCACGCCGAGAGGGCGGCCTTTGCTGCCAATGACGACGCAAGCCAGCGCGCTCCGGCGCAGCGTCTGGTCGATTACCTCGAGCATCGTGTTTCTTCGACCATTCCGCGGACGTCCTACATTCCGGGTCACGTTTCGGCCGACATGGCAAGCATTCTGCCCCCTTCGGTAGACCAGCGTCTTCGCACCGGCATCACGGAGTTTGCGCGCTCAATGAAGGGCTATCTGACAAATGAGGCCGTGATGGTGGGCGTTGAATCGCGCACGTCCTCACCGATCCGGATTCCGCGTGACCGGTCGACCTACCAGCATACCACGGTACGCGGACTCTACCCATGCGGTGAAGGAGCCGGTTATGCAGGGGGCATTGTGAGCGCCGCTCTCGACGGCCAGAATGTAGCCCGTGCCATCGCTGCTACTTACGCAGGATCTTGAACACCGTCCGCCGGTTCAGGGCTTGATTCTCGGGCGTGTCATTCGGCACCACCGGCATGAGGAAGCCGAAACCCCTCGTGCGTAGGCGCGATGCATCAATACCGCGCATGACGAGGGCCTCCTTGACCGATTCTGCGCGCCGCTCGGAGAGCTTCTGGTTGTATTCCGTGCGGCTATCGTCGGGCCCGTTACGCGAGGCGTGACCCTGGATCTCGAGCACGACGTTGTCGAAGCGCTGAAGAGCATCGGCCAGCTCATCCATAATCGGATACGAAGCCTGCTCGATGATGCTCTCGTCGAAGGCAAACAGGATGCGTTTGGAGAACTCCGATGAGTCGATCATCGGATTCAGCGGCGTCTTGTCGTACACACCGCGCGCGATCAGCGTATCACGTCCGGGGATCTGCACCGTCAGATCGGCCGTATGGATGCCCTCAAAGCGCGGTGGACGGTACGTAACGAGGTAGTAGTTCCTTAGACTGTTCCAGATGTCCTGGAAGATCGCCAGCAGATCGCGCTTGGTATACGCACGGTAGTACTTGCCTCCGGTATAAAGCGACAGGTCCTGAAGGGGCTCATCCTTGGCAAAACCAAACCCGACACAGTAGATCGAAATGTTGTGCTTTGTGGCGTATTCGAAGATCTCGGTGACCTTCGTGTTCGATGTATTCTCGTCGCCATCGGCAAAGACAACGCAGACCTTTGGCTGATCCAGAGGAACGTTGTCTAGGGTCTTGAGCGACGTCATGATACCGTCATAGGTGGACGTGAAGAGTCCGATCGGACGCTTGACGTACTCGCGAAACTCGCGCATCATCGCGGCCGAATCATCCGTCAGCGGAAACACCTGGTCGATCACCTTGTGATACGCCGTGAGTGAGATCTTGTCGAAGCCACGCTTCATGCCCACGAACAATTCCGTTCCGAGGTCAAGCGTTGGTTTCGCCCCCTTCATCGAGCCCGAACAGTCGATAGCCAGCGCAATGTTGGCTGGGATAGAGTCGAGCGCACCGATCTCGCGCACCGCGTATTGGCGCACGACGGAGTCCTTGACGCGCCGCCGCGAGCCCAGGTGCTCTACAAGTGACGGGAAGTAGTCCGGAGCCCCCGGCCTTTTGTAGGGGTCGGCCATATGCGTTACCACAAAGCCCGTTGTGTCGATCACGCGAACGAACATTCGGATCGAGTCGGGATACGCGTAATGCTCCAGCTTCCAGACGTCGGCCTTGATGGTCTTGACGTCGGCGATCGAATCAATGTGGCGCGTGGCGGTGAACCGCAGCTCCGTGATGCGGTCGCCGTCGTCGCGCAGATCGAAATCCTGATTGAGATACTTCGGACCTTTGCACCCGGCTAGCAACAGGATGCCGACAAGCAGCAGGGGGCTGAGGTAGCGCACGCGACGCGGAAGCGTTACGACATTCTCACTCATGTCCGAGGCCGACATTGACGTTGACGCCTTTGTTGCGAGCGTCCTGAAGAATGGCGCGGATCCAATAGAGTGTACTGTCGAAACGATCGGCGAACTTCTCGTCGTAGATCATGGCATTGATGAGGCCCTTGTTCGACTTGACCTCTATCATCACCGAGTCGATGCGGCGGATGAGGGAATCAGCATCGGTCAGCGTCCGGTCGGCCCTGCCGATCGTGCCGTCGATCGAAGTTAGTGTCGCATCAAGACGGTCCACAAGGCGCGAGACTTTTGGTTCGTTCTTATCGATACTCGTGCGAAGCTGTGAAGCAATCGACCGCAGATCGCGGATCGACTGACTCAGAGGATCTTTGTTGGCGGCGAACCACGAGCGCATGTCCTTCACGAATACTGCACCTTCCGAGGTGATCGTCCGGACATCGTTTACCAACTGTCCGTCACGCGTCAGATCCGTCAGACTGCCGCTGAGCGTGTCGAGTCGCTTGACGATGCTCACGGCATTGCCGCTGACATCGCCAAGCGTTGCGATCAACTGGCTAAGATCCGCCGATATCGTTCCCGGTATCTCCTTGGATGCATCGAAGGCCTGCGCAGACGTGCCAGGGACGATCTCGATCTTCTTGCCGCCGGTGATCTCCAGGATCATCACACGCGCCGTTGCGTCGGCATGCAGGTCCGACACGTCGTCCATCTCTGCCGAGATGAGCACTGTGCCGTCCTGGTTGACAACGTTGGTCACTTGACCACGCTTGACGCCATTGACGAGGATGGGGCTTCCGTTTTCGACACCGCCGGAAGACTCCGCACGGATCATGATCTGTTTTTTGTTTGGATCAAAGCTGACCCCCTTACCGAGCATGATTCCGCCGATCAGCAGTGCGATCGACAGAATACTTACAATCCCGACACGAATCTCCGTGCTACGCGACACGTCCAAACCGAGTTCTCCGATTTATTAGAAGGGGATTTCATCGCCGATCGGCGATGACGTACCATTGGCCGATTCAGTCTCTGTATGTCCTGCAGGCTGATCCGTGCGCTTGGCATCAAGCAGAAGAAGATTCTCGGCAACGATCTCCGTTACATAGCGCTTGTTCCCGTCACGATCATCATACGTGCGCGACTGTATCTTGCCTTCAACGTAGAGTCGGGTGCCCCTTCGCACAAGGCGCTCAACAACGTCGGCCAGCCCCCTCCATGCGATCACCGTGTGCCAGTCCGTGTGCTCCTGAACAGCCCCGTCCTTGTCCTTCCAGGTTTCGGACGTTGCCATGCGGAACTGGGCGACTTTCACGCCGCTAGGTGTGAAGTTGACCTCGGGATCCTTACCGACGTTCCCGATGAGCATCACTTTGTTGAGAGTACGAGACATATGAGTACCTCTTCCGTAAACACAGGGGTTGAGAATGACGCCCAAGTGATTGTCGAAGTTCAAGTAAACTACGCAATATCTGGGCTTTACGGTCTATGAGGCAGGGGGCCTGCGAATCGTGACAAGCCCTCGCGTAAATTGCTGCGATGCCTATGCATAAAACACGTTCCGAGCTTATCCTCAACGGCATTCGTTTCGATCTTGAGCACGGTCACGACATCTGGTTGCCGATCACTCCGGACGAGGCAACCAATGCATTCTCTCTGCCGGCGGCCTCTTTCGAACCATTCCGCATCGGCTCATTCGTTGGAAGCATCGAAGAGGGCGGTCCGGTTCGTTGCGACGTTGTCACACTTGCTCCACATGGTAACGGCACCCACACTGAGTGCGTGGGCCACATCGCAGGCCGCAGTTATACCGTGGATGTGTGCATGCGCGAACTGGTGGACGTAGCAACACTTGTGAGTGTTCCTCTTGCGCTTGTCGATGATGATTACGTGGTCACACCGGAGAACCTGGCCGCTGCATGGACTGCATCATCGAGCTCCACGACGCTGGTCATTCGCACGATGCCTAACGACAGCTCGAAACAAACACGCTGCTGGTCAGCGCATAATCCGCCCTACATCCGCATCGAGGCGATGAACCTCATCGTCGAGAGAGGCATCCGTCATCTGATGGTCGACTTTCCATCGGTCGATCGTGAAGAAGATCAAGGGGCTCTTGTTGCCCATCATCGCTTCTGGCAGTGGCCCGACGATCCGCGCACTGACTGCACAATAACGGAATTGATCTTCGTTCCCGATGACGTTCCCGACGGCCTCTATGCGGTGATGTTCAACGTCGCCCCGTTTCACGGCGATGCCGCTCCGTCGAGACCGGTGCTGCTCAGACCTATATAAGCCCAAAATCATCAATCTTCCGATACAGCGTGCGCTCGCTTATGCCGAGCATCTTGGCCGCATCACGGCGGTTGCCTTGGGTGCGACGAAGGGCGGTTTCGATGGCCTGACGTTCAAGCGTTGCAAGGTCCAACTGATCAGACTCGGCTGACAAAGGAGCTGTGATCGGTGCCCGCGGACGGATCGCAAGCCCATCGTCGAACGTTACAGGGGCATGTTGCACGGGAGTAGCGGCGGCATCGACGCTCATAGACAGCAGGTGGCGCAGCACGGATTTGACCTCTGCCACATCGGTGGATAGTTGAAGCAGAGTCCGATAGAGCATCTGCACATCGAAATCCTGCGCTCTGCCGCTAGCCGTCGGAATGTTCATGAGCGCCGTCGCCGGAGATGTCTGCTCATAAGTTTCATGAGGCAGATAGCGCAGCACCATCTCTTCGGTGATGCGAGCCCCCTGCTCGAGCGTGACCATGGTTTCGATGACGTTGCGCAGTTCGCGTACATTTCCAGGCCATGGCCGCTGGTTCAGAAGGTTCAGCGCCAGCGGATCGACACCTCCGTAGACAAGGTCGTTCTTCTCGGCCGCGCGGAGAGCAAAGTGTTCTGCCAGGAGCTCGATATCCTCCGGATGCTGACGCAGCGGCGGCAGGTGAATGTTCACACTGTTGAGTCGGAAATAGAGATCCTGACGGAAACGTCCCTGACGAACCTCATAGGCCAGATCGCGGTTCGTTGCAGCAACCACACGGACGTCCACCTTCAGCATGTCCGAAGAGCCAAGACGCGAGTATTCACCTGATTCGAGAATCCTCAACAACTTTACTTGTGTGGCGATGGGCATTTCCCCGATCTCATCGAGAAATATCGTGCCTCGGTTTGCTGTCTCAAAGAACCCTTTGCGCTGCTCCACAGAGCCGGTAAACGCCCCCTTTTCAGCTCCGAACAGTTCGCTCTCGAGAAGTGTTTCGGGAATTGCACCACAGTTCACGCTTACGAATGGCGCCTTCTTGCGCGTGCTCAGTTCGTGCACAGCGTGAGCAAACACTTCCTTTCCTGTGCCAGTCTCACCGGTCACCAGCACCGTCAGGTCGGTTGGCGCAACTTGTAGCAGACGCGTCATTGCCTGGACCATTTGCGGCGACTCACCAATGAGGCCGAAGCGTACGGCAAGTTGTCGTAGAAGCTGACGTGATACCTGCATGTGTCTATCTCAGTGCTTCGTCTTCCAGTCGGCCCAGCCGCCGGTGTAGATGAAGATGGGTCCATAGCCGAACTGCTTCAACACGTCGGCCACGTGGTGCGAGAGCTCACACTCGCCGCCGTCACAGTAGATGAGGATGACGCGGTCGCGGGGTGCCTGGATGATATCGGGAATGCGTGACTGCGCCTCGCCTCCGAAAATGTTGATGGCACTGGCGATGTGACCTTCGGCATACTTCTCCGGCGTGCGGGCGTCGATCAGATGAAAAGAACCCGTGCTCATGAGTCGAACAAACGCATCGTGACCGATCTCGAGTACCTTCCCGGGGTCGGCAACGAACGTGCTTTTTGGCTTTTCAGCAGGAGCCGCCGTTACTGGTGCTTCATTGGTCTTTACCGATATCGTCGTGGTGGTGGTTGGAGCCGCTGCTGCAGGCGCCGACTTTGAAGCTTCTGCCGAGGCGACTGGCTCGCTTGGGGCGGCTGCACTCACATACTTGCTGATCTGCTCGTCGGTGGCATGTGTACGTTCGTACTCTTTCTTCACCCATGGAATCTGCCGTGGATTCATGCTGTTAAACACGGCAGCCAGAGCAATAGCAGCGATGACCAGCAGGCCCCCTTCAAAGAGCATCATGCGCGGTGAATCTGCAGAGCGGGGTGGACGGGAGTTCATGCGGCCAAGGGGCTCACCAGCCAGCAGGTGAAAGTGCAGATGGAAGACCGTCTGTCCGGCGTGCTCGTTGCAGTTGGTAACGATGCGATAGCCGTTATCGACCACGCCGTACTTCCTTGCAAGGTCACGGGCAACAAGGAAGACATGCCCGACCAGTTCGGCGTCTGCCTCGACGAGGTCATCGACGTTACGGATCACGCGTTTCGGGATGATCAGCATATGAACGGGAGCACTTGGAGCGATGTCGCGGATGGCGATCACGCGGTCATCCTCAAACTCAATGGTCGAGGGGATCTCCCGTGCGATGATGCGTTCAAAGATGGTCGGTTGCATAGGGCTAGGAAATCGAGTAAAACTTCTTCAGTGTTGTATACGCTTGGTTGATCTCGCGGGCCCTGCGGTGTGCAAGAGCCTGTTGCTCGGCGTTGGCACCTGCATGACGGTCCGGGTGCCACTCGGCGATCGCTTTCTTGTAGGCCTGCTTGATCGCCGCAACATCGGCCGTTACCGGCACGTTAAGGGTTGTGTGTGCCCGTTGGACCTCGACCGGTAGAGCCGCCTTCGGACGTTCAGCGGCCGGACGGTCGTGTCGGGATGACGCGTCAGAGGTCGACCTCGTGCGTCCGGCTTCAGGCGGGGGAGCCCCCTCACTGCTGAGCTCTTCGATGATACGTCGAAGTTCCTCGTCTTCGGCATCGATGGTGCGTTCAGCCCACGAGCTATCGGAACCACGCGTCGAGACGGTGGACCGAACATAGTTGCGCAGGCGATCGAGTAGCTGACCCATAACGGCAAGTTACAATCGTGCGCCGAGGCTGAAGTATAGCAGAACCGGCTCGATCACGATGCGGGACGTTTCGGGAAGCCGGTAGAAGCATCTGCCGAGGGAGAATTTCACAGGCCCGATGGGCGAATCGATGCCAAGAGTTGCGCCGATGCCCTGCCGGAACCGATCCATCCTGATGAACTCAGGGTTCTCCCAGACGGCACCCAGATCGTAGCGAACCGAGAAATACGTATCGAAAAAGATCTTCACCGGCAGCTTGGCGCGGACGTCGACGTTGCCGACAACGATCTGGCGGCCGCGGATCTGGTCCTCCCGCATACCGAAGAGCATATCCTGTCCACCGAGCGAGAACAGTTCGGCAGGGGGCAGGGTGCGATCCGCGGCACCGATCAAGCCCGACGGTGTAATGGTCAGCCAACCGGAACTGAAGACCGAAGTCACCGAGGCAGACAGTTTGGTAAAGGAGACCTGATTGGAGAGGCGCAGCACCGATGTTTCGGCATAAAGGTCAATCGAACGACCCTTGACGGCAAAGTCGATCCGGTCACGATCGTCCCATCGGGCGATCGCGCGAACCGTACCGATGGTCTGGAACGGGGAAGGCTCTGTGGTTTTGAGGTCCCGATACCGAAGGTTCTCATACCGCAACTCGGCCAGCACCACGCCATTGCGCTCGAGTTGACGTCCGGCACTCAGTCGCGCACCATGCCGGTCCTCGGAGAACTCGTCGGTTCTCAGCGGGATCGGCGCGTGTATGGGGCGGTCCACACGGTTGGTATAGACCCACACGTTGCGGAAACTGGTGTATCCGCGCAGCGTGGCAGTCCAGAGCGAGCCGGCGATACGCGGAATCTCCAATCCCAGAAACAACGATCCGATGCGTTCGCTGATCGACCCCCGTGCGGCGAGCCGAAGACCCGGCACGAAGAAACTCTCTTGCGTCAGTTGGAGCGACCCCTGGGTGTAGCGCTCGTTATCGACGCGCAGGCCGAGGCCTACGGACTGATTCCCTTGACTGCGTGCGGCGATCGTCACGAGCATACCCGTGTCGGAATGGGGTTCGGCACGCACGTCCACCTCACTTAGCAGGTCGCTGGCGTTGAGGTTCTGCCACGTGCGCAGCAGTCTGGGAAGCGAGAGCGTGTCGCTTTCAGCATAGGCCAGCTCGCGGCGCACATCTTGGTCATCGACGTCCGCATGCAGCAGGTACGAGGTGGTAATCTGCCTTCCACGATCGATCGTGATGACAAGACCAGCCCCCTGAACGGTGATGGATCGGACGAAGCCATGTTCTATACCACACATGCGCAGGCTGCGTAAAACTGACGTTCGGACTTCCCGCTTGCGGATATCGTCAGACGGGTATGTTTCCGGTAGAGTCATGTTTCTCAACACCGCAGCGGCAAGGGCCGTGTCGCCATCGACTGACACGATGCGCACAAAAGATGGCGCGGGCACGCGCTCGTTCTGCGCAATCTGAAGTCTGGCCACTGCTTGCAGAGCGTCGAACTGCACTTCGGCAGCGCGAGCGCCCAGGAGCACGAGCGAGTCGACCTGGTCGAAGTCAAACGTCGTGCGGTTACCAAGCTCCGGCGTGATCACGATTTGGGCCTCGGCCAGGCGTGCCGAGTCGAGCAGCTTCATGGAGGACATCAGCGCCTGATCGGCGATCGACAACGCCGTTGTCAGAGCTTCGGGTTTATCAAGGGGGCTGACGGTGTTGACCACGATGATCTTTGTTGCCCCGAGACGTCGGGCTACATCGGTCGGAATGTTCGCCACCAGACCACCGTCGACGAGGATGGAATCATCACTCCAGCGCACCGGAGAATAGCGCAGCGGGAAGGTTGCGCTGGCGCGAACCGCTAAGGCCAGATTCCCATGGTCAAGCACTGCCACGCGTCCGGTGGCGAGGTTGGTTGCCACCACGCGAAGGGGAATGCGCAGGTCATCGAATTGCGTCGTATGGCCATAGGGTGTGCGCCAAAGGATCTGCTGCAGCAGAAGTGAAAAGCGGGCACTGCCGCCGATGGCCGTCGGCGGGCGGAGCGTGAAGTTATTGAACCGCAGTTTGAGGAGGTTCTGGTCACTCTCTTGCTTTTGCGACAGAAACATGAACTCGCGCTCGGCGTCTGAGCGTAGCGATACGATATCGTCCCAGTCGATGGTGCGCATGATGCTGTCGATCTCCAAAGCAGTGTGGCCCGCAGCATACAGAGCGCCGACCACGCTCCCGAAGGAGCATCCGATGATCACGTCGGGCCGGATGCCGGCACGTTCCATCACCTGCAGCACGCCTATCTGCGACAGGCCGCGCGCGCCCCCTCCGGTCAGCACCAGGGCCACGCGGTCGCGCTGTGACGAAGCGGATAGCGCCGTCAGGCAAAGGAGTGCAGATATCGCAATTGCCCGCATCAGGTGATCCGTCAGGAGGTTCCCCGTTGTTCGTGATAGGCCTGGCCCATTGCCAGCCAAAGAGCCTCGAACCGGTCTTCCTGCGCACACCTATCCTGCACGGTCTGAACGGCAATGTCCTTGGTACCCGAATGCGTGAACACATCATCGCCGCGGCCGGCCTCGATCGCATCGATGATGATCTTGGAGCACTCCTGGGCAGACATCATGCGCGACAGCGGGGCAGTTGCCAGCCCACGGTCCCGGGCGATGGTGCGTGAGCTTGGAATGGCTTTTCCGTATAGCGCGCCGATCGAGCCCCCTTCGGTAACATCGCCCCATTCGGTAACGATACCCGCCGGACATATCACTGTTGCATTGATGCCCGTGCCAACGAGCTCCGTGCGCAGAGCGGCGATGAAGCCCACAACGGCGTGCTTTGCCGCAACGTAGGCAGCGTTGTATGGATGACCATAGCGGCCGGCCACGCTCGAGATCGCCACGATACTGCCCGCATTGGCCTGCCGCATATGCGGAAGTGCACGGGCAGTGAGCCAGAAGATCGAATCAACGTTCACAGCAAACATGGAGCGCCATTGTTCGGTTGGGGTGTCTTCGACGCTGTTCATGTT
>CALRYC010000003.1:0-152392 GCA_943372295.1 Chitinophaga pinensis
GCCAGTGCGCCTCCGGGGAAGAGGCCTAGGCCAAAATCAAAGGTAGTCGAGGTGTTCACCGAGCGAAGACCAAGGACGAAGACAGACTGCGCCGGACGTGAGATATCGACGCCCCAGAGCTCGGCCATGGCATGCAGGTCATGAAACTCCGGAAAACGCACGTCGATCATAAGTCCCACACCAAATGATCCACTCGCGTATGGAAAGCGGAACGAGCTGCCGAGTGTGCCGAGGTTGACGGTGTAGTCATCACGGCCGAAGGCCTTGGCAAACACGACGCTGCTGACGCGTGAGCGTGCTCCCGTGAAGGTGCCGACGCCGTAGAGGTGACCGATAAAATTTACGTCGTTGAGCCAGGTACCGTTGATTCCAACAGCATAGAACTGCCGTCCCGATTCAACTAGTCCATTCTCCGCTTCGTACACAGTTGCCTTGAGATTGACGAGCGACAGCTGCTCACGCATCGAAAGGCCGGGAATGAATGACCGGGCCAGAACGATGCTTCCAAAGTCAAACAGTCCGAAGCCCACAGTTGGGATGGCAGCGGAGATTACGCCGAAGTAGAAGTCACGTCCGATAGGCTCTGCCGTCGGCACCACGAAGCCTCGGTTACGCGAGCGATGCGCCTGCTCTCGCGTGCCGATCCAAGCGATATCCGACGCGTACATGCTGACGTCAGCAACAGCCGTTGCGATCTGAACGCGCGCCCCTTTTTCGTCGATTGCGATATCAAGAATGAGGCCTGTCATCACGTCGCCCGACTTCAAGCGGACGTAGTACTCGACCCCCGGCTCGATCTCGATCGCTACTAACTCCGCATCGTCAATGGACCATGCAGTGGTAGCAGTGAGAAGGCAGGAAAGAACAATAGCACACTTCGTAATGAACGTTGTGAAGGGGCTCATGCAATGCCCCCTTCATGCGAGAATGCCAGCTGACCGCACGCCGCGTCGATGTCGAGTCCACTCGATGAGCGGATGAACACTGTTACGCCCTCATCGCGCAGCTGCTTGAGGAACCAGTCAAACTTCTGTTTCGATGTTGGCCGCAGGGTCTGAGCAAATCCCTGTGGCTGCGTGAAATCGATATCGTGGAATGGTATCACGTTCACCTTCGTTGGCATACGACGTGCCAGCTTCACGAGTCGCTTAACGTCGTCGATGGAGTCATTGATCCCCTCGAAAAGGATGTATTCGTACGTGACGCTTTTACGGGTCTTGCGGTAGTAGTACTCGAGCGACTCGATGAGCTCCGGAAGCTGGTACTTTTTGGCGATCGGCATGAGCTGCTCGCGCACATCCTGCGTGGTAGCATGCAGCGACAGTGCAAGCTTGATGATGCGTCCCTCGTCGGCCATGCGGATGATGCCCGGAACAACGCCTGCCGTTGACAGCGTAATGCGCCGGGGCGCAACCATCTTCGTGCGCTGATCGGTGAAGATCTCGGTGGCCTTCATCACGTTGTCGTAGTTATTCATCGGCTCACCCATGCCCATGAAGACGATGTTAGTGATCGCCTTCTCGGTGTGCTTCTGCGCTTGCAGGAACTGGTCGACGATCTCACCAGAGGTCAAGTTGCGCGTGAGTTTCAGTGACGCTGTCGCGCAGAACACACACCCAAGGTTGCAGCCCACCTGTGTTGATACACATAGCGTTAGCCGACGCGGCCGTCCATCAGCTTCGACCATCTCACTTGGGATGAGCACGCTCTCAACCTGACGTCCATCGTAGAGCTCGAAGAGGAACTTGATCGTCCCATCCTCCGAATGCTGTTTCGTCGTGAGCCGCACCGATTGCGACCGGAACTCCGTATCAAGCCGATCCCGCAGCGCCTGCGGCAGTACCTGGATGGATGCCGCATCATTGGCCCGCTGAATGTAAAGTCCATCATACACCTGCTGAGCGCGATACTTCCGCTCCCCATGCTCGATGAAGAGCTGCTCTAGGTCGGGCAAGGGGCGCCCCTTAAGCTCAATGGGACCGGCAACAACATCACGTTTGGCGGATGACATGCGGCGAAGTTACGGAGACGATAAACCTGAATTCAGTGATTCAGTGATTCATCTTGTATATCCGATGAAACAGCACGCTGTGCGGCAGAGTCAGCGCGCTGAGGGCAACGAACAGGGCAACGATGCCTGATGTCTGCGGGAGGAACATCGCAGCTGCGGCGATACCGGCGAGTGACACGAGCGACAGCGGAAGCGCGGCCACGATGAGCTCTCGCCACGACCAGGGAAAGCGACCACCGAGGTGGTAGCGCAGTTCGTTCATACTCGTTAGGGCGTGGACGATGGTGAAGTACCATGTGAATGCCAGTAGCGAGTCGACCGTGTAGGAAAGGCCGATGATGAAGGCGCTGCGGATAAGCCGCTGTCGAATGACCGGAACAGAGACCATTGCCGGAATGATCATGACCATGACGGCCGCCGCAATGCGATACGACTCGAGACCGGCCAACAACTGCATGTCTAGAGGTGTACGCAGTAGTTCCTCGATAATGGAGCGAACAGCGGCTGATCGTGGGTCGACAAGAAGAACAAGCACCGAGGCCCCGTACACTGAAGCACGAAGCCAGTGTAGACGTCCGGCATTAGGCACATCACAGTCGCCGAAGTGCCAAGCGGAATTCACGAGAAAGAGCATCAGCATCAGGAGTGGTGAGATCAGCCAGACGCTGATCACAAGAGCGATCGCAGCAACGTAGCGAAGCAGGTCAGCGGTTCGCCGGCCCCCTTTCACTCCCATCATGTGGTGATCAACCGCACCGTGAGGAATGCCCAGCAATGCTATTGCCGAGCCGAGAACCACGGAAGATGACGCGTACCCGAGCTCCTGCAGTGCCACTGCCGCAACAGCGCTGAGCAGTATGATCAGCGTCGGACGATTGCCCGAAGGAACGGACGCCATGGCATACTCCAGAAAATCAATAGTTCTTCTCGTAGTCGTGTCTCTTCATCGAGAAATCGCAGGATGCGTTCAACAGGGTTGCGTTCGAAGAGCGTCCAGAGAATGTGCGGTACAACAGCAGGTTCGTCGCGAATGATCCTCAGCAGCAGCCGGTCGTACCAATCAAAACGCCAATGTGCAGTGGGAGGGGGCGAGAAGGTCCCTGTCAACCGGTACTGCTGCATTAGCCGATATGCGTCTTTGATGCAACGCGCTACGGTATAGCCGGTAGTTGGCTTGGTGAGTCCACCCGCAACGCCGATCGCGATCCAAGCGTCTCCACGCTGCCGAACAGGCTGTTTGTCACACATCGGTATTGCGCCCGTCTCGGTTGCGATCACGTCATAGTCGACAATGCCAATAACGTCGCGCAGATAGACCTTCAGCCGTTCCTCATACAGCGCCTGAGGCCAGGTTTCGGCAGAAAAGACCGTGCACTCGACGAGTGCCTCGGTGGGACTGTACGGCAGGACGTAGACGAAGCATATCCCATCAGACTGGCTGACGCGAAAGTCCATCATTGTAGCAACGTCCGGATCAAACCTCGCCGCGCTTGTGCGGACGCGCCAGCCGTGAAAGTGCTGGAGCAAGGAGATGCTGGCCGGACGCCGCACTTGATCGGTATGTCGACTGTCAAGAGCTACGGTACACGCCGGATCCGGGAGATCCGCCTCGCCGGTTTTCCGCACCACAGCCACCTTCGAATCAGTGAGTGCTCGAATCGATCTTGCCGTGTACTGACTGTATCGAATCTTATCGAGATCTCGCACAATCGATGTGCCTTCATAACCAAACCGTAGTCGGCCCCATTCGGCCACAACAGCATCGCGGATCAAAGGATTCGGCTCGCCCCATACGCATAGCGTCTTGTCCTGTACGTCATGCGAACGGTCGCACATGGTTACGCTGACCGCATCAGGGCCAAGCGTTTCGGCGGCCACCAACGCATAGACATGGGCAGCTACTCCTCCTCCCATGAAATACAGTGTAGTTCGATGTTCGATCACGTCTGAACATAGACACAAGCGCACCAATTAACGAGATCCCAGAAGTAAACATTTCGTCGATATGCACAGTTGAGCTCCATACATACGTAAATACAACCGCAGATTACGTGGATGTGGATAAGATTCTGTGTCTGGACGTAGCCTATTCTGTAAACAATGAAATAATTTCAGCCGTCGGGAACTTGATTGCAACGAACTTGGGTTGTCCTGCGCGTCGACACATCGTCCGGTTGCTTTGGTTTACTTCTGCAGTAGACTGGAACGCTCGAACGATATGCCGAGTAACGGCGGTTCTTTGTGGTCACTTTGGGGAGTTCTTCGATGACCCAATCTCTACGCGTTGCCCTATGGGCAGCTGTGCTTTCCTGCATGGGAGCGAACACCGCTCTCGCAGCCAATGGTGTGCTGAGTCCGAACGACTATATCGGATTCACATTTTTTACGGGGTACATGGCGATGTTCGCCGCCTCGGTGTTCTTCTTCTTTGAGCGCGGCCGTGTCGCCGACAAGTGGAAGACTTCTTTGCTGATTTCGGGTCTGATCACGATGATCGCCGCGGTTCACTACTTCTACATGCGCGGCGTGTGGCTCGATACGGGCACATCACCAACGCAGTTCCGGTACATCGACTGGACGTTGACCGTTCCGCTGATGTGCGTCGAGTACTACCTGCTTCTGCGTCCAGCCGGCGCATCCAGCAGCATGATGTGGCGCCTCATCCTGGGTGCTGTCGTCATGCTCGTTGCCGGTTACTACGGCGAAGCCGTCCAGCCAGACAAGAACGTCATGTGGGGTGTGATCTCCACGCTCGGTTGGGCAGGCATCATTTATGAAATTTACATGGGCGAAGCCAGCAAGCTGGCCGGCGCATCGGATAATCCAGCCGTCAAGGCCGCCTTTACACAACTGCGCTGGTTCACACTCGTCGGTTGGGCGATCTATCCGATCGGTTACATGCTTCTGCCAGGCAACCTGCTCTCAGGAATGGGTATCCCTCCGTCGAACATGGACCTGATCTACAACATCGGTGACGCCGTCAACAAGATCGGCTTCGGTCTTGTGGTGTACGGCATGGCGATCAACGACACGAAGTAAACAGTAGAATCGGTTCACCGATTCACTCAGGGGGCGAAGCAGTGCTTCGCCCCCTTTTTTGTTTCAGCGTCATACCTCGGGATGACGACCCCACACCTCAAACCTGCGCGGCAGCGCGTGCGGCCACCTCGCTGCTCAGCGCCACACCCATACCATTGCAGCCGAAGGCCACGATGACGTTGGGTTTCACCTTCTCAACGATAGGATGCTTTGACGGCGAGAATGCCATGGTTCCGGCCCAGCGGTACTCCACCTTGATCGAGGGCCGGTAGGGGGCGATCACTTCCCGCAAGAGCTTCTCAAGTGCGTCTTGAATGCGGTCGGTGATATCGTGCGAGGTGGTCTGTTCTTCATCAAACGCCAGGTTCCTGGCACCGCCAAGGAGAATCCGATCTTCAAACGAACGGAAGTAAACGTAGCCTTCATCGAGGTGAAATGAACCCTTCAGAGGCAATGATTCTATTGGTTCAGTTACTAGAATCTGTCCACGCGCCGGCGTGATCTTCGCCGCCTCATGATCCTGCACAAGCTCCGGTATCCATGCGTTCGTCGCGACAACCACCGAGCCGGCGCGGATCTGATACTCCTGCGAGCCACCTCGCATATGCACGATGGTGCCTGCTGGGTCACTCTCAATGCTCGTAACGGTCGACCCTGTTCGGAGCTGTACACCGGCCTGCTGAGCCATGGACCACAGAGCTCGAACCAGCTTGCCGGAGTGCAGAGTACCTTCGACCGGACTATGCACCAGATGGCGAACGCGTGCGCTGAACCCGAATGCTGATACCAGGTCATGACGAATCTGAAACGTCGTAGTGCCCGTTATCGGCCGGAGCATTTCATTCACCTCTTCGATCCGATTCAGCGAGAGATGTTCGTCAAGAAATATCTCGTTACCTCCGTGGTTCAGGTAGCCGATGTCGTGCCCGTGGCAGGTAGACAGCAGCCCCTGAAGGCCGTCATGTCGTCTTCTGACAATGTCGAGCGCAGCTTCGGCGCCGAGAAGATCAATATCTGCCGCGACTTCGCTGAGCGAACCGATGCAGGCAAAACCCGCGTTTCGTGTGGAAGCGCCCGTGGGCATGAGGCCGCGCTCGAGTAGAATGACGCGTGACGACGGTCGTACTCGGACAACTTCAAGGGCGGTCTGAATGCCGATCAACCCCCCTCCGATGATCACAACATCAGCCTCTGACCAGGCCTGATTTTCCCAAAACGAGCGCATCTGCCAATTTACGGTGTAACGAAGAGCCCCTTTGCGGGTATCTTCCAGCGGTCACAGTCCCCACCCGAAACCCCGTCCATGCACACACTTATGACCGATGAAGAGTTGTTTGCTCTCGTACGTGACAGGAACGACGAGGAAGCATTCCGCACACTCTTCAAGCGCTACGACAAAAGGCTCTATGCCTACTGTCTGCGCGCGCTCGGCTCACATGAGGATGCGCAGGACATGTTTCAGACGATCTCGCTGACGGTCTACGACAAGCGGGCCTCGTTCTCCGACGGGTCATTTGCGGCATGGTTGTTCACGATCGCCCGAAACTCATGTCTTAAGGGGCTTCGACAACGCAAGCACACGGTAGAATTCACCGAAGATCTGCCGCCGGCCGAAGAGGCCGAACGGCACAGTGGTGACTTCATGCTCCGTGAAGCCCTTCACCGTGCGATCGCAGAACTCCCGGATGAGTTCCGTGAAGCACTCGAAATGAAGTACTTCGATGATCTTCCGTATGAAGACATCGCCTCGACTCTTGGCATCACGGTCTCACTGGCGAAGGTCCGTGTGTTTCGCGCCAAGAAACTCATCCAGCAATCTATGTCCAGTATCATCAGCGAACTGCAATGACGAATCAGGAACTCCTCGCAGGCTTCCTCGATCGAACGTTGAACGAAGATCAACTGCTCGATTTCGAAAAGCGTCAGCTCGATTCACCCGAGTTTGCGCAGGAAGTGCGCGAAATGCTCACGGTGGAAGATCTTCTCACCGACTCGGCGCCAAAGGTGCGATACCCCGTCGACTTTCTCTCGAAGGTTGAATCTTCGATCGCCGCTCAGATCATCGCCGGAGCTGCCACAGGTGGAATCCTCGGTACGCTTGCCAAGATGGGATGGGGCTGGATCGTTGGCGGAACCACTGCGGCGGTCGTCGGCGGAACGGCCCTGTATGTTGCAGCCACACAATCGGATGAAGTTGCGCCGGATCTGCGTCCGAAGACGGTCATCCGCACCACCCAGCCCCCTATCATTCAGCAGCCCGCTGTCGAAACGCCCGATGCTCCGGTCGCAACAGCGCCAACACTCTCTGTTCGTGAGGTCAGCAAGGTTGATGTGAGTGTAAAGGCAACACCAACCAATTCAGCACTTGATCAGCTGCGGGCTGACTACGAGTCGTGTTCGACAACCAACGACCGCGTGCGATGCGCACAGATCGCCCTGCAGATCGGACGTCGACTCCGGCAGACGCAGCGTGCGAGCGAAGCAGAGCTGTTCCTTACCGCCGCAGTGGGTCATGCCCGCAGCACACGTCTGGCACAATTTGAAGTGGATGCACTCGGCGAACTTGGACTGATCGCTGTCGAACGGGGCGATGTACCGCAGGCAACGAGCTACTTCCAGAAGGCGATCGAGCGTGGACAGAGTGCACGTGTTACAACCACGGCATGGTCAACGGCGCTCGAGAAGCTGAACCGTTAACGTCATGCCACTCTGTTCGTAGAGCTGACGTTCAGGAGGCTCAAGTCCGGCCGTCAGCCACTCGGCAAGTTGACGCTGCGTCGGTGACGCAGGCCGCGCGTCTGGTGCAGTCTGCCGTGTATCGGCAGCACGAGCAAAAGTGAAGATTTCCACTTTCTTCAGAGGGCGCGATGCAGCCGCCAGCGGCATCCGCGAGGTCAGCGAAACCTTGATCGGTTCACTTGAACTTTGTGCGTTATCGAGATCGATGACGCGCAGCGTTACAGTAACAGGTTGTTTGATGGCCGCGTCGGAACCGATGTCATCGTTCATATCCCACATAACTTCCGACGGTAATGAACCAGAACCTGCGAAAGCTCTCACACGCGTTTCACCCTGCATCGCCTCGATAGTCCATGACTGAAGACCCGCCTCCGTGATCACGTCAGGCACGAGCTGAAGTCGCGGAAGCTGGGTTTCGATCGAGGTCGACACGTACTCGATCGGCTTCAGAAGCTCATATCCCGACTCCCTTATCATTATGGCATCCGACAAGAGTGCATCGCCATCCGGTGATGTCCGTATCTCGGTCACGACACGGTCGACTTCGATGCCAAACCGCGATCCAAGATACCCGCGTATGGCACTCAGCCGTTGCTCAACGAGAGCACGCCGACTTGCGTCACCATACCCAACAAGCGTGCATGCTAAGCCCCTTACACGGCGCATGCGCGAACCGAGGATGTTCAAGATCTGGTACTGCAGGTGTGATGCCGAAGCACCGTCGATGAGTGATTCCTTCCACGACCGGGCCTCCTTCACAGAGAGCTGACGATAGCGACCCGGAAGTATGTCGGCATCTGCATCAAAGACGATCAATGGAAGAAAGTTCACAACCCTGCGCGACTCAACACGCATGGCACTGAGACGCGCATTCTGCGTGACCGTTCCGGCATCATCGATGAATCTGAGCTGAAGCGATGCCCGCAGTACGGAAGGGGGCTTAGGAACCGCAACACGATACGTTTCCTTGCGACGCACCACCGTAGTCATCTCACCGCCCAAGGGCACCTCGACCGTGTCGATCGAGGTTGAGAACAATGTCGTTGTTGACTCCGACACTCCACGTGTAAGCTCAACAAAGGTGTCGCGTTCCACACGCACGGCAAGATCTGCAACCTCTCTCACCGGCGGAGGCGGCGCAGCTGGCGTCGGCGCGGCAACTGGCACTTCCGGGACTGATGACGGGAAGCGATAGCGAAGTCCGAGGCTGGCCGACAGTGTCTGTGCGTTGAAGGCTCCATCGGTTGTAAACGGTTGAAGCGCACGTGCGATGCTCAGGCGAGGAACAAGCACGATCGACCCAGAGGTGCTGGCTGGAATAGCCCCCTCGACCGTGAATGAGACCATTGGAATCACCGTGCTTAGGTTAGGTACTTCTCCTCGGGCAGTCACCACTTCTATACTACCGTCCACAAAGCGCACACCGGGCGGATCCACAAACCTGAGCGCCTGCGTGTAACGAGAGGAGGCAACCGCCATGAGTGGAAGACCCGCGCTGACGGCGAACCACGACGTGAGATCATACCGCAGATAGGGCTCGAATCCCAACATGTGAAACGTTCCCTGCAGATCGTGGCGCATAGTTGCCGTAACCACTGAACCCCCTTGTGTAGCGATCGGCGCTCGCTCCAGGGCGGCATGTCGGTGCTGTACAGCCGTGTAGGATGCCCGCAGACCGAGACGCAGTTCTCTGCCTATGGGAGCATCCACTCCAATGGCTGCCGACATCATCGTAGAGCCGTTCACCGCATCATAACGCAGTCCGCCCGGAGAAGCGATGCCCGGTACGCTTCCGAATGTTGACGAGGGGGCTGAGAAGGTTGCCCCGAGGCCGACATCGACGTTCCACGCACTATCCCTCTGATGACCGGCCAGCACCGGCAGAGTTACGCACGAGAGCACGGCAATCGCTGCGATATGCAAGAGTGTTCGGATCACGAATTACTTTTACTGCACGATGAACAGGCGTACCACACTGAGCAGTGTGCCCCCGAGTTGACTTTCCACGGCAAGCCTCGCATAGTAAGTTCCTCGGGGAAGCACCACGTCGGCAGAGCCGGATGCCGCTATCGTAAAATCACGCTGACCGTCTCGCAGGACTCGCGTAAGGTCGACAGCTACTCGACCGTTGGCATCGGTCACGATGAGCGTGCCACCTGACGTTGGCACGTTGCGCGCACGCATCGTGGCCGTTGTCGTCACCGGATTAGGGTCGACGTCCAGCACAAGCGTTCCCTGCAGCGGATTGACCAGCCTACTGCGACCATCCTGGTAACGCCAGACGTTGGTGATGTTAACGATGGAGGAGTTGGCCGGTGGACGCTGTTCGAAACCGTTACGATCGACGTACAGGAAAGAGTCAAGGCGAAGGGGGCTCGACTCCGCATCACCAAGGGCAACAGCGAACCGTAGACTTCCGACGGGCACACCGCTGGAGTCGACCAGCAGAGATCCTCCGGTGAACGTCTCCAGCGAGATCTTCATGAACTGCAGTCCGTCGCGAACACGAAGCGACTCGCGTGGGACCGTGAAGTTCAACACCGGTACCAGCAACGTCGGGTTGTACCCTATCTCATAGCTCAGACGCTGCAGACGCTCTGGCGCATCAATGGGAGAGTCCGCAACAAGACGCATATTCACCGTCAGCGTGTCGCCAATGCGCACATCATACTGCTCTGATTCGGCTGCAAGCCGAAGACGCAGCGGACGCGGACGGGCAGAGCCAGTGAGCAACAGCCATGAGGTATCGAGTCTTTCTCCAAGACGACCAACACGGACGATGCCAACCGTATCGCGATACCGTCCAACGGCTGTTGGACGAAACGCAAACACAAACGCCAGTGTATCTTTTCCGCGGCGGATCGGGCCGCTGATGGTTGCCGACTCAAAGGGGGCTCGCGGCGCACGGGTGTACTCCCAGCGTGGCTCGTCCAAAATCCCCACGCGGAAGAGAATGAAACGTCGGGCTGAATCACCAACCTCGATCGATCCGAAGTCGATCTCCTCGACGCGCTCAATGCGAAATGCTGTCGCATTGAGTCGAACCCTTATAGATTTCTCCGCCGGCGGTCCGGACTTCGGCTCACATTCCAGCAGGATCTCATCGCTGAAATCACCCTCAATTCTGGGCGAGCATTTCACACGTACGCGGATCTCACCACCGCGCACCACAAGGTCCTGCGTAGTACTCGTGATCTCAAAGGGGCTTTGGGGTGCCCGTGCTACTTGGTACCCGCCCTGCGTGGAAAGTCCGCGGATTCGGAGTTCGAGTTCTCTGGTCGACCCGATAGGCATCGGAGGAAAGAACAGGTTCTCTGTCAGCGTCGGCGTCTGCGCAACAACCAGCTGCGCCGAAAGAAGGAAGATCGAAAAGAGATGTAAGCGTATCCGCATAGTTGGTCTTCTCCGTGAGCACGTAGAACCCGTGCATTGTTGCGACGTTACACCGCAGCTATTGACTTCCGGAGCCGTTTAGAGTGCATGTTGCGCCGTCCCAGTCCTGTCGGGTTACTTTGCCTGAACCGGTTACGCGCACCTCGTACCCTGCAGCATGGAGCACGGTGATGGCCTTACGCATCGAAAAGCCTATAACATACGGTTTGTTGCCAGAGGCCGATACCGTGCGCATGGTGACGCGAACGGACGAGCCCCGCAGAAGCTTGGTTCCGGGATCGGGCCACTGATGAACAACCAGTCCGACCGCACCGACAACGTCGCTTTTCAGACCAAGGCGCTGAAGAACAGAGTCGGCCGAGGATTGTGCAAGCCCCCTCACATCCGGAACCACAACGGTATCTGTCGACGGAGCAGCCGAAATGGTCTGCTGCGTTCGGACGTCGAGCTTCAGCATCGTCATGGTCTTCTGCACGATCCGATGAAACACCGGCGCTGCCGTGCTGCCACCGTAGATGTCGTTCGTGGGATTCTCCAGGATCACCATCATGGCCACACGCGGCCTATCTGCCGGGTAGAACCCGACAAACGAAGCGCGGTAGTTCTTCCGGTCATAGGCCCCCTGGGTATAGGCCTGGGCCGTTCCCGTCTTTCCGGCGATCCGCACACCGGGGATCGCCGCACGCTTGCCTGTTCCGCTATCGACCACCCCCACGAGCATTTCGGTGAGTTGTTTGGCCGTTGCCGCATGCACGACCTGACGGATCCGCTGAGGAGGGATCTCGCGCACAAGCGATCCGTCACGGGCCGTGATCGACCGGACGATACGGGGCTGCATAAGCACGCCCGCATTGGCGATGGCCGCATACGCGCAGAGAACCTGAAGGGGCGTGGCACTGACCTCGTAGCCGAAGGACATGTACATTTTGGTGGACGCATCAAACTCGTTCGGACGCTTGAGACGCCCGCGCACCTCGCCGGGCAGGTCGATGCCGGTGGGGATGCCAAAGCCGAAATCGCGGACGTACTTATAGAACACCCGATCGTCGAGCTTACGAGAAAGGGTGGCAAAAACCACATTGCTGGACTGTTCCAGAGCACCCCGGAACGTGGTGCGTCCAACCGGATGATCATCCTTGACGATCGATCCTCCAGGCATCAAAAGCTCACCGCTTCCGCCATCAACGGCATCTCCGGGCGCCAGCTGACGCTCTTCAAGGAGCGCCGCCGCTGTAATGACCTTCATTGTCGACCCCGGTTCGAACTGATCGGTGATGGCCCTGATTCGGATATCGTCGTTGCTTGCTAGATCAAGTCGATTCGGATGAAACGACGGATACGACGCCAAAGCAAGTATGTCTCCGCTCGACGGTTCGATGGCCACAACCGTGCCGCTGGCAGCCCCGGATTCGCGCACGCCTCGCTCAATTTCCTGCTCAACCACCCGCTGAACCTCAAGGTCGAGGGTAAGCTGCAGACCCTGTCCGTCCATTGGTGCTTCACGCTCGGGATTGATACCAGGCCGCAGACGTCCGCGACCATCCCGCTGCATAACGACAAAGCCGCTGCGACCGCGTAGCAGCTCATTGTATTGAAGCTCTATCCCGGTGAGACCTGCATTATCCACGTCGGTGGTGCCGATAACCTGCGCCGCGAGTGGACCGTGAGGAAACAGACGCCTGGGTTCCTTAACCCGGATAAGCCCCTTGACGTTGATCGTATCCAGCACCGGAAACAGAACGGTGTTCACGGCGCGCGCCAGCCAGACGAAGCGGCCCTTGGCCGTCCGCATTCGGTCGAGATAGACCTGCGCCGACTCACCGCCGGCTGCCGCAAGAAGCTGTGCAACGAGTTCTCGCTGCTCGATAACCGACGGGTCGGCAGCGAATGACGTCATCTTCATCATCGACGCGATCTCGCGCGCATTTCGGTCCGTCAGACGTCCGCGCTCTGCACGCAGAGGGACTTTACTCTCGTATTGCTTTTTTGCCAGATCCTGATATCGCGCGCCTTCGACCACCTGCACGAAGAATAGGCGGAAAATGATCACAGCGAATGCAACCGAGAAGACCAGACGCAGTAGGCCGGCCTTAAGACGAATAGGTTCGTAGATCGACTCCTGAGTACTCATTCCTTCTCTGCGTCGATCACGGTTGGTGCCTGCTTTGGAGGGATTAATCCCAGATGATCCTGCGCGATGCGTGTTATGCGTTGCGCCGATTGCAGACGGTAAGTCTCCGTTTTGAGCGTCTCATTCACGCTCTTAAGGGAATCGATACGCTTGCCAAGAATCTCTTTCTGCTCGAGGAGCTTTCGCACGCCGATCACATTGCTCACGTACAGAAAGGTGAAAGCCGCACTTACAATCAGCAGCGCAAAGACACTCCAGCGATTGAGCAGACTGCGCTGCTGTTCGATCTGCGGTGACTCTTTGACGGGCTGCTGCTCGGTGGACATTACCGCACCTCTGCCCCCGGGCCGATGCCGGCGTCTCGAGGAGCAATAAGCGTGAGCTTACCATCGGCATTTGTGGCGGCAAGCACCATGCCCTGCGACTCCATGCCCATGAGCTTGGCAGGCCTGAGGTTTGCAACCACCACAATGGTGGTTCCTACCAGATCCTCCGGCGCATAGTGCTTGGCGATGCCCGCAAGGATCTGACGTCGCTCGGTTCCCAGGTCGACCTGCAGCTTGAGAAGCTTCTCGGATTTGGGAACACGCTCGGCCTCGAGCACAACGGCAGTACGAAGTTTGACGCTCGCAAACTGGTCAATGCCTATGAGGTCGTCCTGAGGCGTAGTCACCGGCGGCTCTACAGGTGCACCAGTCGATGATGTGCCGAGCTTTGCCGTTTCACGTTCCACGATGTCGTTCTCAACTTTTGTAAACAAAATGATGGGATGGGCAAGGGGAGCACCCGATGCGAGAGTCGCCTGTGCGGCCTGCATCCATACGTCCGCACCAGACACACTCTGTTTGGGTGCACCGGTGTTGACCGGCAGACCGAGCATCGACTGCATGGTTGCGGATGCCTCCGGGCAGAAGGGGGCAAACAGAACAGACAGCGTACGGATCGTTTGCAGGCAGATATTCATCGTGGCCGCACAGTCATGAGCATCATCCTTGATACTCTTCCAGGGGGCTTTATCGTTGAAGTACTTATTGGCCGCACGCGCTACGTTCATGGCCTCGGTCGCGGCGTCACGGAACCGATAGTCATCCAGGTTCTGCGCAACCAGAGCCACACCGCTGTCGGTGGAACCCTGAAGTAGTGCTTCATGCTCGCCTGACGAAAATCCCGGTGGCATGGTCGGCACAACTCCGCCAAAGTTCTTGTGCACGAAGGTCATCACTCGATTGACATAGTTGCCAAGAATGGCGGCCAGCTCGTTGTTTGTTCGCGCCTGATAATCACGCCATGTAAAGTCACTATCCTTCGATTCAGGCATGTTCATCGTTAGCACATACCGGATCACATCAACATGCTGCTTCTCGGGAAACGCCTTCAGATACTGATGCACATCGATGGCCCAGTTTCGACTCTTCGAAAACTTCTGACCTTCGAGATTGAGAAACTCGTTCGCCGGCACGTTCTTGGGAAGGATGTACCCCTCGTCAGCCCGCGATGCCAGCAGGATCGGGAAGATGATAGTGTGAAAGACGATGTTGTCCTTACCCAGAAACGCCGTGTACTCCGTCTCGGCATCGCACCACCAGTCACGCCAAGCCTCGGGCGTGCCGTTGTTTTCTGCCCACTGCTTGGTAATGGAGATGTATCCCAGGACGGCCTCGAACCAGACGTACAGCACTTTTCCTTGTGCTCCATCGACCGGGACGGGGATCCCCCATGACATGTCGCGCGTTGCCGAACGGGCCGACAGACCCTGCTTGAGCCACGAGCGGGACTGCTGGATGACATTGTCCTTCCATTCGCCGGCGTGCGATTCGATGTACCCTTCGCACCATTCCTGGAACGCATCAAGTCGGAAGTACCAATGCGTTGTCTTGCGCACCACAGGAGTCTTGCCGGAGATCAGTGAGCGTGGCGATTTGAGATCAAGCTGATCGTAGTAAGCGCCGCAGGAATCACATTGATCGCCGCGTGCCTTGTCATATCCGCAGTTGGGGCACACACCCTCAACGTAACGGTCTGGGAGGAACATTGACGACTCTTCGTCGTAAAACTGGTCGTCCTCTTTCTGGACAAGGAGCCCCTTCTCCTTCCAAAGGAGAAAGAACTCCTGTGCTGTCTTTGCATGTATCGGGTTCGATGTGCGATCATACAGATCGAAGAGGATGTCGAGCCCCTTCAATGCAGCATCGTTTGCCGTGTGATACCGGTCGATGACGGTCTGCGGAGTAACGCCTTCCTTCTCGGCGGCGATGGTGATCGCAACACCATGCTCGTCTGACCCGCAGATCGACAACGTATCACGTCCGCGAAGTCGGCAATAGCGCGCATAGATGTCGGCCGGCAGTGTAGACCCCACCACGTTTCCAAGGTGCGTGATGCCGCTGGCATAAGGCAGTGCGGAGGTTATGAGGTAGCGTTTCACGGCGCAATTTACGGCGTCGGAGGCAGTGCCCACCACCACTGCGGAAGGCATGTGTAGCCGCTCGGAAAGGAGATCTTCCATTCCTTGTGCGCACAAGACTGTGTAGCGTGACGCGGATCCTTCATCAGCTCATTCATACAGCACAATATCAGAAGCAACGCGTCGAGCGGACTTCTCGTCGGCAAGTCGACGCAGCAGGGCAAGAGAGAACTCGAAGGCCGTGCCTGCACCACGGCTGGTGATGATCGAGCCGTCGCTGGCAACACGGTCGAGCGTATAGGTGTAGTGGGACATGACGTCTGCTACGCTCGGGTGCGAGGTGACAATGGCGCGCTCGGGTAAGAGCTTGAACTCATGCAGGAGCGTAGGAGCGGCGCAGATAGCGCCGAGGAGACCTTTGCCGGCTGCATGCCGACGCAATACGGACTCCAGAGCCTGGTTGCGCGAGAAGTTGCTCACTCCCTGCGAGCCCCCGGGTAAGACGATGGCGTCATACGTATCGTCGTCGTTGATATCGTCGATCATGATATCCGGCAACATGCGTGTGCCCCATGCACACACAACAACATCTCCATCGCCGGCAACGACCACGTCACAGCCGCCTCTGCGAAGCATGTCGATGATGATGACGGCCTCCATTTCCTCCGTGCCGTTGGAAATGGGAACGAGAACCTTAGGCATGATGTACCGTGCGATTAGTGGTGATCTTCTTCTGCACCACTTACAACCGCCGCCGGACCGCCCAGATCGGGACGGCGGATCTTACCGCCCTCGTGTCCGGTAGAAGCGGCTTGGGCAAACGCGGCAATGGCGACAATGACAAACGCCAGGGAAATCTTCGATGAGATCTTCATGTTCCGCGCGTGCGTAACAACTGCGCCAACGGCCAGCAGACCGGAGATGATCGTAAGCCAGAGTGTCAGCTCGGCCATCTCTTCATGTTCATGGATCGCCGCCTCATTGATGCCGGCGATCTGTTCGACGCGTTCTTCGGCTTCTTCGCCGCTGAGGTAGGCCGGTACGGCCATAAGCGCCATCACGGTATAGACGATAAGTCCGGTGGAAATGGCCGCATCACTGCGCCTGAACATACCGATGAGCACCACAAGAAGCGCTGCAAAGGTCCCAACGATAGGCAGATGATTGGTCAGCAAGTGCAGTTGCAGTCCATCCATGATTATTCCCATTCAATAGTGGCGGGGGGTTTGGAAGAGATGTCGTACACAACGCGGTTGATGCCGCGCACCTCGTTGATGATGCGATTGCTGACACGCGCCAGCACCTCATAGGGCATGTGATACCAGTCGGCCGTCATGCCGTCCGTACTGGTAACGGCACGAATAGCGCAGACGTGTTCGTAGGTGCGTTCGTCACCCATCACGCCCACCGTCTGTACCGGTAGAAGAACGGCAAAGGCCTGCCAGATCTCGTTGTAAAGTCCAGCTTGACGGATCTCATGTAGATAGATTTCATCGGCCTGACGAAGCACGTCAAGCTTCTCACGCGTGATCACCCCGGGAATGCGGATTGCAAGGCCGGGTCCGGGGAAGGGATGACGTTCAATGAACCAGGATGGAATGCCAAGCTCGCGGCCAACTGCGCGTACCTCGTCCTTAAAGAGTTCACGGAAAGGTTCGATCAGCTGAAGGTTCATCGTCTCCGGCAGACCGCCGACGTTGTGGTGCGTCTTGATCGTGGCAGACGGGCCCTTCGTGCTGACAGATTCGATCACGTCAGGGTAGAGGGTTCCCTGAGCAAGGAACTTTGCATCGGAGAACTTCTTGGCCTCAACTTCAAAGAGATCGATGAACGTGTTGCCGATGATCTTGCGCTTGCGCTCAGGATCACTCACTCCGTCAAGACGCGAAAGAAAGAGCTCGGAACCGTCGACGAGTTCGACGCTCATGTTGAAGTGGGTGCGGAACATCTCGATGATGTTCGCACTCTCTCCCATGCGCATCACGCCACTGTCGATATGAATGCAGTGCAGCTGATCGCCGATGGCCCGGTGCAGCAGGACAGCCGCAACTGTGGAGTCGACGCCGCCGCTGAGTGCGCAGATTACGCCACCGCTGCCAACGCGCTGGCGGATCTCGGCAACTGCATTATCAATGAATGATGTGGCGTTCCACGTGGGAGAACATCCACAGATGTCGATAACGAAGTTCTTGAGGATCGTCTTTCCGTCGACGCTGTGATGCACCTCCGGATGAAACTGTACGCCCCAGATGCGCCGCTCACGGTTGCCGATGGCGCAGATCTCGGCGTTCTCCGTGTGGGCGATTCGCTCGAAGCCACTCGGCATCGAGGTGCAGTGATCGCCGTGACTCATCCAAACCTGCGTGGATGCATCAAGCCCCTTGAAAAGATCACTGAAGTCGTCGATCGTCAACACTGCGCGACCAAACTCGCGCCGGGCCGCCTTATCGACGGAGCCCCCAAGCTGATGCGCGATCAGTTGCAGACCGTAGCAGATACCCAGCACGGGAATGCTCTGCGCGAACACATCCACGCTCGGAATCGGCGCTCCTTCGGCATACACGCTGGAGGGTCCGCCCGAAAGAATAATGCCCTTTGGCGCTAGTGCGGTCAGGGCATCCTGAGTGATGGAATACGGATGGATCTCGGCATACACGCCAGCTTCGCGCACTTTTCGTGCGATGATCTGTGTGTACTGCGATCCGAAGTCAAGAATGATGATTCGCTCTGAGTGCGTCATGGCGGCAAAGTTACCACGCACCCGCCACGCGATCATCCGATGTGATATTCTTCCACGTAGTCCAGGTCCTTACCATACGTCTCCTTCATCGTCACGAGCCCAACAAAGGCCAGTAGCAGGGCTATGCCGCCAACTACGAGGGCTGAGCTGATAAGGGGCTGACCCGGAATGATATGAGCCGAGCCCTGTCTGAGAGTTGTGAAGGCGACCATCGCCGGGAACAGCGCGCCCCGTACAAGATTGGGCACCGTGGTAGCAACGGTGGCCCGAAGATTCGTTCCGAACTGTTCGGCGGCAGTTGTTACAAACACCGCCCAGTAACCGACGGCAAACCCCAGCAGACCGGTCTGCAGATACGTCAAACCGGCGCTACGACCCGGAGTGGTAAGGTACCAGGCAATAGCGGCAACCGTCATGACGAGAAACACCAGAACGGTGCGGCGTCGGCTCTTCAGCAGCTGGCTGATGAGTCCGCTGACAAGGTCTCCGGCTGCCAGACCCACGTAGCACCACATCACAGCCTGACCCGCTACGACGTCTGCCGAGCCCCCTGACTCAAGCGTAAACTCGGGAGCAAAGGTCACCAGAATACCGATGACGTACCAGATCGGAAGCCCAATGGCCACGCTGCTGAGGTAGACCGGAAGACGCCTGCGCGTAAGCAACATGCCAAGATTGCCGCGGGCAACGGGCTTGTCTTCGAGTCGCCTGAACATGCCTGACTCATGCACCTGTACACGCATGGCCAAAAGGGCAAAACCCATCAGTCCGCCCACGACAAAGGCCGTGCGCCAGTCCGTAAACTGATGAACGGCATACGCGCCAACAGCCCCGAGGATGCCCATCGATGCAACAATGGTCGTTCCATATCCGCGCGTCTTGATCGGCATGACCTCGCTGACGAGCGTAACGGCAACGCCGAGTTCTCCAGCCAGTCCGATACCGGAGAAGAAGCGGAACACGGCATACATCTCGACGCTGGAGACAAAGGCGTTGGCGATGTTCATGAGCGAGTACATGAGGATACTGCCCATGAGTACGCTGAGCCGACCGCGCTTATCGGCCAGAAGTCCGAAGATGATGCCCCCAACGAGCATACCGATCATCTGGGCGTTGAGGATGATCTCACTAGCACCCATTATCTCTGCCTGCGTCGTCAGCCCAATGGCCTTGAGTGACTCGGGCCGCACGATAGAGAACAGAATCAGGTCGTAGATGTCCACAAAGTACCCTAGCCCCGAAACGAGCACCGTCATCCATATCCTGCGATTGCCTTCACCGTTCATCATTATGCAAAGCTCCGTGGTAAGTCGTGTGAATCCTCAGAGTGAGTCCCGACCAAAAGCATGGGGCAGAAGCTCTTCAAGGCTATACCAGACGTCGGCTCGCTCGGGTGTGGTGCAGAGGATCTGCATCACTGGATTGCATTCGCTCAGCACCTGCCGGCAAGCGCCGCAGGGGGCGGCCGGCGATGGAGTGCCCGTCACAACGACGCACAGGATGATATCCCGACGTCCCGCAGCAGTAGCAGCCGCAACCGCAGCGCGCTCTGCGCAATTTGTCAGTCCGTAGCTTGCATTCTCAACGTTGCAGCCAACATGGATGGTCCCGTCAGCATCAACAACGGCAGCGCCAACAAGGAATTTTGAGTACGGGGCGTAGGCACGACGTCGGACATTCGTTGCGGCCTCAACGGCTCGCTCGATAGTTTCAGACGAAACGGTGGACGTGATCATCGCCGAATCTACGTATGGAAATCACACATCGGCTTCTCGAATGGTATGACGTCAGCGCACGCCAGTTCCCATGGCGCAGTGATGACGTTGATCCGTACATGGTCCTGGTATCCGAGACGATGCTTCAGCAGACGCAGGCTTCAAGAGTGGCGACCCTTCTACCATCGTTCATGGAGTCGTTTCCCCACGTGCATGCTTTGGCAAAGGCATCCAATGCTGAGATCATCCGACATTGGAAGGGGCTGGGGTACAACTCACGCGCGTTGCGTCTTCGCGATGCGGCTCGAGCGATCGTCGAGCACCACGGCGGCGTTGTTCCGTCGACGCCGGACGTGCTTCGATCGTTGCCGGGCGTCGGACCCTATACGTCGACCGCCATCGCCTGTTTTGCCTATAACGTGTGGACGGTGGTGCTGGATGTGAACGTACGGCGCGTCTACTCGCGGTGGCTTCGAGCGCAGTCGACTACCGCTGATGTTGCATCCGAGAAGGAGCTTGTCGATTTGGCTGAGCGTGTGATACCTCGCGATGCACCCTCGACCTGGCATCACGCCGTTATGGATCTCGGGGCCACAATCTGCACGGCGCGACGTCCAAAGTGCTCTGCCTGCCCCCTGTCAGAGTTATGTCCTTCTGCAGGCCGAATGCTTGAAGCAGTGCGCAACCGACGTCCGGAGCCGCTCTTCAGAGGCGAGCCTCGTCGGCTATGGCGCGGACGCGTTGTTGATGTGCTGCGCACGGCCGGTGCACCGGGCGTTACGCTCTCTGTACTCAGCGGATCTGTGCTGGGCGCAGATGCGACCAGCGAGGAACGTCAGTGGCTATCGCAGCTGATCACGGCACTCGAACGCGATGGTCTTGCAGCGCGAAAGGGGCGACGCGTCACTCTGGCTGATTGAACGTGTAGGCCAGCGCAAAGGTGACGATGTTGAAGTTGCCGATGTTCACGTCGAGCGCGGCACGCACCGGACCGTAGTTGGCACTGAATCCGAAGATGAACTTATGATTGAGGTCCTCGGCCTGCACCGTTGATGTCTGAGGCTTCGTGTCGCCCGGACGCTCCGGCGTTGGCTCTGATTTACCACCCGGAGGATCGAGAGGAAGGAGTCCAAGCTGCACCTGCGTCTCATGCGGCAGCACATACGTGTACGACGAGATAACGTCGATGTGCTCGTAGGCATACGCACCGTAGATATCGATCACATCCCACAGTCTCTTTCCGGCCTGGACGCTAAAGCTTCGGATCGTCGCATTTGCATCGAGCTTCGACTCCGTCAAGCCGATAGTGTTCGTTAGCGACGTTCCCTGATACACGCCCTGCACGGACAGATCAAACCACCGCTCCGGGAAGTACTGCGACAGGCTGTGCTTAAGACCCACACCCCAGAAGGAAAAGTCACCAACGTTCTCACTGAAACGAACTGGCGGCACAAAGCGCAGAAGAAGTTCCGTGCCATAGAGCGACCCGATCTCCAGCTGCGGAACCGCAGCCGTGATCGACGACATGTTCGCGCCCGGAGGGAGGGTGAGCGACGTAGGAAGCGTCAGGCGCGTGATCAGCGAGTCGAGAAAGGCGGCCTGACCCGCGGCGGAGAGTGCCAGGTACTCTGGTCGCTGCCGAAGCACTGTGACAAGATTCTCCTTGGTCGGCAACACAACACGATTATCGGCCTGGAACCCGAACAGCGACGCTGCCCGATCCGGAATGCCGAAGTATCCTGCCGCAAGGGCATCGCGCAGGAGCTCGCGCATGAACACCGATGCTAGGCCCAGAGTATCTGAGTAGAGTGGACCGATCTTGTACACGCCACCCGTAGTTGATCCGTGCTTGACCAGGGCATCATAGAGATTTTCCCGCGCACCAAGATCAAGGCTCGGATCAAACCACTTCTGCTCTTCAGAAATGATACCCGCCATGCCGTTCACGCTGACGCGGAAGTATGGTTTGTCGACCTTTTCCGGAACGTAGGCGTTTGTAAAGAAGCGGGCGTTCGAGGTTGCATTGATCGTGGTGACCATAGGCTGCACAAACGGCACGGCGTTGCTCTCGAAGACGCTCTTCATGATCGAGCGTGTAAGATCGATGGCCAAGGGTGCAGGGGGCGGCTGGTCCTGTGCGCGAGACGAAGAAAAAACGGTGACCAACCCGATGATCAGAAGAACATACTTCATGGCTACGACTTGAGACGGTTGCGGATGAGAAAATAGAGCGGCACGGCGATGACCGCCACAGCGATGATCTGAACCAGGGCAAAGGTGACCGTGAAGATCAATCCCAGCACCCATTTCAGGACAACCCATAGAACGTAGCCAACGCCAAGGGCAAGGAGGATCGCGATGATGTTTCGTGCGTTCATGGTGTAAGCGTATGCAAAAGGTGGGCCAGTTGATGGGCAGCTGTTCGACGTTCGAACTTTAAAACTTCGGCTGTGTTTGGAGTGAGAATCTGCTCGACCCTTTGCCAGCGCACAAAATAGGACTCTATGATCGAGGCCAGTTCCTCAATCTCTTCCGCAGGAGCACTGTGTCCAGCCTCGGTCTGGCGTAGAAGACGATCGATGGCACTTCCTCGTGGTGCGACGGCGATCACGGGACGTCCAACGCCGAGGTATTCATAGACCTTGCCCGGAACGATCTCTGCGCTCTCCTTAGCATCATCGACGATCAGCAGCGAGGCTTCGCTCTGCATCAGAAATCCCACGCTCTGCTGATGCGTTACGTAGCCGATCCTCTCGATGCAGGGGGCGAAATCAGACGCATCGAGCATGGCGTGGACCTCGTCGCCAAACCGACCAACAAAGCGAAGGTGCACGTCAGCAGGACCCAGTACGCCGCGCCCCTTCAGCAGATCGAGAGCCTTGAGAAACTCTTTCGGCGTGCGACGACCATACATCGAACCCGTGTAGGTGATCGTGAACCGCTGGTTACGCGCATACGCCACATCCGGAAAGTCTGTCGCATCGTACCCGTTCGGCACGTGATGAAACTTCTCAGGGGGCAGATGGGGATACTTTCTGATCGCATCATCAATGATGCCCGTCCAGGCACACTCCACCGCATCGGCCTCCTGAAACACCGAGCGTTCAAGTGAACGGTCTATCATCGCCGGAAGAAACCACCGATCCGGGGTTGTCAGAAACTGCGTCCACGGATCCCGGAATCCCGCGATCCAGGGCAGTCCGGTGCGGCGCTTCAGTGTCCGTGCGATGAGCGCGCAGGTATACGGGGGTGACGAGCTATATATGGCCTTGATGTTGTGACGTCGTATGAGCTCTTCACCCTGTTTGACGGCTGTCAACAACCATCCGACGCGGGCATCGGGTATGAAGAACGTGGCCCGTACAAACTCCGCGAGTCGCTCCTTCAATCCGGTTCGCTGTGCGCCGGATTTGTTCACGTTAACGTCGATGGCAGCCCCCTTCCCGCCCATGAACCGCCGGTAAAGCGAGTAGGGTTCGAGGATCGGCACACGAACAACTGTTACGTCGGACGGGATCTTTGACAGCAGCGACTCGTCCCGCGCCGGGAAGTCGCCATTCTCCACGGTCAGCACGATCGGTTGCCAGCCGGTCTCCCGCAGATACGTCACGTGCTTCAGCACGCGCTGCACGCCCGGACCACCACCGGGTGGGAAGTGGTAGGCGATGACAAGGACGTTTTTCATGCGGGCAGCTGAAGAACGAATGCCACTTCCATGGAAAGGGGCTTTATAGGCGGGAACCAGCGCCAGGAGGTGACCTCGAAGCTGGGGATGTAGCGTTGATACTTCCAACGGAAGACCGGACGCAGAGCGAAGTACCGCTCGTCGAGAATTGTCAATCCGGCACGACGTGATGCGTCGGCTACTTTTTCGGCCGAACAGCGGATCGTGTGCAGACGTTCGAGTTCTTCGTGATTGACCGGGTCTCCGGCTTTGATGATGCGACGGAACAATGGCCACGGCAACATGTGCACGAAGGGCAGAGATCCGACAGCTGTGCCGAGCAACTGCTGATGTCCACCAAACGCCGAGGTGTACGGAGGAAACGTCACCACGACCACGCCGCCTGGTTTGAGCAGACGTGCGATGTTCTTCAGGGCAATACCCGCATCATCGAGATGTTCGATCACATCGCGCAGAAGAACAACATCAAATGCATTCCGCCACGACTCCGGCACCTCATCGTAGATCACGTCATGATGCGTAAAGGTGATTTCGTATCCGAGCGACGTCCAGACCGGCCGACTCACCAGATCAAGCAGTGGCGCTTGAATATCTGTCCCGAGCGCATTCACAGCACCACGGTCCACAAAGGCCGCAAGCACGCCCCCTTCAGCACAACCGATCTCGCATACGGAAGGATGATCCGGTAGCGTGCCAAGTTGTTCAAGCCATGGAATGAGGGTATGCTCCGCCAGGCGGTATTGCATACGCACGTTGCGAATGGTCCGCGGATGCAGGTCCATTCCCGCTACAGCCAGCACAGGATCTGAAAGGGTCATCGTGCGTCAAAAATAGCACGGGCAGGGGGCGTATCTTTGCGCCCACGCATGAAGTACTCCATTATCGTCGCGGTATATAACCGTCCCGATGAGCTTCGGGAACTGCTTGAAACGCTCACACGTCAGACGTTTCGTGACTTTGAGGTGGTGATCGTTGAAGACGGTTCGACGCTGACCTCCAAGGACGTGTGCGATTTATATGCTTCCCGGCTGAAACTCGCATACTACGTCAAGACCAACAGTGGGCCGGGTCCGTCACGGAACTACGGCTGCCGCCGGGCAACGGGTGATATCTTCATCTTTCTCGACTCGGACTGCACGGTCCCCGACGACTACCTGGAGGCGATCGACAAAGCCGTAGTGCGTGATGGCCTTGATGCCTTTGGCGGTCCGGATCGCGAGCATGCCTCGTTCACGCCCACGCAGAAGGCCATCAGTTACTCCATGACCTCGCTGCTGACCACCGGAGGAATCCGTGGCGCCAAGGTGCGAGTAGGGGGCGCGTTTCACCCACGCTCGTTCAACATGGGCATCACTCGTGATGTGTTCAATGACACGGAGGGGTTCTCGGGAATGCGCTTCGGCGAGGACGTAGAGTTCAGTATTCGTATGATGTCGCGCGGTTACCGTGTAGCACTCATCCCGGATGCCTGGGTGTATCATAAGCGCCGAACGGACTTCAAGAAGTTCTTCAAGCAGGTTCACAACAGTGGCATTGCCCGCATAAACATCACACTGCGCCATCCGCACACGCTCAAGGCGACGCACTTCTTTCCCGCCGCGTTCACGACATATATCGTGATGTCCATCGTTGCGGCGCTTTCTCAGCCCATAGGCTCGCTCGCGTTGCTGCTCCCTGCGCTCTACACCGTTGCACTCTTTATCGAGAGTTCATTCAAGTACCGCAATCCCGTACTGGGTCTGCGCTGTGTTGTTGCCGCCTACGTACAGCTTCTTGGATATGGCAGTGGGTTCATCCGCGGCATTATCTGGCGGATCATCCTCAACAAGCCCGAGCAGGGCGCGTTCGAAAAGACCTTCTACGCGTAAAGGGCGATCTACAACCGCACCTGGATCATGAACGAGAAGTTCATATGATATAGAAGGCCTTCTGTCGGCTCGTTCAACGGGCGTGCCGTAAGTAGTTCGCCCCTTCCCTCTTTCCATGTGGGACGGTCGTCCCTACCAACCAGATTCATCACGCCATAGCCGACGCTCGTGTTGAGAAACACGGGGTAGTAGATCTCACCCTCGATGCCGAAGCGAGCCATTGCACCCATTCGAAAGGCCGAGGGTTTGCCGGTATACTGATCCTGCGTGCTGATCCACTGTCCATCAACGAAGGTACGTCCGGTGTTTGTGATCGTATTCTCACCCACGAAAAGAAAGCGTGCTTCGGCTCCTACATAGGCGCGGGCAAAAGCAAGTGGGAACTCGACGAATGACCACTCAAAGCCAGTGAAGGCCGACACGAGATCGGTGCTGTGGTCAACCCGGAAGTCATATCCAATACCTTTGATGCTCTGCGTTCCGCGATATAGAAAAAGGTCGACTCCGACCGGAATCCGGAACGTCTTCTGCTTGTCGAGATCGACATAGCCCCGCAGGCCCCATCCCACTTGAGCTCCATCAAAAGACCCACCATATGGCCGGTCAGGGTTGCTCGTATCCGGCGAGCCGGAAAGCTGATAAACGGCGGGATTGTCGTTGGTGATCCAGTCGGTCGATAGACCGGTGGCAATGCGGAAACGGATCTGTGCCTCGACCGCTGTGGAAAAGATCGCTGACAGAACAAAGCTGACGATGAGAATCGATCGGTTCATGTGTTTGGCTCAAGCTGTGAAATGCCGTAAGAAACAACTCGACTGCGGCAATGTTACGAGAGTCTCTCTCGAATACTGAAGCGCTGTTCACTCAGATTGTTCTTCACGATGAGCTCACCGATCAGACCGATGGAGATCAACTGCACGCCTACAATGATCATTGCGATACCAAACAGAAGTGAATAGGGTCGTTGACTCAAAGGGATGTCGAAAGCCCATTTTTCGACGGCCAGATACATGTCGACGCTGAACCCTATCAGGGCAAACAGTGTGCCCAACGCACCGAAGAAATGCAGGGGGCGTTTGACGTAGCGCGTGGTGAACATCACTGTCAGTAGATCCAGGTATCCCTTCAGAAATCGACTCATACCGAACTTGGATACCCCGAATTGCCGTGCTCGATGCTGAACCGGCATCTCCGTCACACGAAAGCCTTCCCAATGCGCTAGGGCCGGAATGTAGCGATGCATCTCACCATAGACCTGGACGGTCTTGACAACATCATTGCGGTAGGCCTTGAGTCCGCAGTTAAAGTCATGAAGCTTCAATCCACTCATACGCGACGTGACCGCATTAAAGAGCTTCGATGGAAAAGTCTTATGCCATGGATCGTACCGTTTGCGCTTCCATCCCGATACAAGGTCAAACCCCTCCTCAAGCTTCGCGATCATTCCTGGAATCTCATTTGGATCATCCTGAAGGTCTGCATCCATTGTAATGACGAAGTCGCCCGTTGCCTCTGCAAAACCTACAGCAAGGGCTGCAGACTTACCGTGATTGGTACGAAAACGAATCGCCTTGAATCGAGGATTGGATGCATTGATACCCTGAATCACTTTAAATGACGAGTCCGTAGAACCATCGTCGATGAAAATGACTTCGTATCGACCCTTGGCCAAACGTTCCAACACTGTTTCGAGTTGTTTGGATAATTCGACGAGCGATTCTTCTTCATTGAGAAGAGGAACAACAACGGAAATCGATCCGGCGATGCGGTTGTGCGACTGTCGATTTAGATCCGGACTACGACGGTCAAATCTCCTTGCTGGATTCGGACGGCGTTGCTGCTGTCCCTGCCGACGCTGCGACGCCTGTTGTGCATCCTGACGCTGTTGCTGCGGCTGATTTTGCTGCTGTGCCAGACGCGGCGGCGGTTGCCGCGAATCCTGTTGCTGTGGTCGCGGTTCCTGTTGCTGTGGTCGCGGTTCCTGTGGCTGCTGACGCGGTGCCTGTGGCTGCTGACGCGGCGCTGACTGCGGGCGTGTTCGTTCGTTTTCTTCGCTCATCGTGTTCTCAGTCTTCGTTTAATCAACGGCGGACGATCATACACGTCCGATAGTGACCTTGCGGATCAGTGATAGACATCGAATAAATGCCCGGGGCTACCTCAGAAAGGTCCATTGCATGCTCTGACGACTCAACAACCGCTTTGCTGCATACCTTACCTGTCATGTCGCGCACTACAAGTGTCGATCCCTGCTCAGCCCCCTTAACACGCACGAACCCATCGCTGGGGTTGGGGTAGACGTTCATATGCAACATCGACGAAGAGACATCAACGGAGGAAAACTCTGTTGCATCATACCAGACAAGCACCTTGAGCTTGGTTACAGCTGAGTTTGTTGTGCTGTATACAACTCCCGGCAGAAGCTTCTGTTTGATAAAGTTGTCTGGAAAATCTGTGATCACGTCAGTAATGTATGCGCTGTCAACAAACTTTGGCATCTGACCCCACCCGATCTCCAAGCGTCCGCCATTCCATGTCACACCGATCTCATAGGTGACCAGCTGCTTTTCTCCGACCTTCAGAGGGCGAATGTCGCGTGGACTCAACCAGATAAAGTCAGGTGTCGGCGGTACGGAGTACACTATGAAAACACCGGCAGGTGGTGGCAGTGAAGGTATTTCCTGCTCCGTTAGGGCGCTATCTACACCGACGGTGGCTGCAGGATGTGCGCCAACGGAGAAGGTATATGTTGACAGGCCCGTTGGAAGCACATTGGCAAAAGACAGAGGGATCTGCACGGTTTGAGCTGATAGTGTTAATGCCATCGACATGACGACAAAAAGCACAGTATGGAGTTTCATTGACGAACCTTCTACGATCAACAAAAAAGGGCAGCAGTTGCCTGCTGCCCTCTTTGTTTCATTTCACATGAATTAGCGGACAACGGAGACCGAGCTTGTTGTCGAAACACCGTTGACTGTTGCCTTAACGATGTAGTTGCCCTGGCTGATAGCGGCCGAGTTGAACTCATAGCCGTAAACGCCAGCCGTCTTGAACTCGTTATTAACAAGGGTCATGACCGCTTGACCAACTGCATCAAACACTGTCACCGTAACCGAACCAGCCTCTGGAACTACAACATTCACCAGGCCAGTTCCATTAACAGGGTTTGGTGTCACGTTAACATTCAGCGAACCAGCTTGTGCTTCTTCGCCCATCAGACGGATGTACGGCGTACGTGCATCTGTGATCGTGATGACGTTTGGACGACCAGCAACAGCTGTCCCAAGAACAGCACCGGAGATCGGATTGACAACCGTGTAAGTCGTACGTGGGTTGTTAATCGTCACGCTCACTGGGAACGTTACACCTTGGATGGCAACTGTTGGGTTCTTCTCGTCCTCGATGCTCGACTGTGAAGTAAAGCGGACATCGAAGATTCCTTGTGGTGGTGTCGGCGGCAGTTCGAACATTGACTTGTTGTCAATGATACCTGCAGGTGCGACATACACTGTTCCAACATTGTTTGTTGCATCGGAGATTGAAACGCGTGTAGAGTTCGTCTCCACTGCTTCGCGAGCTACCATCGCGTTGATGGAGGCCTTTGGAGCAAGGCCAAGCTTGAGATAGCCCTGACCCGTGATCTTGATCCAATATCCAAGACCTGGTTCGATCTCTGTCACTGCCTGATAACCGCGGTTAGTTACGTAGCCATAAACATCGCCAAGACGCGTTGGCAGTGTGCCGGTACCGTAAGGAAGAACCGACAGATTCTCAATGGAGGTAGGGAACGAGAGGGAACCTACAGTGTTCCAACCTTCGAACAAACGCGTAGTGTAGGTAAGGTCATCGATCAGACGAATGCGTGATCCAGCGATCGTCTTGTCAACTTCGTCACTGTACTTCACGAAATATCCGACACCTGGATTCAGGTTGGTTTCGTTTGTTTGGTAGGTGTTCTGCGAGAAGCGAACCGGAATGTTGAGCGCGCTCTTGAAGATATCCTTCCAGTAGCTGGATGATGGATTGACAGGAACTGACAGAAGGTTCCAACCCTTGTTGATGACAGGGAAGCGAGCAACCTTCGGCAACGTATACTCGATCACGAAAGACTTGATGTCAGCGTCACGGATCGTGTATGACTGGCGTGTTCCACCAAGCACTGTACCGGCACGCATGTTCACGTTAAAGCGTGAACCATTCAGCGTGTCACGGATAAAGAGTTCAGATCCAGGAGAGAACTCGTCCGTATTCCAAGCAACGACGATCGGATAATTCAGATCACCACCGGCGCTGAACCGGCATGTGTATGCGAGAGTAGTGTCCGAGTAGATCGAGCGGATATCGCGAGAAGCACTCTTTGCACGCTGTGCAGTGCCAGCCCACAGATCTCCAAGTCCGTTAGCGACAAGAAGCTTGCCTGTGTTATCCTTTGGATAAAAACGGGCTGCAAACTGCGTAGGATTGATATCTGTGGCGTAAACGGTCTCTCCGAACAGTGTATCTACGTTGTCAGTGGCACGATTGCCCACACCGAAAGTCACGTAAGTGATCTCATTTGGTGTGTTCGAATTGCGCACCTGCAGTGTGATACCACGTCCAAGGAATTCCTGGCTTCGCTTCCAATTTTCGTTTTCGTCGAAAACGTTCGGCTCGTATGGTGTACGGAAGTAGATGAAGGTAACCTTCAGACGCACCGGCGAAACATCGAGTGAATTGGACTTGAATGTCAGGTATCCGACATACGTTCCTGTTACTTCCTGCTCGTCTCCATTAGGAAGTTCGTTTGGATCACAGATGATGCGCAGATTAAGGTCACGCTGACCAACCGTAGCGTTGCCCTGCGGGTCAACGCCAACCGTACTGCCCAGAATACCCTTATCCATGAAAGGCACATAACCTTCACGAACCGGGTTAGGGAATGGGTTAAGTTCCGTCTGACCGCCACCACCCTTGGTGAACGATTTGAACTTCAGCCACTTTGCATCTGACTGCACCATGATGTCATATGCGCGTGAACCCGTAACGGCATTGATCACGTCAACGTCACGCGTTCCGATTCCACCGGCCTGATCGTCGTATGGTGTTCCGTAGTCAACAGTGACCGGATCAACGACATACCACTGCGAGCCAAGTGAGCCATTTACAGAGTCCGCAAGACGGAAGGCAGGATTAGCAACGTTCGTGAACGAAAGACGTGGCGCCACATCCGTTACCTCGAGCCAAATCATACCGCGACGTGAAGGACGAAGCGGATCACGAATCTGATCCACGCCAAAGGCGTCGACAAAGTAGTTGTCAATTCCACCGAGGCCGGCGTACTCATCAGGAGCAGGATCGCCTGGGAAAGGAATCTGCTTGCCCATTGCGAAGTCGTTGTAGTACAACGTGTCGTTTGTGATGATAAGCGGTGTACGAGCACTTACCGGATCAATCGCCGTGTTGGCAATAACGCGGAAGCGGAGATACACAAGCTCAGAATATGGACGTTGATCACACGGCAACGTCACATCACCCGTTTGCGGAAGTGGCTTCGACGAGATCGCGGTGATCATCGCACGCTTACCACGCAGGCGATTTTGGACTGGCGCAGCGATGACACGCTGATATGTTGTATCGCGTGAAACTGCAACAGAGAACTCGAAGTCCTTCGCGAGACACGAGATCGGAGTCATTTGTGGTCCACGAAGAGGCCCATTCTTCTCAATTCCAATGAATTCGAGAGCTGCGCTATCAAACTGGACCTTGAACTTGAAGCTATAAATTGGGAACGCTTCATACACTGCTGTTGACCTCCAGCAGTTCTTGACGTACACCGGTACCAGAAGTGTGCGCTCTCCATTCGGTCCGCGGCTTGAAGACCAGATGCGACCATCAGGATAAACATTGCGGTTCCAGCTAGCCCCGTCTCCCGTCAACGAGAGCGTCGGAAGCTCAGGCTTCTGTGCCTGGAGCACGACGGACCCTAGTCCGATCAATGCCGCAAGGAGGGCAACGACACCAAACTTGGTACCGCCGCTCCACAGAGCATAACGACGATTCATAGTACACTCCTCAGATGAGTTGATCAGTTGATTTTTCATTTCGCAATCAGTTTGGCGGCATGTCTTTCGTTACAATTCAGAGTAACAAAGTACATGCCAGAAGACATGTTGGACGTCGACATAACAACTAGGTAGCTGTCTGTTTCGATTTGCTGCACCACCCTTCCCATCAAGTCTTGCAGTGCCAGCGTTTTCATCCCCGAATGAACACACACGCCTTGAACTTCGCCGGAGCGAAGTGATATCGTACATGCATCATCATCCGCAGATGTAGAGACATTCACATTCGGTCGATCGATCGATATTTCCAAAGTGTCTTTCAATGTTGGCAGACTGCACCCGCAGGGGGTTTCATCAAGCAACGCGGCCGACATTCTTACTCTGCCCGAAGACTCCATTGCCCGACGTTTCACTACAACGATAATCTCTGGTTCATCGCGGGTAGGTTCCGAAACATAAACAACCGCCGCTGCTGAATTGGTGCTCGCACTGTCGATGCGACAACCAATTGCGTAGAGCGAATCAACCCTCATCAACGAGGTGTCAGATGAGCTCTCTAGTTGAAATACAACCTTGTATTTGCCACGAGATCCTTCACTTAGATTCTTGAGCCTCAACCTAGTAGATGTAGCCGTATCTGTTTCCATAATCACTGCTGTTTCATCGAAAAACTCACACCCACTATTGGCTTGCGGTAACCTCTTATTAATCGCGGTAATCGAATCATATCGCCGAATCATGAACTTTCGCTTGAACTCTCCGTTGAAATCTGGTTCATTCGGCAGCGTCAGCTCACTATCATCGTTGCAATCACCAATGAAATCACCTGCTACAGCAAAGAGAGGTAAACTTCCAGCGACTGATCTTGCAATGTTGAAACCATAGACCCTCATCTCATTAGGAACGATGACATTAAGAATAGGGCCGTTTGACATCTGGGCTGATAGTGTCCCTTCCTTCAACACTGCGGAAGGACGAATAACCGTCCGATCATAACCGATTGAAATGTCAAAGGACTCGAGGCTATCAGAGAAATTGATAGTACCCAACGAAAGGCTCATCAACCAACTCATCTCGCCTGAACAAACATCGACCTGCTTCAAAGACTCGATTCGAAGCGTGTCCTGTGCCTTGACCGTGCTGACCGTCATAAAGACGACCAGCACGGTCACTTGCACAATCATTTTCAAGACGTCTTGCTGCTATTAGCGAACGACGTTGACGACCTTTACTGCAGACACACCAGCGCCCTCAATGCGCACAATGTATGAGCCTGCGGCTACTGCAACTCCACCCATGTCAGTCGTGTTCCAGGTTGTGCTGAAAGCACCTGCTGACACCGAGCCGTTGTAAACGGTGTTCACGATCTTACCAAACATGTCGTAGACACGCACTATGAGATTACCACCCACTTGCGCGTTCACGGCGAGAGCCATTGATGAAGTGACAGGATTTGGATACGCTGTGACGTTCGCGTCGTCACTCTCGACCATGCTGATCGTGTGGTTTGGCTTGCTTGATTCATTGAACCTGATGTCGTTGAATGTCAGAACGTCTGATTCTTTCATTGTAACGAGAGCAACTGGCTGATTTCCATCAAACGAACCGTTACCTGCGATTACGGCGACATCTGTGCTGTTGTCACTGGAAACAACATTCGACTCACCCACAACGGAAGTGACGGAAACGATATCCGTACCGACTCCGAACCGGACGCCAAACGCACCTTCATGATTACCGTTCAAATAAACAGGAACCTGAACAAGACCACCGCCAACGTTAGTTGGATTACCGAAGCGGACGTTGTCAGCAACATTGTCCAACGTTACCTTACCAAAATCAGGACCGGTTGTGTCAATGTCATAGATCCACGGTAGATACGGCAGACGACCAGATAGGTAACGCATGATCAAACCGGCGTCATACTCCGTTGCCTCGTAGTAAATCTGGTTGAGGCTGCTTACGTCAGGAGCCTTGCCACCTGCACCATACAATCCGTCACCTTCAAACATCACACGAACAACTTGCTTGTTTGTGTTCGGACCAACACCTTGACCAGGGAAAAACTGTTCGATATCAATTGTCCGGCGCCAGATAACGATGTTGCTAGTACCAGGCTGGAGTGAGTCACCAGAGAAATCTCTCTTCAGCTTTGTGAAGTAGTAACGTCCAGAATGGTTGACATCTGCGAGATACGCTTGACGCTTCCAGATGGAATCAAGTGGACGTTTCGTTACGATCGACCGCATAATGACACGAGCATCGTTAGCCGTCACACGACGGTTCTGCGGGAGATCAAAGTGACGCTGGTTGATGGCACCCGATGTGTCCGCGTCACCATAACCCCAATCACTGAACGTGAGATAAACGATGGAACCGAAACGGATGCGTGCATCAGAACGACCGCCTGAAGGCTGCCAGATCGATGTTGAGTCAGTACGCGTGTTGCCACCAGCGCCTGGCTGCCATACAAGGCCGTTCCAGAAGTCTGAGAGGAAACCAGGGAAACCGCCGTTGCCTTTAATACCGATCGTGGCACCGCGTGTGACGACAGTCGTATTGGTTGTATTCGGATTGCCACCAACTTGACCGTAGGCGAATTCAATTTCACCCTGGTTGTTGTTGGTCGCGCCGCCGATGTAGATACGAGCCTGGAAATTGGCGACTGAAGAGTTAACGGCAACGGGGCTCGTATTGACATTCAGATTTTTCCACTGCACAACGATACAAGGGCGTGCAGGCTGGATGATCTGACAGGCTTCATCACGGTCGAAGTCAAACGCCCAAGAGATCTTCGAAGGCATGAACCCACCTGCGATGTCAGCAGACGTGCGGAATCGATGATCACCCCAGAACGGAGCCAGAACATTGTCAGGATACGAGCTCGAATTGATGAAGAGACCGATTGGGTTCTTCGCCGAGACAAGTTTTGTCCGCTCGAACGTCAGGAAACCATTGATACTAACATAGATGCCTGAATACAGTGTGCCGTTGTAGTTATAGACCACGCCAGCAGGGAACTGAATGAAGGCATAACCATCGTCAAGGTCATTGACGTTAGTTGGCGGAAGCGTAAAGTCCGCCGGGGAGATTGTTGTTGCACTCACTCCGGGGCAGTTATCAAGATCCCGATAAGGGAATCCGACAACGAGTTGGGGCTGGCGGAACTGATTAAAGATCTGCTGAGCCACGCCCTCAACCGCACCGATCGCGAATGAACAGAGTACAATCGCCGAGGCAATTAATACCTGCTTCTTCATAGGGACTCCAAGTTATTCTTTTGTTTGTTTTCGTGTCGGTTAAGTAGGGGGCCGAACCGAAGTCCGGCCCCGTGGATTGCTTTAGCGGATCACTACGACCTGTTGTGTCGCAGTTTTTGTTCCGTCACTGATGCGCACAGTGTAGGTACCTGAAGGAAGGGCAACACCACTACTTGTGCCATCCCACTGCACGGAATGCTTACCGGATGTGAAGACATCATCAGCCACTGTTGCAACTCGATTGCCGATTGCGTCGTAGATATCAACCGCAACCTTCGACGTGTTTACGACATTGAATCCGATAGTCGTCGTCCCGGCGAATGGATTAGGAGCCACGCCCGTGATCGCAAAGGTCGAAGCTGTTTCTTCTTCGTTCACAGGTGAGGTAAAGTCGTACACGATGACAAAACCTTCGATAGACGTGATGTTGATCAAGAGTGTGTCGCACTCAGAGTTCACTCCATCACGCTTCTGAACGCTAGGAATCGACTTGCCTGTACCCGTCTTCATATCGAAGTTGAAGAGTTGACCGTTTGACTGGTCATCGCGGATATAGTACGAACCAGGGTTGCTTGCATCCTTGGCTGGAATCTGATCCTTGCACCATGCGATGCGAACAGGATAGTAATTCGAGCTCTGTCCTGTTTCACCACCAGCCTGGAAGCGACCTTGATAGATCGATTGACCAGCTGAGTTAGAGAATGGATGGATGTTACGCACCGTACCGTTGCGTGTTGGAACTGTCCAGCGTGCATCGAAAACATCGATGTAAGGAACCGGCGGCAGTTCGTACTCGCAATAGTTCGAGTCGAGCTTACCGAATGAAGTAGCTTCATCACCCCGGGTTGCGATAGTCGAACCGCCTACGCCGAATGTCAAGTTCTGGAATGCACCAAGGTTGTTCTCGACGCGAAGTGTAGCCGAGAAACGTGTTTCGTCAGACACTGCAACCGAATACGTGAGTGTATCACGCAGACCCTGGCGATCAGACACAAGGATGACGATGCGAATACGGCCATCAACGATGTTACCCTGAAGGTTCGTTGTTGAAACTGCAACACGTTGTGTGTCAGCAACAGGGCTGGAGAGCTTCTCTGGTGAGAAAGTCCATGTCCCAGCTGGCTCGAGCACTTCGAATGTCAGCTCTTCATTTCCAGCCTGCTTGCGGCGAAGATCAACGTCGGTGACGCGGATCGTGTCGGCGTATGGCTTGCCAGATTCGACACAGCGGATGATCGGTGACTGTAGAAGCTTTGGATCGTGATTCTTTGCACGAATCGTCAGATTGTACGACTTGATGTCACGAAGGCCACCGGCATCTGTTACCAGAACAGTGACTAGGACTGTTGTGTCTGGATATGGAACATCAGTAACACGTGGCGTTCCATAAAGAATGCCAGATGTAGGATTGATCTTAACCCAGTCAGGTGTTGTCTTGCGTGAAGCATCAAACTTGATGAAACCGGCCTCAACAAAGTACGGATCAACCTGTATGCTATCACGCGTCTCGCTAGCATAGATCAGCTCGAATGCCTGCGTCTGACCGAAGTTCGGATCATAGACCTTGATCCGACGTGCGCTGTCGATGAGCTGCGTGTTGTAGTCTTCATCTTCGATTGCATCAGCAAGCGTAGCATCAAGCAGGCTTGGCTGGAAGTTAACGAAGAGACGTCGCGTTAGTGTGTTGATGCCGCCGTGACCATCATTCACCACTACGGTCATAACCGTGTCCGTGTTGCGATCGTCGTTGAATGGACGGCCTGGATCGTAATCATTGATTGGCTGAAGCAGCTCATTTGCAAGGTCGCGTCCGATACGAACTTCAAGACGTCCACGCGTTGTGAAATCCTGTGCAAACTGATCATTGGTTCCAGCAGCCTCATAACGGCGCAGGAATCGTGATGCCAACCAACTTGGTCGAGCTTGAATGATAGTTTCAAGAGAAGTGTCGGCTGGTGTTTCGCGGATTGACGTCGAAAGGAATCCGTATGACGTGCGGCCATAACGGAAATCCCATGCTCCAAGACGCTTGACGACAGCACGGTTTTGGTCAATCGCAGCAAGATCTTCAAACTCATCGTCCGTGTTAATGTCAGCACGGAAACGGAGTGAGTCTGTGACGTTCGCAACGAAGTGGATGTTCAACGTGTCGTTCTGACTTGTAGTCGGGTTGTTGTACACTTCGTCAAGAATGTTGTTTGGTGTTGCTTGCGGAGCTGGAACAAAGCGACGCGCTACACGGCTGGTTGTATTGAACATGCGTAGCGTATCCAGATACGTACGGGTAGAAGCATTGTATGCTTCAGGATCCGTAGTGGTTGGATCGAGAACGATCGTTGTATCGCCCTTCCACATACCGGCATTAGCGAAGGCACTTGCACCAGTTGAACGATGGTTCCAAAGGAAGCGAGGCATAGAATCGACAACGTGAATACGGAACTGGTATGACACAGAGTCAAGCCAACCGTAATTCACGGTGTCCTGCTGCAGGTAGCGTGCGTTCGTATTGCTCGGATCGCGTTGAGCAAGTGGAAGTGCATTGTTATCATACTCTTCCGCATGGAAGTATGATGGGTACGTGTAGAACCAGCGGCTGATGTCAGACTCACTCCAACCTGACTTACGAAGTGTATCGACAATCTCGACGCTTGGTGGGAAGTTCTTGGCGACCACTTCAACCAGTTCGCCACCTGGGACGATGTATGGGTTGATCGGACGACCACGGAAGAAGCGATATCCAACAGCACTCCAACGTGGGTTGCTCGTTGTTGAACCCGCGTAAACGAGTGTGTCGCGCAGCCAGTAAGCCAGACCTGAATTGCCTGTGCGAATCGACCAGAAATACGACAGCTGTGCGTTGAAATTAGGATCACGCACAACACGTGGATCATAGAATCGATTCACGTCAACTGCGGTGATTGAGAAGATCGAATCACGCTCGAACAGATCACGACCAGGAATCGGCTGATTCAGAATGTCCGCAGGATAGCTTGCAGGCTCGTTGAACCAACTTCCACGGCCGGGACCGCGAGAAGACTGTGCTGCTGTGATCGGTGTGTATAGACGATTCTCCGTTACAAACACGCGGTTGCGGAATTCCGGATGAAGCAGCGGCGATGACGGAAGCGTGTCGGCGCAGCCTGTGAAGACCGGCGGATTGGTATTGTTACCAATGTTGAATGTCAATGCGGCATTGATAGCGTTGACCACTCCGTCTTTCCACAGTGCCGTACGCGAAATGATCGTGATAGGGTCACCGTTTACGACCGGGAGCGCACGATAGCGTTCACCAGCGTAATAGGTTTCTTTTCCGCCATCAGAACCGATTGTGTTCGACGTTGGCAGCGTTGGACGATTGCCAAGACGGAAGTCGGAACCACCTAGCTCGCCAAGTGTTGTCGAAGCCTCATATCGGCGTCCAGCAAGTGCAGCTGAATCTTCCGCAATCGCGTTGCGAACGATGTTGCTCAGCAGAGTGGCACCCGTACCGTACGTGGCAAGACCTTCATAAGCACGACGAATATTTGGATCGCCGCCGTTTGTCGAATCGGGAACGAAATCGACACGTGCACGGAAGATCGTATCAGTGTTCGTGCGCTGCGACATGTTCACGCGAATGAAATCACCCGTGCGTTCGTTGATAACGAAGAACACTGTCTCATTAATCGCACGCGTATCGTTGTTCGCAATTTCCGCTGTTCCATTATAGTCAGCACGTGCCTCGAGGAACAACGGATAACCGATCGGGTGATCGCCAACAAACTCCGTTTGTACAGCGGCGACATCCGTGAAGCGATCGGCGTCGTACGGATTACGCGTCATGCGCTTTACGTACTTGTTGAACGATGGCTGAAGCGGATCAGCATACAGACGAAGTGTTGGCGGGATACCGATCGCGAAGTCCTCGATCGGGGACATACGACGGCTTGAATAGTCAGCTGTCTTGATGTCTGTTCCCTTGTCGAAGATATCATAAACACGTCCTTGCATAAGGAGTGTGTCTGGGATACGCCAAGCTGGAATAGGAGTGTATGCATAGCGCCATGCAGATTCGAATGGACCCTGATTAGTTGGGTTCGCGGTTGTGCCGCGAACGAAACGCATGTGGGTCTTACCGTTGCCAGCAACAAAGAATGTCTCTTGCTCACGAGCAAATGTTGAGCCGGCCGAAAGTGGCAGAATGGTGTTAACGTTTGCTTCTGTACGTCCCCAGTAGTTACCGCGGAGCGTGTCAACGCCACCAAAGCCTATACCGGTTGTGCCTGCAAGAACGCCCTTCGTGTCTTGAGCATCTGGAAGACGAACAACGAAGCGTGCATCATTGTCGTAGATGCTGTTAGCGGCAGAACTATAGGTGTTCCAAGGAAGTGGACCAGTGATCTCACCGAAAAGAACGGCACCGGTAAGATCGCTTGATGCCGGGTTTTCATTGTTCACCATTGGACCCTCGATCGTGTCGTTCTGACGACCGATCGTTGAGGAAGCCTTATTGCCCGTAACAAGACAGCGCGCAAAAGCAAGCTTCAAGTCATAGTTATCGGAGTAGACAGCAGCACCGCTGAATGCCATGTTGCTTTGGAAACGAACACGGTCAAAGGCAAACGTATCTACACGTACACGAATGCTATCAAGGATGTAGATGGCTCCACCAAGACCTGTACCGTTCTCACGAAGAGTCGTACCAGGGTGCGTAACCTTGATATCACCGCGTTGCGTTGTGCCAGATCCCTGACGGGCAGCGTTAGGATATGCTTCATTGTCGTAGAAACGCGTGAGCATCCGTTCATCAGGACTTGGGCTCGTTGTTCCAAACGTAAAGACGTCGTTACGTGGTGTGTAGCCAACGGCCATCGCGTTAGCATTGAATGCAAGATCGTCCATGTCAGTGACCATGAAACGCTTGCGAGTCACGGTATCTGGGGTCACGATTGCGACGGCACCACCGTTACCGTTCCAAACCTTGTTGGCGCGGAATTCGACACCCTTAACAACATTAAGGTCGGCGTTGATCACATAAAGTCCGCCACCACCGCGTACGTCATTCACCGTTGTTCCGGTGACTTGGCCAACACGGTTGTTGATGAAGTGCGTACGAACGTAGCGAAGACCGCGTTCGACGACCGGGAGGTTCTCAGGGATGTTCACAGTGATAGCACCGCCCGAGAAGCTTGCTGTGTTGTTGTTGAATTCAACGCCGTAGTTGGCACCGTAGATCCAGAGTGGACCTGATGCTCCACCAGCACCATAAACATACATGTTACGTGCTGTGTAAACTGCGCCGCCTTCAACCGATGCCTTGTTATCGCGGAACTTGATGTTGAAACCAAGATTGCGAGCTTCAATCACACCGTCGGATCCACCGATCCATGGCGAAAGGTCACGATCCGTCGTGCCGCGTTCAACAAAGATGGCGCCACCACGACCTGACTCGTTTCCGATAAAATGTGTTGGCGGATTGTTGTCGAGATTGCCGCGGACCTGAATCTGTAGGGCTCCTGCGCTTGCATAGATCGCACCACCCTTAGAAAAGTTTCCGACCGAGGCAGCACTTGAACTTGATAGCGTTGTGATGAATGGTGTGACTGTGCGGTTGGTTGTGTATCGGCCAGCGAAGAACACCCGCGTGTTATCGCCTACATATACAGCACCACCTCGAGCACCACTCGTTACCTGATTGCCAACCGGCGTCGCTGACTGACGGTTCTCAGCATAATTGCTGGTGAACTCCATCGTGTCCTTGCCCTGGAAATCATTAACACCGATTCCGATTGTCATAGGCGTGCGGCCGCTGATGTACATAGCGCCACCGAAGGCCTCGTTTCGTTGCGAACGACCTGTTGTGCCGAAGACCGTAGCGGCGCGGCTTGATACATCGCCGACAATGCGGACCGAACCTACACGGATCGTGTCGACATCAGCAACAAGGGCATAATTACCCGTGAAGCGTGACTGACGAATACGACCGAGATAGACGGCCAGACGCGCATCGTCGAGAGACTGGCGATCCGAGTCGGTAAGTGTTTCTGCACCGGCATCATGCACGTTGTCCGTCACACGAAGGCCACTATTGATCGGTGCTGCATTCAGCTGACTTGTCAGGAATGGATTGACAGACGCCGGATATGTTGGAAGTGCACCGATCGTTGCAGGTGCTACCGTCGGGTAAAGCTGCAGCGTCGAGCCAGTAAATGCGTCGACAGGAGCCTGCAGGATCTGAACAGCACCGCCGCGATAACGCGCCATGTTGTTGCGGAAGTTACAGCCCACAATCCACGTACGTGATGAGAACGTTGTGATTGCACCACCCGAACCATTCGACTGGTTCAGCAATGTTTGATTAGCTGTCTCTGCTTGGGCAGATGTGAGAGCCTGACCGGCGTTGTTCGTGAGATACACCGGACGGTTGTCAACTGTCGTGTCCTTGCGGAAGTTGACGAAATCAACATCGCGGAAGAACGCAGCACGGGCTCCTGGAAGCACAACAATGTGTCCCCACTCGCGCGAGAAGTTGTTAACCCGATCCGATGTGAACGTGATGCGCGCTGGATTCACATTAACAGTGCGTCCAGAAACGCGGAACCATGGATTCAGACGGATAGCAGAAATCACCGCACCAAGGTCAAGTCGAGCTGCTCGATACATGATGGCTTGTGCAGGTGTAAGATTCTGCAGGTTCGCGTTTGTTCCAAGGTTAACGCGGAAAATCAGACCATGCTTGGCAGGGTTGATCGTTGGTTCGGTCTCAATCGTTGAGGTTACAACACCTGCAGTACCAAAGTAGCTGAGGTCATCATAACCAGTGAACGGCGGGACCAATGGATTCACTGCCGTTGGATTGTACGTGGCTGCTGCACGTCCATCGGCAATGATGCGACCGCCGGTTGAGTCAATCAGACGACCGTTCGGAAGAAACTCGACCCGTGTGCCCGGCTCAATGATAAGAGTACCGCCAATGGTATATGAACCACTGATTCGGTAGATCGTATCGCGTACGAAAACTCGTACGCCTCCGGGCGGAAGACTACCGCGAACCTCAACGAACTGCGCGTGCGCGACGTTGAAAACCGCGGTAAGTGCAAGCAGCAAGCTGCTTAAACGAAACCAACGTTGCATACAACCTCCAGTTGTAAAAACCTTATTCTTTAGCTCTTTTTTCACGTGTTTGAACTCTTTCGGTTGAAAAAGTGGCAAAATGCCTCGAATCGTCAATCAATTGCCGTGCCAAGACGCGCCAGCCCCGACTTTGCGGAGGCGGCAACTTCAGACATTTCATGTTTCTTAACGACCAAACGATACAGTTCCTGGGCTTTTGCTGTGTTCTTTGCTTCCTCGTAACAGACCGCCGCGTTGTACGCCAGGCGATCCTCAAGTCCGGTCTTGTCAGCCAGCACAGCCGCCTCTTCGTACAGCGAGGCTGCTTCGGTGAAGTTCTTCTGTAGTTCGCGGACCGCTGCAAGCCCTTGCTTAGCACCAACTTGGATCAACTGTGAGGAGGATCCGCCGGCGCGAGAAAATTGCACTTCTGCCGCGGCAGCATTACCAAGATTTACGTATGCATTGCCGGCCATGAGTGCTGCCTGTTGTCCGACAGGTGTGCCTTCATACTCGTCGCTGATAGCCACAAGCCCCTTAACGGCCTCATTGCCCATCGGAGGAATGCCCTTGCCGGTCAATGCCTGGTCGTACGCAGCCATGTCGTAGGTCATACGGACACGTGACAGGTGCGTCAGACCCTCAATGTTGAGTTCCTGTTGCTGAGAGTCGTAAAAGAAGTAACCGCCGACAATCACTGCAATCGCTGCAATGACCCCGACGATGATCTGCCAGCGGCTCGCGATGAAGTCAACGGCATTTTGGGCCGAGTCAACCGATGATGCGGTTGGTTCGGATGTTTGATAACTCTCGTGTGGCAGGCCTGTGCTCATGCACCCCTCAAGCGTTCAACAAAGGAACGGTTACCCGTGTTCGGGCACCGCAAAATGGACAGTCTGCACCACAGAACAACGAATCATCGCGTCTGGCGAGGTTCGAGTCCTGTGAAACAGACGTGCAAATATACCCATGTTGGCCTATCTGACCAACAAGAAATATGAACACGAACTCTGCGGTTAAGCCTTGGACCTCTGTGCAGTTACAGACGATATCCACAGCCTGACAGGGGGCGTTTTCAACAGTTCGGCCGAAGCAACTAGAACCTCATGGTCGACCGAACGGCTTCAACGATATCGGAAACGCTCAGCAGGATAGCCTGCTCTAGACTCTTTGCGAATCCAACCGGGGTGTCTTTGGATCCAATGCGTGCAACAGGGGCATCGAGGTACCTGAAGAGTTCCTCGCCGATGGCTGAGGCGATCTCACCGCCAAAGCCTCCGGTCTTCTTATCCTCGTGCGCTACAACGCAGCGCCCCGTCCGGCGGACGTGGTCGAAGACCATCTCCTTGTCCCAGGGGGCGAGTGACCGCAGGTCGATCACCTCGACGTCGATGCCCTCAGAGGCAAGCTGTTCGGCGGCCTGTAGACTCCAGTGGACGGCAGAACCGTAGGTCACAATCGTGAGGTGCGAGCCCGCGCGACGGACTTTGGCCTTCCCGAAGGGGATGATGTAGTCCTCACCCGGCATCGGCGCTGATGTTGGTCGGTAATTGTAGAGGAACTTCGGCTCGAGGAACATTGTGGTGCCTCGCGAACGAATGGCGTTGCGCATAAGGCCCACGGCGTCGTCGGCAAACGACGGGCAAACAACGCGCAGGCCGGGAAGGGTCGTGAACGTGCCCTCAAGGTTCTGCGAGTGGTAAAGACCGCCCTGAATGTAGCCGCCAGAGGCCAGACGGATCACCACGGCCGGAGAAAACTGCCCCTTAGTGCGCCAGTAGTCGTGCGTACACTCGATCAGCTGCTCCATGGCCGGCCAGAAATAATCAGCAAACTCAGCCCCCTCCACAACAACACGAATGTCGTCGCGGTAACGCGTCATGCCATTGGCCGTTCCCACAATGAAGTCCTCAGCGATCGGGGCATTGAATACCCGGTCATTGCCGAACTCATCCAGCATACCCTTGCAGACATTGAAGATGCCCTGTTTTTTGAAGGAGGCAACGTCCTGACCGAACAGAAAGGTGGCCGGATTGCGGCGAAACTCCTCGTGCAGAGCGCTAACAATGCCCTCACGGAAGGTCACGACGGGTGCGTCCGGTGACGGGGTGTATCTCGACTCACTTTCGTCGTGATATCCAACCACAGGGTCGGGGATCACAAAGTCTGTGTACGAGGCCGGATCCGGGTCGGCAAGGGGCTCTATAGCATCCGCAGCCGCAAAAATGGCGGTCTTGTTCGCATCCTCGATCGCCAGGAGTTCATCCTCCGTTGCAATACCGTTGGCGATCAGAGTAGCTCGCATGCGCGGCAGCGGATCGCGGTCCTTCATGGCCTGCAGGTCCTCCGGCTCGCGGTACAGCTCGTGATTGTCCGAATTGGAGTGCGAGCCGATGCGGTCACAATCAGCATGGACCATGACCGGACCCTTCCCACTGAGAGCGTAATCGCGCGCCTCTTCCATGGCCCGAAACGAATCCATTGGGTTTCGGCCATCGCAATAAATGATCTTCAGATTCTTGAACCCGCTGAAGTTTTCGGCAACCACAATGTTAGTGGTCTGCTCACGCACCGGCACGCTGATGCCGTACTTGTTGTTCTGTATCACGAAGACGATCGGAAGCTTCTCACGATCAGCACCGTTGACGGCCTCGTAGTAATATCCTTCAGAGGTCGTACTCTCGCCAGTTGAGCAGTAGACCACCTCATCACCGTTGAACTTCCGAATCGACCGGGCTGTGCCGACGGCCTGCTGGGAATGGTTGCCGGTGCACGACGAGGAGTTCTGAAGATTGATGGAGATCTTGGCAAAGTGGTTGCTCATATGGCGCCCACCACCGGCAACGTCAACGTCCTTGGACAGACCGTTGGCAATGATCTCCTCAACAGTCACGCCGGCGGCAAGCGACGTCAGCATGTCCCGGTAGTAAGGGAAGAGAAAATCCTTGCCCGGACGGAACACCTTGCCCAGCGCCAGCTGGATGCCATCATGTCCGGCGAATGGGGCATGGTAGGACCAGCCCTTGGCCATCTTGAGGTAGTTGGCAGCCTTTTCGTCCAGTCGACGGCCAAGCTGCTGCGTACGATACCAGTCGATTAGGGTCTCCTTGGAAAAACCCTTGATATCGAAAAGGTCCTTACGGGTCGGTATCGCACCGTCGACACTTGGCCCCTTCTTGGCAGGAGCGGCCGCGGTGGTTGACTTCTTTCCGGTCGGTGGTGATGTCTTTGTCGTCTTCGCCATATCAATTCATCCTTGTGTGTTCTTCTGTCATTATTTGGCACTGGTCTTACGCACGGGCGTGAGCCAGCCATATGGATCTTCGCCGTTGACGGTGATCTGGTGAAACGCTTGCTGTAACGCACGGGTAACGTTGCCAACCTTGCCCCGGCCGACCGCTATGCGATCAACAGACTTGACAGGGGTGATCTCGACGGCCGTTCCGGTAAGAAACATCTCGTCACAACTGTAGAGCATGGCCCGCGGGATGTTCTGCTCTCGCACGGTCACCCCCAGCTCCTCAGCCAGCGCGATCACTGTGTCACGGGTGATGCCCGGCAGCAGCGAGCTCGCCGATGGTGGCGTGATCAGCTCGTTGTTGACCACAACGAAGACGTTCTCGCCGGAGCCTTCGGCAATGTTGCCGTATGTGTCAAGACATATGCCCTCGGCATAACCATTCTCCACGGCCTCCATCTTTACAAGCTGCGAATTCATGTAGTTCCCGCCCGCCTTGGCCATAGATGGTAACGAGTTGGGCGTGATCCGATCCCAGGAGGAAATACAGACGTCCACTCCGTTCGATGCTGCATCATCTCCCAGATATGCTCCCCACTCCCAGGCGGCGATATATACCTCGACAGGACAGCGTAGACCGTAGACTCCCATGTCGCCAAATCCTCGAAGAGCAAAAGGGCGGATGTAGCATTGACGCAGTTTATTGCGGCGGACGAGGTCAACAGCGGCCTCGGATAGCTCGTCAACCGAAAAAGGCAACTTTGTGCGGTACACCTTGAGCGATTGATGCAGACGCCGCATGTGGTCGTGAAGCCGAAAGATCGCCGTGCCCTTCTCGGTCTCATAGCAGCGAATGCCCTCGAACCACGAGGAGCCATAATGCACCACGTGCGATAGCACGTGTATGGATGCCTTCTCGAACGGAACAAAGCTCCCGTTCTTCCAGATCGTCTTCGTTGGTGTGATTGGCATTCTGTGTCTCCGACGAGTTCGTTTCAGGGGGCTGTGGCCGATTCCAATGCATCCTTCATCAGCTGCGTGACCATCGGCGGGTTGGCCGTTCCGCCGGAGGCCTTGAGTACCTGTCCAACAAAGAAACCAAGAAGGTTGGTCTTGCCCGACTTGTACTTCTGAACGTTGTCCGGGTTCGTGCGGATCACATCATCGACCAGAGCCGACAAGGCCGTGGGATCCGACACCTGCTTGAGACCGCGCTCCTCAATCATGTCCTGCGCCGCGCGGCCGCTGCCGAGCATTTCCGGGAAGATCTCCTTTGCCGTCTTGCTGCTGATCGTGCCATCAGTGATCACGTCGATCAGCGAGGCAAGCTGACGCGACGTCAGGCCGACCTCGGAAATGTCGCATTTGCGCTCACCCATTATGCGCAGCAAATCGGTCATGATCCAGTTGCTTACAAGCTTGTAACCGTCCGGCGTTGAGTTCGCCAGACTTGCGCACGCATCCTCATAAAACGCGCCAACATCCTGATCATCAACGAGAATCCCTGCATCATACGCCGGTAGATGATACTGCGCCATAAAGCGCCGCTTCTTGGCAAGCGACAGCTCCGGAATCGAACGGCGGAACTCTTCTAGCCGGCCGTGGTCAACCACCACCGGACCCAGATCCGGCTCCGGAAAATAACGGTAATCGTGGGCCTGCTCCTTTGTGCGCATTACCTTGGTCTTCTGCGCACCGGCATCCCACATGCGCGTCTCTTGCACAACCTTCTCGCCCCTTTCGAGCAAGGCGATCTGGTCGTTGATCTCGAATTCAATGGCCTTTTCGACGTTACGAAACGAGTTGAGGTTCTTCACCTCACGCTTTGTTCCAAAAACTGTCGCTCCGCGACGTCGCACCGAGATGTTGGCATCGCAGCGCATGCTTCCTTCCTCGAGGTTTCCATCGCAGATCCCAAGGTAGATAAGGATCTGACGCATCTGCTGGAGGTACTGATATGCTTCCTGCGGCGTGCGGATGTCCGGCTCGCTGACGATCTCGATCAACGGAACGCCGGCACGATTGAGGTCGACAAGCGTATCGATATCAAGATCATGGATGCTCTTTCCCGAGTCTTCTTCCATGTGGATACGCGTAATGCCGATCGGCTTTGCACCATGCTCAGTCTCGATCTCGACATATCCATCGTGGCAGATCGGGTCCGCATACTGCGTGATCTGATAACCCTTCGGCAGATCCGCATAGTAGTAGTTCTTGCGTGAAAACGTCGACACACGCCGTATCTGGCAGTTGGTTGCCAGACCCATACGCACGGCAAAGGCCACGAGGTTCTCGTTCAGAACAGGGAGAACGCCCGGATGACCGAGACAGATTGGACACACGTTCACGTTCGGCTGTGCGCCGAAGGTGGTCGAACAACTACAGAACGCCTTCGATGCCGTGGTGAGCTGGGCATGTACCTCAAGGCCGATCACGGCCTCGTAGGCGCTGTTTGGGGATGGTGCGGAGGTCTCCAAAGGACGCCAAAACTACGGAAAATCGGTTGCCGAGGGGGCGGTTTCCGCGGTTGTTACCCAAAGGCAAGGCTACCGAGGTGTACATTACCGCCACACAGGATAATGCCGATGCGGCGGCCCCGTGCAAGATCAGGCCGCTCGAGCAGCACTCCCATCGTAACACCGGCGCTGGGCTCAATAACGAGTTTCAGGCGCGACATCACAAGGAGTGTACCCTTGCGGATGCTGTCCTCGGTGGCCGTCTCGATCTCCACACCCATAAAGCGGAGCTGCGCAAACGTCCTCTCACCTAACCCGGTGCGCAGACCATCGGCAATGGTCATGCTGTTGGCAGGGGGCTGAAGAATACCTGTTTGGAGCGATGCCTTGGCGTCGGCCGCGATAGCCGGTTCGGCACCGACAATCATCGCCGAAGGCTGCATGGCACGCACGGCCGTAGCCACCCCTCCCAAGAGCCCACCGCCACCGACGGGCGCCATGACGAGGTTTAGACCCTCGACCTGCTCGCATAGCTCAAGTCCGGCGGTTCCCTGACCCGCCATGATGCGGTCATCGTCAGACGGAGGCACAACGTGCGCCCCAGTCCGCTTTGCCACGTCTTCCATGGTGCGAACTCGTGACTCCTGTGTTGGCTCACAGAAGATGATCTCCGCACCATAACCCCGCACCGCAGCGACCTTGATGGCCGGAGCCGTATGTGGCATGATCACAGAACAGGCTATCCCGCGCATGCCGGCGGCATAGGCAAGTGCCTGTGCGTGGTTCCCGCTGGAGTGCGTGATCACGCCGCTGCGAGCCGTCGTCTCGTCGAGCTGCATTACAGCGTTGACCGCCCCACGAGCCTTGAATGCACCGACCTTCTGCAGGTTCTCACATTTGAAGTAGATCTCGGCACCAAACATTGCGTTGATGGTGCGCGATGTCATGATCGGTGTGTGGTGGACATGCGGAGCTATGCGCTCAGCTGCCTCCCGGATGTCCTGGAATCCTATCACTTCTGGCTACATGTTCCGGCGATACTGACCGCCGACGTCGTAAAGTGCGCTAGTCATCTGACCCAGCGAGCAGATCTTCGCCGCTTCCATGAGCGATTCGAAGATGTTCCCGTTGCGCACGGCGGTCCTTCGCAGAACGTCCAGTACTGCCTCGGAATCATAGCCACCACGCTGTTTCACAGCGTCGACGTTACCGATCTGCTGCTCTTTCTCGTCGGTCGTTGAGCGTATCACTTCGTCGGGGATCACCGTTGGTGATCCTTTCGAACTCAGAAAAGTGTTGACGCCAATGATCGGATACTGGCCGGTATGCTTGAGTGTTTCATAGTAGAGTGACTCTTCCTGGATCTTGTTGCGTTGGTACATGTTCTCCATCGCTCCAAGTACTCCGCCGCGATCGGATATTCGACGGAATTCGGCTTGGACAGCTTCCTCGACAAGATCAGTGAGTTCCTCGATGATAAACGAACCCTGGATCGGGTTTTCGTTCTTGGTCAGCCCCAACTCACGGTTGATGATGAGCTGAATGGCAACTGCACGACGCACACTCTCCTCCGTCGGCGTCGTTATGGCCTCGTCGTACGCATTGGTATGCAGTGAGTTGCAGTTGTCATAGATCGCATACAGCGCCTGCAGCGTCGTTCGGATGTCGTTGAAGTCGATCTCCTGCGCATGCAGCGAACGTCCCGACGTCTGAATGTGATACTTCAGCATCTGCGAACGTTCATTACCTGCGTACACATTCTTCATGGCCTTCGCCCAGATGCGGCGTGCAACACGACCGATCACACTGTACTCAGGATCAACGCCATTTGAGAAGAAGAATGAAAGGTTCGGAGCAAAGTCATCAATGTTCATGCCCCGTGAAAGGTAATACTCAACGTACGTGAACCCGTTGGCAAGAGTGAAAGCCAGTTGTGTGATTGGATTTGCACCCGCTTCGGCTATGTGGTATCCCGAGATCGACACGGAGTAGAAGTTGCGAACGGTCTCACGGATAAAGTACTCCTGCACGTCACCCATCATCCGAAGAGCAAACTCGGTCGAGAAGATGCACGTGTTCTGTGCCTGGTCTTCCTTGAGAATGTCCGCCTGTACGGTTCCGCGGACGCTAGTGAGCGCACGCTGGCGGCATTGCTCGTAGACCTCGGCCGGCAGAACCTTGTCACCGGTGACGCCCAGCAGCATCAGGCCTAGACCGTCATTGCCTTCCGGCAGATCGGTCGATCCGTCCCCATGACGGTAGGTAGGACGGGTAAGCCCCCTGTCGGCGAAGTGCTGTTCGATCTTTGCATTGACCTGCGGCTCAAGCCCGTTTTCGCGGATATACTTCTCGCATTCTTGATCGATGGCGGCATTCATGAAGAATGCCAGAAGCATCGGAGCCGGTCCGTTAATGGTCATGGAAACGGATGTGGAGGGGGCACACAGGTCAAAGCCGGAATACAGCTTCTTTGCGTCATCCAGCGAGGCAATGCTCACTCCCGAGTTGCCGATCTTCCCATAGATATCAGGCCGGTGATCAGGGTCCTCTCCGTAGAGCGTCACACTGTCGAAGGCCGTCGACAGCCGTGCCGCCGGCATGTTCATCGACAGGTAGTGAAAACGTCGGTTCGTTCTCTCCGGTCCACCCTCGCCTGCAAACATCCGGGTGGGATCTTCATTCGTGCGCTTGAATGGATAGACCCCGGCGGTGTAAGGGAACTCACCCGGAACGTTCTCCTGCATGCACCAGCGGACGATCTCGCCCCAGTCCTTGAACTGAGGAAGAGCGATCTTGGGAATGCGCGTGTGAGAGAGTGATTCGGTGAAGTTCTCAACCTTGATCTCCCGACCTCGAACCCTGTAGGTGTAATACTCGCCGCGGTAAAGCGCTTTCTTCTCCTCCCAAGAGGTCAAGAGCTGACGCACCTCCGCGTCGAGCTGTGCCTCCAGATCCTGAGCTGTCTGACGGAGCATCTCGATAGCCAAACGCTGGATCTCCTCCTGCGTCATCTCGCCCCCTACTAATGTGGTCTTATCGATATCCATCAGCTCACTTTGCGTGTGTTACGGATTGAAGAGAAATCTTCGAAAGCAGTCCGCCCGACCAGAGCGTGCGCACCTGGCCGGCATCAACCCGAACATCCGAAGGCGGAAGAACGATGCTCCTGGTTCCGGCCCGATACGCGATGATGGTATAGGTGCCTGGAGCTAACGCAAGAAACTGGTCCTGACTGCCAGGAATGGTGCTGAATTCCCGAAACTCCAGACTTCGGAATCCCTCAGGGATGGTCTCGGTCGTGTCCTGCTTCAGTGCGATGTCGATCATCGGTGCATCCGGACAAAGATTTCCAAAGCGGATGTATGCCAACGCCGCGTTCGGAGCACGCTCGGGTTCGCTGAGTTCAAGGCCGACAATATTGGGTGGCACCAGCGTACCGCTTACGAACATGGTCTTCCTGCTGCGAAGCGTTGCAATTGTGCGGACGTTGTCCACAAGGGGCGTTCCATTGGTGAGAATCTCAAGCGCGTGTGTGCCGAGATCCAACTCGAGGTAGCCCGTAGCATTGGGGAACGGAATCTGTGACATCGACGGAATGATCTTGCCGTCGATCTTCACATCGATCGATCGAATTCCCGTGACGGCGTTGACAACCTGAAAGCTGCCCACATCGGGCGGTATCAAAAGATCCACGGCCGCACTCTGGTCGTTATCGGAATACAGCCGCGCGGTGAAAACCCACGCATCACCCGTATTGAGTGTGCCCGTGAGAAACAGCGTGTATGAAGCTCCCTGAACGAAGCTCACACCTCGCGTTGCTGCGTCGTAAGGGATCTGCCACTGGCGAACAACCTTTATCTGGCGCTCTCCGGGGTCGACCGATACCCACTTCGAAACCTTGCGCAGCGGAAGATCGGCAATTGAGAATGCCTGGGTCTGATCAACATACACACTGAGCTCGCCAAGCGTCCACGTCCCGGCATCCGAGGCGTTGATCACACGAATTCGGGCCTTTCCGGGCGCAGGACTTCCGGAATCTCGCACGACCACAACCGAGTCAGCAAAGCGCATTGGCTCAAAGGCTGACGTTGCCGGAAAGACAACGGCCGAGCTCGGCACCTCCGCAGGGAATACAACACGGGCAGAGGCGTAAGGCTGGCTGCCCTCGCCGGCATCCACAACCACGTCCACCGGCTCGGACGAGGCGTCTATCTGACGAATCAGGCTGCGTGCGCCGGTCGGCACGGCCGAATCAAGCGGCACACCGGCGATACTCAGACGCGCGGATTTTGAAGGTTCCATGCCGTTGTAAAGGCGCACGGTTGTCTTCTGCGGCGTAGGAGCCGTTGGCTCGGTCTCACCGCAGGAGACGATCATGAGTCCGGCCAAAGCGGCAAGGCAGCAACGTAATAGCAGCATTATCGGCTCCGACGCTCTGACGTGCGCGTTTCTTCTAACTGTGCGATCGTACCGTTGACCTGCCAGAGTCGACGTGCAATCTCCGACTGTTTTACTACCCTCGCATCGTAGCGCTTGTTTTCCTCAACGAGCTCAGCCAGGTAGCGAGTTCTGTCCGGAGGAATGATGTAGATCTTCTCGCTCATCTCATCGCTGACCGAGTAGGATGACTCCCAGTCGAGCGCGCAGCGTTGCTTGAGGGCGTCCACAATCGACCGGTACAGAGTGTTCGTTCCGGGGTCGTTGAACTGCGAGGCGATCGTCCCATGCACGGGCATGTTCTCAAGGGGCTCAGAAAATCGCAGCCGGCTGCGCTGGTACTGTTTGCGCACATCCCGCAGGGCATCAAGTGCACCACGCTTATCGAACTTATTCAAGGCGATCAGGTCCGCATAGTCGATCATGTCGATCTTCTCCAACTGCGTTGCGGCGCCGAATTCCGGAGTCATGACGTACATCGATACGTCACAGACTTCCGTGATCTGGCTGTCGCTCTGACCGATGCCGGCCGTTTCGACGATGATCAGGTCGTACGCGGCATACGAGAGAATGCGTATCGCATCGGCCACGTGAGGGTTGAGAGCAACATTGGCCTCGCGCGTGGCAAACGAGCGCATGTACACGCGATCGTTGCTCACGGCATTCATCCGTATCCTGTCACCGAGCAAGGCCCCACCTGTCTTACGCTTTGACGGGTCGACGCTGATGACGGCGATCGTCCGGTCGGGCTGGTCGAGCAGAAAGCGCCGCACGATCTCATCGGTGAGCGAGGATTTCCCGGCTCCACCCGTTCCCGTAATGCCGAGGACCGGACGCCGCACGGCATCGGCGGCAAAGCCGATCAGGTCATGCCGACCCCGCTCAGCACACGAGATCGCCTGGGCTATCGCCCTCGAATCACGCATCCGGACGCGTTCGGCCAGGTGCTCGGGGTCGTCGATCGGCGGAATAAAGTCGGACTTGGCAACAAGGTCGTTGATCATCCCCTGAAGCCCCATTGCCCTGCCATCGTCAGGCGAATAGACCCGTGTGATGCCGGCTGCATGCAGTTCGTCGATCTCGCTCGGAAGGATCGTTCCACCACCTCCGGCAAAGATCCGGATGTGGCTAGCCCCCTGCTCATCGAGTAGACGCCGCATGTAGGTGAGGTACTCCACGTGACCGCCCTGGTAGGACGTCATGGCAATTGCCTGTGCATCCTCCTGGATGGCACAGTCGACGACTTCGCGAACCGACCGGTTGTGTCCGAGGTGGATAACCTCGCAGCCCGTCGACTGGATAATGCGGCGCATGACGTTGATGGCGGCATCGTGTCCGTCGAAAAGCGACGCCGCAGTAACGACGCGCACCATGGTCGAGGGCGAGTAGGGGGCTTGGGATTGCATCCGAATTGTCTCGAGATGGGTGTGGACAACGTCGCAAAACTACACAGGATATAAGCTTTAAGGGGTCGGGGTAGTGCGCCGCGGCGGTATTCGGGTGATTCGTCCGCATATTGCCGCTGTCGATCAGGTCCACTTCCTTCCACGTCCATTTAAGCGAATCATGACCAAAAACATCGGCACAACCGACAAAGTTCTGCGTCTTTCAGTCGCCGGCGCCTGCGTCGTAACAATCGCAACCGGAACGGTTTCCGGCACTCTGGCCCTGGTTCTGGGCATCGCAGCGGTTGCCCTGACGGGCACGGCGCTCTTCTCTTTCTGCGGACTGTACTCCGTCCTGGGTATAACCACCTGCAAAACCTCGCAGTAAGACGTCCGTCGTGAACGCCGAGCTCATCATGCTTGGTGGCGCCGAAGAGATCGGTGCCAACTGTTGCTACCTCGAGCTCGATGGCACGGGCGTGCTGATCGACGCCGGCCTTCACCCTCGCGACCGTACCGTGCGAGCCTTTCCGGACGTGGATGCACTTGGAGACCGGCCAACGGACGTTCTGGTGGTTACTCACGCCCACACAGACCACATCGGTGGAGTACCGTATGTGATGCGACGACATCCGCACCTGCGTCCCGTCATGACGCATGCCACTCGCGACCTAAGCCATATTGTGCTGCACAATGGTGCACGACTCCTAAGGAGTGATATCGCGACGGCATTCCCGAAGCATTGGCTGGAGTTTTACGAGCGCGGAACCATCGAAGCGGTGCGGCAGGCCTTCGAAGCTGTTCCGTATGATGAGCCACTTCGCTTTCGCGGATACTCGGGTCGCTCGCCTATCGATCTTTCCTTTCACTGGGCCGGACACATCCTGGGATCGGCAAGCGTTTCTCTGAGTGTCAAGGGGTTTTCCATCCTCCATACAGCCGACGTGATGATGTCGGATCAGTTTGTTGTGCCAAAGGCGCGTCTGCCACGGCACCATGTGGACGTGCTGATCACCGAAGCAACCAACGCCGCAACGGAGGATCTTCCGACGTATGCCGCTGAGACCAAGCGTTTGGCGAGCTTTATCAATGACGTTGCCGGACGCAACGGATCAGTACTTATACCGTGCTTTGCCATGGGAAAACTGCAGGAAATGATCGTCCAACTCTACTCGCTGATGCGCAGAGGCAGTATTCCTCATTTGCCGATCTACTCCGGCGGCATAGGCGTGCGCATCAACAAGGTCTACGATCAGTATTGCTACAGCGACCCGATGAAGCGTCCCGGATTCGAGATCTCCGACGTGCCCCAGGAGCGTCTGCGCCGCGACGAACTGGTAAGGGGCGACTTTATGCGCGAGCCGTCGATCGTTCTGGCGCCATCAGGCATGATGAATACCGGCACCATGTCGCATACTCTTGCCAGAGAGTGGTTCATTCGTCCAAACTTTGGAATCGCCTTCATCGGCTATCAGGATCCTTACTCACCGGGCCACAGCCTGCTGACGTCGAAAAAAGGCGAACCGTTCGACTTCGGGTCCACACGCTCGCGACGTGTGTGTGAGGTCGAACGGTTCCGATTCAGCAGTCATGCCTCGCGCGAGCACCTTATCGAGCTCGCTCAAGACATCCGCCCTTCAACGGTCGTGATCACCCACGGGGACTCGGGTGCGTGCGAGTCTCTCGCGCTGGCTATTCACGAACGCCTTCCCGGCACACGAATCATCATTCCACGGCACGGAGTTTCTTACACTCTGCTCTGCGACGCCTGATCACCGATTGATTATCAGGGGGCTCTGCAACACGTGGCCCTGCATGGTACGAGACAGCACCGTGTAGGTTCCGATTCCCAGATCGGTCACGTCCACCGTACACATTCGCGTTGCCTCGCCGGGAGACACCAGCTTCACCCGCGCGCCACGGGCATCGATGATCTCAATTCTCTGCACCGGCTGCGTCCACGTAAGATGTACCTGCTCGGTGGCCGGACGTGGCATTACGTCGAGTTCGCCCCCTGCCTGAACCTGTTCATGCACCGATGTCGTCACGGGGGCGGGTCGCATGATGGCATGAAAGCCAATGCTCGCCATTGTGCGATCGGGTCTAAGTGCGTCGCGAACAACGAATCGATACCGACGGCCATCGCTTATGCCCGCGGGAATCGTCCACGTCAATTCTCGCTGCTGTCGCGTCACGTTGTTAGCGATCGCGGCAGTGGTTGCGCGCACGCCGTCCCAAAGCTCAATGTTGACAACGTCAGCTTCGAGGTCGTCACTCCAACGGATGGTGACAACGCTCCCCGGAAGCAGACTCATAGAGGACTCGGCAGAATGCACTGTCACATCGGCCCGAAGGAGAACGAATCCAGCCAGAATGTGGACAAGACAGATGATGATGTTCGTTTTCATGAGGTGATTTCCTAATAGTAATGAATGGGGGTTTGAGTTACATGATGACCATCACGTACAACACACAGATACATACCTGTTGCCAGATCCTCCAATGCTATTCTTTCGATAGCCGAACTCCAGAGACTGCGATGAACGACCCGTCCTGTGGCCGTTAGGATCATGATCTCCCCATCAGCCGGCAGGGTTCGCTCGATGCTGATTGTTTCTCCGCTCCTGCTCACGCGAACAGAACTGCTCGGTAGCTCTTCAACATCTGATGTCCGCGGCCGAAACATGGCGTTGAACACCGTCGTGACGTTGATCGGCCAGCACAGCGTCCTGATCACCTGAAATGGCGCGTAGATATCGTAGGGTACCCTCGTATACGTACACGTCCAGAACAGGAACTCGTACTTCTGATTGCTCCATGCATTCAGTCGGAAAGGGGCTTGTCCGGTATTGACTGCTTGATCGGCAGTCGGCTCCACAAGACCCGGTTCGGTGATCTCAAGCCCAGTATCATAATCGATGGCCGCGGCGTGGGCACGGAAGCCCCGACTGACCATGAACGAGAAACTGTTCGTGTCGGTGGTCTTTTTGCCCCGCCAGTACTCGCAGTACATATGCACCTCATATGTCTTGATCTTTCCCGGATCGGTCTCGGCGGTAAGTATCTCTTCGGGTATGACCATGACGCGCTCGGCGTTCTCACACAGCACCTTCGCCGGTACCTTGCGAACGATTCGGCTCGCCCCTTTCCCCGTCACTTCGAAGAGCTCCGCACACGACCCTGAAGGCATCAGACCCGTTGGTGGCATGGGTGATGTTTTGCCGATCCTGAGCGTATCAAGACACTGCGGGACAACGCCATTCCAAGTCTCATAAGGTATCTCGATCGTGCGCTCGTAGCAGGTAACAGGGGGAAGAACCGGCTGTGCGTGGGCAAGTGTAGCTCCCATTATCGAGAGCAGCAGTTGAAAACGGATCATGCTCATGGTGGATGTCCAATGATGATTGTACATGACGGTATGATTCTATCGGACAACGGCGCGGGAGACAAACCACTGTCCACGCAGACGATAATCAGCATTTTCCTCGGAGAGGAAAATACGCGGCGCTGTTGGGGTTGACATTCCCCAGAGGTTGTATGCCGATTCGATGTACGTTACCTCTGCAAGGTGATCGTCCTGTTCGGCGATCGGCAGAAGTGCTGCGATGAGTTTAGCCCCGAGTGAGATCACATCGTAGATAGCGTCCTCTTTCTTCGGATCCAGTGTGTCTCCCTTGTATCGATCAGAACGTATCTGCATCTCGCCGAGAACGTGATGGAGATTGTTCACAAGACAGCGGTCGTTGCCCTTACAATCCTCATCCCATGAGCCGATCTTCGCAAAAGCAAGATCTGACCAATCCATCCAGGCCGTCTGCAGCCAGATCTCGCGATCACCAAAGCTGAAGACATCACCTTCGTCTCCACACTCACGCGTGCAGTCTCCCTCCGGAGTTCGTTGCTGACGGCAATCCGGGTAGCGCACAAAGCCGTCGGCATTTACAATTGGACCCATTGGCGATGTGTTCATGCCGTACAGTGCATGGTACATCTCGGCATGGTCTTCCCAGAAGAAGTAGTCGGTATCTCCATCGTAGGCAAACTTGACGTCCGTGGCGCGCAGACCTAACCCGGGAAGCTCCATGCGTCTGACCGCGAATATCTTCATCGTTTCAAGGGGCTCACCGTCGATAGAGCGCAGTCCCGTTGTGCACAGTAGGTCGATCATCCCAGCATGCAGAGCCTGCTTGATCGGCTTCGTGCCGGGCTGGTACACGGCAAACTCCACGATGTCGAGATACTGTCCCGTTGATGACTGCACCAGCGTGTTACCCTGTTCCGTGCTTACCGCCGTGAAGTCCAGATCTCTTGCCTGCGGATCTGTGTGAAGAATGTTGGCCGTGCACTCTGCAGATATCGTTCCGGCGTAGGCCGAAGCCACATCAACGGGCCTCGAAAAGCGAAGCTTAATGGTTGTTCCACGACGGGCGATGTACTCGATCTGACGTCCACCACGAGGCTCGTCACGGTCGATATCGTAGTAGAGCAATGGATCATACCACCGCTCTTCGAAACGGTATTTCCAGCGCTCACCACCCTGATGTGTGCGGACGCGGAACGAAACGGCATCGATGACAAATCGTTTTCGGAATGCCGCGCGGATTGCCACTTCGCGGTGACCAAGCATCTGTCCATCACACGATGCAGCATCGAAGTTCGCGATCGATTCATCGATCTTCAGAATGTACACCGGTGCATTGTCCACCTGGTCCGTGCCTCGTGGCAACGCATACCTGTCTCGTGCCGTCCACCATCGCCACTGCTCACCTCGCTGCGTGGCGGCGCGCACGATAAGTCGGATCTTATCACCACATCGTAATCCTGCACGTTGCGTTGATATGCCGTTCATCATACAGATCGATGTTGACAGAGGAATCCACCTCTCCACACCATTGATCGTAACAAGCTTGTCAACATCGATCCGAGTCTCGCTGTGCGGGGCTTGGCCGGTGATGACGTCATCATCACTGTCCTTTGAAAGAAGTACGCGCTCGATCCGAACGTCGATCGGCACGCGTCGACCAAAGAACACGAGTGTGTTTTCCGGATCCAGCAACTCAGCATCAACACAAAGGTCTTTTCGCCCCCTGTCAAACCAGACCGGCGGACCCGTAGCAGCATCATGATAGCCAACGATCTCCCAGCAGTCTTCTGCAAGAACACAGACCGTTCGCGTTGTTCGTTGTGTTTCCTCGAACTCGTTGGGCGTTGTGAACTGCACGTGGTCAGCGATCGAGTAGCCCTCTTCCGGCTGGGAGTTCGCAATACGGGCCACAAGTCGATATCGGTCGCCCACAACCGGCGTCAGCTTGAAGAACCGTGGGTTGATGTACACGTGGGGCTGAATCCCGGAGTAGCCACCGGCCGGTGAGTTCTGCGATCCAGCTCCTGGATTTACGGCCGAATGCACCAGTGACGTTACGGGCACGGTCACCGACGGAGCAGTGATCGCCTGGCATCCCGAGATGTTGGACGTCCACGACGAGAACGTTGCTCCTGTCAGAGGTCGCGCCGAAAGAATGAGTCGCTTGATCGTTGTGTCCACCATCAGCGTCACAGAATCTTCTACCACAGCAAGCTCCCGTCCATCCTGGTCGCTCACGACAACCGTGCCCAACGTATCAGCCGAGATCGTCACCGCTATCGTGTCGAGATACTCATACACCGCAAGCGCCTCGATCTCGGGCTGCAGCGTAGTACAGTCGAGCGGCGACTGCACTGCTGGCGTGATCGAGCCATTCACCTGCGGAATCATCGGACACTCCCATCGCACAAAGCGCCATCGATCGTCGGCATACTCCGGCATGGAAAGAGCCAGTCCACTCATCGGAGTGATCACGCCACCAAGTCTGTGCGCCGCGGAATCAAGCGTCTCCGCTACTGCTCGTCCATCCGTCGACACACACCGCACACTAAACCGCGTAGCGCCACGAACCATAGATTCTATGCGTCGGTCATCAGATGCCTCACCCGTGATCCGAGACAGACGTACATTCATTCGCAGGGATAATCCCGGGTTCCACCCCTGTTTAGAAACAACAGCGGCAAGTGTCCGAGTAACGCGCTGGATATGATGTCTTGGGGCCGGTCCCCACGTTCCGTCAGAGCCAGGCTGCTCGACCTCGACGAGATCATACAGCGACACGTCGTCATCGACCGGTGCGGTGAACGGCAGCCAGATAACGGTGGAGCAGGAGACCACCTGATTGCTATCCAAGGTGCTCGTCTGAAGCCTTGGCACGTTGCCTGCTGTTGTGAACTCTATATCCAGCGGAGGCAGCTCCTCCGGACCTTGCGCCGATTCCACCACGATACCCTGCACAATGCATCGGTAGCTTGTTCCGGGAAGTAGCCGTCGCGGCTTCCATTCCACCGTGTAGTCATCAAGCTGCCGCACATCGCCGACGATGCATCGCTTGATCCATTCGTGTCGATCGAGTGTTTCCGACTCACCCTTTCGAATCACCATCACCGTTGGCTCCCGATCGCGACCTCCTTTGGATGAACGGGGAAGCCCGCGTGCAAGCGAAGACGCGTGAATCGGCGAAGGGGCGCGTACCCGTATGCTGGCAGAAGGAGACACGTCCAACTGCCCATCATATGGCGTGCTGGTAAGCGAGGCAACCTGTGCAAGGATGGCCGACGTTGTCAGCAGTGAACACAGAACCATAGATAGATACCACATACAGACCTCCGATAGATAAAAGGTGATTACTGCACACCACCATGGTGTACCTATCGGTCGTCGTACGATTTAGGTCACAAACGTGACTTCAGCGGATCTCAATCCGGAATACGGAGGGCCAATTCTTGCCCGTAACGTAGATGTGGTCATTTTTCGGGTCCCAGGCAATGCCATTCAGGACGTCTGTTGTAGCGGTCCGCTTCGATGCTGGAAGGAGCCCCGTCATGTCGACCAAACCCGTGACGCGTCCCGTCGACGGGTCAATGCGCAGAATCTTCTCCGTCTGCCAGACATTGGCCCAGATCTCTCCGTTGATCCACTCGAGTTCATTCAGGTTCACAACCGGATTGCCATCCATCGTAACACCGATCGTCCTGAGTGTGCGGTACCCTTCTGGATCATGAACACTGATCGTGCTCGTGCCGTTGCTCATGTACAGGTGCGTGCCGTCGTTTGTCAGACCCCATCCTTCGCCGAAGTATGAAAACTCACCGATCTTCTCCATGGACGTTTCATCGTAGATGAAACCCTTCTGGTTGAGGTAGGTAAGAACGTAGATGCGCCCCTTGAGAACTGTCATCCCTTCAGCAAAGTACCGAGCATCGATCTTTTCAAGCCGGCCAACCTTGCCCGAGCGGATAGACACGCGACGCAGACTCGAGAAACCATATTGTCCGGTGGTTTCGAGGAACGCTCCGTTATTCACGATCAGACCCTGTGTGAACGCATTCACGTCGTGCGGATAGGTCTCGATCACGGTGAAACTGTACCGTCGAACCGGTGCAGCAATTGTAGCAGGAGCATCAGTGCGCGGCTTTGGCTCTTCTGCAGGCTTCTCTGTCGAGCAGCCGATGAGCGTGGCACAGATAATGCTTACTAAAAGTACTCGGGGTTTCATGTTTGAGCACGAATCTAGCGAGATTTGTCCCCGGCTCTAACCCTTTCGCACCCATGCCCCGACGTCGCTTCTCTCCATCAATCATTTTCGGCCTGTCCGGGATCGTCTTCGTTTCCTCGATGGTCTTTGTTTACACCGACTGGCAGAGCCGTTCCAACGTGGTCGAAGATCCCGCTCCCGAAACAGCCCAGGAGCAAACGGTCAGCGCCGAAGTACGGCGGCAAGTTCGCCGCGATAGTTTGATGGCGCTCTTCCGCCGGATCGAGTACCACCGAGTCCCTATCAGCAGCCGTGCCGTGCTCGATAGTTTCCGCCGCGCCTGCTCGCCCCTTGACAGCATATCGAATGCATACAAGGTCATGCGCCTGCTCAATCGGAAGGACATTCGATACCTCCGTGTTGGTGACACCCTGGTGATGCCCGATACCATCCTGCAGGACCTTCGTGCTTACTCGATCTTTCCGCAGTACTGGGCAGGGGGCGACACGATTCCAAAGATCATCCTTGTCAGCAATGTCTGGCAGGCCTATGCATGTTATGAGTACGGCGAACTTGTGCGCTTTGCGGCCTGTAACACCGGCGAAGAACGTAAACCCTCCTTCCCCGGGCGCTATGCCGTGTACTGGAGACAGCGCCTTCGAATTTCATCGCTCAACGATGAGTGGAAACTCCCGTTCACGGTGAACTTCCACCTTCAGGCAGGTAGTGCGTTTCACCAGTTCGATATGCCCGGACGTCCGGTATCGCACTCGTGTATCCGACAGTTCATCCAGGATGCAGAATGGCTCTACCGTTGGGTAAAAGTGGCTCGGAAAGACACCGTACGTCACAGCTACGTGACGATGTCCGGAACTCCGGTGATCATTCTTGATGTGTTCAACTTTGCCAGGCGAAGGGGCGGACCGTGGCTTGAGCTTACATCAAACGACACCGTCGACATCAAACTTCCTGCTGATCCGATGTCGGTCGAAGAAGCTCTGATCCCGATCTCTCAGGTTCCTAAGGAAAGTCGCGGGTCGCTGCGTAACATCAAGCGTTACATGACAGCCGACAGTATTCTTCGTGCACGGGGCCTAATTCGCCCACAGGTGCGCCTACTGGAAAGCATCAACTACAACGAACGTCGCGCAAAGAAAGCCGCCGCCAAGAAGGCCGCTCAGGCCAAGGCTGCTCAGCAGAAGTCCCTGCCAAAGTAGGAGGGGGCTCTATCGCTCTTCGCGATCCGGCCAGCGGCGGTAGTGTCGCTCGCGGATGTCCTGCTCAGCCCCCTGAGAAGTGGGTCTGTAGAAGACGGTTCCCTTCATGCCGTCTGGCATGTAGTCGGCGTCGACGAAATGCTCGGGATACGCATGGGGATAGTCGTAGTCCTTGCCATATCCCTGCTGCTTCATGAGGACTGTCGGTGCATTGCGCAGGTGCGGTGGGATGGTCATGGCCGAACCCTCCTGAAGACGAGCCAGAGCTGCATCGACGGCAACGTAGCTGGCATTCGACTTCGGCGCAGTCGCCAGATAGGTGGCGCCTTGCGAGAGGATGATCCGACCTTCCGGCATCCCGATGCGCTCGATGGCTTGAAAGACATTTACCGCAACACCCAGCGCCGCGGGGTCTGCATTACCGATATCCTCACTGGCAAAGATGATCATGCGCCGAGCGATGAATGTCGGGTCTTCACCGGCATCGATCATGATGGCCAGATACAGCAACGCTGCATCAGGATCACTGCCTCGCATTGATTTGATGAAAGCCGATACAGTGTCGTAATGGTTATCGCCGTGCTTGTCATAGCGAAGTACCTTCCGCTGCACGGCCTGCGCGAGTATATCCGCAGTCACGTGAAGGGGGCTCTTTGCAGCTGGATGCATCATCAACACCGCCTCGAGAGCATTCAGCGCCTTGCGTGCGTCACCGCCCGAGAGACGAAGCAGCGACGGCATATCGTCAATGACGACCTCAACGCCCCGCAACAGAAAATCGGCTACCGCACGTTCGACGATCATGGCAACCTGATCATCGGGAAGAGCTTTTAGGATGTACACGTGACATCTCGAAAGGAGCGCGGAGTTCACCTCGAAGGAGGGGTTCTCGGTTGTTGCACCGATGAGCGTGACAAGTCCGCTCTCAACCGCATGGAGCAGGGCATCTTGCTGCGACTTGTTGAAGCGGTGTATCTCGTCGATGAACAAAACCGTGCGGCGCTTCCTTGTCTTCTGAATCTCCGCACGACGCATTGCATCGCGAAGATCTTTGATGCCCGATTCAACAGCGGAAAGCCGCTCGACATGCGCCTCGACCGATGAAGCAAGGATGTTCGCCAGCGTGGTCTTCCCCGTTCCCGGAGGTCCCCACAGGATCATCGATGGTAGTTCGCCCCGTTCGACAAAGCTTCTGAGTGGCGCGCCATCACCCAGCAAGTGCTCTTGCCCTGCAACATCATCCAGTGTGGCCGGCCGGATACGTTCGGATAAGGGGGCGTGCGGAGAAACCCCGGGTTGGTCTTGTTCGGTAAAGAGTGAATCCATCTGTAGGGAAGCAACATAGGAGATTTTGCGTGCACGCTCTCCACCATGCCCCCTTTCTTACCCCAACATCGAGAACGTGCTGCCAGGAAGTTGGGCCGCAAGTACCATATCGTATTCACGTACGCGCTGACGCAGCCGAAGAAGGGGCTCATTGATCGGTTCAGGACTCTGCTTGAACGTCATATGATGAATCGGCATCAATGAGCGGGCCTTCATCATTGCCGACATTTCCAACGCTTGTTCGGGCGTGCAGTGCAGATGCTCATATCCATCGTATGATCCGATCGGCATGATGGCAAGGTCAACCTCGCCCCCGATCTCCGAGAATTTCCGGCAGAAGGCCGTGTCACCGCCAAACACAACGCGTGCGCCGTTCCACTCGATCAGATAGCCGTTGTAGCTTCGCCCGCGACGACGATTACCGGCCGAACGGCATGGTTCGCCGGGAAAGCGCCAGCCGTTGTGGACCACTTCAACTGCCCGAACGTCAATGCCGGCAGTTGATGTGTGGCCGTGCCAGTCGAGTTCACCAACGCACTTCCAGGCAAGCTCCTGCAGTAGATCCGCCGTGTTTGGAGGGGTGATCACATCGATCTGGTTCGGCCATCGAGTGGTCAGCATCTCCAGCGACGGAAGGTCCAAATGGTCCATGTGGGCATGGGATATCACTACAACATCCGGACGGGGAATCTCCTCAATCGTAAGGGCTGGGGGTGTAATGCGACGTGGCCCGATACGAAGTCCGAGCAGGTTTATCCCTACGACGTCGGAAAACACCGGATCAGTCAGAACCCACGTCGAGCCCAGCTTGATCAGTACTGTTGAATGCCCGATCCAGCAGGCCCAGACGGAGCTATCCATCGCCAGATCCAGCCGCGGTTTACGATGAACCACGTCTCCCGATCCGGCGGCTAGCGCATCGATAGGAAAGCCCCCTGCGATGATCGCACCAGAGGACATGAGCGCGGTTTGAACAAATGTTCTGCGCGGTATTGACGGCATTTCGTTGTTTCCCCCCGAAATCAACGGAGGCGAATCTGCCTGTTCTTCCCCTTCAATCCGAGTTACGATCTCTTAGCAGTGAATACGTTGCCTGATGGTAAATTTGCAGTATGCGGCCTCTTCTTACGACGATGTTCGTCATACTCTCAGCATTGTCAGTCTCGGCCCAGATCACAGGCGATAACGTGATGATGGATGATGCCCCGGTCGAGGATATCGATCCGGCTATCATCGCGCGCATCAAGGATCAGGCATTGGCCTTTCAGTGGTCGGCCGGGTACATGCAGAGCATCGCCCAGTCTGAGCTGCGGTCGAAGATTGATTCGATCAACGCGCCGGCCGCGGGTTATGGCTTTGGTGTCGAGTTTGGAAGATACCTTGACCCTGTTCCTCTGTATGTCGGCTTTGATTTCGGGATGTGCTTCTACCCATCGCGAGACCGGACGATCAACTCGTCTTCACGGCGAAGCTATAGCGTTACCACGTCAAACTTCTCCATGCCAATTCTCACTACCGTGCGATTTCAGCCCAGTATCTACAACTGGGTGTACCCCTACGCCGAGCTGTTAGGGGGCATCACGGTCTTCTCATCCGACGTTACGGTAAGGCGCATTTTTGATAATGACACAACTACGACCGGGGATGGGGACGGTGATTTTTCGTGGACCTATGGTGTGGGGTTAGGGGCAGCGGTGAAGGTGGCGGATGTTATCACGTTGCCGAATTCGCTGCAGCGGACATTAATCAATATCCGTTTTCGTTATACCACAGGGAGCCGCGTGGAAGTCTCGTATGCCGATCTCTTGGACGAAACAACTCTGGATTACCAGGTCCGCCGCACCGAGGTTGCCCGGCCGGCCATGATCATGTTTCAACTTGGACTGACCTTTCAGTTATAGCGTTCTTTCGACACCATCAGGAAATCACAAGGAGCACGACCATGTCATCCATCTCATCATTTCTTTGTTCGACCGCCTTGGCGGCCGTTGTTCTAACCGCCGTTCCGGCCTGTCGCACTGTGCAGGACCACCGCAACGATCTCCATTCGACTCGCGAGCGAGAACTCACGGCGGGCATCGTTCGGCGGGAGATCAAAAAGGGGATGGGTGTAGCAGAGGTTGCCTCGGCACTCGGATCGCCTAATATCACACGAACCGAAGACGACGGCCGCGAAGTGTGGGTATATGACAAGATTGCAACCGAGGCCTCGTATTCCGAAGGTCAGAGTGCCATCTTCCTGATCCTTGGTGGCGTTTCTAATCAAAGCGGAGCAATGGCAACCACGCAACGAACCCTGACCGTTGTCATCACGTTTGATAAGGACGGCAAGGTGATGAATTTTAACTACCACCAGAGCAAGTTCTAAGCATGCGTTCCTCGTTGCTTCGTCCGGTCGTACTGACGTTAGGTGTTGTCCTGACTCTGACCTCGTGCACCATCATCAACCGTCCGCCACGGGTTCCTCCCCCAGAGACTCAGCTCCAGACAAGGGAGTTTCAAACTCGTGAGTTCGACACCAACGATGTGAAACTCGTCATGAAGGCGATGGTGAATGTCCTGCAGGATGACGGATTCGTTGTGAAGAATGCCGTTATTGATCTCGGGCTCCTCACGGCTACTAAGGAGATTCAGCTCTCCACCGGTGCGAACACGAGTGACTCATACTGGACCGAGGCATTCGCTGGTCTGCTCTCCGGTAGAACACAGGAGCGCAGTCGTCAGCAGCAGGACCTTCGATACAACAAGTTCAAGCAGATAGAGGTCAGCATCAACGTCACCGAGCTCGGACGGCGTAGCCGTGTGCGGGCAAACTTCCAGGCAAAGATCCTCGATAACACCGGCAACCCCGTCGAGGTCTACGTGATCAAGGATCCGAAGTTCTATCAGGATTTCTTCGCCAAGGTCGATAAGGGCATTTTCCTGCAGAAACAGGGTTTCTGAGGTCATGCAACCCGCCTTCAAGAGAGTGTTGTTTGCCGTGCTGACGCTAATGATCAGCCTCAGCACTGCGTCGGCACAGTCGATCCTCGAAGCGGTTCAGTCAGCCGATACCAAAGCTGTCCAGAAGCTCCTTAGAAGATCTGCGGCCCGCATCAACGAACAGGATGAGCGGGGAATCACGCCCCTTATGCTCGCTACGTTGGCCAACGACAGCGCTATGGTGGAGTTGCTTGTTTCCTACCGGGCAGATCCAAACATTAGGGCCAGCGGTGGAATGACGGCGCTGCATGCTGCCGCCTTTCACAATCGTGATCGTTGCAGTCCAATTGTCCTGCGAGGTGGAGCAAATCCTAACGTCCTCGATGATGGGGGGCGTTCACCGCTGCACGTAGCGGCCCAGCAGGGTAGCACAAATGTTGCTACACAGCTCGTGGAAGCCGGCGCATTTATTGATCTTCCGGATTGGAAGGGCAACACCCCTCTGATGCTCGCCTGTGGTAACCGTCAGCTTGGTTGCTTGGAAGAGTTGCTCGAAAAGGGTGCATACGTAAATCCACGTGACTACTTCGGCAGGACTCCGCTGATGCTCCTCGCTGTTCTTGGTGAAGATGAAATGATGAAGGTTCTTCTTCGCTTCAAGCCCGATGTCCATGCTATTGATTACGGTTGCCGAACAGCATTGACGTATGCAAAACAGAATCGGCGAAAAACAATTATTCGCATATTGGACGTCGCCGGAGCGAAGTTCTGACGTGTTCTTCGCTCTGCACTATGACATGATATGTCTCTGTAAAACCTGTTTATCTCAAAACCTGTACCACGATGTCCTCACCTTGCAACACCAAGTTGACGAAGGTTGCCCTCTTCTATGATGGGAACTACTTCCTTCACGTCAGCAATTACTACGCGTTCAATCATCCGCGTAATAGCCGGATAAGCCTCAAAGGCTTACATGAATTCATCCGTCACCGAATCGCCTCTGAGGAAAACACAGAGCCACACCTGACCCAGATCGTAGACAGCCATTTCTTCCGCGGGCGTATCTCGGCAAACGAGGCACAGCAGAGGGGAAATCTGCTTTATTACGACCGTGTGTTTGAGGACATCCTCATGTGGGAGGGTGTTATCACACACTATCTGCCGCTTCGACACAGCGGTGGACGTCGGGAAGAAAAGGGCATCGACGTATGGATGGCTCTTGAGGCCTACGAGCTTGCGCTCCTGAAGAAGTTCGACGTTGTTGTTCTGATCACCTCGGACGGTAACTACGTACCACTTGTCCGCAAGCTCAATACTCTTGGCGCGCGTGTCATGGTTCTTTCCTGGGACTTCGAGTTCATAGACAATGAGGGTAAGCACGTGGTTACGCGCACCTCACAGGAACTCCTCGAAGAGGTCACCTATCCAGTGCAGATGCACCAACTGATCGAGAGCCGATCCGCCGCCTCCGATGAAGCGGTTCAAAACCTGTTCGTCCGCCGTGATGACGCTCAGCCACGTCCGCCACGTGACGCACGCGAGATGGCAGAGCTCACCGAAGGCCGAGCACCGCGAATCGACTTGGAGGAGGAGGACGATGCCGAGCGTGTTGAATCGTATGTTCTTACCCTGAAGAACGGCTATGGGTTCATCAAGTATCCACCGAACAATCTGTTCTTCCACTCTTCTGATATTCTCAATGCAGACTTTACCGATCTGCGTGAAGGCGACCCTGTAGACTTTGTCATCGGTTACAACCGTGATGGCGAAGAGATAGCCAAGCGGGTCAAGCTCATCTTTGAGGAAGAAGAAGAGGAAGAAGGGGAAGACGACGCCTCTTAACGTGCGATTAGAAACATGTTCGCTTCGAAACTCCCGAACGTTGGAACAACGATCTTCTCTGTAATGACAGCCCTTGCCCAAAAGGCAGGGGCTGTCAACGTTTCACAGGGCTTCCCCGATTACCCGATCGATCCTCTTTTGTCGAAGCTACTGGCAGAGGCCTCGCTTGGTGGACAGAACCAATACGCCCCGATGCCCGGAGTTGTAGCGCTCCGTGAGCGTGTTTCTGAGAAGTACAAACTGGTTCATCAGATCCTTGTCGACCCTGATTCCGAGGTGACGATCACACCCGGTGGAACGTCGGCGATCTTCTGTGCTCTGGCGGCTCTTGTCCGACCGGGTGATGAGGTGATAGTGCTGGAGCCGTGTTACGATTCGTATGCTCCATCCGTCGATGTTCTTGGAGGCGTCGTGCGCCCTGTCCCCCTGAGCGTCCCTGATTACGCACCGGATTGGGACGCCGTTCGAGATGCTATCACCGTTCGAACGCGATGCATCATCATCAACACGCCCCACAATCCCTGCGGCAGCACGTTCAGCGCCTCCGACATTGATACGCTTGCCGAGATATGTCTGCAGAATGATATCATGGTGATCAGTGACGAGGTCTACGAACTCATCACGTTCGACGGGGTACGGCACATTAGCCCCTTTTCTCATCCATCGTTACGTGATCGGACGTTCGTCATTACCTCATTTGGTAAGACCTTTCACATCACCGGATGGAAGATCGGTGCGTGCGTAGCTGCCAGGGAGTTGACGGCCGAGTTTCGCAAGGTGCATCAGTTTGTTTCGTTCAGTGTGAACGCTCCTGCGCAGCATGCTTTGGCGGAGTACATGGCTGATCGCACGCGCTACATGGGGCTTTCCGGATTCTTTCAGTCGAAGCGCGATTTGTTCCGGCAGATGATGCAGGGATCGCGTTGGCAACTAAGGCCGTGCAGCGGTTCGTACTTCCAGCTGCTTGGCTACGAGTTGATCACTGATGAAGCAGATGTTGATTTTGCACGTCGGCTTGTGGAAGAACACGGGGTTGCCTGCATAGCACTGTCGCCGTTCGCTCTTGGCAGGACCGGAGCGCACGATCAAGTGCTACGGGTGTGCTTGGCCAAAACAGATGAAACTCTGTCTCTGGCGGCAGAGCGCCTACGCAGCGTCTGATGTACGCGGCACAACGTCCAGACGCACAAGCTTGTTTTCTGTACAGGATAGTAGGCGAAGCGATTCGATCTGCTCAAGTGTGACCGAGCGGTAGTCATCCAGAATCGTGTTCACTCGCGTCGGATCATTCCAGAAAAGCGTTGTCCATGCTACTGAATCCGATACACCATTGACCTTGAGTAGTTCATTGGCGTGACTGGATCGCATCTTGTTGATGCCGGCGCTGAGATTTCTTTCGGTTATCTCTGCTGTGGCGAGGGTATCGATCATTGCTGATACCAGGTCATCACCCGTGACGGTTGGATTGGAAGCATAGGCATAGAACGTCAGCAGTGATGAGTGCGCACGTCTGTCGAGATATGCGCCTGCTGCTGTCGCGATCTGTCGGTCGGCTACGAGTGATTGGTGCAGAAACGAGCTGTTACCAAGACCGAAGATCGTCGCTGCGATCTCCACATCAAGCAGTTCACTGTTCAGAAATCCCGGTACATGTGCAGCGAGGAACACAGCCGTCATCGGGACGTTGTCCTGCACCACACGATGAGCCCCATACTGAGCTGATTCATCCAGAAACACATTTCGGTCTATGCTTTCCTGACGGTCCGGAATATCACCAAAGAAGCGCTGAGCAAGCTCTATAGCACGATCCGGCGTGACATCTCCTGAAACGCAAAGGACTGCATTGGATGGACGGTAGAAGCGCTCGAAAAAGCTCCGCGCATCATCGATGGTTACACCTGAGACATCGGATTCATATCCATACACATCCCATGAGTATGAAGACTGGGCGGCGTAGGCGATCTCCTGTTGTGCGCGACGCCAGACGCCGTAAGGCTGATTCATGACGTTCTGGTTGATCTCCTCCACCACCACACTGCGTTGGGTCTGCAGAGCGTGTTGGGTGATCCGAAAGGACTTCATGCGCTCGGATTCAAGCCAGAATCCGAGTTCGACGTTGTTCGATGGCAGATCGATGTAATAGGTGGTGTAATCGAAGGTGGTATACGCATTGTTTGAGCCCCCTGCCTTCGTGCAATAGATATCGTACTGCTTGTCATTATCAGGCGCTGCGTTGTCGAACATGAGATGTTCGAACAGATGTGCTAGGCCCGTTTTCCCCCGGTGTTCGTCGTGAGAGCCGACGCGGTACATTACGGTAATATTGACGACCGGAGCCGTGTGATCGGGGCAAACAACAACGCGCAGACCGTTTCCGAGTGTTGTATCGTAAGGATGAATCTTGGCCATTGAGAGGTGGTAAGTTTGCTAGTATGTTATTCTCGAACTACAAACCTACTGCTATGGAAACAATCAACCTTCTTGAAGAACTGATTTCGATCGATTCGCCCACGGGATACACGCACATGGCGGCCGATATGATCGAACGGGTTCTGCGATCTTTCGGATTCGCTCCCGTTCGTACAAAAAAGGGAGCTGTGCGATGCTCGCTCGGACCCCAGCCGCGCATAGGGTTTGCCGCACATACCGATACACTGGGTGCTATAGTGTCGGGGATCAACGCGAACGGAACACTTCGCCTGTCCCTTTTGGGTGGACCACTGCTTCCAAGCTTTGAAGGGGGCTATGTGCGTATCCACACATTGGATAACCGTGTGTATACCGGCACGTTGCTTCTCAATGACCCTTCCACACACGCCAACAACACTGCCGCTACAAAAGAACGTACGACATCGGTGATGCACATTCGCATTGATGAGCCGGTGAGTAAACTCGAGGATGTTCGCGCGCTCGGGATCCGCACGGGCGACATCATAGCGTTCGACCCAAAGTTTCAGCTTCTCGACAACGGATACGTCAAAAGTCACTTTCTTGATAATAAGGCCGGCTGTGCGGTGCTGTTCGAGCTAGCTTCCCGTGTCAAAAAGATGGGTCGCCCCGTGCCGGTTGAACTCTTCTTCTCGACGTATGAAGAGGTCGGACATGGCGGGGCCCCTTCGCTCTCGGATACGATCGACGACCTTATCGTGATCGATATGGGAGTGGTAGGAGATTCATTGGAAGGCAACGAGCGGTTGTGTTCGATCTGTGCGAAAGATTCCAGCGGACCATATGATTATCACGTCAGGTCAATGCTCGTGCGCTTAGCTGAATCCAACAGCATTCCCCATGCTGTTGATGTTTATCCTTTCTACAGCTCTGACGGTAGTGCTGCCCTACGTGCAGGTGCTGACGTGCGTGTAGGTCTGATCGGTCCGGGGGTGGGTGCCTCGCACGGCATGGAGCGTACACACGTAGAAGGAATCACGGCCACGGTCGACCTCTGCATGGCATACATAGCTCAAAACGGGTAGCTGCCACGCTATCCACCAGGTCATACACCGGTTGTTCACAATTCACACTGTGTGGAATGCTGTATGTAATGGACTTAGAGAGATCGGTAAAAAGCAAGCCCAAATGTCCTATGCGATTTCAACGATGAGGGGTTTTGTTGGTGGGTAAATCGCGGAGATCTTTTGTTTCATTCAAGGGTATGTGGAAAGCAAGCGCGAGATGTTCGGGTGTTGTTCTTCTCACTCCAAACCTAAGGAGGGGTTGTCCCCTCCGACCAGCACATCAAAGCGGGTGTAAATGGGTGGTAACAAGCCCGTAAAATGGGAGTGTTAGAGGAGCGCAAGCAGAGAGTATCCACGTTGTCCACACGATTCTATGATCATATATTCTTCTTCTCTTCTTCCAAGAAAAAACAATAGAGTATTGATATGTCGATGTGGGGAGAATTGGAAACCTCGATCATTCTGTTGAGATTCGAACCTCATCTGACCCTTCATTCTACTTTAGATCGAATCGAAACCGCAATACGGACGCAGACACTCTGGCACGATGATTCTTCCCTCTTCAGTTTGGTATTGCTCAAGCACCGCAACCATGATACGTGACGTCGCAAGACCACTCCCGTTGAGTGTGTGAACGAAGTCGAGCTTGCCTGTTTCTTCCACACGGAAGCGGATGTTCGAACGACGTGCCTGGAAGGATTCGAAGTTGGTGCAAGAACTCACCTCTAGCCATTTCTGCTCCACGGGTGACCATACTTCGAGATCGTAGGTCTTGGATCCACCGAAGGTCATGTCCCCGGTGCAGAGCAGAAGAACGCGATAGGTGAGTCCGAGGCGCTGAAGAAGAAGCTCGACGTTTCCTACGAGGGACTCCAGCTCATCGTAGGAATCCTCCGGTCGGACGAATTTTACGAGTTCGACCTTGTTGAATTGGTGAACTCGAAGAAAGCCTCTGGTATCCTTACCGTGACTTCCAGCTTCACGACGAAAGCAAGCCGAGTACCCGGCGTAATGGATCGGGAGCTGGTCTGTTGGAATGATCTCATCACGATGGTAGTTCGTGATCGGTACCTCGGCGGTTGGAATTAGATACAGGTCGTCACGCTCTGCATGGTACATATCCTCCTGCGACTTTGGCAGCTGTCCGGTGCCTCGACAAGAATCAGCATTCACAACAAATGGGGGAATGATCTCCGTGTACCCCGACTCACCGGTGTTCGTATCCAGAAAGAAGTTGATCAGCGCCCGTTCCAGTCGAGCCCCTTTTCCAATGTAGAAGCCAAAACCTGAACCCGTCACCTTCGCCCCGCGTTCAAAATCCAGGATGCCGAGCTTCTGCGAAATGGCGATATGATCAACGCGATCCCCACGTTCGGCGCAATCTCCAACCCGTCGAACTTCCACGTTTTCGTCAGCCGTAGCGCCCACCGGAACACTTTCATGGGCGACGTTTGGAATGAGGAGCATGATACTCTCGATATCCGCATCAACGTTCCGCAACTCCTCGTCATATCCTTTGATACGGTCACCAACCTCTCTCATCGAGGTTATCTTTTCCGTAGCGTCCTGACCCTGCTTCTTGAGCAGGGAGATTTCGTTTGACACAACGTTGCGGGTATTCTTAAGCTCTTCGACCGTTTGAATGATCGTTCGACGCTGTAGATCGAGCTCAAGCAGACGGGTAACGTCGCTTTTGTCATTCTTGTTGGAACAGTTACGACGGACGGCGTCGGGATTTTCGCGGATGTATTTTATGTCGAGCATAATGCAAATTAACATCCCCCTCGCGTCCCTGAAATGAACCTGTTACCTTGACCGTCTTTTGCGGTTCTTGCGCAGACCATCACAACCACTCCAACGCATCGACCATGAACCCCTTCAATACTCGGTTCTTCTCACTCTTCACGTTCCTCTGTTTTGCGTTACCGATCGCGGCGCAGATTATCCCTCCCGTGACCATCAGAGCGAGCACGTCACCAGGACCCGGCGCACTCTATCTGGCTCCCAACAGCCGACTTGCAAACCCTCCTTTTGCTCCCTCCGTGCTGATCGTCGGAAATGATGGTAAACCCCTTGCCTCACGAATTCTCAAGGAATATGCGTTTGACTTTCGCGTTCTTCCGGACGGGCGTATGGGGTATAGCATCTTTCAATCGGCGGGAACCGGACCACGCGAGTCATCCAGTATCTATCTCGTTGACACTACCCTGAACACCGTCGACTCGCTATCCGGAGCGAACGGATACAATCTTGCCATGCATGGATTCCTGGTTCTTCCGAATGGAAACCGTGTGGTGATCATGCAGGAGAACGTCACCATCGACATGCGCTCGATCGTCCCCGGTGGTCACCCCGCAGCATCCGTCCAGCAGATGCTCCTTCAGGAGATCGACATCAATGGTCGTATCGTGTTCCAGTGGAGGTCGCTCGATCACTTTCCCGTTACGGTCTCATACGAAGATCTCACAGCCCCTTCCATTCGCTATTTCCACCTCAATTCCGTAGAGATCGACCGTGATGGGCACTTTCTGATCAGCGCCCGACATGCCTCGCTCGTAGCGAAGATTCACCGTAAGACCGGTCAGGTTCTGTGGATCCTGGGCGGAAAGCTTAATCAGTTCACCTTCGAGAACGGTCTCGGTAACGCAGACCCCTCGGAGTTTTCCTATCAGCACGATGCACGCCGACTCCCCAATGGGAACATCTCGGTTTTTGATAACGGAACGCAGAGAACACCACAATGGTCAAGGGGCGTAGAGTACGAGATCAACGAAGACAAGAAGACCTGCAAGCTGGTTTGGCAGTATCGCAAGACCCCGGATCTCTATGCAGGCGTACAAGGCTCGATGCAGACTCTTAGCAACGGCAATCGTGTAATCGCCTGGGGATCTGCACTTTCGAGTAACCGCACCCTTGTGACCGAGGCTGCCTCCAACGGCGATGTTGTATTCGAAGCAGAGCTCCCCAGTATGATGTTTCCCTATAAGGCCGAACGTCATCCCTTTCCTACCGGTAGGTATGCAGCAGATGTGCTGATCGATGAGATCCTCCCAACGAACACCTACGTCTATACCCGTGGCGCTGATACGGTTGGCGTATCGATCACATATCACACGCTGATCTCGTTCTTTTACAACACCACCACAGCAAGAAGATACATGTGGTCACCCGTGAACCCCCGGTTTGTTAGTGGTAAGCGCCCGTCTACCGTTGCCGTTGCCGCGCCGAGGACGATCTATCAGTCACGCATGACCATCACACAGGAAGGGATGGAGAGTCATGGCGCGGAGTTTCGTTTTAACGTTGACCGGTTCGGCATATCGGATCCGTTCAACACCACGGTGTACTACCGCGACACAATAGGGAAGGGGGCTTTCTATCCGCTGCCTACACGATTCAACCCAAACACACGTGAACTTGTAGTCGATACGGCGCAGGTAGGGGAGTTCTGTTTTGGAAGTCTTCTCGTCCCTGAATCACAGGTACGTACCCCTCGCCCCCTGTCTCCAATTGCCGGTGTTAGAGTCTCCGACGCTGACCCCGTGACATTCCGCGTTTCACCCCAGGGTGCGCATTCTCGATTGCGGTATGTGCTGACAAACGGTGCCGGTCAAAAGGTACTCGACACCCTTGTCACGCGTGACAGGTTCGTCACACTCCAGCCACTTTCCCCGGGACGCTACACGTGGAACACGCAGGCGGTTCTTACCTCACCGCAGGGTGTCGAAACAGGTCGGTCGGATCTCTCTTCTGCAGACAGCTTCGAAGTAGCAGGACCGTTTCTGTCGATCAATGGGGTCGATTCTGAGCGGGTATGGGTAAGGGATGTGGCCTATCCCATTACGTGGACAACCAACCTTACCGGCAATGTCAGGATTGATCTAGTCAATGCAACGGGCGTGGTAGCAACGGTCAGCGATAGTGTTCGTGCTCCATTCCAGGGCATCCTCTGGCGCGTACCCGTAAGTGTCCCGACCGGCACCGGCTATGGTCTGCGGTTTACATCTCTGGCAGCCGGCTCAAGCCTGACCGAGGAATCGTCCCGCGTGATCACGATCGACCAGGGAACATCGGTTACTGAGGCCTGGGAGCAGGATGTCACTATCGGACCCAACCCGGCCTCCGGCAGCGTTCTGGTAGGGGGCGGCGTGGAGCTTAACCACATCTACATCTTCGACAATCACGGTTCTCTGCGTTCATCCGTGACTGTTCTAGGCACAGGCACGAGGCTGGACGTCTCTGAGCTTCCCATTGGTCTCTATCACCTGGTGATTCGCTCACATAAAGGTCAGACGACGCGTTCGCTCATCATCGAACGTTAAATTAACCTGCTAACGCAGGTACAACGCCAGGATAGATACATCTGACGCCGAAACTCCGGGAATGCGAGAAGCCTGACCCAATGATGATGGACGTATCCGTGAGAGTTTCACGCGACCTTCAGTTGAGAGACTCTGCACCTTATCGTAACTGAAGGTCTCGGGGATCATCATCGATTCCTGCTGTCGGAATCGCTCGATTTCTTTGTGGAGTTTCTCAATGTATCCCTCGTATCGGATGGCCGTGTCTACACGGTGGATCACGTCGGGGTGTTCGTTGTAGACACCCGCATCCGCTACGTCGGCTTTCAGTTCAAGTACACGTGAGAGGTTTACGTTCGGTCGCCGGATGATCGTCCTTATGGTTGTCGTCTCAACAATACCCACTTCGTTGGCCTCATGAAGGATCGGTTCGGCCTCCCGTGGTGTGATCTTCGTTGTATGTGTGATGCCTTCTAGTCGCTCTTCCAGTTGCTCCTTACGCGTGATCATTTTCCACGTGGTATCATTGATCAGCCCAAGTGAGCGGCCAAATCTGGACAGTCGTGAATATCCCGTGTCGATGCGCAGAAGTAAGCGGTACTCGGCCAGCGACGTAAAGATTCGATAGGGCTCTTCGGTGTTCTTGTTCACGAGGTCATCAATCATCACACCGATGTAGGCCTCCGAGCGTTTCAAACTGAATGTACCTTCGCTCCGCACAGATAATGCCGCGTTGATGCCCGCCACCAGCCCTTGTGCCGCAGCTTCTTCGTATCCGGAAGTGCCGTTTATCTGACCGGCGAAGAAGAGCCCCTTGATTGCCTTTGTCTCCAGACCAAACGTCAGCTGATACGGAAAGAAGAAGTCGTACTCCACCGCATAACCATGACGAAGTATCCTCGCGTTCTCAAGACCCTTTATGCTTCGAAGACCACGCTCCTGAATTTCAACTGGTAAACTAGTTGAGAATCCGTTGACATAGACGGTGTTTGTGCTGAGCCCTTCAGGTTCGAGGACGATGGTGTGTGACGCCTTGTCAGAGAACCGATCTACCTTGTCCTCGATCGATGGACAATACCGAGGTCCGGCACCCTTGATCCGTCCGGTAAACATTGGAGAGCGGGAGAACCCTTCCCGGAGAATGTCATGTGTCTGTTCTGATGTGGAAGTGGCAAAGCATGCCAGTCTGTTTCGAACCTGACGCGTATGAATGGAGAAGGGGCGGGGTGCTTCATCTCCGTCGTGAAGTTCCATATTCGACAGGTTTATCGAAGCTATGTCCACCCTCGGCGGCGTCCCGGTTTTGAGTCGACCTTTTTCCAGACCATGGCTAGCCAGGAGATCCGCGATCTTCTCTGAGGCTCGTTCTCCAACACGTCCACCAGCCGTGCACATCTCCCCGGTCCACATCGCACCGTTGAGAAACGTCCCGGAACATAGAATGACCGTGGAAGCCGTCAACTCCTCGTTATCAGCAGTCCTTATACCGTGAACCTGAGCATTACGAACAAGGATCTCTATGGCAGTTTGGGCAACCAAGGTGATCCCTGGGTGCTGACGAAGCAGATGCTGTGCGAAGGTGGGGTAGAGGTCTTTGTCGTTCTGTGACCGGGGTGACCAGACGGCCGGACCCTTGGAGGTGTTCAGGAGTTTGAACTGAATGCCGCTGGCGTCGGCAATGCGGGGCATAACGCCCCCTAATGCATCTATCTCAATGGCCAGGTGACCCTTTGCACTTCCACCGATTGATGGGTTGCACGATAGTCGTCCGATGGTCCTTGGGTCCATCGACAGCAATCCAACACGCATACCCATCTTGGCGGCCGCGCATGAGGCTTCTATTCCTGCATGGCCACCACCGATGACCAAAACGTCAAAAAGGGGCTTCATAGGTGTGTCTATTTCTGTGCTCTAGAGAGCTTTCGGACGCTAACAGCAGGAAAACTACTGTTTTGAGAAAACGTTCCACGTGGAACAATGCCAATCGTCAGTTTCCAAATCACAGCAAAGACAAAAGGTGTTTCACGTGGAACACTACTTCAAGAACTTGACCATATGGTACTCGTCCACGTAAGAACTATCGATCTTCATCGCATGGAGCTCCGTTCCAAACACCGTGAAGCCAAGTCGGAGATACAATCCATATGAGGCCTCGTTCTGGGTACTGACCGCCAGCTGGACCTGCTCGATATCTAGAACCTTATGGGCAGTGTCCAGTACGAACTGTATCAGTAGGGTGGCAAGCCCCTTTCCGCGGAAGGGGGGGCGAACGAAAAGACCCCATATGTGACCTTTATGTCGGATCTTGGGCTGAGATTCACTAGAAAAACCGATCATCCCGACAAGTTCACCTTGATCCGTAAAGGCCCCGAGAATGAACTGATAGGGGAAGTTCATGTACTTCTCGAACCGCTGCTCCTTGGATAGGATTGACAGGCTTTCAAACCATTCATAGTCGGAACCGAAGACTTCCGGTGATTGCAGAAGCGCCTGGCGTTGGATATCGAGGAACGGCGAAAAGTCGACGATTTCGAGTGGTCGAATGCTCAGTTCAGGCACCATTGTTCATTTCCCTATGCAGAAACGCGAAAAAACTGTTTCGAGAACGTCCGGATTCCATGTTTCCCCGGTGATCTCACCCAGAAGGCGGATGGCTGTGCGGAGATCCACGGCGAGTTCGTCGCTCGAAGCGCGACGGTCAATTCCGGAAAGGACTGCCCGTAGGCAGTCTGCTATTGCCATCAGGAGGGAGGCCTGACGGGCATTGACGAGGACGTCGGTGACGTTCGTGGTGCTGCGGCGAACGTCAGAAAGAATCGTGCCACGGAGAGAATCAATCCCTGCGCCAGTTTTTGCAGAGCAGACAAGAGCATCTAATGACTGTGTATCGGCTTCCAAAACTATGTCGCTCTTGTTATGGACCAGCAGAATGGGGACACTTGGGAAGCGCTCCTGAAGCTCGGCTAAGAGCGCGTCTGAATGGTGAGCCCCCTGAGAGACGTCGTTCAAAACGAGGACAAGATCAGCCTGTTCCATCATGGACGACGTGATTGCAATGCCCTCGAGTTCGATCGAATCTTCGGTTGGGCGTAATCCGGCAGTGTCGACGAGGTGGACGGTGTATCCGTCCAAGATGAGCGACTCCCTCAGATAATCGCGGGTGGTTCCCGGGACATCGCTCACGATCGCGCGGTTACGGAGCAGGAGCGCGTTGAACAGTGAGCTCTTTCCGGCATTGGGATAGCCCACCACGGCGATGTGAAAGCCAGATCGGAGTACGCTTGCGGCTTGTGCCGACGACGCTGTGAGAGAAATCTCGGAGACGATGTCGAAGACACGAGCGCGCAGGTCTGCGCGAGGGACAAACTCAACGTCCTCCTCAGAGAAGTCGAGCTCGAGTTCGATCAGTCCGACGATCTCCAGAAGGGCAGTGCGGATTGATTCGAGGCGGCGAGTAAAGCCCCCTGCCAACTGACGAGCAGCAATCTGGGCTCCCCGGTGGGAAGCGGAGTGGATCATGTCGGCAACGGCTTCGACTTGAACTAGGTCGAGCTTTCGGTTGAGGAATGCCCGACGGGTGAACTCACCCGGGTCGGCCAGCCGGGCACCGGCCGACAGGAGGTCGGCGATGATGGTATCACAGACAAACACCCCGCCATGACAACCGATCTCCACGACATCTTCGCCCGTGTAGGATCGTGGGCAACGGTAAATCATCGTTGTAACAGAATCCACCCGCCGGTCCGACTCGCCCCACCAACCAAAGTGTATCGTATGGTCCGGCGCATCGGCGGTAGAGATGCTACCACGGAAGAAAGCATCGCAGTATTCAAAAGCACGTGTACCGCTGATGCGGATAACAGCAAGCCCCGCAACACCAGGAGGAGTTGCAAGAGCGCAGATGGTATCGGATGAGACAAGACTCATGCAGGTCGCACAAAATAGCAGACGGCACACGAAATTGGCGGTATGTTGCGCACGCCACATCCGTGGAACAACCGTTAGTATACATCTTTACTACACTTCATGACCTTCACTCGTCACATTCATCTCAGTGAAGTTGCCTCCACGAATGAGGTTGCGCGGGAACTCCTGCGCGACGTTGAGAGTGTGATTATTTCGGCAGATCATCAGACGGGAGGTAAGGGGCGAAGGGGACGAACCTGGCACGATCAGCCGGGAGAGAGCGTGTTGGTGACATTTGGATTGCGACACAACAAGGAGCGCAGCGTCTCTGATCTTGCAGCCGACATGGCGCGCGGTTGCCTTGCCGCTCTAAACGAACTTCGTCAGCATGATCTCAATGATAAAATCCGCTGCAAGTATCCGAATGACGTTCAGGCACGTGAAGAGAATGGTTGGCGCAAGTTATCGGGCGTGCTTGTAGAGCACGATTTCATGGGACAGAAGTGCCAGACGACAGTCATCGGGATTGGGATGAATGTTCTGCAGACGGAGTTTAACGAGACTATCGGTCAGCCCGCAACGTCTTTACGACGACTCGGCATCAACATCACACCACAAGAGATGGTCAGAGGTTTGCGCCTCAGTCTGGAACCGCTTATCGGCCTATCATCAGAAGAAGTTTTTAAACTTTGGAGGTCGGAACTCGGCGTGGGTGTGGCAATGGTAGAGTTACACGGTAACGACGGAAAATGGAAAGTCAGCGATCTCGACGAGAACGGCCGCCTTGTGGTGGTGAACATCAACGACGGAACTCAAAGGATAATCGATGATGGCGAAACTCTCAGATACCTCGATTGAACTCAACAATGTCACGTACGGTATAGCCGCGATCGACGTTGGAAACAGCCGCGTAAAGATTCACCACGATGACGTGCACTTGTCGTTTCCGTATGACAAGGAGTGGAAAAAGAACGTTCAGTTGCATTTCCGCGACAACGTATCGAAACGTTACCTGATAGGACTCTCGAGCGTAAACCACAAGCAGACAACTGCCATCGTTAAGGTCCTCCAGCGGATCCCCGGACATCACGTTCTGAATGCGCACACTCTTCTGATGCGCAACCAGAGTGAGCTTTCGTTAGAAGAGATTGAAAATGCCGGAATCGACAGAATGCTTGGCACGATCGGTGCCTTGGCGCTGGCACCAGCACCATTGCTAACGATTGACTGTGGTACCGCCGTCACCGTTAATGCCGTGTCAGCGTCGAAGCATTTTCTTGGCGGAGTGATCTTCGCTGGTTTCTCAACACAACTGTATGGTCTTGCCAAACAGACGGCAGCTATTCCGGAGATGACGTACACGCCGCCAACGCGGACGATTGGCATCAACACCGCTCAGTGTCTTATGTCGGGCATTACCGCTTCGGTAGTCGGCGGCGTAAACCACGTCATCGCGCGGTTTACCGAAGAGATGGATGTTAAAAATATTCCCGTGGTGGTGACAGGGGGCGAATCAGCACCCGTATTTGAGGCGCTCAAGCAATCCGGAGCGAACGTGCAACACCATCCACATATCGTCACCAACGGGATTCTGATTCTCCTGTCGAAGGCAACGATCGAAAACATTCAAGATTCGATCATCGGAAAGATCCTCAACTGAGTATGCAAGAATCACGGTTTGCTTTGGCCCTTCATGGCGGAGCCGGAGACCTTGCCCGGTACCGTGGACTTGGACGTTTGGAGGAGGCAGAATCCTTTCTTGGGAGACTCCTAGATGCAATGGCCATGCGCCTGCGCGACGGTAACGTCGCAATTGAAGTCGCGATAGCGGCCGTGGAAGCGATGGAGGACTGCGGGCTGTTTCACGCCGGACGTGGTTCGTCGCCAACATCGAATGGGATGATCGAACTCGATGCATCGATCATGCATGGAAGAGATCGCAAAGCAGGAGCGATTGCTGTTGCGCGCACGCTCAAGAACCCCATCCGCGTTGCAAACTACGTGATGCAGTCGACGCCCAATGTTTTCCTTGCCGGCGAAGAGGTTGACGCGCTGGCGTCTGAAGCCGGAAGTGATGTTGTTGGACCCGAGTACTTCATCCCGTGTGACGATGTCGGTGCATGGCTACCATCTTCCGGCACGGTAGGAGCTGTTGTTCTCGATATCCACGGCGACATCGTCGCGGCTACATCTACCGGTGGCACACTGCGGAAACGAGCCGGACGAATTGGCGACACGCCGGTGATCGGTGCCGGCACCTATGCCGACAATGCCTTTGGCGGAATCTCCTGCACCGGCGTCGGAGAATACTTCCTGCGGACAAGTGCCGCCTCCCGCGTGATCGCCCGCATAGAGCATCTCGCAGAAGACCCCAATGTCGCGTCTGAGCATATTCTCAGAGAGATCGGCGCAATGGGCGGCTTTGGCGGAATGATCGTGGTCGATCGCAACGGTCGTGTGTCCATGCCGTATAACACATCCGGAATGTATCGTGCTTCTATCGATGCCGAGGGTACCCGCATCGTAGGCAGTTGTGACCAGTGACCTCACACCCCCCACCCCACCCCTGAAACCTGAAACCTGAAACCTAGAAGGCATGCCCTATCCCGATGCTCAACTGCCAGTTACTGGTCATGAAGACGCCGGTGCGATCGGTGATCCAGCGGCCATCGCCTCGTAGGGGATCATAGACGCTGGTGGCGTAGTCTACCCGGAAGGGGCCGACGGGTGTTTCGAAGCGGTAGCCAAGCCCCATTGCTACGACGCTGCCATAGAGGAGATCACGCGGTGTTACGCTACCGTACAGTTCCGTGGTAAAGCGGTTAAAGGCATTGCCGATGTCGGTGAAAAGCGTCAGACCACTTCGTTCAATGATGCCCGCCCAGAGCTCATCGACGCCGCGCGGACGGGGGAAGGTAAAACGAAGCTCGAAGCCCAGTTCGATCAGCGAGCCAGAGCCAACGACATTCGAGAGAATCGTAGACTCATCCGCATCAACGTTGCCGATGACGCCGGAACTCGGATCATGAAGTCTACGTGAGGCAAACGAACGGATGCTAGCCGGACCACCGGCAAAGAACTGCCGATCCAGAGGAACATACGTGTTGTTGCGGAGCGAATCGCCCCGTGCGAATTCAAGCAGGGCGATGTGTCCGAGTTTCACTTTTGCAGCAGCGATCAGTCGGTTACCGACAGGTGCGGCACTCGACACGAATGCCTGCCCACGAATGTACTTTCCGGCGCCCCAGCCCCATTCAAGAGAGACGCTGGAGAGTGTTCCACGTGAGGGATTTAGCTGATTATCGCGGTGATCTCCGCGAAGCGTGAAACCTGCCGTTAGTCCCGTAAAAAGTGTCTTGGTGCGACCGAGATAACTCGTCAGCACGAGAAACTGATTATATGTGCTGCGGACAAGTGCAGTATCCTCTGCTGTTTGTGCCTCATCATATGCTGAATTGATGGCGAAGTCAAAGTTGATCGGTATCTGTCTTTCGATACCGACGTTCAGATCGACAGCGTTAAAGAACGTATGTGAATAAAATGCGATCGGGGCTTGGGCCGATAGCCCGAATGCCTCCAGACGGAAGGGGGTGATCAGCTGTCGATTTGAATAAAACATCGACGTCGACAAGCCGACTCGCTGAGAGAACAGACGGCCCAGATTCGGCCAAGCAAGGACCACAGAGCTGTTGAACTCACGTTCGAGCTGCTGACCCTGAGCAAAACGCGAGATGTCCTGCAGGGTGTATTGCATAGAGATCGACGCTACCTGCGCACCGCCGAACGTGTTCCGATACTGCGCCGTAGCACCGATTCCGAAGTTCAGGAAGTTATCGATCGCTGTCTGGTAGGGACCAAAACTGGCACCCACATCGTATGGTTTGGAGTTTCTCGTGAAAACACGCAGCCGGACGGCACTATCCGAGCCCCGAAATGCAGAATCATGGGCAATGGTATCGATCAGCACGATCTCAAATGTGCCAAGCCCCATAAGGTTCGCACGGGACTGTTCGAGCAGCTCGCGACTGTACCATTCTCCTGCTGCAATGTCAAGCTGTCGCTGTCGGGTTGAGAGATTCACCTGCGGATGGCCATCGGTATACTCTGTAAATTCTATACTCTCAATGCGGACGCGTCTGCCCGGTTTGAAGAGTACCACAACGGTATCGTGTTCACCGTCTCCGCTGATCCCGACCATGGGGCGCTCATACCGGGCCTTGTAATAGCCGTTGTTCTGCAGGACGCGTTGAACGGCACGGGCGTTTTCTTCGATGTATGCTTCGGAGAAGGGGCTTCCTCGACGTATGGTGATACTGCGCAGCGCTTGGGTGCGCACCGACGCCTCTACCTCATCAAGCCCATGTGTCACGATCGTATCGATCGTTGCTCGATGTCCTTCGTTGATCACGAAACGAAGCGTGAACAGTTTGGTGGATGGATCATAACCGTATCCGAAATGCACACTGGCGTTGTGATAGCCATTCTGAATAAGGTAGTTCAGCAGGGTTGCGCTGTCATCACGCGCAACGGCCAGCTCAAAGAAAATACGTTCCTCGTCGTAGCTCTTGCGAATGGAGGAAAAGCGTCGCAGCACCACAGGTGGGGATGCTGGATTGCTCCGCATCGCCTGTTCGAAGAACACCGTTAGCTTTCGTCCGAGACTGTAATCACTTTGGCGGGAGGAGATGATCGTTCGAAGGTCCTCCGGAATGGTCTGCTGACATCCGACGATCTGCACGGCACGCAGCTCCGTCAGCTGCAACACTCGCGAGCGTTCACCGGCCAGCTCGAGACTGTCTCGATACGTGTCCTGCGCCCATGCAGACGTCGACGCGGCCGCGGCGGCACCAAGAAATCCAAGGAACCACAGCAGCAAAGAGCGGTATTGACGCCTTGTGTTCACGAGTGCAAGTTACCGACCGCGCATGGAGATTGATACAGCAACGCCCTGCATGCCGAAGCAGTCAGGGCGCGACAATAGGCGTCTTGTAGAGAAAGTCCTACGACTCGTATCCTTCACCATCCTCGCTGAAGAACATATCGTCTGATCCTTCTTCGTACTCTGGCCAGAGATCCTCGATACCTTCGTAAGTGATCTCCTCGGAGTCATCCAGCTCGGTCAGGTTATCGATCACCTGCAATGGCGCACCGGTACGGTTGCAGTAATCGATAAGCTCCTCCTTTGTTGCAGGCCATGGAGCATCCTCGAGATACGTGGCGAGTTCGGGCGTCCAGAACATTTTCGATCCTTGGTTCTACGATGAGGATTTAGTGAGCGGCGCGAATATACACGCGCGTGGGTGTCGACGCAAAAGAACCGCTTGGTCGGGAGTTAGTTACGCATCCGGCTGGTTGGAAGCTCGCATCACCGTGCAGGCGATCTGGAGGTCAAACGGCGTTGTGACCTTGATGTTTGTTTCCTCCCCCTCGACGACGTGCACACCCACGCCGGCCTGTTCGCATAATGAGGCGCAGTCGGTAGCCGCGCGCTCACGCTCCATCGCGTCGGAATAGACCGCCCTTATGAGCGGACCAAAGAACCCCTGCGGGGTCTGGGCGCGACGGATCTCGGACCGGTCAATGGTTGCCACGACAACGCCATCCGGAGTGATGCGCTTGAGCGTATCCGCTACGGCGATCACTGGAATGACAGCACCGTGTGTCATGGCCGCCTGAGCAACCCGATCGAACAAGGCCACGCTGGCAAGCGGGCGAACAGCATCGTGGATCAGGATCACATCGAGACTTTCCATGGAAGGATGTTCAAGACCCCGTGCTACGGAATGATGACGTTCTGCGCCTCCATCAACCAGCACAAGTCGTGGGTCTTGGCAATCATGCTCACGGAGTATTGCCATGAGTTCCTCGCGCGACTCCTGTTGAACCGAGATCACCACACACGTGACGTTGGAGGCAGCCAGAGCCGCGCGCACACTTCGCACGATGATTGGTGTGCCGAGCAGATCAAGAAACTGTTTCGGTATCTGCGCGCCAAACCGCGTGCCACGTCCGCCGGCTGGGATGACTATGCCAACGCTGTAAGAGGCGCTCATCGGACCTTAAACGAAGCCATCGTGATGATGGCCAGCATGATCGCCACGATATAGAACCGCGTGACGATCTTGGATTCATGCCACCCGCTCTTCTCAAAATGATGATGCAAGGGGGCGATGTGGAAGATGCGGCGTCCTTCACCGAACTTCTTCTTGGTGTATTTGAACCACGACACCTGGATGATCACCGAAACAGTTTCGGCAAAGAAAACACCGCCAACGATAGGAAGGAGAAACTCCTTCTTGATCAGCACGCACAGCACCCCGATAGCGCCACCGAGGGCCAGCGAGCCGGTGTCGCCCATAAAGACCTGCGCCGGATAGGCGTTGTACCAGAGAAAGCCCAGCGATGCACCAACAATTGCTGCGCAGAAGATCGCCAGCTCGTCCGTGCCGCGCAGGTGCGCAATGTTGAGGTAGTCGGCAAAGAACGCGTTACCACTGAAGTAGGCGATCACGGCCAGCGTGAGCGCGCTGATGCCGACGGTGCCGATACAGAGTCCGTCGAGTCCGTCGGTTAGGTTGACGGCATTGGATGTGGCTGTGATGATAAAGATCACCAGCGGTATGTAGAGATATCCGAAGTCGACGTGCGCCAGTTTCTGAAACGGTATCGTCGTGAGAGTATTCGTTTGATGCGTCAGCCCAAACCATTCCGGATAGAAGAACAGGCAGCCCCCTACGAAGAGACCTACGCTTACCTGGCCCACGATCTTGTAGCGTCCGATAAGCCCCTTGGGATACTTCTTTACAACTTTGAGATAGTCATCCAGAAACCCAACACCGCCAAGAGCAGCTGTTGCCACGACGGCCATCACCACGTACATGTTCAGAACATTGGCCCATAGGAGGGTTGGCAGCAGAACAGCCATGAGCACGATCAGTCCACCCATCGTCGGCGTTCCGGCCTTGTTCACATGCAGGCCCACCTGCTGAAGCTCCATCTTCGCCTGTTCGCCCACTTGACGTCGTTTGAGCAGAGCGATAATGCGCGGACCGACGATAAACGAGATAAGAAGCGCGAAAATGGCAGCTGACGCCGCACGGAATGTGACATAGCTGAATAGGTTGATCCCCGGTACGTCGGTGATCGACCGAATCCATAGCGCTAACTGATACAACATGGTGTTACTCCCCAGGTCCCACGGAGAGCAAATCTATGACCTGTTCCATCGCCATCCCGCGTGAACCTTTCACAAGAATGACGGCTCCGGGTGCGGCCACCTGGAGGATGTGCTCACAGCAGGCGCGCATGCTCGACGCCCATATCACATGCGGCAGATCCATCCTCTCCTGTGCTCTGCGAAACTCCTCGCCCAGGACGATCACAACATCGGCATACTGATGCGCATCATTCAGAATGTGCATATGCTCTTCTTCGGCGGCCATTCCGAGTTCGCGCATGTCTCCGAGCACAGCGATGCGCTTTGTTGCAGGGAACTTCTCCAGCGTCCGCAGGGCCATGATCATCGATTCAGGATTGGCATTGTAGCAGTCGTTAAGAAGTGTCAGATCCGTCACGTGCTGCACGCGCATACGTCCGTATCCATGGGAGGCAGGGGGCTCGTACGACGCAAGAGCGTGCTGGACGTGTGCAGCCGGTACGTGCAGTGCCCAGGCAACGGCAAGTGCACAGGTTGCATTGTAGGCAGAGGCAAGGCCATGGGTTCGCAACTGGGCGCGCAGAGTGTAGGAACCATGAACGATGTGCAGAGAAGGACGCACTTGGCTGTCGAAGCTCACACTCGGGTGGATCTCGGCGCCGGTCTCGACCCCGAAGGTGATCGCCCGTGAAAATGTTGGAACGTATTTGGCCAAGCGTTCATCGTCGACGTTCACCAGTGCCACGCCGTGATGATCGCGAAGGAAATCAAACAGCGCCGTCTCTTCTTTCTCGACGCCGTCAAGGTCGACCAGCATCTCCAGGTGCTCTTTGCCAATGTTGGTGATGAGTCCATGCGTGGGCTGCACCATCGCCGTAAGTATCTCGATCTCGCCCGGCTGATTGGTACCGATCTCGATCACGCCAACCTCGTGCTGGTCGGTCAGTTGCAACAGCGTGAGCGGCGTGCCGACCTGGTTGTTGTAGTTGGCGTCGGTTTTGAGAACCGTCACGGTGGAAGAAAGCACATGTGCCACGACGTCCTTGGTAGAAGTCTTGCCGGCTGCTCCGGCGATGGCCACGATCGGGATGGAGAATCGTCGACGGTGGAACCAGGCAAATGTTCCGAGTGCGTGGAGTGTAGAGTTACAGACCAACGCAGCTGTTGAAGGGGGCACGCGGGAAAGATCTTCCGTCAGGACAAGGCACGCCCCTTTGCCAATGGCCTCGTTGATCTTGTCGTGCCCGTCGAATCGTTCACCACGCAGGGCGATGAATGCATTGCCGGGAACCAGCGTGCGCGTGTCGGTGCTGATGCCCATGATCGTAAGATCGGTGGGGAGCGATGCTGCTGCCTGACCAAACATGGTCACGAGGTCAGAATGGGTAAACGTTGCCGTATTGGTCATGCGCGGTGTGGTACCTGAAGAGTCGTGCAAAACTACTCAGTCCGCCGCTCGGCCACCCGCAGACGGGCACTGCGCGAGCGGGGATTGGCGCGCTGCTCGTCGTCCGATGCTTCGATGGCTTTCTTGGTGATGATCTTCAGTGCGTCCGGATGATCGCGAAAGACGTTCTTGACGATACGGTCCTCACCGCTGTGATAACTCATCACCACGATCCGACCTTGCGGCGCGAGCAGCGGGATGATGTCGATCAGCGTGGTTTTTAGTCGCTCGAGTTCATCATTGACGGCAATGCGCAGCGCCTGGAACAGGCGCGCCATGGTCTTGGCCTGATGATGCGGCGGAATGTGCTGCACAACAAGGTCGCGCAGGTCCATCGTGGTTCTGAATGCTGCGATGGCGCGACGCTGCACGATGGCCTTTGACAGGCGGCGTGACTGTGGTTCATCCCCATAGGTGAAGAACAGCGTGGAAAGCTGCTCCTCCGAGCGGGTGTTAAGAATGTCCGCAGCGGTCTGGCCCTCGGGAGAGAACCTCATGTCAAGGGGCGCATTGAGTCGGAAGCTGAATCCGCGAACGTGGTGATCGAATTGATACGACGAAACACCCAGATCGAGCAGCACACCGTCTACGGTACCCGGCGTCAGATGCGTGCGCATCGTTGAGAAGTTCGCATGCACCAGCCGCAGACGTGACTGCTCCCCACGAGAGAGCTCATCAGCAAACCGACGCCCGCAGTGTTCGATGGCAACCTCGTCGGCATCGAACGAGATCAAACGTCCTGCTGATCCGAGTTGTTCAAGGATCGCCGAGGTATGTCCGCCCCCTCCCAGTGTTGCGTCTACATAGACTCCGTCATCAATGAGCGCGAGCGCCGCAATGCACTCCGAGAGCATGACGGGAATGTGGTAAGTCTCTGCTTCGACACGTGCCATTGGCGGAAATTGCCGAATTTTCGCCGATGACATGGCTTACAGGTGCTCTCGTTGCACTCCTCATTCACTCCCGCGATCCGAGGATTGACAGAATAGATCCGCCCCACTGGTGGTCCGGAATGGGCGTCGACACGTTGGAACTCCTGCTGGAGGGGGCCAATTTACAAGGGCGCATGCTACGCCTCCAGGGCCAAGGGGTGTCCCTCATTTCCGTCCGCCCGGCCGGTAACGAACGCTACAACTACGTACGCGTGCACATCGCGTCGACAGCGCCGGCACAGACGGTGAGGATCATTGCCGAAGGGCGTCCGGCCGACACGGCTGTGTTTGAGTTGCGTCAGCGAAAGACGCGCAGAATCGGCAGAGGGCTGGATCCGTCAGATGTGATGTATCTGGTCATGGCAGACCGGTTTGCCAATGGCGATACGACCAATGACGTTGTCGTCGGTATGCGGCAGGATACGCTTGATCGTAATGACCCGCATGGACGTCATGGGGGAGATCTTGCCGGCGTGCGGCGGCACGTGGGGTATCTCGACTCGCTTGGGGTTACGGCGCTCTGGCTGTGTCCGGTTCTGGAGAACGATGAACCCCGTTCCAGCTACCATGGTTATGCGATCACGGATCACTATCGCGTCGACCCGAGAATTGGCACCAATGATGACTACCGTCGGCTGTCCGACGAGTTACACGCACGCCGGATGCGGCTAGTGATGGATGTGGTATTGAACCACATCGGAGATCAGCACCGACTGAACGTAAGACCACCTGACGGTGACTGGATCAATCAATGGCCCGAGTACACGCAAACAAGCGGACGCGAGAACACCAACTTTGATCCGTATGCCACAGAGCAGGACAAGCGTTGGTTCCGTGGCGGATGGTTCGACCGCATGATGCCCGACCTGAACACGTCCAACCCGCATGTTCAGCGGTATCTGCTTCAGAATACGATCTGGTGGATCGAAGAGGCCGGCATCGACGCCCTGCGGGTAGACACCTACACGTATCCTGATCAGTCGTTCATGGACAAGTGGAACGCCGAAGTGCGGAGGGTGTTTCCGGACATCTTCATCTTCGGTGAGACATGGGTCGAGAGTCATGCCTCCCAGGCCTACTATCTGGAGAATTATCCGTTCAACCCCACATCACGGCTGCAGTCAGTCACCGACTTCCAAGCCTACAACGCGCTGCGGGATGTACTTACGCAGAAGTCAGGATGGGATGCGGGTGTCGGACGGCTCTATCGCACGATGGCTGCAGATTACATGTATGCAAGTCCAAATACACTGGTGACATTCCTTGACAATCATGACTTGCCCCGAATCGCAGGCATTGTTAACGGCGACGTGCGCAAACTGCGTATCGGGCTGGCGCTTCTTCTTACGCTACGCGGGATACCGTGCATCACCTACGGAACGGAATGCGGTTTTTCGAGCACGACAGATCATGGTACCATCCGGCAGGATATGCCAGGGGGCTGGCCAGGCGAATCGAACCAGTTCGGCCATGCACGTTCTGAAGAGAACAGACAATGGTCTGAGTGGCTTCGGAAGCTTCTGAACTTCAGACGCGCGCACCCGGCCATGTCGAGCGGAGTGATGAAACACGTCACACCGCAGGATGGTGTTTATGCCGTGGCTCGATACAACAACCAAGAGACTGTGGTCTGCATCATCAACGCCGACGAAAAAGCGCGAACCTTCTCACTCAGGCGTCTCGACGATGTGTTGAAGGGTGCGCGAAAAGTACGCGCTGTTCCGTCTGGACGTGAGTATCTGTTGACCGATGACGTGCAGCTGGCGCCGTACGAATCAATGCTCATGGTGTTCGATGCAAAGTGATCTGTGTAAATTTGTCCGGCAGTTTATCGGAAGTTCACACAGGAACGTATGAAGCACGGCTCTGCACAGCTTTTGCTTTTTGTTTTACTCTCGTTCGGCGCACATGACCTCAATGCCGGCCGGACCGACTCTTTGCAGGCTCGTGGCGCGAGACTGTACCAAAATTATTGCGAACGCTGTCACGGCACAGACGGAGCCGGATCGGTGAACATCGTTCGCAACAATGTTTGGGCAAAGGAACCTACCGATCTGGTAAAGATCATAGCCTTCGGTGCACGCGGCCCATCGGCCTCGGGTAACGGCTTTCATCGTGCGATGCCACCAGCCCCCTACAACGACGAAGAGATCGCACTGGTAACGATGTACACGATGCAGTCCATCGGGAAGCGTGACGTTGTGATCTCCACAGACGAGGTGCGACGTGCCCGACAGCAGCATCTTGACAGTGTGCAGCGCAAGATCAAGAACAAGCGCTGATCTGACAGTTCAAAGCAGGTCAGCCAGCGATCGAACCGCCAGCGGCTCTACAGCCAAAAAACCCTCTGCATAGGTGGTCCCAATGCGGCCGCCAAAGTAGCGTGCACGGGCTTCGATCTCCTCGATGAAACCGGGTCGCGAGATGAAGGTCACGGGTTCTTCCGCAGCATAGGCGCCCGGAACGTGGAACTGTGAGGCGAATGCTCGGATCGATGCCATCTTCGCCTCATACGTCGCGGTAATGTCGACGTACACATCGGCATGACGTGGAAAGTCATACTGCTGCTGATAGCACAGCATCCGCGTTGGACGCCAGGGGTCTTGGGGCTGTCCGTCACGCGTTGTTTCGATCCGTGCCAGTCCGGCAAGAAATGCGGCACGACGCGAGATTGCGTGAACAGCCTCGTGATCGGGATGACGTTCCACAGGGGGCGGGATCAGCATCAGCGACGGACGCCAGTGTCGGATTGAGCCCACCAGCGGCATAACGTGATCCAGAACGTTATCGATCGCCCCGTCGGGCAGACCCAGGCATTCACGATGGTGGACGCCAAGAATCTGCGCCGCAGATTCGGCTTCCTGTGCTCGCAGCGCCGGTGTTCCACGTGTTGAGAGCTCGGCGCGTGTGCATTCGACAAAGACAACACGGTGACCTTCTTCTGTGAGGATCTTGATCGTGCCGGCGCAGGAGAGCTCGACGTCATCCGGATGAGCACACACGACAAGAACGGTCTTGCTCATGATGCATCTCCGTTGTGCTCGATCATATCAACGCGCCGTTGATGACGTCCACCCTCGAACGGCGTTTCGAGGAACATCTTCACGATGGCCCGTGCCTCATCGACCGTGACCAGGCGCTGTCCGACGGCCACCATGTTGGCGTCGTTATGCTGCCGAGCCAGCATGGCCATCGTTGTGCTTGTGCAGTTTGCTGCGCGAATGCCCGGAAGCTTGTTCGCCGCGATCGAGATGCCGATGCCGCTTCCGCAGACCAGCACGCCAAACGTTGCCTGGCCCGTTCGCACGAGGTCGGCAGCGGCCCTGCCGTAATCGGGATAGTCCACCGAATCCTCGGACGTCGTACCAACGTCGAGCACTGTGTGTCCGTGCTCTGTAAGCATACCCTTAAGGGCTTCTTTGTAGGTGTAGCCTGCGTGATCCGACCCGATCGATATCGTCATGACTTTTCTCCTGTACTTCCAAAGCCACCTGCTGCGCGAGCCGTTTCATCAAGACTCTCAACATGGGTCCACGAAACTTGTTCATGTTTTGCCACCACGAGTTGGGCAACCCGTAAGCCCCTTTCGATCACGAAGTCAGTATCCGAAAAGTTGGCAAGGATCACCTTGATTTCACCGCGATAGTCACTGTCGATCGTCCCGGGCGAATTCAGCGCAAACACACCGTTCTTCGCTGCCAGTCCGCTGCGCGAACGAACCTGGATCTCATACCCGCGCGGAATGGATACGCAGATTCCGGTCGGCACCAGCACGACCTTTCCCGCAGCAAGGGTAAGGGGCTCATCAACTGCCGAATGGATATCCATGCCGGCCGAACCATCGGTGGCATAGAAGGGAAGGGGCAGATCACGCGCGTGATCGAGCACCTGGATGGGGATGTTCATTGATTTCAACTTGGTGGAATGACGTGCGAAAATGTCACTTGCGGCCAAAATCAGCAGGGTTTTCTCCCCATTGCGAGGTCTCCCATTTCAGAACCGGGTTGGCGTAGGTGTTGTTGCTGAGCCACTTCTCTGCACGGTCGATGAGCTCAAAAACAGGTGCGTTCTTATGGGTACGCTGCACGGTCGACTTGATCTTGCGGTTGCGCACCCACGACAGCGCCGTGCGCGAATCGGTGTAGATGGGAAGCACCCAACCATGCTGCTGACACAGTGCCAGAGCATGAACGATCGCCAGAAACTCACCGTGATTGTTGGACGACCCCTGATAGGGACCCATCCGAAACAGCTCACGCTGCGTTTCCGTGTCAACCCCGCGGTACTCCATTACGCCCGTTGTCATATCGCACGCCGCATCCACCGAAATGCTCGGCAGCTTGGCCGCGTGCGCCTTCACGACCGCCTTCTTCACCGCTTTCCGCGGCGTCAACGGTTCGGGTCCGCCTGCATAGGCCGCTTCTGCTTCCTCTCTGGACTCATACGACTTATACCGCGCCCCCGGAAACCCATGGATCTGCTTTTCAGCCACCGTCCACGTGCTATAGACACCCGGCGAATGGCCCACCCACACCACGTACCACTTGGGCTTTTTGGAGGAAGACATTGGCGCGAAGATAGGGGGGGACTGGGTACTGGGTACTGGGTACTGGGTACGGGGTACTGGGGACTGGGTACTGGGGACTGGGTACTGGGTACGGGTCCATAGCTCGTGTCAGTTCGAGAATGCAGTATTTTCCTTGGTTACGAATTCAAACTAGAGGGTATTATGACACATATCATTCGACTTGTAATTGTCTTGACGTTTGTTGTCGCCAGCGTAGCGTCAGTCTATTCCGCTGATGAGCTGGAGCGTAGGCGTAACAACACGATAGATTCGCTTGTTGCAGAAGCGATAACGCTCATGGACAAGGGCAAATACGAGGAATCACGATCGCTTCTTCTTCAGGCACGTACAGTATCTCCGCAAAGCGTGATGGTGGCCTATGAATATGGCTTCTCCTATCGGTTAGAAGGGGCTGTGGATTCTGCGATCAAGTATCTCAAGCAGGCAAGCGAGATGCCGGGGACAGCCCCCTTCTTCATTGCTGCTTATGGCTCTCTGCTCGACGAGGTGAAGGACACGACAGAGGCACGCAGGGTGTTTAATGAAGGCATCGCAAAGTATCCTGACGGTTACAATCTCTATCATGAACGTGGTGTTCTTAATCTCCAGCAAGGTAGCATCGACCCTGCTATCGCCGATTTTCAGAGGGCAATTGAACTAAACCCTGAATATGCCCCCTCATACCTTCGCTGTGCCGAAGCGCAGTTCAGAACAGGTGAGAACACCTTCTGGGGCATGATTGACGGTGAGATATTCATGAATCTCGAACCGGATTCAGAAAGATCCCGTGATTTTGCAAAGGATCTTGCTACGGTCTACACTAAGAATATCAAGATCGAAAACGGCAAAGTGTTGGTTTCGTTCTGCAAGGATGCCTCGCAAAAGGAAGACGGAGGTGTGGTGCTGTACAACAAATCCCGATTTGAAACACCGTATGGGCTCAACGGCTATGAAATGCCTCTCGTCTATGCCGCATCTGCAGAAAAAGAACTCACGCCAGTGGCACTGCTCAACATTCGTGTTCGATTTCTCAGCTGGTATGACTCGTTAAAGGTCGACTCTGTGTACGGCCGCAACGTGCTGTTCGATTACCAGCGTAAGATCCGCCGTGCGGGACACGAATTGGCCTATCACATATGGATTATGGAACGCGCCGTACCTGAGCTCGCAAAGAGATACACCACGAAGTTCCGGACCGAGTATGATGCCTTTCTTGCTTGGAGAAAGGAGAACCCTCTCACGATCGATGAGTCCACTGTGTTTCTTCGAAAGAAGTATCAATAACCGTGGTTGACAATCGCGTTAACACCCTCCATTCAAGCAACGATGAATCTGCACCACATCAAGAGATCCGACTCTTGCCTGAATTGCGGCACACGCTTGGATCCTGAGACCGACCATTACTGTCCGTATTGCGGACAGCTCAACAACACACAGAAAGAAACGGTCGGACATCTTTTGCGTGACCTCGTCGAGGAGTTCCTCCACCTCGACTCAAAGGTGATGCGAATTCTGGTGCCGCTGATCACGAAGCCCGGAAAGATCGCAAAGGAGTACATCGCGGGTCAGCGCGTACGATACTTTCATCCTGTTCGAATGTTCCTCACGCTTACGGTGATTCTTTTCATCGTTATGGGGTCTGATAAAAGTCACACGAATGAGCCTGCAGCGAACTCATAAGCGCCATTCTTGTGTTCGTCTGGTGATGACGAGTGACCGATGACCGGTAGGGTCGCAGCATGCTGCGACCCCACGACCGATGACGGCCTACCCAATACCTAAAACCCGATGGGCGATGCGGTTCGTTTCATGAATACCCAATGGGCGAGCACATGGGCTCGCCCCTACGGATGGATGACAACCCCACACCTCAAACCTGAAGTATACAACAGTAAACAGCTGTTAACAGAAGTTGTTATACACTGATAACAAATGTATATTCGTTAATGGATTCGCTGAGAAACCCGTTTAGTCCGGGCGCCGGAAGTCCGCCGTATGAGCTGGCTGGACGAGATACCGTTGTGAACGACGTTATGACGGCAATACGCCGTACGGCGCTTGGACGATCCAGTAAACACATGGTGTTAATGGGTTTGCGTGGTGTTGGAAAGACCGTACTTCTGGGTGAAATCCGACGCCGTGCCGAATCCGAAGGGCAGGTTGTGGTGTTGATCGAAGCACCGGAAGACCGTTCGTTGCCCGCGCTGTTGAGCCCCCTTCTCCGGTTGGCACTTCTGAAGATTTCCCGAACCGAGGCAGCGCGCGAATTGGCCTACCGGGGGCTCCGGGTTCTTGCCGGTTTCGTTTCTGCCACAAAGGTCAAATACTCGGATATCGAGGTGACACTTGACCTTGAGCCAGAACAGGGGACGGCAGACAATGGGGATCTGGAGCACGATCTTGCCGACGTTGTCGAGGCGGTTGGCGAGGCCGCGAAAGGTTCGGGTAAGGCACTGGTAATCATGATCGATGAATTGCAGTATCTGCCTGCGACACAACTTGGACCACTCGTTGCCGCGCTGCACAGATGCTCACAGAATCAACTCCCCGTAACTCTGGTCGGAGCGGGTCTGCCGAATATTCGCGGACATCTGGGCAACTCCAAGACCTATGCGGAACGTCTGTTCGATTTCCGCTCAATATCAACGCTTACACCCGACGCAACTCGCGATGCCGTTATCAAACCTCTGGCGGCCGAAGGAGTAGGGATTACGACCGATGCTCTTGACCGCATCATTAGCGACACGCACGGATATCCGTACTTCATCCAGGAATTCGGAAAGCATGCGTGGGACGTTGCAGAACAAACTCCTGTGACACATCAGGATGTCGAAGCAGCTCGAGAGTTTGCCGAGGCAACGCTTGACGCAAGCTTCTTTGGCGTTCGATTCGATCGCGTTTCAACTTCCGAACGCGAGTATCTGCGCGCCATGGCAGAACTCGGCCCCGGTCCTCACCAATCGGCAGACATTGCCATTGCGATGGGAAAATCTCTGCAAGCAGTTGCTTCGATACGAAGTCGTCTGATTCAAAAGGGGATGCTCTGGAGCCCTTCCCATGGGGAGGTGGCATTCACTGTGCCCATGTTCGATGAATATCTGCGGCGGATAATGAAGTAGAATGTCACGTTTTTGGTGACATCTCGCACATAGACTTTCGAAAGGGGCTAAAACCGAAAGGTTTTACCAAACGAACCATTTCGAGAGGAAGACTATGTATGCTGCCACGCATTCGGCGTCGGTGTTTGGGATCGGTGCGCTACCGGTGGAGATCGAAGTAACGGTCGAGACCGGACTGCCGTCGTTCAGTATCGTCGGCCTGCCGGATAGTTCGGTGCGGGAATCCCGCGAGCGTGTGGTGGCGGCTCTTCATCATTCCGGGTATGCCTGGGATCCACGACGGATCACGGTCAACCTGGCCCCGGCGGATGTTCGTAAGGAAGGCAGTTCTTTTGATCTGCCGATCGCCATAGGGATACTTCAGGCGTTGGACCTTATGGCGCCGATCGACCTGACCGACTGCGTGCTGCTGGGTGAACTTGCCTTTGATGGTCAGATACGCCCCTCGCGAGGAATACTGCCGGTGGCCATGATGGCCAAACGCAAAGGCGTGAAACGCATCGTTGTGCCGGCGGCCAATGCCGATGAGGGGGCTGTAGTCACAGAGGTTGAAGTGTACGGGGTGACCACTCTGCGGGAGGCCGTCATGCATCTGCTGGGGTCAGCCCCCTTGGAGCGGCATCATCTCGACATCAACGAGGTCTTCCGGACCGAGTCTGCCCGACACAACATCGACATGGCCGACGTGAAAGGTCAGCTGGCCGTCAAGCGTGCCATGGAGATCGCCGCCGCCGGCGGACATAACATGATCATGATCGGGCCGCCCGGTGCCGGAAAGACCATGCTCGCAAAACGATTCGCCACCATCCTGCCGCCTTTGAGCCTCACAGAGGCGCTGGAGACCACCACCATCCACTCCGTTGCCGGACTTCTCCCCCCAGGTCAGCCCTTGGTAACGCAGCGCCCCTTCCGAGCACCCCATCACACCATCAGTGATGCGGCTCTGGTCGGAGGGGGCGTTGGGGTGGTGCGGCCGGGCGAGGTGACGCTTGCCCATCACGGCGTGCTGTTTCTGGACGAGGTACCCGAGTTCCAGCGGAACGTTCTCGAGGTGTTGCGTCAGCCCCTTGAGGAACGTCGAATACGGATCTCGCGCACGCGCATGACGGTGGACTATCCAGCGAATGTGATGCTGGTGTGTTCGATGAATCCATGTCCGTGCGGACATTATGGTAGTGCCCGACGCGAGTGCAAGTGCTCGATGCAGGATGTGCAGCGATACATGGCCAAGATCTCTGGGCCGCTGCTCGACCGGATCGATCTGCATGTTGACGTGCCCTCGGTTCATGTCGAAGACCTTGCATCCGGCGAACAAGGGGAATCGTCGAGGGAGATACGCGTACGTGTTGATGCAGCACGTCGGCGACAGGAGCAGCGTTTTACGGGCAAATCACACCTGTTCAAGAACGCCGACATGTCGAGTAAGGAAGTTGAATCATTATGTGCGCTCGATGGCGAGTCTACCTCTATGCTGCGGATCGCGATGAATGCTCTGAAGCTCTCGGCACGTGCATACACTCGCATCATCAAGGTGGCACGTACGATCGCGGATCTGCAGCAGAGTGACGAGATCATCTCCGAGCATGTGAAGGAGGCAATACAGTACCGCAGTCTTGACCGGGCCGGATGGGGCGGGTGAGAAACAAGACCGAGGATTGGTCTATTTTCGCCCACCATGATCACCATTGTAGGCGCTGGTAGCACAACAGGTGCTGCCCTGATTCCGATGCTTCTCGAAGAGACCGACGAGAAGTTGCAGCTGCTTTCGTCGAGGCCCCTTGCATTCGATCACGAGCGCGTTCAGATGCACGTCGTGAACGTGCGGGATAAGAACGTCCTCAAGCAGACCATCATGTCGGCTATGCCGCACACGGTCATCAACCTTGCAGCGATGACGAATGTTGACAAGTGCGAGACCGAACGTCAGATGGCGTGGGACCTTAACGTGACGCTTGTTGAGAATCTGGCTCGCATTGCGCGTGTGCTGGATGCGAAGATGGTGCAGGTCTCTACGGACTACGTGTTCGATGGTACCAAGGGTCCGTACACAGAGAATGCCGTTCCGAACCCCATCAACTACTACGGTAAATCCAAGCTGGCCGGAGAGAACATCTGTGTTGCCGGTAATACCAACTCGTTGATCGTCCGCACGAACATCATCTACGGTCCACCCAAGGAACGTCCGGACTTCGTGCGCTGGGTCCTTGATGCACTGGATGCGCAGACGCCGATCCGTGTGGTGGATGATCAGATCGGTAATCCGACGCACGTCGATGACCTGGCCGAGGTGATCATGCGTCTTGGCCTGAGCCGTCGCACGGGACTCTATCACGCCGGCGGAGCCGACACGATCTCTCGCTTTGATTTTGCCGTCAGGATCGCGGAATTCTTCAAGCTCGATCCATCGGTGATACAGAGGGTCACTACAGCCGAGCTGGCGCAGACAGCCAAACGACCCTTGAAGCTGGGCCTTGTTTCCCTGAAGGCCGAGGCAGATCTGCGCATGCGCATGCGGGGGATCGACAGTGGACTTACTTCAATCCGTCAGTATGTGGTGCGCCACCGCGAAGAACTGTTCTGACGGGTCTGACCACGTTCAGCTGGTGCGTAACTTTCTCGGTATGCTTCGTCCGCTCCTCATTTTTCTGGCCCTTGTTTCCATAGCGACGTCTGCGCGTGCGCAGCCAGATCTTGCACCACTGAAGGTTACGACGAATACCACGCCCGTGCCGGGATATCTGCTGCTGGCGCCGAACTGCCGAGTATCTCCTCGACCTTTTGGATCCTACCTGGGTGCGTACAACGTCAACGGTGGCGTGATCAGAACCGGCAGGACAACGAACTATCCCTTCGAGTTCAAGGTATTCCCTGACGGACGTCTTGGATATTCCGAGCTGGTGGTGTTCTCCGGGGCCTCCGTACCTGCGGGCGTCTACATCGTCGACACACTCTTTGCCGAACAGGAGCGCCTGGATCAGAAGCGTGCCGGCTACCTCACAACGCAGCACGACGTGCACATGCTGCCAAACGGACATCGCGTGATCCTTGGTGCCGAAGATGTGACCGTGGATATGAGCAACGTCGTTCCAGGCGGTCACCCCGCAGCCAACGTTGTGCAGGCAATCATTCAGGAGCTCGACGTCGAGGGCAATGTGGTGGTGCAGTGGCGTGCACTGGATCATATCCCGATCATTGACTCCTATGAAGACCTTACGGCTCCAGCCATCCGTTACTGTCACAACAATTCGCTCTGGATCGATGACGATGGCAACTGGATCGTTTCCATGCGCCACATGTCACAGGTGATCAAGGTGAATCGCCTTACCGGAGAGGTGATGTGGATCTTTGGCGGAAAGAGCAATCAGTTCACGATCACGGGCGACCGTCCGGAAAACGCCCCAACGTTCTTCAGTTACCAGCATGATGCGCGTCGCCTGCCGAATGGCAACATCTCGCTCTTCGATAACGGAACGCAGCACACGCCGCAGTATTCCCGGGGGGTTGAGTATCGTCTTGATGAGGTCAACAAGACGGCGACCATGGTTTGGGAGTATCGTCCGCAGCCCGACATCTATGCGGGCATTCAAGGGGGCTTGCAGCCGCTGGAGAACGGACATCGACTGCTTGGCTGGGGAAGTGCCGCGTCGAATGGTTCACCGGGAGTGACCGAGGTCGACTCGCTGGGCAACGTTGTGTTCGAGGCCTACTTTCCCAAGCAGATGTTCGTGTACCGTGCCACAAAGGTTCCCATGTGGCCAACCGGACGCGCCAGTGCCACGGCGGTTGCGCGAGATGTGCTCAAAGGTGAAACGTACCGCTACTATCGCGGAACACAGTTCGTAGGTCTGCGTGCGGAATTCACTACGCTCAACTCCTTCTTCTATAACACCACCACGGCTCGACGTTTCCAATGGTCACCCAAGAACCCGCTTTGGGATGGGGAAGCCCCCTTGCTCAAGCAGGCTCGGGTGGATATGACGGTGGATGGGATCAAGGAGCATCGCATGACGATGCGGTTTCATGTTGATACGCTGATGCTCGGACGCGATGCGGACAAGTGCATGGTGTTTTACCGACCACAGATCGATAGTGGCCGTTTCGTGATGCTGTCGACACGATTTGATGCTTCTGCCCGCGAACTTATCGTTGAAAACGCACAGGCCGGTGAGTTTGCCTTTGGGGTTCCGGCTCCGAATCCAGGAGCTCCGCGCGAGGTGCGGCTGCAGGATCCGATCACAGACCGGCAGGTGCTTGCAGACTCTGCCTTTCCGCTGCGCGTTGCTGTTCCCGGACGCAGCGATCGCCTGCAGGTGCAGGTCGCAAAGACGACTTCGTTTACGACGCTCGTGCTTGACAGTATCAACCGTAATGACCGTGTGATCTTTCCGGCAGGGGGCGATGCAGGACGCTACTACTGGAGAGCGCGTGCGGAAACTCAAGGTCAGTGGAGTGCATGGTCCAAGGTCGATAGTTTTCTGATCACCGGACCGTATCTGACGATCACGCGTCCGGACGTGGACGTGCGCTGGATGCACGACAGTTCCTATGCGATCTCATGGCAGACCAACTTGCGCGGCAGTGTGCAGATGGATCTCATGCTCGGTGAATACGTTATCGCGTCGATAAAGGATTCTGTTCCCGCCGCTGCACAGGGCTTCCTCTGGAAGGTGCCCGTGTCTACGCCGGTATCGAAGAACTTCCAGATTCGCATCACGCCGAGGGAAGCCCCCTACGCTTCACTCAGTGCAACGTCGAAGAACTTCGTTGAGATCATAACGTTCACGAGTGTTGATGATGAGAATGAACCGTCATCTCCCGTGAGCGTTCTGCCACAGCCGGCTTCCGATGTTCTTCAGGTGAGTAATGTGGGGTCAGGCCTGAAGTCGATCCGCCTGTTCGCAGCCACTGGAGAGCAGGTCGTGAACCTGAGCTGTGATGGCACACGACGCGAGGTAGATGTGCGAGACCTGCCGCAGGGAGTGTATCTGATGCTGGCCGACGATTATCTCGGCCGCACCTTCCGTCACCCGGTCGTGATCCAGCGATAGGTCAGGGGGCTTTCAGTACCCCGTTGGGTGACCGTTCTTCTTGCGCCACTCGATGATCGGCTTGAATGGTCCGTACTTGTGCTGTTCAGGCGAAAATCCGTCCACATAAGGAGGCCAGTAGTAGTCCACAGGCTTCTCTTTCAGGATCGGATACTCGCCATCCAGGTCCGGACGCGGACGCTCGTGCAGCTTGTCGTCGTTGACGTAGGCCGCAACGTCAAATGCCTCTTCGTCGGCGAGTACAGGTTTGTCCCAGCGCGCGATATCGTTGGGCATGTTGTACTTAATGAACTGTGCTGACTTGATCAGACGGTGCATGGATGAGCCAGGCTGGTAGGATTGCCTACCCCACAGCGGTGGGTACACGTAGGCAATACCATCTTCTTTGAGCACGCCCTGACCCTCATCACCATGACAGCGCACGCAGTGCTTTTCATACACCACTCGCCCCTTGATCGGATCTGCCGGACGATCCAGGAGCGTGATCTCCTTGAGACGATCACCCTCTACGTTGCCTCCTACCGGCACGTTCTTCCCAAGCCATTGCATGTAGGTGACGATGGCCACCATTTCCTTGCTGTCAAGGGGTATGGGGCGTCCATTTAGCGGACGCTCGATGCAGTTATTAACCCGATCTGCGAGGGTGAGAACCTTGCCTTCGCGAGCGCGGTACTGCGGGTAGCGGGCGTGAGCGGAGAAGTAGTTCAGGCCGTATGGACGGGTGCCGGCCTCGAGGTGACAGTTTTGACAGCCGAGGCCGTTGCCACCAAACTTGCCGACCGTCCCCTTCGGTCCCAGGTAATACGGAAAGTTGACTAGCAGTTCACGTCCGTAGCGGATCATGTCGCCTGTGGCGTTTTTCGGTATCGTCGAGGTATCGGGCGGAACAAAGATCGAATCTGCTGCTTGAGCCGGTGTTTGCTGGCTGAATTCTTCGCTCTGACGCTGACAGGAAATGGAGATCGCGGCGGCCAGACCCAGGGCGCAGAGTGCGCCTATTGTCCAACAATAGGTAGCCGATCTTTCTTCCATGCGATGATGCCTCCGTTCAGATTGAAGACGCGAGAATAGCCAATTGAAACGAGAAAGCTCCTCGCATCGCTGCTGCGTTTGCCGGATCGGCAATAAAGAACAATGTCCCGATCCTTCGGAAGCCTCTGCAGACGTTCATGGAACTCAGCACTGTAGTAGTCAATCTGCCGACTTCCGGCAATGTGTCCCTGACCATACTCTTCGGGCGTACGGACGTCCACAACAACAACGGATGTGTCGCGCCGCAACAGTTCAGCCAGTTGCTTCGGAGTAAGGTCGGCCCCTTCAGACATTGGCATGCACGCCATTGTGAAAAGGATGACCACAAGAAATTGCATGAGCATTTGATTCCCTAAATTCTCGCCATGCAAAAGACTGTGATGAGGGCAAGTTGTTACATCGTGTTCATTATGATGTCCACGGTGTGCACGATGCATGCACAGGATTTCTCCGATTCATCACGGTCGATCAAGCTTCAGATCTTCGGTCAGTTCTGGGCCCGCTACAATGAAAGCAACCCATTAACGATGCAGCAGGGGGCTCCTGTCGACAACACCTTCGACATTGGAATCCGCCGAGCCCGTGTGCAGGCCTTCTGTACAGTGAATGAGCGCACAACGCTCTTTCTGCATTACGGCTTCAACAACATGAACACCAACTTCGCCTCTTCGGGCAATCGCAAGATCCAGGCGTTCTTTCATGATGTGTTTGCCGAGTACCGTGTGTTTGACAAGAACGAGCTCAAGCTGGGAGCGGGACTTGCCTTTGTGAACGGACTCAGCCGTTATTCGCAGCCGGCTGTGATAGCCATGCCAACGGCAGACATCCCGGTGTTCGGTCAGGCAACCGTGGAGCAGATCGACATCTTTGGACGCAAGCTCAGCCTTACAGCGCGCGGTCAGATCGGCCCGATCGATTACCGCGTGGCACTGTCTGACCCATTTCCGATCACCACAAACGGCAACCCCCAGCCGCCCCTTGGTACGTCTGCCAATTTTGCGCAAGTGGGCCACAGCCTGCAACAGCAGGCGTATGTTATCTGGCAGTTTCGAGATCACGAGCCCCATCAAGTATCAAACATGGCCGGTACCTACTATGGTCAGCGCAACATCTTCAACATTGCCGCCGGCATCATGCACCAGCCCCGCGCCATGTGGCGGGCGGTAGGGGGCGATACGTTGTACGAAGACATGACGCTGATGGCTGTCGAGTCGATGTACGATGCACCCATCGACAGAAATGGCACGACCCTGAGTGCGTATGCCGGTGTGTTCAGCAACAACTACGGTCGGAACTATCTCCGCTATAACGGCGTGATGAATCCCGGCACGGCCAATCAGACCGGCCTTGATAGTACCGTCGTCAAGCCCCTTGCTAGCTTTGGTCCTTCTTTCGGAAACGCCTTTCCGATGTTCGGTACCGGCACGGTTGTCTACTCGCACCTCGGTGTGTACTTCCCGAAGGTACTTGGTCCGAACGGACTCATGCCGTACGTCAGCACCACACAGGCCTGGTATCAGCGTCTTGAAGGACGTCGTACGGATATCTACCACGTGGGCTGCTCGCTGCTACTTGATGGCCTCAGGAGCCGACTCACTCTGGACGTCCAGAACCGCCCAACGTATGGTCTCTCAACGATCGACTCGCCATTCGGCGAACTCGTCGATGGTCCGCGCCGCACGCAGCTCGTGATGCAGTATCAGGTGGTGTGGTGAAGCAGGTTACAGGTTGCAGGTGACAGGTTACAGAGGTGGGCTGTTGCAACCCTCACGAAGCCTGCTTCTGCCAGTACGCCACCACATCCACGTTGCGAGTGTCACTCTTGACGGACTCTTCGATCAGCACCGTGGCTGCGTCATTGCGACTGATCTTTGTAGAGAAGGAAAGGGGGCAATCCTGTTCGAGAAGAACAGTCGACTTCTTTCCGGGCGACGAGTTGGTAAAGAGTCCGGCGCGCACGATCGAGAAGGTAAGGCCGCTTTGGCGGATCGCGTCAATGGCCGCGGTGCGCCACTGCACGATTCCCGGCTTGATCAATCCAAGAATCTTCATCAGAAGAGAGGAGTGCGTCAGACCAAGCGTTGTCAGATAAACGAACCGACCCTTGAACCCAGCTGCCTTGGCGGCTGCGAGCACATTTGTAAGACCTTCAAAATCGACCTGCCGAATCTCTTCTTCTGAAGCGCGACGTGGTGGAACGGCCGCGGTGAAGATCACGCGTTGGACTCCTCGGAATGCTTCGCGCATGGCATCGTTGGGCTTTGTGATGTCGCAGATAACGATCTCTGCGTTACTGGTGCCAAAGAGTTGGACGGCCTTCAGCCGATTGCGGGCGATGATTCGTATCGGTTCGTTCTTCTTGAGTAGCTTCTTTGCTGTGATGAGCCCCGTTCCTGACGTCGCTCCAACGATGAGCGTAACGGGTGCGCTATCTGCCATGATTCAATCTCCAAGCGTTGATGTAGTTCCCAGCGTTTTTTCAGGACGGCAAACCTAGTGAAAAAATTCCGTAGCGATGACGTCAAGTACCGGTTCGGTAAATTCACAGAGTGAAAAAACACCTTCGCGATGGTTACCACCTGATCCCTCTTTCGGAAGAGGAATTCTATGCCGTATACGCCGAACGAGAGTCGTTGTACTTCAGCTCAAGCACTCGCGACGACATCGACGCAGGAATGAGCGACGAGCAGCGCCAGCGTGTGGTGGAACGCCGGCGTGCATACCCTTCAGCCGAACGTTTTCAGTGGGGGATCTACTTCGGCGATGAGATCATCGGGTGGACAGTTGCACAGCAAAGTGACCACGATACACTCTTGATGCGTAACACAGCCATCGACCCCGCACATCGAGGAAGGGGGCTATACACAGCCCTGTTGCCGATAGTGATCGAACATGCTCGCGTTGGCGGTTATCAAAGAATTCAGTCAACACACCTTGCCGCAAACAACCCGGTGATCGTGCCAAAGCTCAAGGCCGGCTTCATCATTACCGGTCTGAACGTCAACGAAAAGTTCGGCTTGCTCGTCACGCTGACGTATTTCCTAACAGAGGGCCGGCATCAGCTGGCACTGAACCGCATCGGGTTTCTGAATGACCGATGACGAATGACGGATGACCGATGACGAGTGACAAATGTTGATGACTGGTTGTACCCATCGTACCGAATTGCCACGGTAACCGTTACAACAGGATTGCCTTACTGCATCACCACCAGAACCGACTGAACGGACTGCCACGTCAGGGTCCGGCAATCGCTGCCATCAAGATCTGCTGAGGTCAATAGCCTGCCATCGATGGCATAGACGCGGATCTGAACCGGCCGACCCGGAGCGCAGAAAAATGTCGAGTTGCCGACAAATGGTCTCATGAAGACCGGAGCGTGAGCGACCTCTCCGGGCACGCTGCTGGGCAACGAAAACTCGTACGCGCCGACATTGGTCGAATCAGCAGTACGCGTGCGGCCACCGGCATCCGACGTAACCCATGAAAGGCGTGGTACTCGACCCCTGAGGGCCGGCATCACCTCGGGTAGCCACGAGGCCGGCTCCGTAAGGGGTAGGGAGGGGGCAACGACGTTGCCAAAGGTTGTGGCGATGCCAGGCACCGATGCAGACCAGTAATTCGAAGGATATGTCATTGCCGGAGCAGCCTCGCTCGGCAGGCGGATCCAGCGATTGGGAGTTATCAGGGATGGATCGACCGAGAAGATGTTGTTGGCTATCAGGACGTTGCGAATCTGTCTGTTGTTCGGAAAAGGAACGCTGTAGACGAGGTTCACAAACGCGGTGCTCGTATTGCCCTTCGTGGTCCACATGCCAACGCAGGTATTGTGTGCAAAGCGCACACCGCTGATGATCTGCTGCTGAGTGAACCCGATAGCCCCCTCCCAGATGTCCAGACATCCGGCCATGTTCACAAAGACATTGTTGACGATGTCGATGTTCTGGCAGCGAAGCTCATTTGGACTCCCGGCCCAACCCTCGGTGCTGATCAGTACCGCTACCATTCCTCGACGTCCGGCAGGAAACATGGTGGTGTCTTTGTCCGATCGGAAGGTGCAATCCTCGACCACGACATCTGAGCCGACATCGCAGTACACCCCGGGCGCCCAGTTATCAAAGATGGTGCAACGGCGCACTCGAACGCGTGAGCTGTTGTTGATACAGACTGCTTCGCCCCAGTTACGGCCGATCTTACACTCGATGACATTCACATCACGAGCCCCGAACATTTTGATAGCACTTCCGAACTGACCTCGTATGCCCCGATCATTCATCAGATTGGTATGAGTAATGGAACACGAGACGAGTGCGACGGTATCGGAAAGGGGCGAACCATCTTCGCCTATGCGAATGCCGTGCGAGAAGGTGGAATCGATCGCTACGTCGGACAGCAGGACGTTCGTCGAACGTCGCTCCAGACTCGTACCGAGACGGATGCCGAATTCATTGCTGTTGACGATCCGGATGTTTCGGATCTCAACGCCACATGATGACGTTGTGATGACACCGTGTCCGGCAGGAACCACAACGCTGGACGCGTCGAGAATAACATTGCCCTCACCGACAAAGCTGACATCCAGACGACGTTCACCGGCCGAGCCCAAGACGACATAGTCCTTGGTGTACTGGATGAACACATCGCGCAGCGCATACCGTCCCGGTAGGAACCGTATCTCACAGGCCACTCGCCCCCTCTCACTTGACGTGAGAGCTTTTAGCCGGGCAATGGCAGCACCGAATGTTGAAAGGGGCTTTTCTCGCGTCCCGTCACCGGCGTCGTTACCATCGGGCGACATAACTACACGCAAGCGCTGCGATGCTTCAGCAAGAAGCCTCGGCATCGGGACGTCGCCAGATGGTTGGGCCTGCGTGCTGTAAGCGACCAGCACAATCAGCACAACGACCGCGACGAGGGCTGATACAGGAATAAAACGGGGGATCATGACCTCGGAGCAAGATGGTTTCACGGGTATCTTCGCATCTGTGGAATCTATACATGTTCATCCCGCAAACCAAGGTTCAGCGGCACGCCGTGCAGCTTGTCACGTCTGCATGGTGCTCTGCGGATTGCTTGTGGCTACATCGACCGCGCTGGCGCAGCTACCTTCTCTGGAGCTGGGGCTTCCCGTTGAAGGTGAGCTTGGCAAGGATGTGTACATCATCAACTACGTTGATCATGAATCGGACAGCGGTGCGATCCGCGATTACATGTGCGGACGTCAGACGTATGATGGTCACGACGGCACGGACTTTGCCGTGAAGTCCTTCCGGCACATGGACTCCGGCGTGCACGTGATCGCTGCGGCCCCAGGACGTGTCATAGCCGTTATTGACACGCTGTACGATCGTAACAAGCGCGTTGACCGAACACTGGGTTTCGGTAACTACGTGGCCGTTGAGCATCCCGGCGGATACATCCTTTACTACGCTCATCTAAAGAGCAGCTCGGCACGTGTAAAGGTTGGTGAGAGCGTAAAGAAGGGTCAGCGCCTCGGCCTCATCGGATCAAGCGGCACCAGCGAAGACCCGCATCTTCACTTTGAAGTATGGCAGCGCGTTGATGCGTTTCAGGGGGCTTGCCTGCCTCGCCCCCTGAAGTGGCAGGAGCAGCCCGAGTATCAGACGGAGTATGCACTCATCGACGCAGATGTTACGACCTGGCCGCCATCGCTTGATACCATTCGCGAACGTCCGCCCAGGGCAACGTCGATTACCAAGGGCGACTCGTCGATCACGTTCTGGTCGCTTCAGCAACATATCGCTGCTAACGATCAACTCTCAGCGACATGGCTCACGCCGGATGGTGCAGCGTGGTTCACATACGAGTTCACGGTAACGGCCCCCTCCACGTACTACTACTGGTGGACGTGGATCCGACGTCCCGAGGCGTCGGGCCAATGGAAGGTTGAGTACCGTCGCAACGGCGATCTGATTGCAACGCGTTCATTCACCGTCGAAGCCAAGGTTTCCATAGGCGAACCACCACGTCAGGGGGCTTCCCTGCGCCGCATGGGCGACGTGCTGCGTTGCGAGGTTGCGAGTCCTTGCACACTCTCTGTCTACGACCTACAGGGAAGGTTGCTGCAACGTTCATCGGTCCCCGCTGGAACCTCCGCCCACATGGTTCCATTCACCACGTCCGTGATCATTGATCTCTCAGACGAACATGGACCGGTAGTGAAGACGATGGCGATGCCGTAATGACAAGTGACCGGTAGGGTCGCAGCATGCTGCGACCCCACGACCAGTGACGAGTGACAAGTGACAGTAGTCCCGTAACTCCGCAACTCCGTAACTCTGTAATTCCGTAACTCTGTAGTTCCGTACCTCTCCCCCTATTCCATCGAATGTAGCGCCATATGATTGCCCTCTGAATCAAAGAAGAGGGCCATGTAGCCGAAATTGTTGGGGAGTGGTGTCTTGGGCATAATGATGCGCCCGCCTGATGCTTCAATACGAGAGAAAATGATATTGAGATCGGGATTCGCATTGAGATAGAGAAGAGGTCCTGCCGCTGCTGGACGATGCTCTTTGAGGTACACAAGAGCTCCGCTGACGCCGTGTACCTCTGCCGGAAACAGCGCCATCGGTATTGGCTCCTCAGCACCGGGAACTTCTATCCGACGCATTGTGCAATTCATAATCGACTCGTAGAAGGTGACGGCGCGATCGAAATCTAAGGTTGGTATTTCGAACCAGTTGATTGCGTGCATGATGTTTCGCGAATAGGTGTTGACGTTGTTTGAACATAGAGGGTTGTGCCGTGTCCGGTTGCAATTGCAACGTCACCGGTGTTACGTTCAGTGTACGACCACGAAGATATGTTCGCTATCTTAACCGGACCGTTAACGTACCATATACAGTCCGGTAATGATATGTCGAAAACAACCAACATCAAACCGATCAGCTATTTCAAGGCACATGCATCGGAGATGCTCGATACGCTACGCGAAACGAGTGCGCCGTATGTGATCACACAAAATGGTGAAGCCGCTGCGATACTGGTAGATCCAGTCGAGTATGATCGTATGCTCGAGGCCATTGAAATGCTTAAGCTTATACGCCAGGGAGAGTCGGAGATCCGAAAAGGCCAAGTTCTTTCCGTCGATGCCGTTCGCAAGCGAATTCAAAGTGCACGTAGGAAGCGTAAAGCCTAGAACATGAGAACAAAGCGATATGATGTCTTTGTGACGGTTGCTGCCTCGTACGATCTTGAAGACATAGAAGAGTGGCTCGAACGACACGAACCGGATGGACGCGCAGGGTCGGTCGTTGATGATCTTCTGTATTGTTTTGATGGTCTCGCGCGGATGCCCACGCGCGGATCCATTGTCCCCGAGATCGACAATCTTATTGCAGCGGAGTACCGGCAGGTGATACACACCGGATATCGAATCATCTATCGCATTGATACCACGCAGGTGTTCGTTATCGCTGTCGTCCATCAGCGTCGCGATGTCAAGAGCGTAATGATGGCACGAGCATTACGATTGTGATACCAACCGTCAGGTACCCGGTAGTAATGCTGCTATTCGTACCTCCGTATTCTGTAACTCCGTACCTCCGTAACTCCGTACCTCCGTAACTCCGTAACTCCGTAACTCCGTAATTCTGTAATTCTGTAATTCTGTAATTCAGTAACTCCGTAACTCTCATGCCCATCCTCTTCCTCCTCCTATTCCTGCAAGAGATCGCCCGCGTATACCTCGTGATGCCGTTTCCCGGCAGTCAGGAGTTGGACCTTGTGCAATTGGCATATGGACTTGATCGCTATGCCGTAGTGATAAGACTTGTGCTGTTGGGATCTATCGGTGCGTTGATATGGTACCGCATGCGCACGCAGCAAAAGGTGCGGAAGACCTGGCTGGGAGTCTTTCTGGCGCTCTATGCGCTCATGTACTTCGGCATCAGCACGCAGATGACGGCCGAGAGCATGTTCCGGGAGCCGATCGTCAAGCGGTTCCGAGTGGCCGCGCTCAACAGTGCCCAGGCTGAAAAGATTGTGATGGGCATTGTGATCAACGGTGAAGCGGCGGCCTATCCGATCCAGTATCTCGGCTATCACCATCAAGTGCGCGATACGGTAGGGGGCGAGTCGGTGCTCGTGACGTATTGCACGGTGTGCCGCACGGGTCGGGTGTATAGCCTGCTGGTAGATGGAAAGACTGAGGTGTTCCGTCTGGTTGGCATGGATCATTTCAACGCGATGTTTGAAGACGCAACCACCAGGAGCTGGTGGCGTCAGGCCACTGGTGAGTGCATTGCAGGCCCCCTGCAGGGAAAGACCCTCGAGACCATTCCATCGCAGCAGATGTCATTGGGTGCATGGATGAGCGAGCATCCAAACAGCAAGGTCATGCAGCCGGATCCGAACTTCGCAGAGCAGTATGGCTACTTGACGAACTACGAATCAGGACGTTCCAAGGGTGACCTTACGAGACGTGATTCGGCATCATGGCAGCGTAAGTCGTGGGTGATCGGTGTGATCATTGAAGATGCAAAGCGTACCTATGACTGGAACGATCTTGTGCGCAAGCGCATGATTACGGATGATGTGGACGGCAGGCCGATCGTCCTAACGATCGAACCAGACAACAAGAGCTTCCATGCCTTCCGAGCGTTTTACGGTAATCGCAAATCCATGGAGAAGCTACGCTTTGCGCTTCGTGATTCCACATCCATGAGTGATGATATTACCGGTTCCGTATGGAGCCTCAGTGGCCTGTGCTTTGAGGGTGATCTTAAAGGCCTGAAGCTATACCGTGTACAGGCCTATCAGGAATACCTGCATTCATGGGAGCAATTCCACCCTACATCGCGACGGGTGGTAGCGAGGTAGGTAGGGAATTACGAGAATTACGGGAATTACGAGAATTACGAGAATTACGAGAATTACGGGAATTACGGGAATTACGGGAATTACGGGAATTACGAGAATTACGATCGACAATAGTAGCCCCGGGCTATATCCTGAGCTGCGATGCCGCGAAGGACCGCCCGGGGGACGGGAATTACCGCAGCTGCTTCAGCCAAGCATCGACCGGTTCAACACGGACGTTGCCACGGACGAATCGTTCGTTGCCACGGTAGAGAAGTGTTGCATTTGCCTGCGGGTAGAGTTTGACGAACTCACTGAGTGACCGAAGATGTTCGGGTCGGACAACGCTTGTGTTCTTCACCTCGATCGCATCGAACGTCGTTGGGCCATAGACAATGAAGTCGACCTCAGCACCGGAGCGTGTTCTCCAGTAGTAGAGTTTGCGGCCGTCCCGTGCGTAGTCACAGAATGCCTTTAGGTGCTGTGCAACAAGTCCCTCGAGCGCATGACCCTGGATTGATGAAAGATCATCAAGGGGGCCGGTGGGACGTAGCGTGCGGAACATTCCCGCATCGAAGAAGTAGAACTTGGGATGAGAAACGAGATCACGTTTGGCATGGTGAGCAAACACGGGCACACGATAGGCCAACAGCAAATCTTCGAGGGTCTCAACGTAGTTCTCGACGGTCTTGCGTTTGACGGCACAGTCTCTGGCGACATTGGTAACGGTCAGTATCTCGCCATGGGAAAAGGAGATCGCCTCAAGGAAGCGCGCGAACTGTTCATCGCTCCTCGTGAGACCTTCGGCAAAGACTTCTTGCTGAATGTACAGCGACGCGTAGGCCCTTAGGGTTTCCTCGGGCGTTGGTGATTCGACAACAAGGGGAACGAGCCCACACGCTAGGGCCCGTTCAAGAGAGAAGTCATCTCCGAGTTCCGATGCGATATATGGGTGCATGTGTACTTGGAGTGCACGTCCACCGAGAAGGTTCACGTTACCTCGCCGGAGTTTGCGCGCACTCGACCCAGTAAGTACAAATCGAATACGCCGGCCCTCGCTGATCAGCGCGTGGACCACCTCCAGTAGAATGGGAAGCTTCTGAATCTCATCAATGACGATCGTTCCATCATCCGGAACTGCGGAGGCAAGCTCCCCTAAATGCTCCGGACGTGCAGCAAGATGGCGATGCACCTCGGGGTCAAGAAGGCTCACATAGAGAGCTTCGGGAAAGGTGGACCGGACCCAATAGGTCTTTCCGGTCCCACGCGGTCCGAGCAGAAAGAACGACTGTTCCGATGGCAATAACTGCCGATTTCGACCACTAGGCATGCCGCAATATGGCAACTCTAATGCCATTTTGCAACGCATTGTGGCAACAGCGTTGCCATTTTGCGAGGTTTTTGAGTCGTTAGCGTCGTTTCAGGGCCACTTTGACCAGGGCGAGCATGACCGGGACCTCGATCAGGGGGCCGATCACAGCGGCAAAGGCCTGGTCGGACGAGAGGCCAAACACGGCGATGGCAACCGCTATGGCCAGCTCAAAGTTGTTCGAAGCAGCCGTAAACGACAGGGTGGTGGTGCGCTCGTAGTCAGTTCCCATGCGTCGACTCATCCACCAGCTCACGGCAAACATGATGATGAAGTAGAGCGTCAGTGGAATGGCGATACGCACCGCGTCCAGAGGAAGAGCAATGATGCTGGTGGCCTTCATGCTGAACATGATGATGATCGTGCCGAGCAGAGCAATGAGCGTGATGCGTCCGATGCGCGGCGCAAAGATGGACTCGTACCACTCAGCCCCCTTTGAAGCGGTAAGCACGCGGCGTGTAAGGTAGCCGCCGGCCAACGGAACGCCGAGATAGATGGCAACGCTCTCGGCGATCTGCCACATGGAGATGTTCACCTCCACGCCTGTCAGGCCGATCAGCGGTGGCAGCCACGTCATGAAGAACCAGGCATAGAGACTGTAGAACACCACCTGAAAGAGACTGTTGAACGCGACGAGTCCGGCAGCATACTCGCGGTCACCACAGGCGAGATCGTTCCAGACGATCACCATGGCGATGCACCGGGCGAGGCCGATCATGATCAGCCCCTGCACGTATTCGGGCTTGTCCGGCAGGAGCAGGATAGCGAGTCCGAACATCAGCACCGGTCCGATGAGCCAGTTCTGCACGAGGGAAAGAAGCAGGACCTTGCGATCACGGAATGCTTCGCCCATCTTTTCGTACCGCACCTTGGCAAGGGGCGGATACATCATCAGGATAAGTCCAATTGCCAGCGGGATGTTGGTCGTGCCGGACTGCATGGACTCGAGCATGCCCGGAAACTCGGGCACGATAGCGCCAAGGGCAACGCCAACGACCATGGCGGCGATGATCCATACGGAGAGGTAGGAATCGATGATGCTCATACGTTCTGATCGATCTGTGTTTCGTTGAGAAGGTCCTGCACGAAGGCTTTGATCTCGTCGCGAACGCGGCGGTAGATCACGAGCGCTTCCTCGTAGGGGAGGCCGGCAGAAAGCCGCGGTGGATCGTCGAAGCTGTGGTGGATAAGGCGGTGCGTGCCCGGCAGATACGGACAGCGCTCGCGAGCGGAGTCGCACACGGTCACGACGATGTCCCACGGAATCCCGCTCAGTTCATCAACGATCTGTGATGATTGCGTGGAGATGTCAATGCCGGCCTCGTTCATCACCTCAACGGCAAGTGGGTTGAGGCCGTGTGCTTCGACGCCTGCTGAGTGAACGTGATAGCCGGAGGGGGCTAAGGCTCGACCCCATCCTTCGGCCATCTGGGACCGGCACGAGTTGCCGGTACAGAGAAAGAGGATGTTCATCACTCGAAGCTAGTCACGAAGGCACCCGCGCGGCAAGTTACCGGAACGAAAAGTGCTCCCCTACGGCAGTACTGCGAAGGTCGAGATCTGCGATGAGGCGCCTGCATGAGTCAGAACGACGTACAGTCCAAGGGGTAAATCCAGCGGAACAACCGAACGTCCTGATCCGTACACCCCTTGCGACACTCTGCGCCCGGATACGTCATGAATGGTAACGCAGATAGGGGATTGCTCGGTAGCATGCTCGACATACAGCGATCTGCCGTCGAACCATACAAGTGGCGTACCGGGCGTACGATTTTCGGTCATGGACGTCGGCGCAGAGAAGCTCACACTGTCACGCGACCGGTTGCCACGATGATCGACCACCTCAAACACCGCCTTCGCGTCACGTTTAGGGTCTGCTACGAAGCATCGGAATCGAGCACTAAACGTGGGTTGCAGGCTGTCCTTGGAAAGAGAATCGAGCCGCACAAGTCCAATGTTTCGACTAACTGGTGAGGCCAGGACTTCAATAGACTGTAGTCCGCTTTCAATCTGTGGTGCTACCGTCGGACATGGAAGGGGCTGCGGTGGAATGTTGCGCAGGTCGGTTGCCTGAAAAGTCCAGGACGTGACGGTTGTATCTACCCGGCTTATTACCGGTGGCATGGTGTCGATACTTCCGACAGGATTATACGATACACTGTCAACCGTGATGTTATCGGCCCAGTCCTGTACGTAGAATACGCACCGGGCCGGCAACGTGGAATCTTTGAATGTGATGTAGAACTCCGCTTCCTGAAGGGGGCGGTCTCTGTCAGCTGACATCTGACCGATGTTGATCATTTCCACATTGGTCGTTCCTGCACCAGCCACGGTATCAACCCACGCAATGCCCCCTGACACATCCCTTGCGCTAACGGATGCAAGTTGACAGTCGGCAATCACGTTCAACACCGGCGGTTCTTTGTCGTTGAGCAGCGCAGGCCTCACCGACCCGGCGATAGGCCAACCAAAGGCCTCGTCAGCGGCTGACCCGACAACGTATCCAGAAAAAGAGACCCTACTGTTGCTGCGGATCACATGGGGCTTACCATTCGAAGGCACCTCGACCGACACGAAGTGCAAGTCGCCCTGCACCAGATTTGACTTAAGACCCGGGATGCGTGCCTGTGGATGTTTCCAGAGAGGTACATCATCAAGTGTGAGCGATTCGAGATCAGATGTATATGTAGCGGAGGACGGATCTGCCCGCACAACGAGCGATGCGATGTGCGTTGTAAAGCGAGGGTTCGATGAAGTTGAAAAGACTGATTGTTGGACGGCGGCGTTCAGCGACGGAACTTCTACCATGAAGGGATCAAGGTTGGTGTTGTAGTCCCACATCCACGACGTGGCGTACTGGACAACTCGAATCGGTTTATCTGCCTCCCATAGCGAAAAGCCGGAGATCAATGCTGTCGGCTGGGAACTCTGCGAAAGGTCTGCGAAGTCTCCGGCCTTCAGCAGTGTTCCTCCATCACGGGACTTAACCTTCTTCGACACCGGGTCAAAACTGGTGACAGTCCACTTTGTTCCAGGCTCGGTTGACATTACACGAAACACATCACCGGAGCCGGGACCTTTGGCCTGTAAACGTGTAAACTCGACGGAAGCTGCCGTCTTGCCCCAGGTAGACACGGGCTGAGACATTTCGACGAGATGCTGTCGACCTCCACCATTGAGGAGGTTCGGCATTGATGTCTTCATGTGAAACGAGAGTACACCAACCGGTCTGTCGGAACGTATGCGCGAGCCGGACAGATCGAACATTCCACGGGTCTTGCCGTCGCCCCGCACCATGTACACTTCGCCGGAGTCAAGCGAGATCGTGAACGGCTGATCGGTGTTGATCTTCCTGCCACCCATTGTCGTTGCATCACCTTCGCCGGTTCCCCGAAGCAGGATCTCGACGGTCGTCGGCTCGGCGGCTACAACGACAAAGCCCCCTGCCCATTCAGCAAACTCCTTGAAGTCGTAGTAGCTCACCGGGATGTATTCGCGTCCCCACGTGTGGATTGGAAGTGCACGGTATCCATCATGCGAATACTGCTTGGAATTCATCACGAACACCGATATCGGCGCGCTGGCCTGCACACGAATTCCCTTCGGCACGGCAACTTCTGCCTCGATAACCTCTGATGCCCATGAGACATCGCTGCGCGCATCGGTCAGAACTCGGTCTTCATTGGCATTCAGCGTATAGGTCCGATTCGTTCTCGAACTGAAATCCGTAACCGTCACGCTACACGGTAGCGTCGAAAGCAAATGGATCTCGATCCTCTCGGTTGGGTGACTTTCAACTTCATTCTGAGGTATGGCGATCCAGAACTCCCGTCCACGCACATCGTTCATCGACATGGCGTTGGGAATGGATGAAAGTCCCTGCGCCAGAATCTGACAGTGCAGGGAAAACGCGAGAACCAGGAGTGCGGAAAGCTTCATGGGCCGAATATGCGACTATTTTGCCCCGTGATGAGAGACAAAGCGAAACACATGATAAACCACGTGATGAACCTACTCGGGGTTCTGGTAGTTCTTCTCGGCATCTGCAGTGTTGAACTCCACGCCCAGATTCCCAACCCCGCGCTGGTCGGATACTGGCATAACTGGAACGACGGCAACGCGCCGTACCGATGGATCGACTCTGTTGACGCCCGCTACAACGTCATTACGGTGTCTTTTGCGATCCCTGAGTCGAACACGGACATGCGAATGACGTTTGTGCCGGATAGGGGAACAAACCAGGACTTCATCACCCGTATTCAGCGTGCGCAGGCCGCCGGTAAGAAGGTGATCCTGAGTGTAGGAGGCGCCACTGCATCAGTCGACCTGACCACAACGCAGAACCGAGACGCGTTCGTGACGTCGATGTCGAACCTCCTGAAGACGTTCGGTTTCGATGGCATGGATATCGACATCGAACACGGCGCGTCCATCCTCACAAACGGCGGCACCATCGCAAGCCCCCAAGCAGCCGCACAGAAGCATCTGATCGAAGCCATCAAATCCATCATGGCACAGTATCGAACAGACTTCGGACGTAAGATGCTGTTGACCTTTGCGCCGGAGACCGCTTACATCCAGGGCGGTCAGTCCGGATATGGCAGCATCTGGGGCGGCTATCTGCCAATCGTTGATGCCCTGAGAGATTCACTGGACCTGATCCACGTGCAGCTGTATAACAGCGGCACGATGTACGGCATCGACAAGAACATCTATGCCCAGGGTACGGCCGACTTCATCGTTGCAATGACGGAGGCGGTGATCAAGGGATTCACAACGCAGGGTGGAACATTCACGGGCATACCTGCAGCGAAGGTTGCCGTTGGACTTCCTGCGAGCCTGAATGCAGCCGGAGGGGGCTATGTGGACTCCGCAACCATCACTTCGGCCGTGAAGTACCTGCTCGGAAAAGGACCCAAGCCCGGCACCTATACGTTGGCCACCTCTGGTGGGTATGCCGATCTGCGCGGTATGATGACGTGGTCCATCAACTGGGACGCAACGGTTCTCAACCGAGGGGTGTATGACTATGCTGATGTCTATCTGGCTCTGTTCGGAGCACCGCCTATGCCGGTTCCGGACAAGGTCACGCTGATCTCTCCGACAAGTACCGACCAGCTGCGCACTAACGAGGCAACTCTCCGATGGGCGCGATCAAAGCCCGATGTCTCCGCGTATCACGTTGAACTGACCATCAATGGCGCCGTGATCCTTCGCGATACTGCTCTAGCGGACACCTCCGTGATTGCTCGCAACCTACAGCCCGCCAGCTCGGCCATCTGGCGTGTTCGCGCAAAGAACGTCAGCGGTTGGGGGCCTTGGAGTGATCTCTGGAGTTTTCGCACCGTGCCGTTTCCAACAAGAGTCCAACTACAGGCACCTGCGAACAATGAGCAGTTGACGAATAATCTGCCAACCCTTCGTTGGAGACGCTCGCAGCCCGAAGTGATACAGTACCGAGTTGCGATCACGTCTCCGACAGGTGCGCCAGTCCTGGATACGGTGCTGGCAGACACGGTACTGACGCGACCCTTCATGCCGGCACGGATCTATATGTGGCGTGTTTCGGCGAGAAACGTCTCTGGATGGGGCGAGTGGAGTCCGATGTGGACGTTCATGACTGTGCCGTATCCCGAACAGGTGGAGCTTGTGGCACCCGCTGACTCTGTTCGCACCGCCGCCGACAGTTCACTGATGCTCTGGAGACGATCCAGCCCCGGGGTGGATCGATATCACATTGAGGTTCTGACCAAAGGCATCGTAACACTCAATGATTCGCTTGTTCGGGATACGTCGTTGATGCTTCGCAACCTTGCAGCGAGATCGAAGATTGCGTGGCGAGTTCGTGCAAACAACGTATCGGGCTGGGGAATGTGGAGCTCATATCGACAGCTGACGCATATACCTCTGCCCCCCGTACCGCGCCTGGTTTCTCCGGCTGATAGCGCACGTCTCGACAGTGGACGTATCACATTGACATGGGCGACGTTAGATCCTGATGTTGAGGCCTACAAGGTTGACGTTGCGCGCGACTCCGTGAGCGTGTTCACGGATTCATCTTTGACGACGTCGTCTCTCGATGTGACGGGGTTGTCTCAATGGCCCGTCAACACGTGGCATCAATGGCGTGTTTCAGTCAAGAACGCCTCCGGATGGGGCGAGTGGAGCCAATGGCGAAGCTTTATGATCAGACGCGATACAACGACAACCGTCAACGATGCCAGCCAAGACGATCAACTGACGGTCTATCCCAATCCCGCCAGCGATCAGATCATGATCCTGTCCGCCGACGCCCGTGCCGATGATGTGGTCATCTACAGTGTTACTGGGAGCCCCGTTCGCAGTGTGGGTGGTGTGTCTGGACAGCCCCTTGTCAGCATCAACGTTGCCGATCTCCCCTCAGGGATCTACAGCATACAGCGTGGTGCGATGTGGCACCGATTCATCAAGCGGCAGTGATCACCGATTCATTTCGGCAAAGCGTCGAACGATCTGTGCGGCGTAGGCACGGCGCGCACGATCGTTGAACTCATTGGCATACCGCTCGGCATGATCCAAATTGCCCATGTAGTAGCGAGACACCAGCGGTAGCCCAACAAGACCGAGAGCGACCCACCGCTTTTGTTCGATCTGCGAGTACATGTTGTAGATCATGGCCCCGTTGAGTACCATTGAGTTGAGTCCGTCGAGATACTCTCCGCAATAGATCTGACCCAGGCCGGGTATGATAGCCGACATGATCACGGCCACGGTCGGATCGCGGTAGGGGATCGACGTTGTGTCGGACAGCGTGGTGAGGAGTTGCTGCATCTGCACATCGACGTCAGGTCGGCCCCGTGCCCACTCCCGCAGATACTCGGATGCTTCATTCCACTGGTGTGACAGCAGGCACGCCACGCCGGCAATGGCGTGGGCACGCAACCACAGCACACTGTCGGCAGGGGGCGATGCAAGCACCCGCAAAACAACCAGCTGTGCTTGCAGTGGTTCATCGAAGACGAGATGAGTAAGGGCAAGCTCCAGGCGTACGCGAACTCGTTCGGCCGGCGTTCGAGACTTCTCGATCGCCTTGGAGTACGCTCGCAGGGAAGGATTCAGAAGACCGGCCTCTCGGCACGCACTACCAAGCTTGGCGTACACGCTGGAGAGGTTCTCGTCATCGGGGTAGAGATATGCATGACGGTAGTACTCGGTGATGGCGGCGTCAAGGTTGCCATCACGTAGGTACTGATCTGCTACATCGACGACTACCGACTGAGAATGGGCGGCAAGAGTGCACCATATCAGCAGACAGGAGAAGACCCCGAAGCCGCGGATCATGGAACACCTGCGATGGCGAAACCAGTCCGGAGTCGGAGCTGAAGTTGACGTGTGGCCTCGTCACGCACGATGGAAGCAGACAGTGCCGATCCGTAGATGTTTCCCAGGTAAAGTCCACCGGCAAGACTACCAAAGATCCAACCACGCACGGATGACGATCCGTCGCTTGCGAACCCGTCATAGGCAGCGTATCCGAATCCGGCGATGGTTAGAAAAGATAGGACGCCGTCGACGGTCTGACCGGTATAGACTTTGCCAAGACCGGGAACGATACCACTGAGAAGTCCGGCAACGAATGGACTCTTCTGTGGTATCGACGATGACTCGTCGATGACTGTTCGCAGTGCACCGATGGCTGTCCTCTGTTCAACTGTAACGGCAAGCACTCCGGCACGCTGAAGGTCGGACCGGGCATCGCCCCAGGACTGTTGTTCGGCACGGCAGAGCGCTGCGAAGAGGGATGCCGAGTAGGACAGCTGCGAAGAGTCAGCAAAGGCGATAGTACCGAGCTCCATAGCCGCATCAGAGTATCGACGCTGACGATACAGGGCGTGTGCAAGAAGGTACCGAAGTTGCATGGCGCCCTGAGATGGCGAAGTGAGGCGGCGGCGCAGAATGAGCTCAGCAAGTTCTGGCGCTTCGGCTCGGATGAAAAGCGACCCCGCGCGCAGCGTGAGCGTGTCAGACGCTGGACCATCGTTGACGAGCAGACGTTGCAGCTCGTTGGCTGCACGTCGATACTCACCGAGCTGTTCGAGATAGTCTACGAATCCGATAACACGATCCTCGGACATCACCGATGGCTGAGCCGATGCAGAGTAGACTGCACAGATAAGCGTGATGATCAGGCGAGTAATCGACAGGGGGCGAGTCATGATGTTCATCGATGATCGTGCAGATAGACGTCGTAGGCCGACACGGGATCGAGGAGCTTTCCCGAGATTGGGTTTCGCTCATGCGGACTATCGGTCAATCCATTGCATCGTGTCAACCGATCGGCTGTCAGCAGAAAGCCTTTCATGACGCCGAAGCGCTGCATCGAGAGCATGCCGAAACGTGAACACGATGGCTCGTAGGCACACACATCAGTATCCTGCGATGAGATCAGGAGCTGATATGCTCGGACGATCCCGGAAAGCAACAGCCGTAGTTCCGATGTATCGTCGGCGCGGAAGAAGTTTGCCGCGCGCGGACGCGACGACGAGACAATGTGATCCTGTTGTTCCGCGATTCGATGGAAAACTGCGCCGTCCTGTGCGTCGAGCTGTGTCAGGCTCGAGACCGACACAAGCATCACGAGAAGCCACTTCACCATTTGGTTCTCCTCGGGACAACATCAGATGGAATCCTGAACTCGTCGAGGTGCGCCGGTAGTGATGTTATCATAGATGGATCGGAGAACATCAAGTTCTCCTTTGTCCATCCCTTCGGCGTCTGCCAACCTCCGTAGATCTCCAAGGGTACGCGTCCTTGCGAGATGCCCACATAGGACTTGTACATGGTTCGTGTGGTAAGCTTCGACTTTGGTGCGTATGACTCGGTCTTTATGACGTCGCCGTTGAACTCTGTGAGGACGATCTTTTCGACCTGCCCACGTCCGGCAGGGGGCGGGCGCCATGACGAGACTACCGAGTCGCCGTTGCGCTTGACGGATTCAACAGTGAAGCCGATCTCGGCAAGACCGAAACTCTCTTTTGTTGAACCAAGAAATGCACTGGCAAAGGGAAGCGTTAGCGGATTATCCGACTGAAAGATGAAGGCCTTCCGTTCCTTGGGGTAATACACCTGCATCTCCTTACCGGTCATCGTTATCAGCTGGTTGACCGGCGAGGTGATCTCGATGTGCACAGATCCTTGCTGCGAATAATAGATGTTACCTTCAACGATCTCAGGCGGCAACGATGGTGGATAGAGGCTGCGGGTAAAGTTCACACGCAGATACCCTGTGCCAGGCGCGGCGCAGAGTGAACTGGCTATCAGTAGTGTCAAAAGGAGTCGCATCATCAAGGTCAATCAGCTGTTGTGGCCATCTACACATGCGTCGTTACGACGCGTCTTGTAACGGTGAAACGTACTGCAAACATACACGACCTGCAGACCTGCATTTTCCGCTGATAATCAGACGTGTCCTGGTCTAAAACGACACAAGCAGGGCCCGGGGCCCTGCTTGCGACGATGACGAAACAAAGGGGTGTAGGTCGGCGATGCTCGCCTAACACCAAGATATTTAACCCACCGAAGTAACTGCCGTAGCGAACGCAACGAAATACAGGATGTAACCAACGGCTGATACGCCGCATCCGATCCATGCCCACTTTGTCTGAACAGATGTGGCTTCATCCTGATAACAATCCGTGTACTTGGCAACGTATACAGCATCCTTACCCACGATAGAGGTCATCGGAGGATCTGGCTTGATGACATATGCTCCCAACACACCAAGACCGTTCAGGAGACAGCCAGCGCCGAACCACAGAGCGCTGCTGGTCTTGGACTGCGCTGCCTGGCGAGCATCCTCACACGTTTCAACTGAATACGCCTTCGAGGCGGTGGTCACGAACATGAGCGAGGCCAGTGCCAGCGCGGTCATGAATCGCATGATCGAACTTTCCCGAAAAAACTTCATACTGAGGCCCCTCTGGAGTTTGACAAACAATAGACTTCTCAGTACCGAATTTGAGAAACATCATCCTTAAATCCAACCCCTATTCCTCCTTTGTATTTTTGGTAATGAATCCCAATGCTACCCCCTTGTTCGAGCGTTCAAAGGCATGGCGCGACGAGATGATAGCCCTGCGTGAGCTTGTGCTGGAGACTGAGCTCAACGAAGAGCTAAAGTGGTACCAGCCGTGCTACACCTATGAAGGAAAGAATGTTGTCATCATTGGCAAACTGAAGGATTGTTGTGTGCTGTCTTTCTTCAAAGGGGCTCTTCTAGCTGATAGCGAAGGAGTGCTCGAAGCTCCCGGCCCCAACACACAGTCAGGCCGTGTGATCCGTATTCGCAGTGTCGATGACGTGAATCGTCTTTCGCCAATCATACGTGATCTCCTGCAGCAGGCAATCGAAGCGGAACGATCGGGAAAAAGCGTCGTGCTGAAGTCCATTGAGGATCGCCCGATACCTTCTGAATTGGAGGAGGCGTTCACAAAGCACGAGGGACTTCGCGAGGCGTTTGAGGCCCTCACGCCGGGACGCCGGAGATACTATCTCATGCACTTTTCATCGGCAAAACAGCCATCAACACGTGTAGCGCGGATCGAGCGCGCAATACCGTCGATCTTTGATGGAAGAGGTATTGGTGAGTAACGAACCTACACGCCCGGCTCAGCCTTCAGTGACCAGTTGTTTGGGAACACGGGGTCACCATCACGGTAGCTGCGAGTGCTCTGACGCACTCCGTTGATCGTATCACTGATGTCCTGAAGAACGAGCCCGTTGAGATAGTACCCGTGCTCCGAGATGCCATCTTCTACAACCCTCGTGCAGTCGATATGCATGAAGGTGCGATCGACAGCCGATGGCCTCGATGACCCGGTGCGACCGAGGCGCTCATGAAGGTGCTTTGTCGTCGTCGAGAGTAGGAGTGGCTTGTCCTGTTTGTTGTAATAGACCGAAACGGCCTGACTCAAGTTTGCTAACTGAGCAAGAGGTTTGCCAGGCTCCAGCGCATCGGTCGTCACATCCGGTGCACACATGAACACGTTCTCGAACATGCGGTCAACTAGGGCGTATTCTGGATTGAGCCGTGAGGACTCCAGCGCACATTCTAAGACATAGTTTCCCATGCTGTGGCAGAGCAGGTGAAGTCCGCTACGGCAGAGCTCATCCTCCAGTTTGACCCTTCCTTCCTGAAGTGCAACCAGATAATCGCGACGTCTCGTGTACTCAATGCCGATGGTTGCCCTGCGCAGCTCAGAAAGTTTGCTCTGGAGAATAAGCAATGCGCGACACAGTGCCAGCCGGCTGAGTGACGCGTCATCTCGATCAGAAAAGTAGGGGATGAAGAGCAGGGACTGTCCGTCAGACGGCCAGGAAAACAGCACAACATTGACGGGCTTCGATCCTTTGTCGTTGAGCATGATCTGCAGCGAAGCGGCAGCCGATACGGCGTCGTTCCAGTCATTGTTGAAACCATGGACGTAGATGACGGTGTCTGCGCCGGACTTCATGGCTTCGCGAAGTTGATCATACGCGCGTGAAGAGCCCCGTATCGAGCCGTCTTCCTTTTCTTCAAACGCCTCGATTGTTTGAACGTTCCGGAGAACGTCCCTGATACTGGCGCGAATGCGCTCGCCGTTTCCGGAGTTGCCGTCAACCGTTTCGGCAAGGGAGTGCTGGATCTTGTTCTGGATCGTCGATAGATCCAGCGTGATGCTTCCAAAGCGCAGATTTTGCAGACCATCACTGCTGGCGTCCTTGCTGTAACCAGTCGGATGCCAACGGTCTGCGCCTTGGTGGCGTCGATTGGTCACGTAGAAAAGCTGCATGGCGAGGTTCCCCTTGTAGACTGATACGCCGCAACATAGCTGGAAGAACGGATGACCACCGCATCATTCGATTCAACGATGTACATCTCTTTGCCTTCTGTTCAGGTAGCACGATATTGCGAGCTGTCCAAACACTGGAGTTCGTCGTGATCAAACCACTACTCGTGCTTGTCGCAATTGTCGTAATGCCTGGATGCGCCACAGTTCTCAAAAGCAGCACCGAGATGATCTACATTCAATCTGATCCTGCCGGCGCACGTGCGGTGGTGAACGGTCTCGAAGTGGGGGTAACCCCTATCACGTATCCAACAAACGGGACGAAAGACCAGGTCATCACTCTGAACAAGGATGGGTACGCCCCACAGACGTTGTTCATCACTAGCTCCGTCGGTGCTGGTTGGGTGATCGCCGATATTCTCTGTGGATTCTGGCCGGTCGTTATCGATGCAGCGACGGGCAATTGGAAGTCACTCGATCAGAAGGCCGTCTACGGGATCCTGGAAAGACGTTAAGAAGAAGTGATCTAGAAGGAACTAATAGTCGAGACCTCATTGTTACCACCCTTCACAATCACCACATTGAGGAGGACTATTATGAAATTTCTTCTAGTAGCTGCATCGCTGGTAGCGTTGCTTGCACAAGATCTCTATGCACAAGGAGCAAAGCTCCAAGTGATACACAACGCCGCCGATCCAGCTGCGGCATCGGTCGATATTTACGTTGGCCAGCAGAAGGCGATCGATGATTTTGCTTTTCGGACAGCCTCTAAGTTCCTGGACGTCCCAGCAGGCGTACCACTCGTCATCGGTGTTGCACCGGGCAACAGCATGAACGCCGGAGAGTCAATTGCCACATTTACGGTGACTCTAGATGCGAATGGCGTCTATCTTGCGATCGCAAACGGAGTACTCGACACGACGTCCTTCACGGCAAACCCTGGTAGTGCTCCGATTGGCTTCAACGTCTTTCCAATAGGGAAGGCCCGTACCAAAGGTGATGGTGCGTCGACAGTGGACATCAAGGTGTTCCACGGCGTGACCGACGTCGGCGAGGTCGATATTTATGCTGGTAGCAACAAGCTGCTGTCCAAGGTTGGCTACGGCGTTTCATCGGACTACCTTACGGTCCCAGCCGCCACCTACGTACTCGGTGTTGCTCCTACAGGAGCGCAGCCGATTGCGCGGTTCACGGCCGACGTAGCGAAGCTCGGCGGACAGGCGATCACCGTGCTGGCATCGGGATTTCTGAATCCTGCTGCCAACAAAAACGGAGCTGCCTTTGGTCTGTTTGCCGTTACCGCCGCTGGCGGAGCATTCCTCCCGCTTCCGGCAGCACCGGCCGTCGAGAAGGCACGTGTACAGATCGTGCATAATGCCGCAGATCCTGCTGCCGCGAAGGTTGACGTGTATGTAGACGGAGCGTTGACGGTTAATGATTTCGCTTTCCGTTCTGCAACGCCAGTTCTTGAACTTGAACCTGGTAAGTCGTATGCCATCGGTGTTGCACCGGGAACAAGCACTTCGGCAGCAGATACACTGAAGAACTTCAATGTTGCACTCCCGGCTGGCAACTACGTCGTCTTTGCCAATGGAGTTATCCAGCAGGGTTTTGCTGCTAATCCATCAGGTTCATCAATTGGATTCACCATCTATCCAATCGCGAATGTTCGGACCAAGGCCTCGTCGGACAACAACATCGACTTCGTGGTCTTCCACGGCGTGACCGATGCTCCTGCTGTCGACGTCCGTGTAGCCGGCAACAACATCGTTTCGGCACTGGCGTATGGCAAGACATCAGAGTACGTCTCCGTTCCTGCTGCTGACTATGTGGTCGATGTCGCACCTGCCGGCGGAGCAACGCTGGTATCGTACAATGTTCCGGGAGTAGCACTCAAGGGCCAGAGCACGATCGTCTTTGCAAGTGGCTTCCTGAATCCGGCGGCAAACCTGAATGGTCCTGCATTCGGACTGTTTGCTCTCGTTGGTACGAACGTTGTGCCGCTTACGCAGGCAGTAACCAGCGTTCGTGAGATCCCTGAGCTATCGGATGTATCGGTTACACCAAATCCCACGACTGCTGATGTAACGGCTCGCTTCGTAATGCCTGCCGACGGACGCGTCAACGTACGCGCGTTTGATGTAGCAGGAATGATTGTGGCAGAGTCAACAATTCCATTCCTAGCCAACGGCATGCAGAGTATTCCAATGGCCATGAATGCGGCAGCGGCCGGTGGATACATCATGGTCATCGATGCAGGCACACATCGTTCGGTGGTGCCATTCACCATCGTTCGATAACGAACGGAACTTCTCTCGATACTAATCGGCTATCAGGCGCTTTGTATGTCAATGCAAAGCGCCTGTGCCTTTTTGAAACAACGGAGCATGTGATGACAACTAGCCTCTACATACTGACGGCGCTCTTCATGATGAACGCGACGTACATCGATCCATCGATCGACTTCGGTAATGCTGCGAACAAGGTCAACGATTGGGTGATGATCTCCGACAACGTCATGGGTGGCATCACCAAGAGCAAGCTCGACTACACGGAGCAATCAATGGTTCTCACCGGCAACATCTCGCTGCAGAACTACGGGGGCTTCTCGTCGGTCAAGACCCGATTTGGCAGCTTCAATCTCTCTGCGTACAAAGGGCTAAAGATCCGGTACAAGGCAACTAATCAACGGTTCGCGTTTACGTTAGAAGATAGCCGCAACTGGACGCAACCAAACTTCAAGGGCGACCTACCGGGGTCGAAGAGCGATGTTTGGAGTGAGGCCACGATCTACTTCAAGGACTTCAAGGAGTATCAGATCGGCGAGCCTACCGGAGGGAAACTCGATCCCAATAGTCTGAAAGACATCGTGCGACTCGGGATCATCACTACTGAAAAGAAGGAAGGCCCCTTCTCACTCGAGATCGACTACGTTGAGTTTATCAAGTAGGCGACAACGTACACTTTAGACTCTACGCGGTGCGTCGTGGTGCGGTACGTGCAAGACCACCATCACATGAGCACCACGCCAACCCGCTGAATATGCTCACGCAGTGCACGGTTGGTGATATGACGTAGAGATACGACGTCGAACTGATAGGGAAGAGGTAGTTCAGCGAGATCACCGGCAATGAACTGCGCTTGCAGGGGAGAGACGTCACCATCGACGGCAATGTCTACATCAGAGTTGTGCCGGTACGTACCCTTGGCTCGCGAACCGTAAACGATCGCCCGTTGCACGTTGTGGTGCCGTGCGATTACCGAACGAATAGCGTCGAGCTCGTGGATAGTCAGACCGAGTAGGCTCATTCGAGGATTCTGGTTGAAAAGAAAGCGACCACATCGCGGATAAGCAATGAGTAATCGGATTCAATGGCGTGCACAGCTTCATCAAATCTTTTCACGTCATATGTGTGCGAGAGGAGATTGCGATGCTCCAGCATTTCGAGCCACTTCGTTCCATCGGCGAGTATACCGGAGGCAAAGGCTACTCTAATGACTTCACGTGGAGTCGAAATCGTGAGCTGAACCCCGCTTTCTTCGAGGTAATCTTTCAGCGTCTTCCACGCCAGCTCAAATGTGAACTCAAACCGTTGAGTAAGACCTTCCTTCTCGAGCTGGTTGAGTCCTGCAGATCCTGTCTGCAACGCCTCTTCGAGGAGTGCGTGTGCCTGCACAAGGTTGTTAAACCTCTGCTTCCAACGTATGTCGGCGTGCTCTTTCATGAGAGCCTCAACGTTTATGCCATGTAAACAGCGCATCAGCGCTGTGATTGTACACCGTACGGGAATTGAACCCGTGTTACCGCTGTGAAAGAGCGGTGTCCTAACCCCTAGACGAACGGTGCATTCTGAAAATCAGAGCCGCAAATATACGAAGAATGGGGAATACAGTAGCTTTGCTCTATGGTACTCTTGGGAATCACAGGCGGAATCGGCTCTGGTAAGTCCACCGTGGCACAGCTTTTTCGGGAAAGGGGCTGGACGGTTTACGCCTCTGATGCCACTGCGAAGGACATCATGGCAACCGATCCTGAGGTACGCCGGGAGCTAGCCGAGGCGTTTGGAGAGCAGGTGCTGACCCCTAACGGCGTGAACGCCCCCTTGCTCTCAACCCTTGTCTTTGGTTCAGATCCGGAAAGCGGCAAGCGCCTGGCGCGCCTAAACGGGATCGTCCACCCGAGGGTGCTGGAAGTGCACATGAAGGCGATCCAACAGGAAGAAGAGCGCGGCACCCGGTTCGTTGCTATCGAAAGTGCCCTGATCTATGAGATCGACCTGGAGGAGGGCTTCGATTACGTGGTGGTGGTAGACGCGCCACAAGCAGCCTGCGTCGAGCGCGTCATACAGCGCTCGAAACTCACACCCGAGGACGTTGAGCGCCGCATGGCCGAGCAGATCCCCACGGAGGAGAAGCGCGGACTAGCCGATTTTGTCATCGATAACTCCGGCAGCCTCGACGATCTGAAAGGGGCTACCCAGACCGTTGCGATGCTCATCGAGGCCATGGCGGGATGACGTTACGAGTCCGTAACTTCGCGCACTTCAATCTTCACTTCGTTCAAGGATTTGGTTCCCATGGCACACGCCACGCATCTTACCGATGAGTCGTTCCACACCGAGATTAACTCGGGTCGCGTTGTTCTCGTAGATTTCTGGGCCGCATGGTGCGGACCGTGCCGAGCGATCGCTCCGATCGTGGACGAGCTTGCTCTGGAATACTCCGGTAAGGCAACGATCGCCAAGGTCGACGTCGACAACAACCCACGCACGGCAATGGAGTTCGGCATCCGCTCAATTCCGGCGCTACTGATCTTCAAGGGCGGCAAGGTCGTCGATACGATCGTCGGCGCCGTACCGAAGGCCTACATCACCGAAAAGCTGAACGCTCAGCTCAACTGATCGATAGCGCAATGCCGCGTCCAACACCACTCGGCGAACACGAGCTCAACGATCACCTTGCGGACATTCCACTTTGGCGCCTCGACAGCGCCACACTTGTTCGTGAGATACCTACGTCTGATTTCGCTGCCGCCATCGGCCTGGTAAATGCCGTTGCAGTGATCGCCGAACGCATGGATCACCACCCGGATATCCTCGTGTTCGGCTGGAACAAAGTGCGATTTACTCTCAGTACCCACGAACAGGGCGGCATCACGATCCTCGACATTCAGCTCGCCAAACACATCGATGGGTTGAAGTTCAACACAATTCAAAGTGACAAGTGACGAGTGACGAGTGACAGGTGACCCCAGATCATACAGGTCGGTCCATTCTAACAATACTGGTCACTCGTCACAGGTCACTGGTCCCTCGTCACTGGTCCCTCGTCACTGGTCCCTCGTCACTGGTCACTCGTCACTGGTCACTCGTCACTGGTCACTCGTCACTCCGTAACTCTCCACTCCTATGTCCACAATCACTGACGTCTTCGCCCGCGAGATTCTTGATTCACGCGGAAACCCAACAGTTGAAGTTGATGTGATCCTTGAAGATGGATCCTTTGGACGTGCCGCTGTGCCTTCGGGTGCGAGTACGGGCGAACATGAGGCTATGGAGCTTCGTGATGGTGATGCCGCTCGCTACCTCGGCAAGGGCGTAACAAAGGCCGTGGAGAATGTGGATGGTCCGATCGCCGAGGCACTGATCGGCATGGATGCCGGCGACCAGCGTCAGATCGACAGCATTCTGATCGCTCTCGATGGCACCGAAAACAAGTCGGCCCTGGGTGCTAATGCCATGCTTGGAGCCTCGATGGCTGCAGCAAAGGCTGCTGCGGAGTTCCACGGACTGCCGCTGTTCCAGTATCTGGGCGGTGTGCGCGCTACGTTGCTGCCGACGCCGATGATGAACATCCTTAACGGTGGACGTCATGCAGATAACAATGTTGACATTCAAGAATTCATGATCATGCCGATCAAGGCAGCGTCGTTCTCCGAAGCCCTCCGCATGGGCACAGAAACCTATCACGCGCTCAAGGGTGTACTGAAGGCAAAGGGGCTCAGCACATCCATTGGCGACGAAGGCGGATTCGCCCCCTCACTGGCATCGAACGAACAGGCACTGGATGTGATCCTCGAAGCCATCGCAAAGGCAGGATACACTGCCGGGGATGACATCGTTCTGGCTCTGGATGTAGCTGCCAGCGAAATGGTTAAGGATGGCAAGTACCTGATGTACAAGAGCACACAGGAACAGAAGTCGGCAGATCAGATGGTCCAGTGGTATGCCAAACTCGTCGAGAACTACCCGATCGTTTCTATCGAGGACGGAATGGGCGAGAACGACTGGGAGGGTTGGAAAATGCTGACGGAAGCCATCGGCGATCAGGTACAGCTCGTGGGCGACGATCTGTTTGTGACGAACGTCAACTTTCTTACGAAGGGCATTGCCGAAGGAGTCGCCAACTCCATCCTCGTCAAGGTCAACCAGATCGGCACGCTCACCGAGACCTTCGATGCCGTGGCTCTTGCCCAGCGCTTCGGATACTCGGCCGTGCTATCACACCGCTCGGGCGAAACCGAAGACGCCACGATTGCCGATATCGCCGTTGCCCTCGGTGCCGGTCAGATCAAGACAGGAGCCCCCTGCCGCACAGACCGCGTTGCGAAGTACAACCAGCTCCTACGCATCGAACAGATCCTTGGTGATGCCGCAGAATATGCGGGAGCGACTCTTATCTCGTAATTCCTGTATTTTGTCCTCATGAGCATTGTCTTCGGTACCGATGGCTGGCGTGGCCTTATAGCCCGCGATTTTACGTTCGACAACCTGGCGCTGGTTGCGCATGCAACGGCCAGATACGTTAAGAAGCTCAAGAAGGAAGGGGCTTCTGTTGTTGTTGGACACGACACGCGGTTCCTCTCGCGGGAGTTTGCCATTGAGACGGCACGCGTTCTGGCAGCGCATGGCATTGTGGTGCACCTAACGGACACCATCTCCAGCACCCCGCAGGTGTCGTTCCATACCAAGAAAAAGAAGGCCGAGCTGGGCGTGGTTATCACCGCCTCGCATAACCCGGCACAGTACAGCGGGTTCAAGCTCAAAGGGTCGTTTGGTGGACCCGCACTGCCGGAGCAGATCGCTGAGGTAGAGAAGGAGCTTGCGAAGCTTAAGGGCGTTGCTCCGAAGATGAAGGTGGAGACCTTTGACGCGTATGTGAAGGCCAAGAAGATCAAGCTGTTTGATGCGAAGACGGATTACATCGCCGACCTCAAAAAGAAGATCGACTTTGAGGCCATCCGCAAGAGCGGTCTGAAGTTCGTGTACGACCCCATGCACGGTGCCGGCATCGACTTCATGCACCGTCTGTTCGACGGCGTATATGAGATCCATGGCGAGTACAACCCGTCATTTGGTGAGATCGACCACCCCGAGCCGATCGCAGAATGCCTGGAGCCCCTTTCCAAAGCGGTTCGTAAACGCAAGGCCGATATGGGGCTTGCCACGGACGGAGACGCTGACCGCGTTGGAGCGATGGATCATACTGGCGCATTTGTGGATCCGCACCGCATCTTCATGCTCCTGATGAAGTACCTCTACGAGTACAAGAAACGTCGTGGTGCCGTGGTCAAGACCGTATCGCTCACCTCCATGGTAAGCGCCTACTGCGAAAAGCACAAGATCAAGGTTCACGAAACACCGGTTGGCTTCAAGTATGTGGCCAAGCTGATGAACGAAGAAAAGATCCTGATAGGGGGCGAGGAGTCTGGTGGACTGGGCACATCGTTGCATATCCCCGAGCGTGACGGGATCTTCAATGGCCTGCTGCTGCTGGAGATGATGGCCACGACGAAGAAGTCCCTCAAGCAGCTCTGCGACGAGCTCGACGAAGAGTTCGGACCGCACCGCTACCGCCGACGCGACGAGCATGTGACCAACGAGATCAAAAAGTCCATCCTGGCAGCCTGCGCCAAGAAGCCAACGTCGATCGGAGGATTTGCCGTAGAGCGCATCGATACGCGCGACGGGTTCAAGTTCTACGTCAAGGATGGCTGGCTGCTTATCCGTGCATCCGGCACAGAACCGCTGGTACGGTTCTATGCAGAGGCCCCGTCGCTGGAAATGGTGAATGCCCTGCTAGATGCCGGATTGAGGCTTTCATAGAGTAGGCGAAAAGAAACTCCGCGAAGCATTCAGAGTGCCCTATATTGTACAGGGGAATATAAATAGGGGCCAATTATGCGGACAGTACTGCAGCTGTTCACGATCGCCGTGCTACTTGCCTGTGCACCGGCAGTGCATGCACAGGAGGAGTCCTCCGAGGATACGACGAAGTCCACACCGTGGATATCCGTTTCGGGAAGTGCATCGATCACGTCCGACTTCTACGAGTTTGAGGCCGACCCGATCGGGTCCCAGATCGGACGACGTCCGGCTGTACTTCATCGCCTTGTTATCTCGCCCACGATCACGATTGCGGGTCTGATCTCCCTGCCGCTGAATCTCATGATCACGTTTCCGGAGACGAACACCACGACGCCAGCGCTGACGGCACCGTCGTTCTCGGAGTTCTTCACCAATCCGGCCAACGCCCTCGGCCTGTCGAGCTTCTCTCCAAAGCTCGGATGGGCGCAGTTCCATCTCGGATCACACACACCGCGCCTTTCGGAACTCTCTGGTGGCGATCTCCAGCTGTTCGGTGCAGGATTTGACCTTCGTCCCGGACCCGTTCAGGTGCAGGCATCGTATGGCGTTGCCCAGCGAGCCATACAGCCCGATGCCACGAGGGGGGTGTCCGGAGCCTACCGACGTGATATGACGATGGCACGACTGGGCTTTGGCAACCACGACACAAGTGCGGTTGGAATCAATGTGGTGTACGTGAAGGATGATCCAAACTCACTAAAAAGCAACGTCGTAGCGGTGAATCCGAGCCGTCCGTTCGAGGGAGACTCATCTGTTGTACTTCCGGCTGATACAGTTCGGTTGCGTGCAGAAGATGGGTTTATAACATCGATCGATCTCAAATGGCAGGTCATTCCTGGTATCACCCTTTCTGCGGAGGGGGCAGCCTCGGTTTTCACACGAGATCAGTCATCAGCACTCATCGAAACGGATAACAATCCGTTTTCTAGCATCTATGACGCACGAACATCTACAAGGGTCGACGGCGCAGGCAACGCAAACCTATCGTTCCGATTCAGTACGTGGGGCGTGACACTTTCGGCGCTCTACATGGGGGCAGGATTTCAGCCCATTGCCTACCCTTTCAATCAGTCCGACCGGATCGACTTGAAAGTATCGCCGATGCTGAATCTGTTGGACGGCGATCTGTCGATATCCGGAACGATCGGCCAGCGCATCAACAACCTCTCGGAAACTAAGGGTGAACAACTCACCCAGGCGATTGCCAACGGTCAGCTTTCGGTGCGCTTCTCCGATGTGGTGTCGCTCTCATCGACCTATTCCAACTTCGGTATTCGCAACAACCGCCAGGATGTTTTCGACTCCGCACGAGTTCAGAATGTAAGCGAGTCGTTCAGCGTCGACCCAATGGTCGCATTCTCGGCGGCAAGTGTGATGCACACCATCACGGCAAGCTTTCTGCTCGACAGATTCGACGACTTTAACATCGTTAGCGGCGTCGAAAGCTCAAACAACACCTCCGGCCTGATGTTCAGCTATTCGGGCATGTTTGAGACCATGCCCCTTACTATCGGTGCCAATGCCAGTTACACGGAAAATGCGCTCTCGGCAGGCACTCTGGCGGTACGATCCACAGGAGTTAACGCCTCCTACCGATTCTTAGGGGGCGAAGTTGTTCCAACGATTTCGGTGACGTTTGCCGGCTCGACATTCGGTGCCAATGCCGCTGATTCACAGACGTTCCTTCGGGCCGGATGCCGATGGAGAGTTGCCAAGTCCGTTACGTTCTCGGGTAGCTACGGGGTGAACACGTACGCCTATGGTAATCCGGGTCCACGTGGCACCGGATTCACCGAGCAGATGCTTCAGCTGGCCCTTCTTACGACGTTTTGACCATTCACACGGGGATTCCTCCCATGAGACTGAACATGTACCCTCGCTTAGCACTGCTGCTACTGATCCTGGTTTTCGGATCAGCTGTGTCATCGGCGCAGCTGCGAGTTTCGCTGAACATCAGTTCACGCCCAGACCCCTATCTCTCGAACTGGGCGCAGAAGAAGGATGTGGTGATCGTTACGGTCATCAATCCAACGGCAGGCGAGATCGAAGGCAAGTTCAACTGCGTGATCAACAAGGATGGAAGTTTCCTTGCCCGCACCAAACCGGCAAGTATGCGTGCCATCAGCTTCCCACCGGGCTCGAGCCAGTACTTTGGCGAGGACCTCGTACCTATGGAAAGCACTGAGGTCGCAGGGGGCGTCGTGAACAACTCTGTGAGAACAGGGATGCTCCCGGGAGGCCTCTACGAGTTCTGTGTCAGCCTGCTGAATCCGACAACGAACGCCGTCATTTCGCAACCCGTTTGTCGGAACATAACGATACGGTCGTACCAGGCTCCGATACTGCTGCTCCCGATCGACAAGGCAGAGATTGCCTTTGGCTCGCGTCCAATGCTCCGGTGGTCGCCTGTTTCTCCGCGTCCGGACTTCGTCGCGAACTATCGTGTGAAGGTTTTTGAAGTCCTGCCCGGTCAAACACCGATCAACGCCCTGCGAGTGAACCGCCCCATTCTGGATCTCGGGGATGTGACAGCTACACAGCTGCTCTGGCCCCCTGACTTCGAACTACCCCGCGCAGGACAGCAGCATATTTGGACGGTGCGGGCCACCGATGACCGCGGCACGCCGCTGGGCGAGCCCGATGGCTATGCAACACCGTTCACCTTTACGGTTATGCAGCAACTCTCGAAAGGGGGCGATGAATTTGGCAGGAAGTCTGCCGGTGGAGACACGACGTTCGCCAAGAAGTCCGCCGGTGGCGTCGACGAGCCCAGCACGGGAAGCAAGACAAAATCCGCCGGCACAGGCAATCAGGGAATTGGTTTCACCAACATCGATCCCAATCCACCGGGTCAGCCCTGCGGTACCTGTGGCACAGCGGTTGTTCTGACCGATACCGTTGCCGGAACGCAACCCATCGCAGTGAACGATTCACTTGTCGTTGGCAAGTTCATGATGAAGGTCACCGAGGTCACGAACGCTGCGTCGGCCAGTGCTGCAGGAAAGGGCGAGATCGTGATCCCATGGCTTCTTGCCCGTGTGAAGGTGACGTTTGACAATATCGTCGTGAACACAGCGCGCCGCGTCGTCGCCGGACAGGTGAGCGGTGAGGTCGATCCATCAGCACCTGCATATCCACAACAGTGGGCGATCAATCAAGTGACGAGTTGGAACTGGCTCAAGACGCAGGTCGCTGCGCTCGACTCGTGGGTCAAGGCCAAAGGCGCATTGGTCAAACAGGTCAACAGCCTGAACACGCCGCTCAAGCTGCCCCTTGGCTTTAACAACGTGAAGGGTTACACGGTGTGCATCTCGGAAATGAAGTTCATGCCAACCGAAGCGGTCATGGCGTCGGTGGCAACGCTACCGTTAACGAAGCTTGACGATACGCTGAGCTTCGGACTGAAGCAGCTGCCGATCTGTCCGGAGGGAGTCGGCAAGTCCGGACGTCTGGAACTACTGCAGGATGTCGACATTCGAGGTGTCACTTCGGGGCAGCCTACGTTCACGATCGCGGCAAAGGCAAAGACGGCAACGCGTCCGGGATGCTACGTCACGTGGGGCTGCGATAACAACTCCGACACGATGTCACTTGACATCGACGTGATGTTTCCGCGGGCGTGGATGACGCCACGTCCTGATGTCGACACTACCAAGCAGTCGATCGCAACCCTGCGCGGTAAGACGATCGATTGGAAAGAGTGGATGCTGCTGGGGAATCTCACAGCAAGCACCTTTGCCGGGACGAATGGTCTCGGTCTGCAGATCGATACGATGACGTTTGACTTCAGCGATCTCGAGAATGCACCCGGCATGGCGTTTCCGGCCAACTACGTGGGCGTGCAGGACAACACCTTCAATGGCTTCTATGCCAGGCGAATCAAGGTAATGATGCCGGATGGCTGGCGAACGTTTGCCGACACCAACGCCGCTCCGCAGTTCGTGGCTGAAAAGCTGATCGTCAACAAAAACGGTTTTACCGGGACGCTGCTCGCTGCGAACGTCGTGATGTTCCCGTCGATGAACCTGAACAGGTTAGGGGGCAGTGTCGATACGGTAAAGGTAGTCATGCTGAACAGCAATCTCACACAGGCCTACATGCGGGGTCGACTCCTTCTGCCGATCACCGATACGTCAGCACAGAACGCCATCATGTACAAGGCCCTCTTCAACAATGTGCAGAAGACCTTCGATTTTTCCATGCAGCCGCAGAACAATATCGACATGAAGTTGTTCGGAAATGCAAAGCTGAAGATCGAGTCGACATCGACCTTGACCATGAACTTGAAAAAGGGGCGAAAGAAGTTTCTGATCAATCTCAATGGCGAGACGGGGTGGAACGATGCCACGCTTACGGTAGGGGGCAAGTCGATCACCTTGGACCTATCGCCTGAGTTCGAGAACATGCGAATGTCGTTCGACGACTCGCTGTCTACGCCGTTTGGATACAACGCCGGTGACTGGAGCTTTGCGAGCCCGCAGAAGAAGCTGGCCAAGTTCCCGATCACCATCGACAAGGTGAAATACACACCGGCCACGGCACAGGGCAATGAGATGTTCCGCGGCAAGCTTGGTTTCGATGTGGTCGTCGCTCTCGACTCCAATCGCATTGGAGGAAGGGGCTCCTTCGAACTCATCGGCGCCGTTGAGAAGAACACAACTGCTCCGAGCTTCAAGTTCCGGCCAAAGTTCATCGACTTTAACGTTGGCAAGATCGTTGTGTTTGCCAATCTGCCGGCAGTGCAGATGAACGGCGAGTTGAACTTCTACAACTCTGATCCGATGTGGGGCAATGGTTTTGCGGCGACCATCTCAGCGAAGTTCAAGGAAATGCAAATGCAGCTAGACGCTGCAGCACGCTTCGGGTCGAAGGTCGATAACAATGTCCGCTATCGCTACTGGTACGTCAGCGCGAAGGCCATCCTGCCCCCTCCGGGCATCGTCTTCCTGCCGGGGTATGCCTTCTATGGCTTCGGAGCTGCTGCCTGGCGGAAGGTGAATGTGAACATGCTCCCGGCACAGCCGAACATAAACGCCGTTGCTTCGGCCGGATCATCGTCATCCTCGGCAAGTAGCGGAGCGGTGATGACTCCAGACAGGAATGTAGCCTTCGGATTCAGGGTACTGGCCGTGCTTGGAACAACGCCGGATTCGAAGAAGATGAACGCAGACGTCGCGGTCTTCGGACAGTTCAACAGTTCAGGGGGCATGAGTTACATCGGACTTTCGGGCGACATCTGGCTGCAGGCCAAGCTGCTGGAACGTGCTGCAGCGCCCGTGAAGGGATCGCTGAACATCGTCTATGACTTCACTACGAAGATCTTCGATCTCAACGCCGGCGTGATCGTCAATAAGCCGCCGGTATCGGGTAACGCGAATCTGAACGTTCACATCGAAGGGAAGACCGGCATATGGTGGGTTAAGCTTGGCGACCCCGTGAATCGCAACGTGCTGAATGTTGGAGTTTTTGGTATCAACATCAACTCCAACTCGTACTTCATGTTCGGGAAGAATATCAACCCGCCAACGGGGTTCACTGCTCGAACAAACAGCGGCCTGTCATCTGTTGGCTGCTACGGCATGGCCCCAAGCTCTGCGGCAACAACCGACGCTATTGCCGGCAATGGATTTGCTGGCGGGGCAGACCTTGGCTTTGATACCGGCGATCGTTCAAAGAATCTCTTTGGACGAGTGAATGTGAAGTGGCGGTTTGGCGGTGGAATGGAGTTTAACGCGTCATTCCTTCGCTATCCGGACGGCTCGCTCTGTGGTCAGAATGGATACAACTGGTGGTACTTCCGCGCTAATGCAGCTGCGTGGGCTACTGCTTCGTGCGGCATTGAGGTTGAGTCGGGCAGGTTCTACTGTCAGGACGGATGCTACTGGAATCTTGCCAGTCTGAAGTTCGGCGCGTGGGCACAGGCTGGTTTCCCCAATCCTTCATGGGTGGAGGGTCAGGCCAACGGTTCCTTTTACTTCCTCAAGGGAGTAGTACAGGGAAGCTTCACCGTGAACTTTAACATGGGTAACACCTGCTACCCGAGCGCTCCCGCTGCAACAACAACTGCAGCGCAGGACGTTGCGGCCGAGCAGAAGAATCAGCTGATCAAGTCGGTCTCTCCGGCCGTCCCGGCCAATAACGTGCCGGTGAAAGAACCTGTTACCGTGGTGTACAACTTTGTGCCTGGTCAGAGCTTCGAGCTGCAGGAACTGACAGGGGGCGCATCGGGCAACACCGTGAATCGCACGTTCCAGGTAACGTACACCGTAGGAATCGATGAGAAGGATGGGTCAGCGTGGAAGCCCCTTACAATCCTGTCAACAAAAGATGCACTCGGAGCATATCTCTACAGGATGAAAAAGCCCATTATCAGCATCACCACAGCTACGCCTGTCAACGTTGCTGCGAAGGGGGCCGCAGGTGCAACGGTAATTAGTGGCAAAGGTGGGGGATTCACCGCAGGTGGAATCCAATTCACGGGTCCGATTGTTGTCCCGCCGTCGCCGCCACCAAGCAAACCGATACCGGGTGTTGCTGTTCCGAAGGGGCCTGGCACCAATGTGATTGATGTGGAGAAGCCAACTGAGAGCGACAACTTCAGCTTTGACAATACTGGCGCGCAGAACTTCATCATCAACACGGGTGACTGGGAGATGTCAACAACCTATCGCGTGACGGTTGTTGGAACTCTATGGGAACTCATCGGCAGTAACTGGGTGGTTGCAAAAGACAGAGCTACTAATCAGGATGTGAAGCAGACCGTTCAGCAGAGCTTCTCGACGCCGATCGTTATCACGGCTGGCCCGATCAAGACCAAGAACACCAACTCAAACGAATGATCACGACGACCAAAGGAACATCACAATGAAGCACACATCGATGAAATCCTGGACGATCGCCGTGGTCGCGCTGTTTGCGCTTCATACGGCCGTAAAGGCCCAGACACCAGACGATCTGAACAAGGCTCTGCAGCACCGAGTAGCCGGCATTGCCAAGCGATATACTGACTCCGTCGTGCTGCGGTGGGCTCCCAGCACGTCTGCTCTCTGGTCGAAGGCCAAGGCGTCCGGCTATCGCATCGAGCGCGCCGAGCTTCAAGGCACGCTGGCCGGTGCGTTTTCATCGCTCGTGGATGCACCCATCAAGCCATGGACCACCGCCCAGTGGGAACAGTACGCGAATGCAAATCCAAACCTTGATGCCGATGCCATGGGCCCGGTAGCCGTGGCAGCGATGCTGTCCGAAGAGACCTTGGATCCGGCCGACTATCCAACGAACGATCCTGGACAGGTCGATGCCCTGCGCGAAGCCCGCACCCGTTTTGAAATGGCTTACAGCATTGCCGCGCTGGCAGCAGAGAGAAGCCGTGATGCCGCTACCGGCCTGGGCATGAGGTATGTTGATAGAACTGCACGCGCCGGAGTTGCCTATCGCTATCGCATCACGTTGCTGGGCGATACCAAGCCATACGTGGTCGAGCCGGCGAGTATAGATGTTGCGGCCGACCCGACACGTGCCACCTTCGAGGGTGCCGGAATCTCGGTAGATGAATTCGATGCATCTGTTCTGATCAAGTGGAACAACTCCACCGGTCACTCCACATTTGATGTATTCCGATCCACCGATGGGCAGAACTACGTCAAGCTCACCAGCTCGCCACTGCTGACGCTGCAGAACGAAGGGACTACTGCCAACAATGCTTTTCTTGATTCTAACCTGACAAATTATACGGTATACACATACCGCATCGTTGGCAACAATGCCTTTGCCGAGACCGACGTAATCGGCATCGTCAAGGCAATGCCACGTGATGTCACTCCCCCTGCCATGCCGATGGCAGTGAAGGCTGTCCACGAGGGCGTACGTGATGTGGTGATCACCTGGGAGATGACCGAACCTGTAAGCCCGGATCTTGCCGGCTTCTTCATCCTGCGTGATACGGCCGTTGATGGCGCGTTTGACCGTGCAATCGTTGAAAAGCCCCTTGATAAGGGGGCTCGCCAGTATAGAGATGAGAACGTGATCCTAGGCGGCACCTACTATTACCAGGTCGTTGCGGTTGACACGGCAAAGAACATCGTTCGTTCATACCCCGCGTATGTTGCCTTTGCCGACAGTATCCCGCCGGGTCCCGGCGAGCTCGTGAAGGGCACAATGGACACTAACGGCGTGGTCCGCATTGTCGTCCAACATCCATCGGATCGCGATGTAATGGGCTACCGCCTGCTGCATGCGAATGATCCATCACACGAGTTCACGGTACGTCGTGATCTCTTTCACGAGGACTCGGTGTTTAACCGCGTCGATACGATCGTCGTTGACACGTTGGAAGTGCGGACGCTCACAAAGAACGCCTACTACCAAGTTGTTGCGCTTGACTACCACTACAACGAATCGGTCGTGAGTAACACGCTTGTCGTTCCACGGCCTGACGTGATCGCACCCGTAGCGCCGGTGATCAGCGACTACGCTGTGACCGACAGCACGATCGCGCTGGAGATCGTGCCGAGCTCGAGCCGTGACGTGCGCAATCATGTTGTTCTCAGAAGACTTTTGGACGCGCAGAATCCGGACCGTGTGGCGTGGGATTCGGTGAGCCGTGCCGGACGTCGGGACAGTGTCTTCGAGGATCGCTCGCCGGCACGATCAAAGACCTACCAGTATGCCGTCGTTGCCTACGACAGTGCCGGTAACAAGTCGCCCCTTTCCAACATCGTGAGCATTACGCGTGTCGACAACATGATGCGTCCGGTCGTGAGCGATCTCTCAGCCTCGTACGATTCGACATCGAAGAGCGTTACGCTGCGATGGACGTATGCACCACTCGATGAGCCTCACAGCTTCGTTGTCTACAAGCGAACGGGATCCGGCATGCAGTCCTATGCACTCATCAAGGATGCTGCCAGACGGGAGTACACCGACGTTGGTGCGGGTAAGCCGAGCGAAACGTACGCTATCAAGGTCGTCTGCACGTCCGGCGCTGAGTCCCTCCTGAGTGCTACGGCGACAGCTCGATAGAGCAGCGTTAGTCGGTATCCGAGAATGCAAACACAACAACGTATCCGGTTCCGACCGTGCGATAATGGCTTGCTTACACGACTACTTTACGACACTGAACAGGTAGTTCAACCCAAGTGATAGGCCGGCACTTTGAGGGTTGCTGGAGCTTAGCACATAGTTCACTTTGTCAGTGAAGTGTCCACCGAGCATGTAGGAGCCACGAATTGTCAGATTCAGATCGCCACCGCTGCTGCGGACAAGCGGAATCATTGCTCCGATGCGTGCCTCAAGAGCGGGAGATGCCTGGGTGCCGACGATGATCAGCTCGTTCGTCCCATCAACGGACTTGGTGGTCAAGCCGGTTGGCAACAGAATCCCGACGCCAAGCGTCAGGCCACCGAGATAAAACGCCGGAGCAATACTGACGTAGCTGTGACGGGAGACATACGAATTGGCATCGGTGGCGAAGTCCTCATTTTCGGGCCGCATGATGTATCCGTAACCGGTTGCCTCAATGTCAAGCAGCAGACCGATGCCCATATCCTTATCCAACATCATTCGGGTGGTAAGTCCTAGATCCGGCATGGAATTGAATGCGAAACCGGTCTTTAGTCCCGTACCCGGGGCAACAGTGTTTACCGTACCCTTCACACCGATGGCAGGTCCGAGGTTGACTTCAATCGAAAAGGCGGCCGTGGTTACGCAAAGCAGCCCAGCTGTTGCGAGTAGAATGTTTCTCATTTCATTTGACTTTCAACAATCCATGAATAAATGGTGTGCAGTGCAAAGATGCCGTAATGTCAGCAATGAACCACGCGAAGATTTCGCGGAACCGGCAGCCAGCAGTGTAGTGTTCTGCACGCATGAGAACTCAAGAGCTTAGCGACGCAACGGAAGACCTTCGGACGGAACTTGCAAACCATCGACTCTACACGAATCTAAAATCGGTTGACGCTATTGCGGTGTTCATGGAGCACCACGTCTACGCTGTGTGGGACTTTATGACGCTCCTAAAGGCTCTTCAGCGAGGGCTGACGTGCGTGGACATTCCATGGACGCCCCGCGGTGATGCCGACACGCGATATTTGATCAACGAGATCGTTGTGGGCGAGGAGAGCGACGTCAACCGACACGGTGTGCGCATGAGTCACTTTGAGATGTACCGTCAGGCAATGCTTGGTCTCGGTGCCTCCACCCATTCGATCGACACGTTCCTCGCCGACATCATGCAAGGACGGTCTGTTTCCGATTCGCTGCGTGATGCGCAAGCGCCGGAGGCTTCACAGCGATTTGTTGCGTCCACAATAGACGTTGTAACGACCGGCAGTCTGCACGAGATCGCCTCCGTGTTTACGTTTGGTCGCGAAGACGTGATCCCTGCGATGTTCCTCGGCATGCTGGATCACATTCCCGCCGACGATGCTTCGGTGTTTGATGATCTGCGCTACTACCTTCAGCGTCATATCGATGTCGATGGCGACCATCACGGACCCTTGGCCCTTGCCATGGTGGAGCAGCTGATCGGCAACGACGAGGAAAAGTTCGCAGAGGCTCTGGCTGCCGCTCGCACGGCGTTACAGAACCGCATTGCCCTGTGGGATGCAGTAGCAGAGAGAATAGTGACGAGTGACGAGTGACGAGTGACGAGTGACGAGTGACCAGTGACGAGTGACAAACAATTGTCAATAGTAAGCCTGGGGCTTAGCGCGGGGTGAATTCAGATGTGACATCACCGGATGATGAGCGGCGATCCTACTCGTGCTGTTTCCTGCGTCACAACCACCTGATACGTGCCCGATGGAAGTCGGGATACGTCCAAGGGTGATGTATTCGACCGCAGAACTTCATTTCCCAGCACGTCAAACAAGACAGCAGACTCGCCGAGAAATGAAACGACTGTTGTGGCCGGATTTGGCCAGACCTGCGTCGTTTGTGATGTTGGTTCGCCAACGCTGGTATTGCATGGCAATGCACGGATGTACCGCCAGAGCGCTTCGTCATAACCGCTGATGGCCGGTGCCGACGTATCTCCGGGATCACCCATGCGCACCACGACCAAGCGTTGACTAGGCACAACGTAGACGCGCTGGTCGTTCTTGCCCATGCCGGCATACATATCCTTCGGGGCAGTTGGAACAAGGTCTGTCCAGAAGACAAGCGGTATTTGCGGCTGCATGAAACTGCCCTTACCGTTAAGCCAGAAAAGGTAACCGTAAGATCGATTGAGCTGCTGCGATGTGTTGATCATCGCTTCGAAGTACTCGCGGTCCTTGATGATCGTGTCACCGTTCCAGACGCCCCCTGCCAGAAGCATGAGACCAAAACGAGCCATTGAAAGGGGGCGAGAATAGAGGGTGCCGTTGAACCAGATTCCACCCATACCAAGCTTCAGAGCCAGCTGTTGGTTGTAGTACTGCTGAAACGTTCCCCCGGTTGCGTTGGCGACCATGTCCTGAAGAAGCAGATAACAGGCGTTATGGTAGTCCCATATCGTTCCGGGTGCAGCGCGATATCGCAGGCACCCCGGAGTCTTGCAGTTGTCATTGCCGCGGTCGAATCCGATACCCGTCGTCATCGTCAGGTGATGACGCACGGTGATGGCATCCTCCTGCTGAGGGGTGCATGATGACCAGCCCTGTCCGAGGTAGGTGGCGCTGGACTTGGAGATGTCCATCTGTTTTTGGTGCTGCGCGATACCGACCAGCGCCGCCGTCACGGTCTTCCCGGCAGAGGCCCAGTACCAGAGACTATCTTTCGTGAATGATCCGTAGTACTGCTCAAGAGCGATCTTGCCATCCTTCAGAATAATAAGCGCTCGTGTGTCTGAACGACTGGCGAAAGAAACGAGCGAGTCAAGCTTATCCTGACACCAACCGAGCTCCGCGCTTGAAAGCCTCGCCCATGATGCGTCGCTGTTGGCTGCCGGGAAATACAAGGGCTGTGCCGTTACCGATAGAACTGCCAGAGCAAAGAGACACAAATGAAACAGCATGGTGACAAGTCCTAATTCGGTTGTTCAAAAACGCGTCTGACATATTCCGTAGTCAATTGGTTTAAGTTACGTCTTCAACCAGAGCCAAAGGAACGCTCTTCAATGATCATGTTCTCGTCTGAACACTGGGCGATGTTGATATTGACCGTAGTCCTTTGCATTGTCATGCCGACTCTTGTGCGACGACGTCCTGATCTCACGGACCCCGTTCGCATGGTCATTGCCGGCTTGCTCGTCGTGAATATTATCGTGTATCAAACCTACCGCATTGCTTATGGATACTGGTCTGCTGCTACCGATCTGCCAATGCACCTCTGCGCATGGTCAAATGTTGTAACCGCACTTGCTCTCGTGACCAAACGACCGTTGCTTGCCGAGATCTCATGGTGCTGGGTGATGACCGGGAGCGTCAATGCACTGATCACGCCTCAACTCGACAACACCTTTCCTGAAGTACCATTCATTTACTTCGTCATCGGACACACGGGGCTCATCACTGCCGTTTGCACCGTTGTCTATGGCCTGAACATTCGCCCACGTCCCGGCGCCTGGCTCAGAGTTATGGCAGCCTCACAGATCTACTTCCTCAGTGCGATCGCAGTCAACTCGCTGACGAATGCCAACTACGGATTTCTTGACCCGATGGATCCGTTCAGAAACAGAACCGTTCTGGCCGTCTTCCCAAATGATGGTATCTGGTTCTATTAGGGTCGCAGCATGCTGCGACCCCACGACGTAATTCTGTAACTCTGTAACTCCGTAACTCTGTAACTCCGTAACTCTCTTACGGCATTCTATGTCTCGGATTCGTCAAGAACTGATCATCGGTCAGTGTCTTGAGGAAGGCTACAAGGTCCGACTTATCCTGTTCGTCAAGACGCAGTCCTGGTGCAAGATTGAACTGCATGAGCGGGTCCACAGTGGAAGAGCGGCGCACACCGGAGTTGTAGAACTCGACAACTTCTTCGAGCGTCGAGAAGCGTCCGTCGTGCATGTAGGGGGCTGTGCGTGCGATATTCCGCAGGGTAGGGACCTTGAACTTGGCACGGTCAGATGGTGACTTGGTAACAAGTTCACGTCCGAGGTCCACAACCGACGCGTCGTCATCCAGACCGTTGTTCATGAAGCGGTCGTTCGTGAAGAATGGTGGGGCGTGACAGTGGAAGCACTCTGCCCCTTTACGCTTGTAGGTTGGGTCGAACTCCCGAAGAAAGAGCTGACGTCCGCGCTCTTCGGATTCCGACAGCAGCGTGAAGCCCGCAACGGCTCTGTCGTACTTGCTTTGAGCAGAGACGAGTGAAAACATGAACTGCTCGAGCGCGATACCAATGCGCTCCGGCGTTACGCTATCATTTCCAAAGGCCTTGATGAACTGATCACGATACAGGCGTGATGCCGAAAGCTTGCGGATCACATTGTCGAGTGTCTCATCCATCTCGAGTGTATCAACGATCGGGTGCAGGGCCTGCTCACGGAGTGTTGGGGAGCGACCGTCCCAGAAGAACCCACGTCGACTCCATGCGAGGTTCACAAGGGCCATCGACTGGCGCGTACCCTGCAGGCCACGCACGCCCGTGCTGTAACGGCGGTTGTCCGAGAACGACACGATCTGTGAGTGGCAGGTGGCGCAGCTCTGCGTTCCTGTGCGCGAAAGGAGTCCGTCATGAAAGAGCGTTCGACCCAGACTAACGCGCTGCTGGGTCAACGGATAATCCGTTGGCAGGATCGGATCCGGCAAGTTGTCTGTTCTCAGCGGGAACGGTGTCTCGTCGAACGTGACCGGAACTTCCGGATCGGTACAGCCGATGCCGAAGGCCACGATACACGCGAAGAAGATGGTAAGGGGCTTCATGGTCGAAACCGAGGATTGGTGGTGAATCGATCGTCGGTGAGTGCCCGCAAAAATGCTTCCAGGTCTGCACAGTCCAAAGCAGAAAGGCCCAAAGCTCGAAGCAGGGTATCCTTATTAGGATGTGGGTAACCACCGCGGTTGTACCGCTCGATGACCTCGCGCAGCGTCAAAATCGAGCCGTTATGAAGGTAGGGGGCGGTCAGGCCGACGTTGCGCAACGACGGAACACGGAATCGTGCTTCGTCCGACGGAAGGTTGGTGAGTCGTGCTCGCCCCCTATCGGAGTACTTCTCCAGCAGGCCATTGCAGGTGATCCGATTGTCCGTGTAGAATGGTCCACCGTGACATGTGGCGCAGCCGGACGAAGTAAAAATGGTGCGACCCCGGCGCTCGGCATCATTGAGTTGATCCAGATCAGCGCGTGAACGACCGCTGACCAGGGTGCGCTCGAACGATGCTATTGCACGTGTGATCACCCAGATGTCGAGGTCGCGGCCGTATGCCGTTCGACTCATCGTCTGAAGGGTTGAGTCTTGCGCCAGTCGCTGCGCCAGCAGCGGGGCCTCCATGTCGAACTCCGCATGTTCCTGAATTGGGGCCAGGATCTGCATTTCGAGAGTTGGGACGCCGCCTTCGCGCATCAGAACCGGCAGGTAGCCGACGTTGGCAAGGGATGGGGCGTTGCGCGCGCCGATCCGTGAGGCTGTGCCCTTTGAAAGGGGCAAACCGTCGGTGAAGGCCCGTGCCTGGTCGTGGCACGTTGCGCACGAGACGTCGCGGTTTGCCGACATTCGAATGTCATAGAACAGGCGCTTGCCAAGGGCTACCCGTGCTTCGGTTGGCTGATTATCCGGCGGAAAGATCTGTGCCGGAAACCCCGGCGGTTGGTCAACGAGGGGCTGTGGGTCTGAAGCGACCGTTACCTCGTTGGCGCAACCAACAAGGAGCAACAGCAGGGCAACGGCAGAGACGACCGTTGAGGTGAGCCCCCTATCGTGTGATGACGAGAGTTTCATACGTCGTTGAACCATCCTGCCGGCGCAGAAGAACGCCGTACGTACCGCTCGAAAGACGTCCGATGGACATCAAGGGGGCTGATGGGTCGCATGTGGTCGATAGGACCGTCGACCCCGAGAGATCGGTCACGTGTGCCTCAATGGTACCCACGCTGAACCGCACAACGGCAGAGGCAGGGTTCGGCCAGACAGTCGATCGGGATGACTCGTCAGATTTGACCGATGTGGTTGACCCCGCAGAGAACACGCGCGTTCCGATATTCTTCATGAGGGTCACTGCCTCATCCGTGTTTCCGTGAAGTACCACGCCAAAGGAAACATCGATGTCGTCGAACAGCCGACCATAGTCTGCTCGGACAGGAATCTCGACGCCGAAGCTGGTACGAGTTGACGATGCCTTGAATGCCACACGTGTGTAGAGCGTCGTGTCAACGGTATGAATCTGGAACATAGCTGCCAGATTGGTGGGTGATGTTCCGGAAGCCCCTTCGTAGGTGACATATCGGTAACCGCCGGCCCATCCCCAGTGCATCGACGGAACCTTCAGTGCCAGAGGATGCCAGTCCGGGTACGTCGCCGGATCGAGATGGTTCCGGGCGGGGTCGACACCGATGTGAAAGGTGAGCGAATCAACGCTTCCGACGTCCAGATCGCCCAGGTTGTAGCGTCCAAGCTCCCGCACGTCCACCAACAGGTAGAGGTCGGGAAGATGCGTCTTTTTCGAGCCGTCGTGGTGGATGGTGATCTTCGAAATGTAGTAGCGGAGCAGTTCCGGACGGTAAAAGGAGCCCGGGCGGGCGCCGGGATAGACTGATCCGAGGCGGAAGGGGGCGTCGGCAACCGTTTGTTCGAACACCAGCGCAACTTCGCCGCCGATGACGGGCGAGGTGAGCAGCGCAAGCAGGAGGCAGAATCGTGTCAGCATGGCAATAATCCCCGACGTGGTGAGCTTGGATTGTGGAAAACCCGAACCAAACTACTCCAAGTTCCGCTTACGGTGGCTCACAATCCGTATTTTCCACGCACATCTGCACGACTTACGGAAACAGGAGTCCTCTATGGCGCAATTGCTCCGCCTGCTGCTCATTTTTTCGGTGATGATATCGGTCGCAACGTCGCAGGACATCAACGACGTGATCGGTCAGCGCCAGGCAAGAACAGACCTAGCCGACCTCTTCCGCGGCGTTGAACGCCCGGAAACGTTCAGGGTATCCCACCCGGCATCATTCGTAACGTTGAACATGGACGTGTTTCAGCGAGCGCGGCAGATGCCTGATAATGTTCCCTTTACACTCCGTCTTACGATTCCCGGAAAGGGGCTAGTTGAGGCCGTTGTGGCGCGCTACCGCGTGATCGACGAGTCGACACAGCTCACGGCGATGACGGCTGACGGTCCGGTGCGCATTCCTCCGCCTCAGAGTGTACTTGTACGCGGCATTATACCGTCGATGAAGGGCTCGTATGTTGTTGCGGCGATCTACCCTGAATGGTCGACGGCGATGATCACGACCGGACCGGCGGACGGCGATCGCACGTTCATCATGAGCCCCCTCAAAGATCCGGCAGCAGCGCCAACGATGATCATCTACGATCAGGCGGCCATACCGGCCACGAACGATTTCATGTGCCACACGAAGGACGATGAGCGTCTGCCCAAGCGGGTGCGAACAGACAAAGCGGGTGAGCGCACGCAGGTTCGCTATCGGCAGATCAAGATCGCCCTCGAATGCGATGAGCCGTACTACATCGATCACGGTAGAAATCTCAATAAGGCAACGCAGTACGCCGAGTCGGTTGTGGCGGCATCTAGCGCCGTCTATGAACGTGATGCCACAGCGCGTCACATCATTACGCAGTTAGTAGTGTGGACCACGGCCGATCCCTATCCCGGTACCACAACCTCGTCGCTCCTGTCGCAGTTCTCCGCACGATGGGTGGCAAACTTCGCGAATGTTGATCGGGCATTGGCGCATCTGCTTTCGGGCATTAACAGTATCGGTGGCGTGGCGTATCTCGACGTGCTCTGTGACAAGACGTATGGATATGCCGTAAGCGGTCTGAACAATAACGTTACCTACCCGGCTGCGGGGTACGTGTGGGATACCGATGTTTTCTCGCATGAGACCGGACATAACATCGGCTCGCCGCACACATTCAACTGCTGGTGGAATCCGCCGCTTGACTCCTGCGTCAACGCCGAGGGCGGCAACTGCTACACTGGCACAAAGGCCGTCAAGGGAACGATCATGTCGTACTGCCACCTCACGGCTCAGGGCACGAATTTGAATTTCCACCCACGGGTACAGTCTCTGCTCAAGGCTCAACTCCTTGACGACCAATGCACGCCCCTTACCTACGAGCTAAAGATTACCATGCCGGATTCAATCCGTGCGTGCAAGAACAGCACCAAAAGCGTAACAGCCATAGCCGAAGCGGGAGCAGAGCCATACTCCTATAGATGGCGAAGTGCATTCTTTGACACGACAACGACCTCCAACTCCTACACGATCCGTCAGCCGGGCAATTACACATTCTACCTTGACGTTAATGATGCGGTCGGTAACTCTGCTACGGACACCTGTGTGATCCGCCTTCTCGACTCGCCAAAGCCGTCACTAGTAACCGAGTCGCTCAAGGTGTGCTCCGGAAAATCAGTCGAGCTCACCTGTGAGGTTGCCGGTGGCAAGCCTCCGTATGCATACCAGTGGCTCCGTAATGGCGTGCTCATTCCGACAGTGGGAGAGTTTCACTCTCAGCGCATCGACGTGCCGACACGTTTTACAGTGATCGTCTCTGATAGCAACGGATGCTTTGACTCGACAAGTGTTGAGATCAAGGTGTATAGTCTGCAGATGGCCTTCTCGCCTGCAACGGTGACGATTCCGCCGTTGCCTGCCTGCCAGAGCGACTTCAATCAGGAGTTCACGCTCAGCAACAATGGATCAGATACGATCGTGATCGACTCCATTGCTCATGGCAGTGCCATCCGCGTAACGGCGCCGTTGCCGATCATCCTGCCACCTTCAACGTCGATCAAGATTCCGATGAAGATCACGGTGCGCGGCACGGGAATGATCCGTGAGGACATCGCCTTCATCGAAAAGTCATGTCAGTGGAGATTCCGCGGATCGGTCACGGGGCTTCGCACAGCGCCAAAGATCTTCACGGCACTGCCTGTGGATCTGGGAACAAAACTTTCGTGCGACTCGGTCACGGACCGAATTGTTGTTGTGGGATTCAACAACCCTACGTCGTTCCCGATGGAGTTCACCAACGTCTACGCGCAGTCAACGCAGAACACGGTGCGGAGCGACAAAGCCCCCTTCATTGTGCCACCCGGTGGTGACCGGTCGGTGGTGATCGTGCTCAATTCATCAATAACGCAAGGGTCGATCACCGACACCCTTCTGCTTCCGTTTGAGAGCGATGCCTGCGAGGGTCTGTTCAAAGTCCCAGTCGTGCTTCGCGTGTCGTCGGTTACTGTCAATCAGCAAAAGGCACTCAGCTTCGATACGCTGAAGTCCAACGTCAAGCCGATCACGAAGTCACTGCCTATTACGGCGACGCTGGCCGGTGCACCGCAGACGATCGTTCAGTACGTCGAGATCACCGAACCGTTCACCACTTCCATGAAGCCCGGTCTTGTGCTGCCACACAACCGCGCAACGTCTGTGAATGTGACGCTTGATCCGAAGAGTATCGTCGTGGACGGACCCGTCAAGGGAACCCTTCGTTATCTGCTAGACTCGTGCGCAGTTCCCTACGAGGTTCAGCTCAATGCCAGCGTCATCGTCGTCGGCGTGGATGACGAGCAGGGGGCTGGCAGTGCCCGCATCAGCGTCAGCGATGACGGCATCGTTGTTTCCGACGCACCTGGCCGTGTTGATGTTTATGATCTGCGCGGACAGATGATCGCCTCT
>CALRYC010000004.1:0-142389 GCA_943372295.1 Chitinophaga pinensis
TTCAATCTTGGTGATGATCGCGCGGGGGTCACACCTCTTCCCATTCCGAACAGAGTCGTTAAGCCCCGTTGCGCCGATGGTACTGCATCTGAACTGGTGTGGAAGAGTAGGTAATCGCCAAGTCTTTTTTGCTCGCAAAGCCCCCTGACATAACTGTCTCGGGGCTTTGTGCGTTTTTGTTTGTGTTTAGTGTCATGCTCACCGGCGCATGCGTGCCGAGAACGGTGGATAAACTCGTGGCATGAAGCACGTCTGATTGGCGCAGCGATATATGCCGTATTATGGGTTCTTTGAGGTGCTGCGATGAGATACTGTGTGCCGCTTAACAGCGTGTCGATGAAAGATCTTGAGAGCGTTGGCGGAAAGAACGCTTCGCTAGGCGAGATGATGAGCACCCTGACAACTGCCGGTGTGCGAGTGCCTGATGGGTTTGCTGTAACAGTGCGGGCGTATCGTGACTTTATCGGGTCGAATGGGCTGGCCGAGCAGCTGCGCCAGGTCCTCTCTGGACTGCATACACAGACGTTGGATAACCTTGCCACCGTGGCCGATCAGTGTCAGAACCTGATCAGCTCTGGGGTGCTGCCCGAAGACGTCGTAACCCAGATCGCGAGCGCCTACCAGTCCATGCGCACGGGTACTGACGAGGCGCAAGTTGCCGTGCGAAGCAGCGCAACGGCCGAGGACCTGCCCACGGCGAGCTTTGCCGGACAGCATGATTCGTTTCTTGATGTGAAGGGTGCATCAGACCTTCTCGAGGCCGTTAAGAATTGCTATCGTTCTGCCTTCAATGCACGCGCCATCAAGTATCGCATCGACCACAATGTCGACCACCTAACGCTCGGCATCTCCGTCGGCGTGCAGAAGATGGTCCGCATCGAAACCGGCAGCGCTGGCGTTGCCTTTACGATCGATCCAGAATCCGGCTCGGCCAATGTCGTCTATCTTACTTCCACATGGGGCTCGGGCGAGCAGATCGTACAAGGCCTGGTCACGCCCGACGAGATCATCATGTTCAAAGAGGCCCTGATCAGCAGGAAGCAGAGCATCATCAGGCGCCGTCAGGGACGTAATGAACTCTCACGCGAAACATCTCGCACTGGAATGTCGATCACCGACGAACACGCCGAATGCATCGGACGCTGGTGTCTAGCCATCGAAGATCACTACGGCATGCCGATGGACGTTGAGTGGGCACGTGACGGAATCACCGATCAGCTGTATGTAGTGCAGGCCAGACCCGAAACGGTTCACGGAATGGCAGCCGATCTCATCGAACAGGAAATCCACCTTACTGGCCATCAGCCCCCTATCCTTACGGGAATTGCTGTTGGACGCGGAATCGCCAGCGGAACGGTGCGAATTGTCAAGGGGCTGGCAGATGCCCCCCGCGTGCAAAAGGGTGATGTGATCGTGGCCGAGACGACGAATCCGGATTGGAACGCCATGCTGCGCAACGCCTCCTGTATCGTTACCTCCCGCGGCGGCCGCACGAGCCATGCCTCGATCGTTGCACGTGAGCTCGGTATCCACGCCGTAGTGGGCACGGGTGATGCCGCTACGAGACTTGTAGATGGGCAGACGATCACCGTTGTGTGCGATGGAGGTGACTCCGGAGCGGTGTATGACGGACGTCTCGACTGGCGTGTCGATCAGATCCATGTGGCCAGCTTACCACACACGCACACAAAGCCGATGCTGATTCTCGCCGACCCCGATCAGGCCTTTCGACTGGCCAGATACCCGGCTGCCGGAGTGGGCCTGATGCGCATGGAGTTCGCCATAGCCAACACCATCGGCATCCACCCGATGGCGCTCGTACACCCCGAGAGAGTCACCGATGCAGCAGAGCGAAAGCTGATCGAATCAGCGACGCTCGGCTATGATGATAAACGACGGTACTTTATTGAAAAGCTCCGCGAATCCCTGTCGATGGTTGCCGCTGCGTTCTATCCGCGACCGGTGATCATTCGTATGAGCGACTTCAAGACCAATGAGTATGCCCGGCTTGCCGGTGGACGTGACTTCGAGCCCACCGAAGAGAATCCAATGCTCGGATTCCGCGGGGCCTCGCGGTACTATCACCCCCGATACCGCGAGGGTTTTCTCCTGGAGTGTGAGGCTGTGCGCATCGCCCGCGATGAGATGGGGCTGACCAATATCATTGTCATGATCCCCTTCTGCCGAACCGTCGACGAAGCACGCCGGGTGATCGAGACCATGGGGCAGGCAGAGCTGGTGCGCGGACGGAACGGTCTTCAGGTCTACGTCATGGCCGAGATCCCGAGCAATGTCATTCTCGCCGAACAGTTTGCTGCGGTCGTCGATGGCTTCTCCATCGGCTCCAACGATCTTACGCAGTTGGTACTGGGCGTAGATCGTGACTCGGATGTGCTTAGCCCCCTGTTTGACGAGCGCGATCCCGCCGTGACATCCATGCTGGCGGAAATGATCAGTCGAGCAAAACACAGCGGACGTCCCGTTGGCCTCTGTGGTCAGGCTCCGAGCGACCATCCGGAGTTTGCCAGATTCCTTGTCGAGCAGGGCATCGACAGCATCTCCTTTACGCCGGATGCACTCGTAAATGGAATTCGCAACATTGCGGCGGCAGAGCGGTCGAGTCCGGCCCGTCATCACTGAGGTCGCCTACATGCACAGGCTCTAGTTTATCAACGATCTGCCCACTTTGGGCCGGGTAGACAACGCGTGCGCCGGTGCTGATGATCCAGTAGGTGCCATGGTCTGTTGCGTCATTGACATCATAGGTGATCAACTCGCCGATGTCGATCGAGACCTGCCCGGTTGGTTAACCTGATGGGGCTTCGGGAATCCCGCGCACGCATTGAACTCATGGGCGGAAGCGTACGCGTAGAAAGTAGCCCCGGAAGGGGAACGTATGTGGAAGTGACGCTGCCAAGCCTGACGTAGGGTACTGGGTACTGGGTACTGGGTACTGGGTACTGGGTACTGGGTACTGCCGCGAAAGCGGGAATCTATCTTCGAACCTCTGGATTCCTGCTTTCGCAGGAATGGAACCCCAAACCCCAAACCTCAAACCCCAAACCTACCTGGTGGTCGCTATAGGATTTGAACCTATGACCTTTCGCGTGTGAGGCGAACGCTCTGAACCAGCTGAGCTAAGCGACCAATTGGGCTGCAAGTCTACGGTTCCCGGGGCATTTCTCCAAAGCCGGAGGCCAGCGGGAACCGTAGTTTCGCAGTCCGGTGAAGACAACGATCACGATATGGATGATGGGGCTGCTGATAGCCCCTTTCATGACATCAAAGGCAACCGAGTTCGATACTCTGCGTGTGGTCGGACGCGACAGTGCGATCATCGTGACGGCCTCGGCATGGCTCGGTGATGCCACCGGTGCGGGGCCGGCTCGTTCGGTGTTGCCGCGTGAAGTGATCGAGCGTCTTGCGCCGATGTCGATGGCAAGCACGATGTCGCTCTTTCCGGGCGTGTTCGTGAAGGACTATGGCGGGATTGGTGGACTCCAGACGGTGTCTCTCAGAGGGGGCTCATCGGCCCAGTCCCTGGTGATGCTCGATGGAGCAAGGCTCTCCTCGGCGCAGAACGGGAGCATCGACCTTACGTCGATCCCGGTGCGCAGAATCGAATCGGCCGAGGTGCTGCGCGGAGGCGCTTCGGCTCTCCATGGCGCTAATGCCATGACGGGGGTTGTTGACGTGCGGCTGCGACTGCCGGATACATCTGGCGTGGGGTTGACCCTGTCTCAGGGGGCGTTCAACGAGTGGCGATCGGCCCTCGACGCAAATCTGCATCTCGGTTCGGATGTGCGCGTCGGCCTCGATGTGGACGTGTTGGGAACACGGGGCTCATTTCCGTTCAGCGTTAACCAGTTCGGCACGACCTTCGACGTTAATCGTCAGAACGGTCATGCGCGGCACATGCGCTTGCTTGCGCGCGCCGAGTTCGGCAAACGATATTCGGCAACGGTCATCATCCGCTCGGCTGACAGAGGTGTTCCGGGCGCTGTGGTGCAAGGGGCGATCGCCCAGGCACGGGCACAACTGCGCGATGATGATCTGATGGCGGTGATGCGATCGACGCTGTATTCGTCGGCCCGTGATAGGGTCTGGATGACGGCTTCGGCTCGGAATCTTGATCAGCACTTTGTCGATCCCGATGCCACGATCGTCGGCACGCAGGGCATCGACGTGCGCTACCTCCAGCGCGATGCAACAGCCAGTGCGGTCTGGCAACGTCAGCATGAGGATGTTCAGACGACCATGCGATTCGATGCATCGCATGCTGATCTGCAGGGGGCGTCCATCGCATCACGATCGGGCGAGCTTGTCGTGCGTCGCTCGGCCAGTATCTCGGGAGATGTCCAGATGATGAACGTTCTTGATACCGACGTCGAATTGCGGGCGGCCATGCGCGCGGATGTGTTCTCAGACATGGGCACGGCACTGTCGCCGATGGTGGCACTGCGCAGCGTGATCGCGCGCGGACTGGCCCTCAGGGGCGGCTGGAGCCTGAGCTTTCGTCCGCCAACATTTAACGAACTGTACTATCTCAACTACGGGACGCGGGATCTGCGTCCCGAGCGAGCTTCGACGATCGAGGCCGGCATTGTTGCAGAGCCATGGTCGTGGTGCAGCTTCGACCTGACGGTCTACAGCGGCACGATCCGAAACCTTATCGTGTCGGTGCCGGTGAGCCCCGTGATCACCAGTGCCCAGAACGTGGGCACGGCAACCAGTCAGGGGGCGGAACTGCTCATCCGTTCACGAGCGTTCGATGGACGGCTGCTTGCGCAGTGGTCCTATGCGCTGCAGTTTATGCGCGACGCAACAGGCCGCCCCGGACTCGATGGCAGACTCGTTCCGTATGCCGTTCCGGAGCTTGCCTCAGCCCTAGCGCAATGGGATGCAGGTGCCTGGTTTGCCTCGCTGCAATGGTCCTATACGGGATTTCGGTACGCAACCTCTGGCGAACCGTCCGAGATGATGCTGAGGCCGTTTGCACTCACATCGCTGCAGTCAGGCATTCGCATGAATGGCAGCGCCGTGCGGGGCAGTCTGATGCTGCAGTGCGACAACCTCTTCGACGTGTCGTACCAGGTTGTTCGGGGGTATCCGATGCCGGGCAGAGCAATCCGTGTGATCGTTAGTTTTGACCTGCGATGACCACGCGCAAACCACCACTGGAACTGGATCGCGAGACGCTGCGCCTGCATGACGAGGCCTGCGCTCGGGGTGAGGATACGTATGTAGATCCGGCAACGGGGTACCGCGTGATCACCGAGGTCAGACACCGGCATCGCGGTGACTGCTGCGGAAACAAGTGCCGTCACTGTCCGTTCGACTGGTCGGCCGTTCCCGACGGACTGATCGGATGGATCGTTGCCTTTGTCATCCTCAGCGCCGGCGCTTCTGCGCAATGGCAGCGCATGGCGCTCGACACGGTGGGCGGGTACGTGTTTGGGTCGGGACTACGGACCGGTCAGAGCGCCGCTTTTTTTCCGACAAACATTCTTCGCGGTCCATCGGCACTGGCACGCGACACCGTGCCGGCCACCGACCCGCGCGAGATCTGCTCGCTCGGTCTCGGCGGAAGCATCACTCTCGGCCTGCGACGCGCTGTGATCGTCGACGGGCCGGGGGCAGACTTCACGGTCTTCGAAAATGCCTTCACCTATGGGAGGGGGCGAACATACGCAGAGCCGGCAACGGTCGAGGTCAGCCGCGACGGCCTGGTGTGGAAGATGTTCCCGTTCGACTCGACAAGCTGCTCGGGGCTGGCCGGTGTGACGCCAACCTCGGGCGAGGATCCGTATGACCCGATGCGCAGCGGCGGTGATCGATTTGATCTGGCCGACATCGGCATGGACTCCGTCCGCTGGGTGCGTATCGGCGACGTCACCGCTATGATCCTCAACAATCCATCGAGCCCCTTCTTCGACCCGACACTTTCGGGCTTCGATCTCGACGTTGTGCTGGCGCGCCATGCCGCGCCCATGGCATGGGAGCTTGAGGCGCGTCCGGTGGTGCTCTCGGGAATGGTCGAGATTGCCATGCCGCACTCCTCAACGGTGCAGATCATGGACCTTACCGGACGAGTGATCGAGACCAGCATGCGGCAGGCAGGCATTTTGCAGCTCGACATGTCATGGCTGCCAGGGGGCTGGTACTACGTCATCGTTGATGATGGTCGGGAGCGCATTCTGCTAAGGTACCTGCGATCATGATAGTGCGCCTGATCCCGATTTCCGTGGCTCTGCCGCTTCTGGCCTTCTTCTTCAGCGGCTGTCTTTCAACTCCAACCGACGCGCCGACGCCTCAGGGAAGTATCGACGCTCCCGGGATCTTTGTTCTGTGTGAGGGTCTTTGGCGTCAGGATAACTCCACGCTCTGGTTCGTTGGTGACGATGGAACGGTCGTGCGGGACGTTGTGGGCACCATCAACCCCGGACTGCGGTTGGGTGATACCGGAACCGATGTGCACGTGCGCGGAGATAGCATCTGGGTTTTAGTCAATACTTCGCGCTCCATCGAACTGCTTCACAGACGAACCGGCCTATGGCTTGCACGGCTGCGCTTTGATGATCTGCGCGAGCCCTACGCCATGGCCTTTGTGAACGACTCAGTGGCCGTTTGCACGTTCCTGAACGATGCGACGATCGCCGAGTTCAATCCACGTCGGATGACCGTGCGCGTTGCGCGCGCACCCGTGGGGCCTGCGCCCGAGGGAATCACCGTCCTGTCCGGTCGGATCTTCGTAGCCAATAGTGGCCTTGGTGATCTGCGCCGAACTCAGCAGGGGGCTGGCACGGTCACGGTTCTCGATGCTTCGGATCTGTCGGTCGTGGACACAATCACGGGACTGCCGAACGTGCGTTCGGTGATCGCCGACGCACGATCGGGACGGGTGTGGTGCATCTACCGTCATCTGGTTTCGCAGCCCGATTCGTTAGGGGGCGTTGTGGCCTACGACCCGGTGCAGCGGCGAATAACAGAGCACTACCGGCTGCGCGCACCAACGGCCGCCAGCATTGACCGGCGCAGCGGACGCCTGTATGTGCTGCACGCTGGCGGAGTAAGCTGTATCGCCGGTGGGGATGTTCGCAGTGTGATCGCCCGCACAAATGACGATGCATGGTATGCCCTTGCATGGGATGAACGCCATCAACGGCTGGTTATCGGTAACGCACGCGCGTACGTTACCGACGGTGAGGTGATGATGGTCGACACTTCGGGCTCGATCCTGCGTCGTGTGGATGTTGGCGTCAACCCCGGTCGATTTGCCTTTGGGGACTGACAAGCCCCTTACCCGACGCGGTAGCCTTCTTTGATCAGCAGGTCTTTGATGCGCTGCACATGATCACCCTGCATCTCAATGGTCTGGTCGACGATCTGTCCGCCGGCACCAAGTGACTTCTTCAGCAGCGTCAGCAGACGCTCCAGCTCCTTGGGATGCGACGAAAAGCCCCATGCGATGGAGATGGTCTTGCCGCGACGTTTCTCGCTGCGCACCCGCAGGCGCAGAACCTGACCGTCATGGCCGACGCGCTTGGGCGCCGAAGAGGCCTGTTCGGCCTTTCGCTCGGGTATCCCGAGCATTGATGCGAGATCTTCAAGTCCTGGCATACCGCAATATGCGTTGCATCATGCACTTGGTGAAGCAGCCGCGAGTTCCGAGGTTTGCCTAATGCGCACCTGGCTCGTAATCCTCGCTCTGGTCATCGCTACGGTAGCGTATGCGATCACCGTCACGCTCCATATGCTACTGTGGCGCAATCCGGAGGTCTACTATGCCTACGCTCGCAGCTGGTCGCGACTGGTCCTTCGCTGGTCTGGCGTTCGCGTCAGCGTCATCGGTGCCGAGCATCTGGTGCCGGGTGAGCGCTATGTCTATGCATCAAATCATGCGAGCATGTTCGACATACCGGTGATCCTGGCCTGCGTTCCGGACAACGTGCGCATCATGTACAAAAAGGAACTCGAGCGTGTTCCGATCTTCGGTTGGAGCCTGGCGGTCTCGCCCTTCGTCGCCATCGATCGTGGCAAGAAGCGTCAGGCAGCCGCCGTGCTCGACGAGGTCACGACTACGCTGCGCAGCGGCTCTTCGGTGCTGATCTTTCCCGAAGGCACGCGCAGCAGCGACGGCCGCGTGCAGGAGTTTCGACGTGGAGCCTTTACGCTTGCAGTCAAGAGCGAACGGCCGATCGTGCCCGTGGCGCTCATCGGCACGGCCGCGATCCTGCCCAAGGGAACACGCCGGCTTGCCGGCGGACAGGTGACGCTTAAGATCTTCCCCCCCATTGTAGTGCCCGCCTCAGCAACACGTGAGCAGGAGAAGGGGCTTATGCTTCAGGTGCATGACATCATCGCCGGTGCCGTAGATTCGCAATCATGACGATCGAAGAAATACATGCTATCGCCTCTCTGGCGCGCCTGCGATTCACCGACGAGCAGGCGGCAGCCTTCGCCCGGGAGTTTACCGACATCGTGGCCTTTGTCAACGTGCTCACATCGGTGGATCTTTCCGACATCGAGCCGATGAGCTCGGTGAATGCCGAGCCCAATGTCCTGCGCGAAGACCTGGTGGGCGACTCTGTATCGACTGCTGAAGCACTCAGCAACGCACCCAAGAAGAACGAAGCGTTCTTCAAGGTCCCGAAGGTCCTCGGATGATCGTCGGTGTCATCCCGGCGCGTTACGCTGCCACGCGCCTGCCGGGTAAGCCCCTTGTCGACCTCTGCGGACAGACCATGATCGAGCGTGTCTGGCGCTCAGCTGTCAGTTGTCCGCTGCTCGACGAGGTGATCATTGCCACCGATGATGAGCGCATTATGCGCGAGGCGGCCCGCATCGGCGCTCGCGCGGTGATGACCGATCCGGCTCTGCCGAGCGGGACCGATCGCTGTCATGCGGCCGCAGCATCATTGCCGAGCAGGCCCGAGGTGGTGATCAATATCCAGGGTGACGAGCCGCTGCTTCAGCATGAGGTTCTGTCGGACCTTGTTGCTGCGCTTGCTGACGGGGTTGCCGATGTCTCAACGCCCGTCTCACGGATCGTGCGTGCCGAAGAACTTGCCGATCCCAACACAGTGAAGGTTGCTCTCACCGATTCATTCCGCGCACTGTACTTTTCGCGCTCGCCGATACCGCACGTTCGTTTAGCGGCAGTGGATAGGTGGCTCGAAAGGGGCTCGTTCTGGAAGCACATCGGCATCTATGCGTATCGTCATGATGCCCTCGACAGGCATGTTTCTTTGCCGACGACAACCATTGAGCAGTGGGAATCGCTTGAGCAGCTGCGTCTTCTGAGTGATGGTGCACACTTTCGCTGTGTAGAAACGTCGGCCGAGTTTATCAGCGTCGACACGGCCGAAGACGCCGAAAGAGTGCGACGGTTTCTTTCCTCGCGTTAAGGAGCTGTCAGCAGCGACTTAGCTGCCGCCGCCGCCGCATCGACCGTGATGCTCATCATGTCGTCGCCCGGTCCGCTCTCAAGCACGATCGCTCTGCGGGTATATGGGCCCCAGCGCCGCGCACTCATGCTCGGCGTGCTTGGAAACAGCCCAAGCACGGCAACGCCCAACGACGCCGCTACATGCAGCACGCCGGTGGAGTTGGCTACCAGCAGATCAGACGTGGCGATAAGGTCGATCATCGACTCCAGGTCACGTGTGCCACAAAGATCCTTTCCCTCCGGACATGCCCGCAGGACTTCTTCGCAGAGCGCCCGCTCGCGGTCGATGCCCGTGACGAGGATCTCGGCATTGTGATGCTGCCGCAGCCGACTGGCAAGCTCGCCGAACCGCTTAGCCGGCCAGTCTTTTGCTGAGCCACCGGAGCCGGGATGAATGATCACGCGCGGCGCAGCCGGCTGGCTGTGCCTGATCCGGTTCTCACGGGGCGAGACGAGCTCGACGTGTGGCATCGGGCATCCAAAGGCATGCATGATCATCCGCACGTTATACTCGGCCTCGTGGAACTGCGCATCGGCACGATGCTCCCGAATGCGTCGGTTGTATAGGGGCGCGTACCACCGATAGGCAGATCCGATGCGCAGGTTTACGCCTGAGCGCACGGCTGCCCATGCTTCCAATGCCCGTGGCCGTGGGGCAAAGACCACGTCCACCCCTTGCCGGCGAAGGATCGTCTGCAGGTTGTCGGTCTGCGCATCGAGGTAGATCACCTCGTCGATACACGGCAGGTCTCGCACAAGGGGCTCGACGTACCGCGCTGCGATCAGCACAAGCCGCGCCGATGGGAAAAGCGATCTCAGCGCAGGAAACATCGGCAGCGTCAGGACCATGTCGCCCAGACGGTCAGTGCGGATAACGGCTATCGTGCGTGGAGTGAAGCTCATTGCGCGTTTACATGAAAAAGGGGCGGAGCACAATCGGTATGCTCTCGCCCCCTTGGAGTATCGGTTTACAATAACGGGTCAGTCAAGATCCAGATACCAGTCGATGCCGATGGCCGGAGCCATGATACCGAAGCTGACCTTCTCGTTTGTGCTGCTGAATGGGAGGTTTACCAGTGCGACCTGTGCCCATACGCCGACGTTCTTCGTGGCCATGAACTGCGATCCTGCGCCAACCACGAGGCCGTCGTTGGCATACGAACCCAGCTTCGTAGGTGTGCTGTAGAACTTCGCGCCCGGAGAGATGTACAGCTGCGCAATGGCATAGGCGTTAAAGTCATCACCTTTGGCAAAGAAGTACTTCCCAAATGGCGAGATCGTCACGTCCGTTTCGCTGCCAAGCCCCTTGTCATCGTGCATGCGCAGGCCCAACTGCGCGCCGAGCAAGAAGTTGCTGCTGATGCTGTAGCCGATGTGCGCTCCGGGCATCCAGCCCATTGCGGCTCCCACGACAACGCGTTCTTCGGGCATTTGTGCCAACGCCGATGCGGCGGTTACGGTCATTGCGACCAGGATCGAGACCACGAACTTCATGCTAAGCTCCATTCTACACTGATGGTGAAACATTGCCGTCGCAATATAGCTTGCAGACTTCCACTGCGTAACTTCGCCCCATTCAGAGCAGCCCAGAGAGTGATAACCGTCCATCCATACACGACAGAGCATCGCGATGAATGGGATGCCTTCGTCGAGTCGTCTAACAATGGAACAATGTTCCATCTTCAGCGCTTTCTGGACTATCACCCTGAGGGCAAGTGGAACTGGCATCACCTGATGTTTCGTCACGGGCAGCAGCTGGTAGGTGTGCTTCCCGGTGGCATCAACGCCAAGGGTGAGTTCTGGTCGCCCACGGGCGCTTCCTACGGATCGATCTGCATAGCCGACTGTGGATTCGCGCTTGCCCTGGAGATCGTTGACGCGTTCGTGGGCTATTGCAGGGGGCGCGGCATCACAGACGCGTACCTGATCCCTGCACCGCTGATCTATACCAAGAATTACGATCAGCATCATGAGTATGCGATGCTCTACCGCAAGGCCGGCTTTGAGCTGCATTACATCTCGCATGCCATCGACCTTAAGCACGGACAAAACTACTTCCGTCACTTTTCGCCTTCGGCGCGACGTAATGTCAACCGTGCTCTTAGGAATCCCCGGCTCTCGATCCGCGAGAGCGACGATTACGAAACGTTTCATGCGATCCTGGTAGAGAATAAGGCCAAGCATGATGCTAAGCCAACTCATTCGCTGGCAGATCTTAACCGGTTGCGCGAGCTGGTACCGGACAAGCTGCGGCTGACGATGGTCTATCACGATGATGAGCCGATCGCCGGCTCGCTGGTGTTCATTCCGAATCGCAAGGTGGCGTTGTGTTTCTACAACATGCTGCGGTACGAATACGAACATCTGCATCCGGTGTATTTAATCCTGAACGAGACGTGTCAGTGGGCCGTTGAGCATGGCTTTGAATGGGTCGACATAGGCGTGTCGCAGGACACGAAGTCGGACGATCCGATGACGCCGTCGCTGAGCCTTATCAACTTCAAGGAGCGGTTCGACGCACGGGGCATTCTTCGCAGTACCTATCACCTCGATCTGAGGTAAGGCCCACGCGTGATCACACCGGACGTACTGCTCGTTGCCCTGGCGGACGTTTCGCGTGATGCCCGCACGCTGAACCTTGCCCGTGCGCTAAGCGCGGCGGGCATTTCCGTTGCAATCCATGCGGCCGACAGTCGCCCCGATGCTGAGCGCATTACGGTTTCTGCTGCGCCCCTTGACGTGCTCCCCTGGTCAGACCCCGGCGGTCGTGCAGCGCGGCGCTGGTGGTCTCTGAACGCATCTGTGCGACGTCTGTCTGTGCGGCCGAGGGTTGTAGCGGGGATGGACCTGTTTGCGCTGGCGTCTGCCCGTGACATTGCCCGACGCAATGCAGTGCCGTTGATCTACGACATGCGCGAGCTCTATTTCGCCCTCGGTCCACTCGGCGGAAAGGGGTTGCGCCAGCAGCTCCTCTCATGGCACGAGCGGCGGATGCTTGCCGAGGTCGACCGCGTGATCGTCTCGGGAGAGCTTGACGCAGACCTTGCCCAGGAGCGCTTTCACCTTGCGCGGCGGCCGTTTGTTCTGCTCAACGCGCCACCGTACCGCGACGTTGTCACGAGCGATCTGCGCCAGCGGTGCGGAGTTGTTGATGATAAGCCCCTTGCCATCTATCAGGGTGTGGTGCACCATGGTCGGGGCCTGCTGCCAACGTTTCGGGCCATGCAGCGCATGCCGGAGCTGCACCTGGCGGTTGTCGGAGACGGACCGGCAGAGTCGGAACTGCGTCAGGCTGCCGCTGAGCTCGGTGTGCAGCAGCGCGTCCACTGGCTCGGCAGCGTTCCATATGACCGACTCCATGCGCTTACATGCGGGGCCGATGTGGGAGTGTGTCTCATTGAGCCCCTTTCACTCAGCTACGAGTATGCTCTTCCGAATAAGTTGTTCGAGTACATGATGGCGCGCATTCCGTCGCTGGTGACCGATCTGCCGGCACTTCGTGCGTTGCTCGATCAACATCCGGTCGGTGTAATGGTCGACCGTCGTCTGCGTGCCGCCGACGTAGCAGAAGCTTTTCAGGTGGCACTGACCCAACCGCGGCGTCAGCAGATGATCGACGCATGCGCTGCGATCACGCAGCTTAGCTACGAGACCCAGTCTCACCGGGCCGTTGAGCTCATTCGAGAGCTCCTTGCATGACGCTGTATCTCGTCATGCTGCTGCAGCAGCTCATCGCTTCGAGCACGCATCTCATCGCCAAGGACGCGGCTTCACAGCTCCATCCCATCAGTGTTGTGCTCGTGCGTGGCATGTGGACGTGTCTGGCCTTCGGGATATGGTTTGCCGTGCGGCGTGGCACATGGAAGCCTATCGATCGTCGAGACCTTCGGTTGATCATCACGCTCGGCATTGTCAACCTTCCGATCAATCAGTTGCTCTTCATCTGGGGGGTATCGTATACCACACCACCGAATGCGTCGCTTGCCTATGCGCTGACGCCAGCCTTCGTTGTTGCGCTGATGATCCTCGTGCACCGACGCTCGATGTCGTGGAAGAAAATGCTCGGTGTGATCGTTGCCCTGGTAGGGGCGAGCATCGTGCTGGTGGACCGCGGTGCGGGTATAAGCGATGGGCAGACGCTCGGCAACGTGATGGTGCTTCTGGCTAGTTTCTCCTGGGCGGCATTCACCCTGTACGGACAGCGCATCGTTGAGCGGTATGGTCCGGTGCAGGCCATAGCCATGACCTTTTTTAGCGGACTTGTTGCTTTCGTTCCTGTCTGGATGTTCATCCCTGTTGACTCTCAGCTAGAGGTTCTGTTTGTCGACGGGTCGATCTCTCTCTGGTGGCAGCTGTTCTACCTCGGTGTGATAACCTCCGGCATAGGCTACGGGCTTTGGTACTATGCTCTGAGTCGACTCGATTCGGGCAAGGTTGCCGTGTTCAACAATCTCCAGCCGGTGCTGACTTCGCTCTTGACGCTGGTCCTTCTCGGCACTGCGCCTACGACGCTCTTCCTCATTGGTGGCAGCATCGCTCTGGTGGGCGTCATCATCACGCAGAGGTCGTAGTTTTGTCCGGCTGATAAGCCCCTTTCACAAACCATTCCGAGGCAGAAGATGCGCATCGATGCGAGTCATACCATGGCCCTGTGCATTGACATTCAGGAGCGCCTTTTCCCGCACATTCATCAACATGACGAGCTTGCCGATCGCTGTGGTCGGCTTATCAGGGGGCTAAGAGCTCTGGAGGTTCCGATCGTTGTTACCGAACAGTACGTCAAGGGGCTGGGCCAGACCATCCCGACGATCCGCGAGGCACTTGGCGAGCATGAGCCTCTGGAGAAAATGTCGTTCAGTTGTTGCGGTGTTGACGCCATCGAAGCACGTGTGCTTGGAGCGCGGAGGCACAGCATTATCCTCTTCGGTATCGAGACGCACGTTTGCGTGCTGCAGACGGCTCTGGACCTTCTGGCGCAGGGTCAGACCGTTATCGTCGTTGAAGACTGCGTCTCATCGCGCTATCCCAACGACAAGCGCGTGGCTATCGAGCGGATGCGCTCGGCCGGTGCGATCATTACCACCATGGAGTCGGTCCTGTTCGAACTTCTGCGTGTTGCCGGCACGGACACCTTCAGGACCATCTCCTCGATTGTTAAGTAGAATCCTTTCCAAGGGAGGCTCGTCATGGCGTTGCGCTCTAAACGATCAGGAATGCAGAAACCAGCTGCCGGGTCGGATCGTATCTCTTCTGTCCTGCAGGAGCATCGGGCGTTCTCGCCCCCTGTAGACTTCAGCGCGCGCGCCCATGTCGGCTCGTCGCGACAGCTGGCCGCGCTCAGACGTCATGCCGATGCCGACCCCATATCATTCTGGCAGGAGCGGGCCCGAGAGCTTGTGTGGTTTCGTGATTGGAAGCGTGCTCTGGTATGGAAGCATCCGCATGCACAGTGGTTTGTTGGGGGAACGACAAACGCCTCCATGAACTGTCTCGACCGGCATCTCGGTGGATGGCGCCGAACTAAGGCAGCATTGATCTGGGAGGGGGAGCCGGGTGAGGTTCGCACGCTGACGTATCAGCAGCTGCATGCAGAGGTCTGCAAAGCGGCGAACGCGCTGCTTCATCTGGGCGTCAAGGTCGGCGACGTTGTGGCCATCTATATGGGAATGGTTCCTGAGGCCGTCATCGCCATGCTTGCCTGCGCGCGAATCGGGGCAACGCACAACGTGATCTTCGGTGGCTTTAGCAGCGAGGCGGTGCGCGAACGGATCAATGACTCTAAGGCCGTTGTGCTTATCACGCAGGATGGGGCGCATCGGCGCGGACAGATCGTTGAGCTGAAGTCGGCAGCAGACGCAGCCATCAAGAAGTGCCCGACCATACGCCATCAGCTCGTGTTGCGGCGCACGCAGCAGCCGGTGAAGATGAGGCGCGGACGTGATCACTGGTGGCATGAAATTGTCGACGGTGCATCGAGCTCCAACGAGCCGGCGCAGCTTCCATCGGAGCATCCGCTGTTTATCCTCTACACCAGCGGGTCGACCGGTAAACCCAAGGGCATCTTGCATACCACGGGCGGGTATCTGACACAGGTGGCCTATACCACTAAGATGGTCTTTGACCTGCGCGATGATGACGTGTATTTCTGTACGGCCGACGTAGGCTGGATAACCGGACATTCCTATATCGTGTATGGCCCCTTGCTTAACGGCGCAACCGTGATGATCTATGAAGGCACGCCCAATCATCCACAGCCCGACCGGTTCTGGGACATCATTGAACGTCATGCCGTCTCGATCTTCTACACCGCGCCGACGGCTATTCGCAGCTTCATGAAATGGGGCGAAGCATGGCCTAACCGGCATGACCTTTCTTCATTGAGACTGCTGGGAACTGTCGGAGAGCCCATCAATCCCGAAGCGTGGATGTGGTATCACGAGGTCATAGGCCGAGGCCGGTGTCCGATCGTTGACACCTGGTGGCAGACTGAGACCGGTGCCATCATGATCTCGCCCCTTCCCGGGGCAAGCACCACACGCCCGGGCACGGCTACCGTCCCGCTGCCGGGTATCCAGGCCGATGTTGTGCGAAAGGACGGTACGCCTTGTACAGCCAACGAGGGCGGCCTGCTGGTGATCAAGCACCCGTGGCCGTCGATGCTGCGCACCATCTACGGCAATGACGAACGCTACCGGGCCGCCTACTGGAGTGAGTTTCCCAAGCGCAGAGGTCATCCCGGCTGGTACTTCACCGGTGATGGGGCTCGCCGGGACGAGCACGGCAATATCTGGATCATCGGACGCGTCGATGACGTCGTGAACGTGAGCGGACACCGCCTGGGCACAGCCGAGATCGAAAGCGCTCTGGTGTCTCACCAGCGCGTGGCGGAGGCAGCCGTGGTGGCCCGGCCCGACGAGGTGAAGGGCAATGCGCTGGTGGCATTTGTGACGCTCAAGGGGTCGGCCACGCCGTCCCCGGCACTTGCAGAAGAACTGCGCTCGCATGTTGCCCTGGAGATCGGGCCCATTGCCAAGCCCGATGAGATCCGCTTTACGGAGATGCTGCCGAAAACGCGTAGCGGAAAGATCATGCGACGACTTCTGAGGGAGATCGTCACCAACGGTATGGCCACGGGTGACGTCACGACGCTGGAGGATTCCGGCGTACTGGAACGTCTGCGCGCGGGAGAGGAAGAATAGCGGACGTCGGCGTAGCCCGGAGCTGGCTATTTTTGTCCACTTGGCATTTCCATCACTGCATCACTGCATCACATGAGCATCCGTAAAGCCGTCATCATGGCCGGGGGATTCGGAACGCGACTGCGTCCGCTTACGATGTCGATCCCCAAGCCAATGGTCCCGGTGGCCAACCGGCCGATGATGGAACATATCGTGACGCTACTGCATGGTCATGGCATTCGGGATGTGGTCTCGCTGCTATACTTCCAGCCCGAGAACATCACCGAGCACTTCGGCGACGGAACGTCGCACGACATCTCGATGCGGTACATGCTGGCCGAGGCAGACTTTGGAACTGCCGGTAGCGTTAAGAATGCTCAGGAGATGCTCGATGAGCGATTCATCATCATCTCGGGTGACGTCCTGACTGACATCGACATTTCGGCGGCCGTGGCCTTCCATGAGCAGCGCAAGGCAATGGCCACCATCGTGCTGACGCGTGTTGCCGAGCCCCTTGCCTTTGGGATCGTGATGACCGATGATGAAGGACGTATCACACGGTTCCTTGAAAAGCCCTCGTGGGGCGAAGTGTTCAGCGACACGATCAACACCGGGATGTACATTCTTGAGCCCGAAGTGCTGGATCTGATCCCGGCCAAGACCGAATTCGACTTCAGTAAGGACCTTTATCCGCTCATGCTGCAGCGCGGCATGCCGCTCTATGGCTATATCGCCGACGGATACTGGAAGGACATTGGCAACCTTCACGAGTATCAGCTTGCGCATGAAGACGCGCTGGCCGGCCGTGTGCGCTTGACCTTTGGCGCGTCGCAGCAGGGACCACTCCATGGTGGAAAGGGGCTGAGCATTGCCCCCACCGCGACGTTTGAAGGCACCGTGGTGCTGGGCGACAATGTGGTTGTGGGTGATCACGTAAAGCTGCGCGACTGTGTTGTTGGCAACGGGTGCAGTATCGGCGCCGGCGCCGAGATGAGCGATGCCGTGCTATGGAAGGACGTGCAGATCGGTGACTATGCCGAAGTCTCACGCGCGGTCATCTGCGATTCGGTCACCATCGGCTCTCGCGCAACGGTGGGTGAAAATGCCATCATTGCCGAAGGCTGTGTCCTGGGTGATCATGCCCGCATTCTGTCGAACGTCAAACTCTGGCCCCGCAAGGTTGTCGAGTCCCATGCCATCGTCACGCGCAGCCTAGTGCAGGAAGAACGATGGGCGCGGGTGCTCTTTACCGATGCCCGCATCGGTGGTGTTTCCAACATCGACGTCAACCCCGAGTTTGCAGCCAAGCTGGGAGCATGCATGGGCATGGCCTTTGGCGTCGGCACGATGGTGGTGTCTTCACGCGACGACGATCCGGTGTCTCGCATCATCAAGCGCTGCATAACATCAGGACTGATGAGTGTCGGCGTAAACATTGCCGATCTTCAGACAACGTCGATCCCGCAGACGCGGCAGGAGCTGCATACGGGACGCTATGTGGCCGGGTTTCACGTGAGGCGCTCGCCAAGCGCACCGGACCGGACGGACATCATCATTTTTGGTCGCGACGGGCGAGACGTTCAGCTGTCTCAGACGAAATCCATCGAACGCTACTTCTTTGGCGAGGACATTCGACGTGTCAGCCACGAACACGTCGGCCGGCTGAGCTTCCCGGAACGCTCTACGGCCATGTACATCAGCCGGTTTCTGCAGTCCATCAACATTGAGTCCATCCGGGAGCGACACTTCCGATTGCTGGTGGATCACTCCTTTGGACTAGCATCGACGGCCTTTCCGCAGATCCTTGGAGAGCTCGAGTGCCGCACACTGTCGATGAATGATTACGTCGACTCGGCACACTTTGCCGATCCGCTGGCAGAGGTTCTCGATGAGTCGGCAACCATCATGCGATCACTTGGGTATCAGATCGGTTTCAAGATCAACCCCGGTGCGGAGAAGATCGCACTCGTGGACGAGCGGGGCATCTGGTACACTTCGCAACGTCTTCTCACGATCGTAACCAAGCTCTTTTTGGAATCTCATCGTGACCGCGAGCCTTATCGGATCGCAGTTCCGGTGCAATCCACACACGAGATCGAGGCCATCGCAGCCCCCTTCAACGTCGAGATCATACGGATTCGTAATTCGCACTCGGCGATGATGGAGGCCACCAAGGACCCGGCCGTGGCCTTCGTCGGTGGCACGCGAGGGGGGTTCATATTTCCGGAGTTTCTCAATGCCAGTGATGGCATGTACACGGCCGTTAAGATTCTGGAGATGCTCAGCAAGACCGGCTATCAGCTCTCGCAACTTGATGCGGAACTGCCGAAGCGGTATCAGGTCACCCGCAGCGTTGGCTGTACCTACGAACAGCGTGGCACGGTGATGCGGCATGCCATGGAGTACTCAGAAGGCAAACAGCGTATGCTGGTCGACGGCGTTCGGATTCTCGAAGATGACGTCACGGTGCTTCTGCTTCCGCATAAGGAGGAGGAACTGTTTGTCGTCATGGCCGAGGCCGATGATGTGAAGATGGCGCAGAAGGCCTGTGACCATTATGCTGAACTTGTTTCGCACTGGCGCTTTGGACGCAATGATGGACACTAAAATCTCATCAATTCTTGACCCTTCCTGCATACGGCTGAATCTTGAGGTGAAGGACAAGGCCGACTGTCTGCGTAAGATGGTCGACATGGTTGCTGCCACCGGAAAGATCAAGGACGTGGACCGGTTTCATGCGGTAATCGTCGACCGCGAGCGACTTATGTCGACCGGTATAGGCAACGGCGTTGCACTTCCGCACGGGAAGAGTGACGTTGTCGATGAGTCGATCGCCGCGGTGGCCACGCTTGCCTCGCCGATCGACTACGATTCGCTTGACGACAAACCGGTATCGATCATCATACTTCTGGTCGGCCCGGAAGGAAGTGTCGGACTTCATCTACGTCTTCTGAGCAGGATATCGCGAATGGTCGGCTCGGAACAGTTCCGCTCGTCCCTGCTGACTGCCAAGTCTGTGGCTGATGTATTGGCGCTCTTCAGTGGTAACGAAGAGGCACAAGGGTGAGCATCAGCGTCATTCGCGGAATGCGAGACATCTTCGGTACGGAGATCAGCTACTGGCAACGTGCCGAGTCGATCTTTCGGTCTGTGTCCGATGACTTTGCCTATCAGGAGTTCCGCACGCCCATGCTTGAGAGTACGGAGCTTTTCAAGCGCGGCGTAGGCGAAGAGACCGACATCGTCGGCAAGGAAATGTACACCTTTGAAGACAGAGGTGGCGACTCGGTAACGCTGCGTCCCGAGCTCACGGCACCGATCGTGCGCGCATGTATCGAGCACAGCCTTGTGCGCCACAATCCATCGCTTCGACTTTGGTACTACGGTCCTCAGTTTCGTTACGAACGCCCACAAAAGGGTCGCTACCGTCAGTTTAATCAGTTCGGTGCCGAGTGTATCGGCTCGGCTCATCCCGAGGCTGATGCCGAGATCATTCTACTGGCTTACGAGACGCTTCGGCGTTACGGTGTGTCGGGTTTCCGACTCGAATTGAATTCACTCGGCAGCGCAGAGGTGCGCCTTCGGTATCGCCAGGCGCTGGTCGACTATCTCACGTCACGTCAGTCCGAGCTCTCTGAGGACAGCCGCCGCCGCATGCAAACAAATCCGCTGCGCGTGCTGGATTCCAAGGACGAGACCGATCGTGTGGTTGTGGAGGAAGCTCCTCGGCTTAACGACTTCTTTGATGAGCCAAGCAGTGCGCACTTTACGTCTGTACGAACGCTGCTCGACGTTTCCGGCGTGCCGTACGTGATCAACCCGCGTCTTGTGCGTGGTCTTGACTATTACAACCACACGGTGTTCGAATTCACGACAGATGCTCTTGGTACGCAGAATGCCATCGGAGGAGGGGGCCGGTATGACGGACTCTTTGCCATGCTTGGTGGTGGGGACGTGCCGGCTGTAGGGTTTTCGATCGGTGTTGAGCGCATGATCCTTCTCTGGCAGGCCGAGCATGCTGATCAGCAACCTGAGCAGCAGCCCCGCGTGTATCTGGTAGCCGTCGGTGATGACGCCCGTCTGCCCATACAGCTCATCGCATTGCGTCTGCGCCGCGCGGGCATCCACGTTGTGACCGATGTACTGCGCCGATCGGTGAAGGCACAGTTGAAGGATGCGAATCGTGAGGGGGCTGTGTTTGCCGTGATGATCGGCGATGAAGAACTCGCCGCCTCGACGGCGGTCGTCAAGAACATGCTCACCGGAGAGCAGCTCACGGTGCCGCAGGCCGAGATCGAAACGTTGGTGGCTGCGCATGAATGAAGAGCGCTTCGAACCCGAGGTCGATCACGAGTACATTGTTACCTTCTCTGCAAGCGTATCCGAAGCGGGTCAGCAGCAGCTGATGGTACACGTGATGACCACCCGTGAGTTCACCTCGTATGCCTACTCACTGGGTCTGACGGCCAAACTTGATCTCGGGCGCACGAAGCTGACGATTGAGGTTGGAGGTCTGTCGATCCCGACCATTATGATGCCGGCAGCCAAGGGGGCCTTTGGTGTGCGCGCCCTGATCATGCCCCCTGACGGATCCTACGAAGTGGAACTCACGCGTCGGTCCTCACAGCAGCGCGTTGTGCTGCAGGTGCAGGGCGGACGTCCGGCGCTGGTATCTGAAGTTGCCGAAGGAGGCTTTGCTCTCTTCCGCATCGCACCGTCGTCGCAGGAATGATGCAGCGGGGTCGAGCCGATAGGATCAGGATCTTCCGGGCCAGCGTTACGAAGTGGCAGCTGAAAGTTCTGCTGACAATTCTCGGAATGAGTATCATCGGTGCGGTACTGTACGTAACCAAGACCATTGTTGATGAGCTTGCTGCCAATGAGCGTCGTACCGTCGAGCTTTATGCTCGGCTGCTGGCCCGGTACTACGAGCGTGCCAGTGATGACGAGCTGCTGTATTACATCGACCAGACCAATGCCTCGATCCATTTTCCGGTGATCCTTACCGGTAGGGACGGAGTGCCGCTGTATCCGTACCAGCAGTTCATGATAAATGTCGAGCTCGACACGACACTCAGCATTTATCAGCAGAAGGCATGGCTGCTTACCTATATCGATGACATGCGCCGAGACTATCCGCCCTTTGAGATCAAGGGTCCGGATGGCAAGGTGATCCAATTGATTTTCTACTCCAACTCGGCCGTTGTGCGTGAGCTGCGATACGTGCCGTTTGTTGAGATCACGCTCGTGGCGGCCTTCATCCTCATCGGATACGTCTCCTTTTCCACCATCAGGCGGAACGAAGAATCACATATCTGGGTGGGCATGGCCAAAGAGGCCGCGCACCAGCTGGGCACGCCCCTTTCCAGTCTGCTGGCCTGGCTGGAACTTCTGCGCATCAACAAGAACTCTCCGGACGAGATAGTGGCAACGGCGGCGCAGATGGAACAGGATGTGGAGAGGTTGAATGTGATCGCCAATCGCTTTGCCAAGATCGGCGCCATGCCAAGCAGGAATAAGGTGCGCGTGGCGGAGGTGCTCGAGCGGGCCTGCCGGTATTTCGAAACCAGACTTCCGATTCTCGGCAAGCGCATTCTGCTGGTTCGTGAATTCGATGATACGCTCGAAGCGAACCTGAACCAGGAGCTCTTCGAGTGGGTGATCGAGAATCTCATCCGCAACGCCGTGGATGCACTCGACCGGCACGACGGGGTGATCGAGGTGCGTTTGGCCGAACGGGCGCGAGGGGGCATTGTTGTGACCGTGAAGGATAACGGCAAGGGCATGACGCGAAAGGTTGCTTCGCGGATCTTTCAGACCGGCTTTACGACCAAGACGCGTGGCTGGGGTCTGGGGCTTCCGCTGTCGAAGCGCATCATTGAAGACTATCACGGCGGACGTCTGACCGTTGTGCAGACGCAGCCGGGTGTGGGAACGACATTTGCCGTGGAGGTGCCTGCCTCATGACGCAGCGTCCGGAACCATCGAACATCGATTGGTTTATTCTGCTTCCGATCGCCGCACTGTTGCTGTTCAGTGTTGCCTTCGTGTACAGCGCCAGCGCATCGTTTGCCGACGTAAAACTTGGATCCAGCGAGGGCCTGGTCTGGAACCATGCCCTGCGTGTGATCATCGGCATGGTGCTGATGCTCTTCTTTGCGAAGGTCGACTATCACGTCTTCGAGCGCAGCTCCACGACGCTGATGTGGATCGCCTACGGCTTTCTGGTGATGGTGCTGATCATGGGAACCGAGATCAAGGGGGCAAGTAGATGGGTGCGACTCGGACCGGTGAACTTCCAGCCCTCGGAGCTTGCCAAGTTTGCCGTGGTGCTTCATGCGGCTGCTCTGCTGAGTGCAAATACGGCCGTGGTGCGCACTTGGAAAGGGGGCATCTTCGACATTCTCAAGTGGACTCTGCCAGTCTCGATCCTGATCGCCCTGCAGCCCAACCTGTCAACGGCCACGGTGATCTTTCTGATCGTGATGGTCATGATGTTTCTGGCCGATGTTCGCCCCTTTCACCTTACCGTCATTGTGGCGGCCGGCTTCAGCGCGGCAGGCCTGTACGCTGTCACTGCCGAGTACCGACTGCGCCGACTTCTGGCGTTCTTCGGCGGGCAGGGAGACGAGGCAGTGAGCTACCAGCTTGATCAGGCTTTGATCGCATTCGGCAATGGCGGTATCACCGGCGTCGGCCCCGGCCAGAGTCGTCAGCGCGACTTCTTCCTGCCCGAATCGTATGGCGACTTCATCTTCAGCATCGTCGGTGAGGAGTATGGCTTCATCGGGATCGTCTTCCTGATGTCGGCCTTCATCCTGATCATGCTCCGCGGCTACACTGTTGCCCGTAAGGCACCCGACACCTTTGGGCGAATTCTTGCAGGGGGCATCACGACCACGCTATCGGTCTATGCCTTCGTCAACGCCGGAGTCACCTGCGGCGTCCTCCCAACCACGGGCCTTCCCATGCCCTTTATCTCCTATGGCGGCTCAAGCGTCTTTTTCAGCGCCATCGCCGTCGGCGTGCTTCTGAACATCTCCTCCCAGGCAGGAGTGTTTAAACGAAAACGGGTGACGCCCGCAGACCCAATGTAGGGGCGCATGGATCCCCGCTTTCGCGGGGATGACGTTCAGTACCCAGTACCCAGTACCCAGTAGCCAGTACCCAGTCCCCAGTCCCCAGTCCCCAGTCCCCAGTACCCCGACTTCTACTATCTTGCGTCATGCAGGATTCCATCAAGAAGCTCTACTACTCCATCACCGAGGCGGCCAAGATCGTTTCGGAGGAGCAGCATGTGCTGCGGTACTGGGAGAGGGAGTTTTCGCAGCTGAGGCCGCAGAAGAACAGGGCGGGCAACCGGGTGTACTCGCAGCGTGACATGGCAATTTTGATGCTGATCAGAAATCTTCTGCGTGAGCAGCGCTACACGGTGGCCGGCGCCAAGGAGTATCTCAAGACCAACGGTGTACCGGAGGATCTGAACTTTGTCATGCCGGCCGGCGTCAGCGTCGAAGCGTCGGACGAGACAGAAGACGTTGAAGTGGTGCCGGCGGTGGTGGTAGACGATGAGCATGCTCGAGCCGCGCGAAGCGAGGCAAAGCGCCTCATCGACGAGATTCGTGCGTTTTCGGCCGAATTACGCGCGAAAACGGGTAAAAACAGCTAAAAACAGCTATAAACACGCCCGAATAGCCCCCTTTTCGTATATTCGCCGCCCACGCGGTCCCGTGGTAGAGTGGCTATACAGAGCTCTGCAAAAGCTTGTACATCGGTTCGAATCCGGTCGGGACCTCTGAGTCATTTTTCTTGACAATTCCTGTCTTTCATGGCAACAACAGCTGACCTCCGGGTGGGTGCCGTGATTCGCCACAATGGCGAACTCTGCGTCGTCCTCGAATCCATCCACCGCACACCGGGTAACCTTCGGGCCTTCTATCAGGTCAAGATGCGCGTCATCAAGACGGGCAAGTTGCGTGAAGAGCGGTTCCGCTCGGGGGAGACCATCGAGTTTGTGCGCGTCGAAACCCGCAATTTCCAGTACCTGTTCCGCGATGCGGACATGTTCACGTTCATGGACACGGACTCCTACGACCAGATTCCGGTGAATGCCGAGATCGTTGGTGAGTCGGCCAAGTTCATGAAAGAAGGTATGGAAGTGCAGATCGCTCGTGATGAGGCAGAGAACGTGGTGCAAGTGACCATGCCGAACCATGTGGCACTTCGGGTTACGCATACCGAGCCCGGGGTACGCGGCGATACAGCCACCAACGTTCTCAAGCCGGCAACGGTTGAGACGAGTGCGACGGTTATGGTGCCGCTGTTCGTCAATGAGGGAGATCTGATCCGTGTTGACACCTCGACGGGTGACTACATGGATCGCGTGAAGGAGTAAGGGGCTTCCAGAACGTATTGGAGGAAACATGGATCTGAACTATCTCCGTCGACTGCTGCGCATCTTCGATGAAAGTAGCGCATCTGAACTGTCGATCGAAGAAGAAGGCATGACGGTGCATATGTCGAAGCCATCGGCGCAGGCGCCGGTGATGATGCCCGGCTACGCCATGCCGGCAGTCCCGGCTGCGGTGTCGGCTACGCCTGTCGCTGCCGCAAGTGCCCCCGCCCCGGCTGCCGCCGCAGAGCCAGCCGTAGCGGCTGATTCGGCCCACAAGGTCGTTTCGCCGATCGTGGGGACGTTCTATCGCGCCCCCTCACCTGATGCCGACGCCTTCGTGCAGGTGGGCCAGCATGTGAATGTTGGCGACACTCTCTGCATCGTCGAAGCGATGAAACTCATGAACGAGATCGAGTCGGACGCAACCGGCACGGTCATCAAGATCCTCGTCGAGAACGGTCAGCCGGTGGAATACAACCAGCCGATCTTTCTTGTTAAGCCAGATTAATCGATCGCCCGGCTTCGCATGATCAAGAAACTGCTGATCGCAAACCGCGGTGAGATCGCACTGCGGATCATCCGTGCCGCCAAGGAGCTTGGCATACGCACCGTTGCGGTGTATTCGGAGGCCGACCGTGCATCTCTGCACGTACGCTTTGCCGACGAGGCCGTGTGCATCGGGCCGGCACAGGGCAAGCTCTCCTACCTGAACATTCCGTCGATCATCGCCGCTGCCGACGTAACCGGCGCCGATGCGATCCATCCGGGCTATGGTTTTCTGGCCGAAAACGCAACGTTCGCAGAGATTTGTCACGATTGCGGAATCACGTTCGTTGGGCCGACGCCGGATGCGATCGTTCGCATGGGGAACAAGTCCATCGCCAAGGACACCATGCGTGCAGCCGGAGTACCGGTGGTTCCGGGGTCGGACGGCATCGTCCCGACTGTTGAGGATGCGCGCCGCGTAGCGGCCGAAGTCGGCTATCCCGTGATGATCAAGGCCGTTGCCGGCGGCGGTGGCAAGGGCATGCGTTATGTCGAGTCGCCGGACGAGCTAGACCGCGCTTATGCTACGGCAAGGGGAGAGGCCGAAGCCTCGTTCGGTAATGGTGACATCTACATAGAAAAGTTTATCGAAGAGCCGCGTCACATCGAGATCCAGGTCTTTGCTGATATGCACGGCAACGTGATCCATCTCAATGAGCGTGAGTGCAGCATTCAGCGTCGACATCAGAAGCTGATCGAAGAAGCCCCTTCTCCGATCATGACGCCAGAGCTTCGCAAGGCTATGGGCGATGCCAGCGTCAAGGGCGCTGCGAGCGTGAACTACGTTGGTGCAGGAACTATCGAGTTCCTGGTTGACAAGCACCGCAACTTCTACTTCATGGAAATGAACACGCGGATTCAGGTTGAACACCCTGTCACGGAACAGTCCTCGGCGTGCGACCTAATCCGAGAGCAGCTGCTCGTGGCGTCCGGTGAAAAGCTCACGCTGCAGCAGCGCGATCCGCTGATGCATTCTATCGAGTGCCGGATCAATGCCGAAGATCCCTATCACGATTTCCGTCCATCTCCGGGCGTGATCCAGTCCCTGAACTTCCCCGGAGGTCCGGGCGTGCGGGTCGACTCGCACATCTACCAGGGATACGTCATCCCGCCTTACTACGACTCAATGGTTGCCAAGCTCATTACGTTTGCCCCAACGCGAGACGGTGCGATCGCCAAGATGCGCCGCGCGCTTGATGAGTTCATTATCGAAGGCATTCAGACCACGATCCCATTTCACCGAAAGATGATGGATAATCCGGATTTCATTGCCGGTACGTTTGACACGAAGTATCTCGACACCCATGATTGGAAGGCCTAGACGATGAATTTTCCAGCAGACCTGCTCTATACCAGCGATCACGAATGGATCCGTGTTGAAGGTGACGTCGGAACGATCGGCGTGACAGACCATGCTCAAGGTGAACTGGGCGACGTTGTATACGTCGACATTCCGGATGCCTCTGCAACGGTCGCCAAGGGCGGAACCTTCGGGTCGATCGAGGCCGTTAAGACAGTCGCCGATCTCTACGCCCCCGTCAGCGGTCAGCTGCTTGAGGTGAACAACGTCAATGCCGCTCCCGACTCGGTCAACAAAGACCCGTATGGCGAAGGCTGGCTGGTAAAGATCAAGATCTCTGACCCGTCAGAGCTTGAAGGCCTCCTGAAGGTTGACGCCTACAAAGCCCTGATCGGCGCCTGATTCCGCGCGGGAGTCGCGTCGCCGTGGCGTGCTCTCCAGACGTTGTGATACGTCAGCTTCTCATCCTGCTCATCATTGCCTGGCACGCCCCCTCCATGGGCGCGTCAGGCATTTCTTTTTCGTGGCAGACATCAGCGCAGCAGCAGGATTCCGTCAAGCCGCAGGCGGCAATTGACCCATGGCGACTCGGCGCCCTCACCACTGTGGGAGTTGGCGCATTTACCGTGGGGCACGGCTGGCTTAACAACCTCTGGTGGAAGGGGGCTCCTGCCGACTTCCATGTGAACGTGCAGCAGGACTGGACGTATGCGCTCGGGGCCGACAAGGTAGGCCACGCCTACTTCGCCGCAACATCGGCAACGCTCATCGCCGGTTCGCTGCGCTGGTCCGGACTCGACACCGCCTCGTCGCTCTGGTGGGGCTCGTCGATCGCCATGGCCTATCAGACATACAACGAGGTCCGCGATGGATTCAGTCAGAACTACGGTTTCTCTCCCGGCGACATGGCAGGGAATCTTCTCGGCGCCGCATGGCCACTTGCTCAGCACTATGTGCCGGAACTGAAGGCCATCACCTTTCAGATCTCGTTCTACCCGTCAGAGCCATTCCGTAATGGATTTTATAATGCGATCATCGACGACTATGAAAGCACCACGCACTGGCTGAGCGTTGACGTGCATCAGCTGCTTCCCCAAGCCGCCCAGGCCTGGTATCCTCCGTGGATCAATCTCGCCCTCGGCCACTCCGTCAGGGGGCTCGTCGGATCATCAACCCCACAGCACGTCTTTGTGCTTTCACTCGACTGGAACCTCAAACGACTGCCCTTCCTGCCAGACTGGCTGCGGCAAACCTTTGAGTACCTGCACATGTATCACCTGCCCGCACCGGCTGTGGAGATCACGCCGAACGTGCGGTGGGTCGGCTTGAGGTTTTAGCGCCGAAGCGGAGGGAAACCTGCGGAGGGAAACGCGCTGCGCGCGAGGGAAGCCGAAGCGGAGGGAAACCTGCGGAGGGAAGCCGAGGCGGAGGGAAACGCGCTTCGAGCGAGGGAAGCCGAGGCGGAGGGAAACGCGCTTCGCGCGAGGGAAACCGAAACGGAGGGAAACCGAAGCGGAGGGAAACGCGCTTCGCGCGAGGGAAGCCGAAGCGGAGGGAAACCTGCGGAGGGAAACCTGCGGAGGGAAGCGCGCTTCGCGCGAGGATCAACCTCACACCTCACACCCCACACCTCAAACCTTCTTCTTGACCAGCCCATACGAATGATCGATCCAGTGGCGGATCTCGGTTGGGGTGAGTGAGCCATCGATGGTGATGGTGTTCCAGTGCTTTTTGTTCATGTGGAAGCCGGGCTGGACGCAGGCGTGGCGTTCGCGGAGTTCAACGGCGGTTTCCGGGTCGCATTTGACGTTGAATTGTTGTGTGGGGGCATCGAGCGGGACCAGACAGAACACTTTGCTGTTGACCTTATAGACGATCACGTCGGGACCGAAGGGGAAGGTCTCTTCTGTGCCGGGGAGGCTGAGGCAGTGATTGCAGACATCGACGATATCCATGGGTGCAAAGTAAACGAAAAAGCCCCCTGACCGGGTGGTCAGGAGGCTTGTATCATTCAGTTCTTAGCGGGTTGTTACTTGCCTGAGCCTTGGGCGGCCTTGACCGACTCGTTAAGAGCATTCATGATGTCTTTGAACGTGTCGGCTTCGGAGCCCTTGAGTGTTCCACGCTGCATCAGCAGGGCGAGGTTCTGGATCTGATCGCCGCGCATTTCGACGGTGATGACATCATCGGTGGTCTTCTTGGCCTTCGTGGCCTCGTCGATGGCATCGCTGAGGACCTTACGGACGTCGAGGAAGGCATCGACTTCGTTGCCGCGGATCTCGATGCCGCCAAGGAATTGGACAGCGCCCTGAATATAGGCGAGCTTGAGCTTTGGCTTTAGCACGACCGGTGCCTGAGCAGCAGGAGCGAGTGAGCCTTGAGCGAAAGAGTCCGTGCTGCCCAGGAAGAGGACGCCGGCGACTGCGATCATTGCGAAGATTTTCATGGTGTACGGCAGTTGTGGAGTGAAAAAGAGTGCAAAGGTACGGTTTGTGCGGGGTGCGAAGCAAGACGGCCGGGACGTGAACCAGCAGCGCGGGAGGGCTTACTTCTTCTTTGAGGCAGGCGCCGTGGCGGCCTTGTTCAGGGCGGCACGCATGGAGCTAACCGTTACCGAGTCCGCCCCGGATACCTTGCTGCGCTGCAGAAGCAGATCAAGGTTAACGGTCTGGTCGGGCGTGAGTTCTACTTTCAGAACGTCCGTGTCGGCTTTGCCATTCGCAGCGCGGGCCAGCAGATTGCGGACGTCGATAAACACGTCCACTTCGATGGCACGAATATCGACGTTGTTGAGGATCCGAAGGGTCTCCTTGATCTGGGAGGCCTGGAGTTGCGGTGTATATGGCCCCTTGTTTTCACCTTGGATCGTGATGCGGTCAAGTGTTCCGGAGCCGCGGGATGATTGCGCCCGGGCGTCAGGGGTTACTGTCATGGTCACGGCAGCTAGCAGGGCAAGGAAAAACTTCACGGTAATCTCGCTGTTGAAAGGAATGGGGACTCCCAAATCTACGGCGCATGATCGCCCCGACGCAAGACTGTTTATGTGCTGTGCGCGACGCGTTCGACGCTAGCTTGGAGATACTATTGTGATGGGAAGGGGGCTGATCGAATATTCTCTAGCAGCAATTGAGTTTCGTGGCCCCATACAGTGATTGTGTCGTCGTCTGAAGTGTCTTGAACACCTAACAAACCCCAATGTGAGGGTGCTGCGAGCCCTTCGTGAGTTGAGAAAGTCGATTCAGCCCCCTTGAAACGAACATCTGCGTTGCCGTAAATGAAAAAAATGTTCCATACCTGTCTTGCATGTGGTGCAAACTCAGTTATATTTGTCGTGTTGTTTGATCAACACAGACGGAACTCGGCAGGCATGCAGCATTAGTCTTAATTCACCGGTGCTTCGGGGAATTCGCAAGAGATGTCACGACGGACAACCATCAGGGTGACGCATAAGGTCCTCATGCAGGATCAGGAAGTGGCGCAGGCCGTCCTGAATCTGAAGGATTACAGCCCATCCAATAAGGAGTTCACGTCGGACAAACTGCGAGAAGCATTGGAGAGGGTGAAGGCAGCCGAACAGGCCGAGCAGGCAGCCAGCGAGGCTGCCGCGAAGGCGCGTGACGAGGCGATCCGTATTGAAAGTGCCTTTCACGATCTGGTGCTGGGCGTCAAGCGGCAGGTCATCGCGCAGTACGGCGATGATTCCGACGAGATCACGGCTCTTGGCCTAAAGAAGAAATCGGAGCGCCGCTACGGTCGCCCCAAGAAAGCAGCGCAGACAACCTAACGTAACGGTTCCCACGGAAAACATGACTTTGGGGGAAGGCATGTAGCATAAAGAGGATGCAGTCCTCGTGGGAAGAGCGCTAAGCAGAACGGCCATCCTTTGGATGGCCGTTTCTGTTTACGCGATGTGATAGCAGCAGACGACGTCTGCCGAGGCAGCGAGGCCCTACGCGCCGATGGCAGCGTAGAGCGCGTCGAAGTCGGGAAGCACGCCCGGATTGGCCGTTACTTCCGAGTACGCGATCGTGCCGTCCGGACCCACAACGAAGACCGCGCGGTGTGAGCGCGTCAGGCCCGGAATGCCGGCGAAGTTCTCGAATGCAACGTCATAGGCATTGATCGTTGAGAGCGTGAAGTCCGACACGATTGGAAACTCCAAACCGTTGGCTTCGGCAAACGCCTTGTTCGCAAATGGAATGTCGGCCGTGATGGCAACAACGGCAGCGTTGACGCCATTGAGGCGCTGAAGAGCCCCCTGAAACGTGCACAGCTCGTCTTTGCAGACGCCCGTGAAGGCGGCAGGGAAGAATGCGACGACAACCGTCTTGCCGGCATGTGCTGAAAGAGAGACCGGGTTTTTGTCGGCGTCGAGAAGCGTGAAGTCAGGTGCGGTGGTTCCAACGGCTAGTGCCATGAGATTCTCCAGAGTGTGTTGATAGAAAATTGTCAGCTTCAGGGAAGGTGCAAACCTACGGACTGCACGTAACAATCTGCGGGAGCTATCACGTTCCCACATGTATATTGCGCGGCCGTAAATCCGTTATCAAAAGGGGAGACGCTGATGGCGTTTGAGCTACGATTCCGCAAGGATATCTCGCAGTTACAGAGTGATGCAGTTCACAATACCGAACTGAAGCGCACACTTGGGGCGGGCAATCTCATCAATCTCGGTATTGGCGCGATCATTGGTGCAGGGCTGTTCTCGCTGACCGGTATCGCAGCCGCAGAGCATGCCGGACCTGCTGTGTCGCTTTCTTTTGTGATTGCAGCTATTGGCTGTGCATTTGCCGGACTGTGTTATGCTGAGTTTGCAGCAATGATCCCGGTAGCTGGCAGCGCTTACACCTATGCATACGCTACGATGGGTGAACTTTTCGCGTGGATCATCGGGTGGGACCTTGTCCTCGAGTATGCAGTTGGCGCTTCGACGGTGGCCGTTTCTTGGTCAGCATATCTGGCAAAGTTCCTCGCGTACTACGGGATCACTCTGCCTACGTCTATCGCGATGTCGTACTGGCAAACACCGCCGGGTTCAACCGAGCATGGATTGGTGAATCTCCCTGCAATGTTCATTGTGTTCGTTGTATCTCTGTTGCTCATCCGTGGTATTCAGGAATCCGCGCGAGCCAATGCTTTCATCGTGGCACTCAAGGTTGCCGTGGTGATCATCTTCATTGGTCTTGGCTTTGCTTACATAAACGCCGACAACTACGCTGAGTTCATTCCGGCGAACACGGGAGAGTTTGGCCACTTCGGTTGGAGCGGAGTGCTGAAGGCAGCAGGCATGGTCTTTTTTGCCTTCATCGGATTTGACGCCGTTTCGACGGCCGCACAGGAAGCAAAGAATCCGCAACGCGACATGCCGATCGGTATCCTCGGGTCGCTGGTTATCTGTACCGTTTTGTATGTGCTTTTCTCCTTTGTGATGACGGGCGTTGCGAACTATACGGAGTTTGCTGGTGCGGCGGCTCCGGTTGCTGTAGCGATAGATAAGATGGGGGTAAGCTGGCTGGGGCCTGCGATCAATCTTGCGATCATCGCAGGGTACTCAAGCGTGATCCTCGTGATGCTCCTTGGTCAGTCCCGGGTGTTCTACACAATGTCCAAGGATGGCCTCCTGCCAAAGCTCTTTTCGGATACGCATCCGAAGTACAAAACGCCGTGGAAGTCGAACCTTCTTTTTGCCTTCGTGGTAAGCCTGTTTGCAGGCTTTGCGCCCATCGCGCTTGTTGGTGAGATGACGTCGGTTGGTACACTGTTTGCCTTTGTCGTGGTGTGCGCGGCGGTTCTCATCCTGAGGTATAAGGAGCCCAACCGCGAGCGACCATTCAAGACACCACTTGTGCCGCTGGTCCCGATCCTTGGCATTCTTTCGTGCGGAGCTCTGCTGGTCTCCCTTTGCCTGAGCGACTACCTGCACTTCTTGCGACTCGCCGTGTGGCTTGCTATCGGTCTGGTTGTCTATGAAGTTTATGGAAAGAAACACTCCCTTGTCCGCAAGGGAGCGGCATGAGTTTCAAGCGGGAGCTCGGACTATTTGATGCTACGATGATCGTCGCCGGATCCATGATTGGGTCCGGCGTTTTCATTGTGAGCGCAGACATCGCACGCATGGTTGGTTCACCGGGCATGCTGCTGCTTGTATGGCTGCTGACGGGTGTGCTGACGCTGATCGCCGCGCTGTCCTACGGCGAGCTGGCGGGACTTCTTCCGCATGCCGGCGGACAATACGTGTACCTGCGTGAGGCATTTGGTCCGCTTGCCGGATTCCTCTACGGCTGGACGTTGTTTACGGTCATCCAGACCGGAACGATCGCCGCCGTTGCGATGGCCTTTGCCAAGTACACGTCGGCCATCCTGCCCGGGGTGGGTGAGGCGCATGCACTCTTCACGGTAGGGGGCTTTTCGGTGAACGCTGCACAGGTGTTTGCCATCGCTTCCATCCTCGTTCTGACGTTTATCAATTCGCGTGGCGTCAGTCTCGGCAAGCTCATCCAGAACACCTTCACATCCACCAAGATCATCAGCGTGGTTGCGCTGGCCGCCGCCGGCATCATCTACGGTCTGTCCAACGGCTCACTTGCCGCGGCGATCGATTCTCTGTGGATCGACGGCGTGACACCGCATGTGGCGGACCTTTCGGCCGTGCAGCAGGATTCGTACGGTTTTGCCTCGCGCATCGGAATGCCTTTTCTTGCTGTCATTGCCGTGTCGATGGTTGGCTCGATCTTTTCCAGCGATGCCTGGAACAACATCACGTTTGCCTCGGCAGAAGTGAAGAACCCCGAGCGCACGATCCCTCGCGCCCTCGTCATCGGCGTTAGCCTTGTGACGCTGCTGTACATGCTGACGAATCTGTCGTACATCGCCATCATGCCGATAGGGGGCTCACCGGATTCATCGCTGGCTCTGGAGCGCGGCATCGCCTTTGCGACCAATGACCGTGTCGGTGCCGCCGCAGCGGATGTCATGTTTGGCGCGTCCGGTGCGGTGATCATGGCCGTGCTGATCATGATCTCTACGTTTGGCTGTAACAACGGCATCATCCTGAGCGGCTCACGCGCCTACTATGCGATGGCCAACGACGGCATGTTCTTCAAGCGGGCGGCAACCCTCAACAAGAACGGGGCTCCTGCTGCCTCGCTGTGGATGCAGGCCGCATGGGCAAGCGTGCTCTGCCTCAGCGGAAAGTATGGCGACCTGTTGGACTACGTCGTCTTTGCTGTACTGATCTTCTACGTGCTGACGATCCTCGGAATCTTCCGCCTGCGACGCACCCGCCCGGACCTACCTCGTCCCATCAAAGCCGTCGGCTACCCGTTTCTGCCGGCTCTTTACATCATTCTTGCCCTTGCGATCTGCATCTGCCTGCTGATCTACAAACCCAACTACAGCTGGCCGGGCCTTGTGATCGTTGCCAGCGGCGTGCCTGTCTACGCCCTCTGGCGCCGGTAACGTGCTTCGCACAGGTGTGAGGTGTGAGGTTGAGGTGTGAGGTGTGAGGTGTGAGGTGTGAGGTGTGAGGTGTGAGGTGTGAGGTGTGAGGTGTGAGGTTGATCCTCGCGCGCTGCGCTTCGCGCAGGTTTCAGGTTTCAGGTTTCAGGTTTCAGGTTTGAGGTGTGGGGTCCAACTCCGCTTCGGTTTCCCTCGCGCGCTGCGCTTCGCGCAGGTTTCAGGTTTCAGGTTTGAGGTGTGGGGTCCAACTCCGCTTCGGCTTCCCTCGCGCGCTGCGCGTTTCCCTCCGCTTCGGTTTCCCTCGCGCGAAGCGCGTTGCCCTCCGCTTCGGTTTCCCTCGCGCGAAGCGCGTTGCCCTCCGCTTCGGTTTCCCTCGCGCGAAGCGCGTTTCCCTCCGCTTCGGCTTCCCTCGCGCGAAGCGCGTTTCCCTCCGCTTCGGTTTCCCTCGCGCGAAGCGCGTTTCCCTCCGCTTCGGTTTCCCTCGCGCGAAGCGCGTTTCCCTCCGCTTCGGCTTCCCTCCGCAGGTTACCGCACGACCACGAGCGGAACGCTGATGTTCTGCCGCTGGCCCCTGATGGTAACCGTGTAGGTGCCCACCGGCAGAGATGTCACATCAAATGATGTTTGGTGCGTGCCGGCGGCCAGCACTCCGGCGTCGAAGGTCGAGACGGTGCGGCCCGTTACGTCGACGAGTGATACGATGGCCATGCCGCCGGAGGAGAGAAAGAACTCCACGTTGACGTTATCGGAGGCAGGGTTAGGGGCGATGGTTGCCAGGACCGATGCTCCGGTTTCGACATCATCGGTTACGTGCGTGGTTAGGACGCTTGCCCGCGCGCCACGCCCCATGTCGTAGTATGTTCCGCTGGCACTGGATAGAAGAGCGCAACAGCGGACCATGTACTCGAGTGTTCCGTCGTTACGCAACGAGTCCTGATACGACGTAGCTGTGATAGGGCGGGTGGTAAGCGCTGTCCACTTCTTCGTGCCTTCCTTACGACGGTAAACCATGTACGCATCGGCCGTGCCGGAGGGCTTGATCCATGAGAGTTTGACCTTGTTCGGAAACTCCGTCTTGGCTGTAATGGTGCCGAGTGCAGCGATCTGTTTCGGGTTGGAACGAAGTGTCGGATCACCAAGCAGGGCAATGTGGATCTGACGTTCAAGGCCTCCGGTGAGGGCATAGGACCCGTCAGCGTTGATGTTGATCACCTGCACGTAGTTGCCCAGAACTCCGCCAGAATAGATCTGCGAACTGTTCTGACTCAATCGGGTGCTGTATCCGATCGTCTCGCCAAGAGCCATGTGGTGGATGTACCAGTGTGGACGTCCGGACCAGGCCGACGTTAGCACGCGCGGATCCGTGGCAAGAGGCGCCCGCAGGAAATTATTCTGCGTGTTCCAGTCACCGAAGTAACTGCCGAACAGGAAGGTGAACACCGCATGAACCGGCTTTGTGGACATGTCGGTTGTGGAGCCGACGCCGCCGGCAGAGACATCCGTTCCGGCTCCGCAGCCGTATCCGAGCAGGTAGGTCGTCGGCCCCTTAAGGTCGGTGAAAAAGTCGCCCGCACGTACCGCCGTATCCGGTCCGAACACGCTGAAGCCCCGCCATGCCGATGCGCTGAATGCCTCGGGATAGGATGTGAAATTGTCATCAATGATCCCACCTGCGCGCACGCTCCATGCGCCTGTCCGGTAATCGTGGTTCTTCTTGAAGTAGTTCTTCAAAAGATCGGTCTCGCTCGATTTGAACAGCGGCATGTTGAAGAAGTCGATCCGCCCGACCGGTATGTCGACGTCGGTGTTGAACACACTCTGGTCGAACTTCCCGTCGCCCGGGATGTTACTGTTCACTGGACGCGATGTGTTGGGCTGATTGGACGTGCGATCGGTATAGTTACCGTTGTGGTCGCCGTAGATGCCATCGGCAGGCCAAGCCCCCTGATGATCCGGCACATGTCCATCAGGTGCAATGACGCCGGAATATGGCACCGGCACGCGTCCGACCAGGACGATCGCGCCAAGGTCGCGACCGCTGTTCCACTCCTGCTTAATAAGCGCCCGCACGCGGTTGACCTTGCCGGAATCAAAGGTCTCGGCGCGCGGCACTGACATGATGGTGACGTCCCAGCCCTCGTTAAGAAGATCCTGCTCGAAGGTGCTCAGCTGCGTTGCCAGCGGCTGACGCATGGTCGAGTCGACAAGCACAAGGGCACGTTCCCGTGGGGCAGGGGGCGCTTCGATCCCCGCATTGATGTAACCAACACCGCAGAAATTGACGTTTGCTGCGCCGTTCTTCCGACTGATAACACGAAACACGCGGTATTCGTAGGACTGTCCGGTCTCAATGTCATTGTCGGTCCATTCCAGCCCCTTGCCCACAACCGAGTCATAGATCTCGGGGCTGAACACGGCGTTGTCCTTGAGCTTTCGCCAGATCAGCGCGCCGACCTGATTGTCGTCTTTGTTCCAGCGCAACGTGATCGATGGCTTCGTTCCTCCTACAACACGGGCGTTGAGCGAAAGTCCGAAATCGCGCGGAGCAGGGGCCTGTGCTTGTGTTACGACCACCATGGTGAGCGTAAGGATCGCGGCTGTAACCAAAGAGCGGATCAACGACATATTGTTCTTCCTCAGCATTGAGTGTGTAAGGGGCGTGGTGGCACGTTGCCTGCCGACCCAACGCGGAAAAGTTACGACGGGCAGGGATTCCGTGGTATACCTCGTTCTCGTATCTTTCCCGGGCATGCGCGCGCGCGCCTGTCTGCGGCCTTTATGCGCTTGCTGAGGCACCTGACTTTACCATCGAGTGTGGGATGTGGCATGACCCGTAATCAACTCGTTACCATCGGCCTGTTGGCAGTGCTCCTTGCCACGCAGGCCTCGGCGCAGTTTCCTGCGTCTTGCGATGGCAGAAAGGACTGCATCTTCAATGCTGTGCAGTTCGTCACCACCAGTGGTCGCAGTCAGCACTTCATCGAGCTGTTGAAGAATCCCGCCAGGGCGCGTCAGAGTGCACTGACCTTCGAGATGTGGGCCAAGATCGAGAAGCAGGCCAATCAGCGTCAATTTCTGGGCGGGCTGTGGGGACCCAACTCCGACTTCAACGACGTCTTCGTCGTGTACATCGATTCCAACGATGAGCTTGTGTTTGAAGTCAATGGCGATGCCGGTCAGCTTAAAAGCGTCGACAACACCATCGTCCGCACGTCGGCTGCCGGACTCTACGGAGCATGGCGCCACATCGCCGTGGTATTCGACGGCGGAACGGAAAGTGCGTCCATCTTTATCGACGGAACGCGTGCTGCAGGACCGGTTCGAAATGATCAGTACCCGGCGGCGTACCTGCGTGGTCTTGACCGTCCGGATCTGCCGTTTCTGATCGGTTCGTGCAACGGCGTTGCCGATAACCAGAATCTTTTCCGCACGATGAAGGGGCTGGTCGATGAGATCCGCGTCTGGGATCGTGCTCTCGACGAGTCATCCATCAAGTGCCAGATGCAGCGCTCGCTGAACGGAAACGAGCAGGGGCTGCGCGCCTATCTGCGCTGTAACGAGTCGGCAGGAAACATTTCCTCACTTTGCGATGCCACGGGCAACGGCCACTCCGGACTTCTTCGCTCGGGCGCATCAAATCTGCGCTCTGATCGCGTGGTGCCTCGCTCACTAAGCGTTTTGCCGGCTGCCATCAAGCAGGACATTCTCTGCGACACGGTAGCACAGTGGCAGTTTACGATCGTCGACACGGCAGTCTGCGGTAGTACAGCCAATCTCGTGATGAGGGGTCCGGAAGCAAGCATGTTCACCATCACGCCCTCGTCAGTGAATCTAGCCGGCGGCACTCCGCAGGTGGTAACGGTGACGTTCCGGGGAACGCTTGTCGGTACGTTCATCGACACGTTGGAGATCAGGCCGACCAACCGTTGCGGTCTGCCGAACCAGCAGATCCGCATGGAGCTGAATCGCATCACGGAAACCGGCGTAAATCGTCGGGGTGTGCTATTCGATACACTCTGGGTGGGCTGCGTGGACAAAACACAGATCGATTCGACGATCATCGTGTGCAACACGTCCGACCAACTTGGCAGGCCTCGCCCCCTGACAATTCGAAACACGTTTACCAACGAGCCCAAGGGCTTCACGGTGGTCGGCGTGTCCTATCCGATCGTCATCCAGCCTGGTCAGTGCACAACACTTGTCATCCGGTCGTTTGTACGCGACACCACGGCCGACTATCGCGATACTCTGCGGCTTGTGACAGACGATCAGTGTCAGAAGACTCCCGTCACCATTGCCCTTACCGGGCGAACACAGGAGGTCATTTCGGTCCGCAACACTTCCGGGTCGAGACGTATCGATACGATGCGTTTCGAGGCCGTCTGCCCGGGCCTTCTGAGTAACCCGCAGAACTACACGTGGCAGAATCTGACGCTGTCGGACATTGTCATCGACACGATCATCGTTCCCAAGGACTTTACACACTATCGCATACGCTTCCCGTTCACGCTGCTTCCAAAGACCGGGTATCCGTTCAACTCCGTGCGGTTCCTTCCGCGTCAGCCCGGCATCGTGTTCGACTCGATCATCATCAAGACGCGCATCCAGGGATGCAACATCGAGCGCAAGATCTACGTCACGGGGCGCGGTCTGGATAACAAGGTGCAATGGTCTGTCAATGGCCTCGTAGACTTTGGCGACGTGCTCGTGGGCCAGCAACGCACGTTGAGCGTGCGCGCAAAGAACACCAGCAAGTTCGATGCTCTAACCGTGTCGCTCTATGTTCAGCGCGGCGAGTCCTTCGCCCTGCTTGGCGGCACGAGCCGTACCATTCAGCCGGGTGACTCGACAACGATTCCGATCACGTTCCGGCCGACAGATTCGCTGACGTACAACGACAAACTCTGTCTGTTCGAAAACCGCTGCTACGTGTCAGACTGTATCGACCTCAAGGGGCGAGGCATCATGCAGATATTCCGTTTTCAGCCCCTTGTCATGGAGACCCAGAACGTTATCTCGTGTCAGACACGGGAAGACTCGGTCTTCATCGTGAACCTTACCGACTCGCCGCGTCGAATAGACTCTCTACAGTTCGTCGATCAGTCCGGTGGACGCATTTCGATCATCGATCCCCCGGGGCCGGTCACCGGGACCACACGTACGATCCCGCCTCGTGATTCCATTCGTTTCCGCACACGATACACACCTGCCGATCCGACACGTGACCGGGCCGACAGGGCGTACATCCGTTTCCGTGATGAGAGCCGGGCCGAGTGGCAGGTTCAGCTGATCGCCACATCCGTTGCGCCGAAGCTGTTCGTTTCCCAGAATACGGCCTTTGGCACCGTTGAAGTGGGCGACCGCAAGACCATGCAGATGATTGTCGAGAATACTTCCTCGCTGCCGGTACGCGTCGACTCGCTGACGATCAGTCCGGGGTTCCGGATCGTTTCAACCAGTCGTGCCGTGCCCCTTACCCTGGCGCCACGAGATTCGATTCGCGTCGATGTGGAGTTTGCTCCAGATGCCGCGCGCTCATTTGTTGGCGCGCTGACGGCGCATTCTTCCGAACCCTGCACTATCAGCGGCTCCGGACCTCTATCGGGTCGGGGGATCATCGTCAAACTCGAGAGCGCTTTGTCACTGGTCAACTTCGGCTACGTGCGGCCGTGCGAGTGCATTGACCGCACGATCGAGCTTCTGAATGGTTCGCTGAAGTTCGACATGGTGGTCGAACGAGTCTGGATCGACTCGGTGGGAGTGCCCGGCGGGAAGCCGCAGTTCTTTAACTGGAAGTCCAAGTATTCACCAACCGGTGTGCTTCCGTACACCGTGCCGCCAGGAGAGCGTGACACGGTTGTGCTGACGTTCTGCCCGCGCACGCCGGCGGATTCAACACTCATGGAATGCCGCGCCGCGCTGCGCATCAAGGCATCGGGCTCGCAGTGGTCGAGCACGCTTGAGACATTCCTCGTCGGCAAGCGATCGCTCACCTTCCGTCCACGCCCCACCTCGGTGCAGTTCCCGTACGGAGTTGTCGATGTCACCAGTCCACAGATCCTCTCGGTGGTGCTGAAGATCCCCGACTTCCGTCTCAACCCAAGTCAGGACCGGGTGGTAGTCGACTCCGTGACGTTCTTCCCGGACGAGCGCATCTTTACCGTCACCGCGCCGACAACCTGGCCGCAGACGATCGATCCCGGAGACTCGCTGGTCGTGCAGCTGCGGCAACGTCCGCGCGCGCCCCGTGACTACCGCACGCGAATGAAGTTCTGGTTCTCCACCCCCTGTGTGGGTTGGGATACGACGGTCCTGGTACGAGGAGGGGGCTTTGCGCAGACACGTGGCCTGCTGTTCAGCTTCGATGCACTGCGCCCACTGCCGGACACATTCCGCATGATCTCCTGTGATACGCTGAATGTTCCGCTGTACAGTTCGATCAAGATCGATGCCTCTGTCGTTGATATCAAGATGCGCGTCGACTTTGATTCCTCGCAGCTGCGGCTACTGGACATTACCTCTACGCTTACCGGTAACGAATGCGTCTCCCAGACGGGTGGCGTCAAATTCCGTCCGTCGCTGTCTTTTGCTGCTTCGCCCTACGGGGGGCAGGCCGTGACGATGAAGAACTTCTGCGGCATTGATTCGACGAAACCTTTTGCCGTGCTGAGGTTCGTGACCACGAACAACAACAGGGCCAGCAGCAGGCTGACAATCGACAGTATCAACTTCGATACGGAGGATGTGATCCTCTATAAGCTGATCGCCACCGGTGACCGCGGAACGATCCTTGCGCTGAAGTCTGAGATCGCGATCTCGCAACCCGTCGCATTTGATTCGGTGCGCATCCTTGAATGCGCCGAGCGTTCGCTCACGGTGGTCAACACGGGTGACGTTCCGAATGCCGTCACCGAGCTTCTCGACCTTCCTCAGTACACCACACTGGTCGGCTCAGTGCCCCCGCTGGGGGACTCCGTCCGTCCGGGTGATTCGGTCGTTGTGACCCTCAGGTTCTGTCCACTCCGGGAGCAGTACTTCCAATCTGCTCCGCGCGTTGTCAGCGGCTACCCGTGTGACGTGCGCGACACGACAGATGCCGATGGATGGGGCTATGCACCGGAGCTTGATGTGGCGCTTCTGCCAACGAGTCAGTTCTTCGTGCCGGCAACCTTTGCCGGGGCGATCGGTGATACGATCGACGTTCCGGTCATGCTCGATAAGGATATCTCGGCAACGTACAATGGCGTTGAGTACTTCCTGAATGGATTGAACTTTGATCTAGCGGTAACATATGCGCCGCGCGCGCTGAAGTACATCGGACTGGTCTCGGCAGCCGAGCCGGCCAACACCACCGTGACGGACTCTCTGGGTCGGGTTGACATTGCGGTGCGCGGCGCCGATACGCTTCGGTCAGGACCTCTTGCGACGCTGCGGTTTGTTGTTACCGTTCCCGACTCCGTCAACTCCAGCATCGACGTCACCTCGGGCGGATACACCTCGGATAGTCTGCAATTCCTCGACATCGTTCCGCGCTCTGGCGCATCACCGGTAAGCGTTGCCGGACGCTGCAACATCTCTGTTGTGAAGTTCGCCCCTACCGGACGTCCACGTATCCAGATCGCACCACAGCCGGCTGCCGATATGGCAACCGTCAGCTTCCGGATGCAGGAAACCGTGCCGGTGTTCCTCGACGTGGTGGACCCGCGCGGCATGAACGTGCGAACGGTGCTCGATGGATCGGTGACGCTCTCCGGGGGCGAGTATTCGGTGCGGTTCGATACGGCAGATCTGCCGTCAGGTATGTACGTGCTGCGGATCACGGCGGGCGTGTTCGTTTCTTCCGTTCCGTTTGTGATCGCCAAGTAGCCCCTTGCAGCACTTTGACGTCATTGTCCTCGGCGCCGGTGCTGCCGGTCTGATGTGTGCTGCGCGCGCGGCGTCAGGGGGCTGCAGGGTACTCGTACTCGAGCATAACGACCGTCCGGGCAAGAAGATCCGCATCTCGGGTGGCGGCAGGTGCAACTTCACGAATCGGATCGTGACACATCGGAACATGATCAGCCAGAACGCGGAGTTTGCACGCTCGGCACTTTCCCGCTACCGACCCGATGATTTCATTGCCCTTGTCGAGAGCTATGGCATTGCATGGCACGAGAAGAAACTCGGTCAGCTATTCTGCGACGGGTCGGCGCAGCAGATCATCGATATGCTCGTGAGTGAGTGCCGACGCGCCAGCGCCGAGATCATATACGACAGCATCATCGGCTCGGTCTCGAAGAGCGATCGCTTCACGGTTGCCTACAACCTGTCGGGTCGGGCGGAGGTTGCCGAGTGCGACAACCTCGTTGTTGCCACCGGAGGGCTGAGCATTCCGTCGCTCGGCGCATCGGATCTCGGATACCGCATCGCACGGCAGTTCGATCATCCGATCGTCGACCCGTTGCCGGCGCTCGTGCCCCTGACCTTTGACGCGACGTATGCCGCCAGGTTCGCAGACCTCTCGGGCGTGGCACTCGAGGCTGAAGTGCGCACAACAAAGGCCACATTTCGCGAGAACATCCTGTTTACGCATCGCGGACTGAGCGGTCCGGCCATTCTGCAGATCTCGTCGTATCTGCGCGATGAGCCCGGCTTTGTGATCGACCTGCTTCCTGATGCCGATCCACGTGCGGTTGTGTCTGATTACCCGTCAGAGAAACGTCAGCTGCGCTCGGTCCTGTCGCAGCATCTGCCGCAGCGACTTCTCGAGGTATGGGATGGCCCCCTGCTGACGCGTGCGGTGAACACCATAGCGCGACGTGATGTGGAGTCTCTGCTCACGTCGATGAAACAATGGCAGCTGACTCCTGCCGGCACCGAAGGATATGCCAAGGCCGAGGTTACCTCCGGCGGCGTGTGCACTTCGCGGCTTTCATCCAAGACCATGCAAAGCAGCATCGTTGGCGGACTGGCCTTCATCGGCGAAGTTGTTGATGTAACGGGCTGGCTGGGCGGGTACAACTTTCAGTGGGCATGGTCATCGGCCGTAGCCGCTGCCGATGGGATCAATCAGCGACGAGCCGGCTGAGGCTGTTCATCTCCCAGGTGCGAGAAACATCGATCATATCATGACCCTCTGCGGCGGCCTTGGTGAAAATCAGGCGCGTTCTTACACGCTCGCAGCCAGGCACGGCCTGCACGCATAGCCAAGCGTAGCTGCGCATCTGCGTGGCGTACGACTCGGCAACCTCGATGGTATGACGCGTAGAATGAACCACGTTGGTCTTCCAGTCCCAGATCTCCACGGTACCGTCGGTTGCCGTCAGCCTAACGTCGAGCACACCCTCGATAATGCTCTCTCCGTGCATTGCCGATAATGCTCCCTCCACAACTGACGTGCGAAGAGCCTCAGCATGCTGGCGAACCAGTGCATGGTCGACCACGGCCAGGACTTCGGCCGTGGCTTTCCGAGCCGTGTCACGGTCGAGGTCATGAGCCTTCATCACGCCCACGATGCGCTGCACGCTGTCCTGATCATCGAGCATTCCAACGCTGCGGATGATCTCGGCCAGTGCAGCATGGACCGCAGTTCCATAGGCCGTCGAAGCATTCTCGGAGCCAAGAATGCGACGTCGCACCGATGATATCCGTGCCGAGGCGCTCTTGTTAAGGGAACTGGCCGTCATGATCAGCGGCTGCGGCGCAACAAGGGGCTCTAGCGCAACGGTCGGGGGGCCTGTGGTGCGGCCGCTTGCTCGGTATGACCTGTGGTCGGCGTCTGCCGAACAGGCAACACGCGTCCATGGTCCTGCCTGCGCAGTCGCCGCATTCAGAATGCCGGTAAGCCCCTTGGTCGCATCTTTTACGTCGGCCGTGGGCAGACACAGAACCAGGTGCGCCTTGGCGCGCGTAAGGGCAACGTAGAGAAGTCGACGCTGTTCGGCCTCGTCGCGCTCACGGTCGAGCTCCTGGTTCACAACGTGCGAGAGCGCAGATGGCCGTTCCACCACAGCACGGGCATTGCCGGCAAGAACGATCTCCGAGGGCGTCTTGATGGTCGGCCCGATCTGATCGCTGATGAGAAAGGATTCAGTTCTGCTCGACGAGCCAAGATCGGCCAGCGCAACGATCGGGAACTCCAGCCCTTTTGATGCATGGATCGTCATCACGTGGATCGCATTGTCCGTACTGATCACCGTTGCTTCGGCTTCGAGGTCGCGCTCCGGTTCGCTGATCGCCGCGAGAACATCGGCCAGCGATGCCGAGCGGTTCTGCTCGGCACGGCGACAGATGTCGATCAACTTGTCGATGTTGACCACCATCTGCGCGTAGCGTGCGTCGCGTGCCACAGCAGCATGCCACCGGCAATGATCGAGCATCGGCTCGATGACATCACTTACCGGTTGCACGGCGATAAGTGTGCGCACATGCGTGAAGAAGCCTACGGCAAAGACGGCCTCGGCGGATGCCTCGCCGGTCGAGACCAGGTCGGCAAGTCCATCCTGCAGGCTGCTCTTACGTCCACGCAGTGACGCTCTGACGATATCAATGTCTGGACACCGAAGAAGGGGCGAACGCAGCGCTGTGGCCGTGGCCAGGTCGTTGCGCGGATCAATCGCCGCACTGAGCGCCGCACGCACGTCGGCGATCTCGGGTCGAGAGAAGAACGACCTTCCGCCGCAGATGGTATAGGGCAGTCCGCACCGGCGCAGGGCGTCGGCAAGCTGACTCTTAGCGCTGTTGTTGCGAACCAGCACGGCAATGTCGCCGGGCCGGGCCCGACGGCTGGCAACGTGTTTTTCGAATACCTCAACTGCGCCATCCTCATCGAGCATCTGAACCAGGTGCGCGGCAAGATGGTCGAACTCCGACGCTGCTTCGAGCGACTCGGGTGTTAGCTCGAGCACGCGCGTGGAGGATAGTCGAGGCGAGGCTGTGCGCTGCACAGCTGCCGCAAGTGCCATGTAGGCCACGTCGAACGAGAGTTCGTCATCATCATCGGGCGCGTCGACCATGCCAAAGGCATGCTGGCAGATCGTGTTGACGCTGGAGGCAAGATCCTGATGCATGCGGTATGACTCCGTAAGCGGGCGCAGTCCGTCGTCATCGGCAGTAGTGGCGGCATTAGCGCGCCTGATCGAGCGTCGAGCGCGGCGAAACAGGCGGACGTCGGCGTTGCGAAATCCATAAATGCTCTGCTTGTCATCGCCCACCACAAAGACGTTTGGTCCGGCGGGAGAGGCATCGCACAGAGCCGGAGCAAGAAGCTCGAGCAGTTGAAACTGCGTCGGGTCGGTGTCCTGAAACTCATCGATCATGATGTGCGAGATCGAGCCTCGGATGACCTGAGCCACATCAGGGTTCGACAGCAGCATTGTGGCATCGTCGATCATATCGTCGAAGTCCATCACATTGCGTCGGCGCTTGATATCTGCATACTCCCGTGCGGCGCGTTCGGCAAGAACCGCAATGCCCTGCGTAACTGTCAGCTGGTGTTCCTCGGCTTCGACATCCCATGCTATGCGGAGCATATCGGCGATCGACTGAAGCCCCTTATCCGGTTCATCCGGCAGTTCGAGCTGCTTGGAGTTCTTACTAAGCTTATCTTTTCGGATCGTCAATTTCTTTGTGAACCATTCGCCGAGTGTTGACTCAAGATCCGCGCACGCGGCTGGGTCGCCCCCTGCAAGTAGACTGGCCTGTGCAGCGAGATTGCCACAAAGCGTGGCGATCTCCGGCACGTGCGTCCACGACTGCAGAAAGGTCATCAGTCCAACGGCCAGACGGTGCGCCTGACGCGTTCGTGCCTGCTGCACAAAGGTTAGCCGCCGCTGAAGGATCTGTTCTCTGGGTTCGGTCAGCACGCGTCCGAGCTTGCGTAGGTCGGCCGAGTTGCGGGCCAGTCTCTGAATGGTCGACTGAATGGTGCTGACCGTCAGAGCATCAAACACGGCCTGCACGCGGGGGTCGGACATTTGCTGGCCGACCAGGAAGTGCTGCATGGTTGCGTCGAGGGCTTCAAGCGTCAGCTCAGTGCAGAGACGCTCGTCGGCGTCCCGAACATCAGCCGAACGGCCGACCACGTCGGCATACTGCCGCACCAGAGCGGCGCAGAAGCTGTGAAATGTGCTGATGCGTGCCGAGCCGATCTGCATCAGCACACGTCGAAGTCGTGGCTCGACAACCGCACTGGGCATTTCGCCGAGGTAGGGGGCTGGATCCTCCGTCCCCTGAAGAATTGCGTCGATCAGGTGGTGCAGGCGCTGACGCATTTCCATGGCAGCAGCGCGCGTAAAGGTGATTGCTACTACGGCATCTATGTTGACGTTCTCAACCACCAAGATGCGCAGCAGACGCTGCACGAGAACCTGTGTCTTACCGGCACCGGCATTTGCCAGAACGGCGCAGTGAACGTGCGTGTCGAGGGCGGCCTTCTGCTGGGCATTCATGCTGCCGATCAACCCTTCTCAGGAGCGTTCCGACGATGGACGCATCGTGCAGGTGCTCCAGGCCAAGGGCTGACAATACAGGTGCGCCAAACGTGCGACATCGTCTCGCGTTACTGCCTCGAAGGCTTCGATCGTCTCGCGCGGATCCTCGGGACGTGACTGTTCCATGACGCCTTTGCCGAGCATGGTCATGCGCGCCGTGAGCGACTCGAGGGACATCAGCTTTCCGGCCCGCAGCTGCGCCAAGGCGCGTCGATGCTCGGCCGTAGTTATGCCATTATCGGCGATCTCCTGGAGCACGCGCCGGATGCCACGCTCGGCCTTGATGATGTTCTGTTCGTCGACCCCTGCATAGATGGCCATGATGCCGCAATCGGCAAACAGCTGCAGCTGCGAGTACACGGAATAGGTCAGTCCCGAAGACTCGCGCAGGCGAACATTCAGACGTGACGACATGCCATCACCCAGCACAACGTTCAGCACCTGCAGAGCAAAACGGTCATTGTGACGGCAGCCCACCGTTGGAACCTGCCACAGAAGGTGTGCCTGTTGCGACGGCCGCAGAAGTTCGATGTGCGTGGCTGCGCGCACCGTTGGTGTACTTCGTCTCGGAAGGGGCTGCTTCTTCCTTGCAGTCTTCGTCAGGCGCGCGATGCGCGACTGCAGTTCATCAGAGTCGCACCGGCCGCTGATGGCGATCGTGATACTCCCGGCATGATAGTGCTGTGCATGAAAGTCTCGCACTTGCTGATGTTTAATCGACCGAACATCGTCGATCGTACCAACGATCGGCGAGCCGATCGGATGTCTCGGGAAGAGCTGCGTCTCACCGAGGTCGAAGATGTGCTCCTCCGGCTCGTCTTCGTAAGAGCGGATCTCTTCGGTGATGATCGAGCGCTCCTTTTCAACATCGTCCTTTTCAAACGTGGGCCAAAGCACCACGTCGAGCAGCGTATCAAGCACCTCGTCGATATGCTCACTTAGTGTACGAACGTAATAGCATGTTTCTTCCTTGGTGGTGTAGGCGTTGGCATACGCGCCACGATTTTCGAAATCCCGTGAGATCTTTGATGCCGTGCGATGGCGCGTGCGCCGAAACGACGTGTGCTCAACAAAGTGTGCAGCACCACGCTGCCCACGTGGCTCATCGCGCGTGCCCACACGCACCCATACGCCGATGGCTGCCGAGTCGACATGGCCTACAGGATCGCAGATAACGCGAATGCCGTTGGGAAGAATGATGTCGTCAGGAGGCGTCCATACCGAATGCGCGCGGGAGCGGTTCATGGCGGCGAAGATACGCCTGAAATCAGCGCTGATGTTGCCAGCAGAAGCCGCTCGGGTCCTTAATCATGCGCGAGCACCGCTTGCCTTTGGCGGTTGTGCCCCCGCACTGCACTGAAGCACCTACGGAAGGTGACGACTCCTGCTTCGGGGCATCCACTCTGGCATCCGGGGATTGTACGGTAACGTTTGCCGGCCGCGTGGTGACCGAGATATCCGTCACGGGGTGGATCTCCCAGGGTGAACCACGCCAGATCTTGGCATTCCCGGATCCGGCAGATTCGTCGGCATGCAGATCATCGTAAAACACCCAGCCCCGCAGCTTCACCCAGCGGCCAAGAAACCGGTCGCGCAGGGCCTGGTTCGACCAGTCGATGCCGCGCTCCTTCATTGCCTGACGGAAACGTGGGGTGACCTCCACGACAAGGAGCTTGGTGGCGTTCTGTGCATACATAGGGTCGAGCGTAAGCTCGATGTGCGTGTCTCGGTGCCAGTGATCCTTTGCCCCGCAGTTGACGCTTTCGACCGAGCCGATCTTGACATCGGCGCAGTAGGCTACGATCTCCGCGGCATCTCCCTCCCGAAAGTTCCGCGGGTTCTCACCGGCCATCAGCAGGGTGTTGAAGGTAATGGCCGTGTTGATCTGCGCGTCGGTAGGGAATCCCTCGCGGTTCTTCTTGCGGTTGAGCGCGCGCACGTCGCTGCGCTTTGCGCTGCCCTCGGCGCCGCAGGTGTCGAAGGTCGACTGCGACAGCAGGGGCAGCGGTGCCGAGCAGAGAACCGTCAGCGCACTGATCAAGTACCATAGCTGCTTCATGATGTCACCTCTGCAACACTCCATGAAAGCGTCCGTCCGGCCCACATTGGCACGACCTCGCCATAGGACATCGGGATCTGCATAGGTTCATCGACAAGCCGCACGGTCGTTGCCGGCGGGTCGACCTTATACAGGCGTCGGGCATTATCGCTGACGAATGCCTGAAGGTTGGCCTCAGCGCCATGACGAACGAACAGTTCGGCTAGCATCGGCAGGATGATCGGAGCGGTGAACACTCCGGCCGCGCACCCCGGAGCCTCTTTGGCATGACGTGGGTGCGGGGCACTGTCGCTGCCCAGCATGAGCTTTGGATGCGCCGCAAGTGCGGCCGTCAGCAGGGCATGACGATCCTCCGGACGCTTTGCGATCGGCTTGCAGAATAGGTGCGGGTTCAGGAGGCCCCCTGCCACATCATCGAGTGTGATGATCAGGTGATGGGGCGTAACGGTTGCTTTGAGATTCTCGAACTCATCAAGCAGGCCGACGGCTTTGGCCGTCGTGATATGCTCCATGGTGATCTGCAGCTTTGGGTAGCGTGTGGCAAGCTCGCGGTAGACCTCGCAGAACTCGGCCTCACGATCCATCACAAAACCATGTGTCTCACCGTGCACCAGCAGCGGGATGCCGAGCTCTTCCATCATGGCGAACACGTGATCCATCGCAAGCACCTCGCGCACGCCGGCCTCACTGTTGGTGGTGGCACCGGCAGGATAGAGCTTGATCCCGATGATATGGTCGCGCGCTTCCAGCAACTCCTGGCGCGTATAGTCGCGGAAGAACAGCGTCATGAACGGCATAAAGGCATGAGCCGCGGTGGCGCGTCGTACCTCGCCGGTGTACCAGTGCAGTCGGTCTACCGTATCGACCGGCGGCAAGAGATTCGGCATGATCACGGCACCGGCAAAGTGCTGTGCTGTAAGCGGTGCGACAACGTCGAGCATTGCATCCTGACGAACGTGCAGGTGCATATCGAGGGGCGAGCGAAGGACAATTACCATGCGACTTGAGAAGTTATCTGACGAGTGAATAATCCGGGATATCTGTTTGAGGTTCGACCGTACCGTCATCGGCGATGCGCGCGCAGAACGCCGTCAGTCCATTGGTCAGAAGGATGAAGGGGGCTTTGAGCGACAAATTATACCAGGCAGTCTGACGCAGAGTGGTATCGTTGATCGAAGTTGTTGTGGCCTTGCATTCGACCAGCAGAAAGGGATTCAGATGCGCATCGCGCCAGAGCAGGTCGAAGCGCTGCGCATTGGCGGCGGAGGTACGATCGACGCTGCGCTCGACGCTGCAGCGGCCCATGGGGTAGCCCCGAGACAGCAGCCAGTGAAGGCAGTGCTGGCGGACCCATTCTTCGGGGGTCAGGGATACGTAGCTGCGCCGGACAGGGTCGAAGATCTTTGTGGCATGATCATCACGGGAGATCTTCATGTCGAACGACGGAAAGATCAATGCTGGAAGCAGATCCCGGCTCATCGACGTCCAGTTGCTCGGATGTCGCGAACCTTCTTCGTGAGCATATACGTGATAAACAGAAAGGCCACACCGTTGGCCCAGATGATGCTCACGTCCATGCGGATGATCCCGTAGGCCAGCCAGAGAATGCATCCGCTGATCATAAGCCAAAGCATGCCAACACTCAATTGCTCCACCTGCTGAGTGCGCCAGACGCGGAAGGCCTGAGGGGCAAGTGCAAACGTTGAACAACAACCGGCGACCAGGCCAAGGATCACAACAGGGTCAAGCACGCTAGGGGGCTTTCGTTACGGGGTTGAAGCGATCATCCGGTAATGAGGGATGACGATATGTGGCATGTTGGTCACGATGCCGTTAGCGCCATGGTCGAGCACGAACTCCAGCTCCTGCGGCGTGTTAACCGTGTAGATGCCGAAGGGAATTCCGGCATGACGGCAGGCATCCGAGCGTTCCTTCGTCAGCTCTTCGATCGAGCAGCCGAACCCATCGGCTCCGCAGGAGCGCACAACACGTACCGGCGAGCGTCCATCTCCCGGCACGTTCAGGGCGATTGTGCGCACATCGGGAGCTACCGACCGGAGGTAGACCAGAGCCGAGTGGTCGAAGGATGAGAACACGCACTTACCGAACATTTCCAATCCACGTACCAGGGCAAGAAGTTCTGCCAGTTCGGCGGCGGCCTCTTCGGAAGCTGCCCGGGGCTTGATCTCGATGTTGACGTAGGCCCGGCCGCGAAGTTCTTGAAGAACATCGATGAGGGCAGGAATGCGTTGTCCGACGAAGCTTGGACTAAACCACGAGCCGGCGTCAAGCTGCCGCAGCTCGTCATACGTACGATCCTTGATAAGCCCCGTTCCATTGGTCGTGCGCTCAAGAGTATCGTCATGGAACACGACCATTTTCCGGTCACTTGTGTATTGCACGTCGATCTCGACCATGGGCGCCCCACACTCGAGCGCCATGACAACAGCGGCCATCGTATTCTCGGGCGCCATCCCCGACGCGCCGCGGTGCGCGCAGACGATGAAGGAGTTTTCTTCAACGAACTCGTTGAACGGGATCATGCCTGCTTCTCCTGAAGCGATTGTTGGAGCGATGTGGCAAAGATGCCTTGGGAAGGGCCTCTATAACCGCGCACAATATCGGCAAAGTTCATCCGACGGCGTCCCGGAAGTTGTACCTCCAGAAGCGACAATGCACCGTCGGCGCACCCGGCAATAAGCCGATCGCCTTGAATGACCCAGCCTCCGCACGGCACAACGTCGCTGATGCGCTCGGCCGAGAAGACCTTGAGCACGTCGTCATTCCATATCGTCCACGCCGCCGGCGCCGGGCTATGCCCACGGATGAAGTTTCGTATGTGCTCCCGGGAGTTTTGCCAGTCGATGCCGGCATGTTCTCGGAACACCTTTGGTGCCGGAGTGGCCAGAGCATCGTTCTGCGGTAATGTCACAACAGGGCCGGAGAGCAGCTTGCCGACCGTGGTTACGGCGCAATCGGCAGCAAGGGGCATGAGTGCCTCGTAGAGGTCGCCGGCCGTCATCGCGTCACCGATCGCAACCAAGCGCTGCTCGATCAGTTTGCCGGTGTCGACCACGTCATTGAGCAGAAACGACGTCACACCGGAGGTGGTCTCGCCGTTCATGATGGCATGATTGATGGGAGCCGCACCACGATACTTCGGCAGCAGCGAGGCGTGGACGTTAAAGGCGCCGCATTCGGCCAGCGTATAGACCGACCGCGGCAGGATTCGGAAGGCGATCACGCAAATGATAAGGGGCTTGCGGCTTCGGATCTCTTCAACGAATGCCTCATCACGCAGTGACGTCGGCTGCAAGATGTCGGTGATGCCCAGCTGCATGGCAGCAACCTTCACGGCACTCGGCGTGGTCTGCAGGCCCCGTCCCTTCTGACGATCCGGCACCGTGACAACAGTGGAGACCCCATACTGCCGGTGAAGTGCTTCGAGCGCCGGAACGGCAAACTCCGGCGTGCCCATGAAGATGATCGATGCCATCAGCCGTGCATCGTCGGTTGATTGGTCATCGAACGGATAATGTCGGCCTCGATTCGGCCGAACTCTTTAAGTCGACGCTTGACGTCCACCACCGGGAAGTACTCACGGGCGATGTCCGTATAAGCGCGGTAATGTCCGGCCTCGCTCGCCAGCAGACTCTTATACAGGGCCCGCATATCCTCGGTTATTGCGTGCTCGGCCAGAAGGGAGAAGCGTTCGCAGGATCGCGCCTCGATGAACGCACCCACAATGAGCGAGTCTAAGAGTCGGTGTGGCTCGCTCTTGCGGATCTGCTCGTGAAGAAGCTGCGCATACCGGTTGCCGGTATCGTGACGCAGTGTGAAGCCCCTTGACTCGAGCTCTTTGACGACTAGCTCGAAGTGTTCCAGCTCCTCCTTGGCAAGATCGATCATGTCCTTTACCAGACGCGTGCGCTCGGGATAGCGATTGATCATCGCAAGGGCGAACGCCGCAGCCTTCTTCTCGCAATGGGCATGGTCGATCAGGATCTCAATCAAATGGTCGTTGGCAACTCCGATCCACTCGGGATTGGACTCGCATTCAAGGCAAAGCATGGGACGAAGTTACCGAGAATAGGTGTGAGGTGTGAGGTGTGGGGTGTGAGGTTGTCATTCCTGCGAAAGCAGAAATCCACGTATTCGAAGATGGATTCCCGCTTTCGCGGAAATGACGGCAGTACCCAGTACCCAGTACCCAGTACCCAGTACCCAGTCTCTACTTCGCCAGAAGCTGCACGGCGCGTTCCATCAAGCCGGCGAATCGGGTTTCATCTACGCCGCCTTTGGGATCAAGCCAGGTGCCGCTGACGGCGTACCAGGTGCCGTTGGAGTGTTCCAGAAGGTAGGTCATGTTGATGACTCCGGGTTCCGAGCCCCCTTTGTAGCAGGCGCGTTTCCAGGATCTGTCGATCTGCACTCCGCGATTGATACCGAGGATCTCCAGTGCCGTGGGGTCTTTGTGCATGAGCGCATCACGACGCAGCCAGTCCATTGCACGTGTCAGCTCTGCAGTGGTAGCAAACCACTCGATCGTATCGGGGGATGTCGGTTCCATGGTGAAGTTGATTGAGTCATACGCTACGGCGGTGTCGATGTCCGACAGCATGGCGACTTTTTCCTCGGATGGTTTGCCGGCGTACTTCAGAGCAAGGCCGCCCGGAGTGTACTTCAGCTTGAAGGCCTGTAGCGTCGTCAGAAACGGCAGGTTGAGCTCAGGTCGGTCATGTCCCATGGCTGACTGCTGCTGTGCGACCTTGTTCTGCCTAAGTAGCCGGATAAGCGCATCAGTTGCGGTGTTGTCACTCTCGGAGATCATCATGGCAGCCAGAGTATGCAGTGTAAGGGGCGAGCCATGCGGCCACGTATGAAGACGTCCCGACGGCAAAGAACGGTATGCCGAGTCGAGCCGAACGATATCGGTCCACGAGCGCTCCTTCTGACGGATCGAGCGGACGAGTTCGCCCAGGACGTAGAGCTTAAACGTCGATCCGATGGGCAGGTGCTCTGCGGTGTTGATCGAGGCGATCACCGACCCACCGGTAAGGTTGGTGACCGTGAAGGAGGTCCTACCGCTCAGCGCCGCGAAGTTCTTGCCGAGCGAATCAAGAGTTGCCACGGCCTTGACGGGTGGACGTAGGAAGAAACCCGATATCAAGTAGGGGGCCTGTGCTTCAATGGTCAGCAGCACGGGGATGCTGTATCCGTTCTTGGTTGTTGCCTCGGCCGCAACTTGATACGCCGAGCGTCGTTCCACGATGCGCATGCCCGTGCACGGCCCTGTCTCAATCGTCATCTGCTGCACGAGCATCCCGAGTTTCATCGGCGGCACCTGCTTGAGGAACTGACCGGTGAATGTCGAATCGTACATCACCGGCAGGCCGGAGATTATCCGACACACATCGTCGAGTCGGCGCGTGATGGCCGCATCGTCGCCGCACAACAGTGCACTTGGCATCACCAGCGTCAACAACAGTGTCAGCCCGACCACTCCATGGAGTGGCCGCAGCAAGCCGTTCGTCTTCATTTCAACTCCAATAAGGTGGAGACACGTGCTGATGCTGACTCAAGAACAACGGCGTAGCTACCCGCAGGGAGCTTCGACAGATCAACGTCACGCTCTTGAGTGCCGGACTCTGCGGATTGATCTGCCACAACAAGGGTGGTGAACATGGCCGCGTTGCAGATCTTCAGCGAGACGCGCTGCACATCAGGAACGGTGTAGCGGATGCGATACATAGAGCCGCTCATGCCGAGTCGGGTAACACTGATCGATGGCAGTCTCACGTCGCGCAACCGAGAGGCGGCCTCAGCACTTTCGGCGCGCAGGTAGAGCATTATGGCAGCGGCCGGACCCGAGTCCTCGCACTCCGACGTGGTCAGGTATCCATCAGCACTGGCCGTGAAGCAGACCGCTTCGCCCTGACGCTCGGGTTGGTATGGGACGCTTGTCCCTGTTCCCACGATCGCGCTGGTCAGAGGCTTCGTGGTATCCCGCTGCCACATCCATATTCGATGGTAGTTCTTCAAAAGAATCCTCCGACCGTCATCGGAGACGTCGCCGGCAGTGATGAGCTGATGGGGAAGGTCGCCATCGCGTCGAAGTGTGCGCTCGGAGCCGGACACATGCGGCGCCGAGACGGAGTATACCCTGCAGCGGCTCTCGCGCTTGGTGACAATGATGATGTCCCCCGATCGCGGATCCACGAGGAGAGCCTCGGCATCGCGCGCGCCATCCGGGTAGCGAAGCACGAAGCGCTCAATAGAGTCGGCAGGTATGCTGATACGAGCATCTCTCCAAGCTGTGTCGACCTGTGGTTCGCGGAGGCGATAAATGACGATCGATCCGCGTTTGCCGGAGTTATCTCCGATATCGGCCAGGTACAGATACGACACGCCCGGCACGGGGCCCGGGCCGCGGGCCATGTCCTCCCAGTCAATATGCGTCGAGCCGAGTAGGCGCACCACAGCAGCTACCCGTCCGGGCAATAGAACGGCAAAGATGCGTGGCTCATCACCTGAGTCGTTGTGCATCCACAATACACCGGGTGTCTGTGTTGATGCTACCAGGCCCGACACTTCCGGCAGGGTGGCAAGCGGCGTCGTGCCAACCCGAAACGGTCCACCGAACCACAACGGTTCGGTTTGGTTCTGAGCCAAACAGGCTACCGAGAGCGCAAGCAGGACGATCAGCTGAAGAGTCGGCATCTAGCGGACGATGAAGTTGATGAGTTTATTCGGAACGAAGACCTCCCGGACGATCTCCTTTCCGTCAAGATGCCGGGCAATGGCCTCATCCAGACGTGCCAGGGATCCTGTCGTGGCCGCATCCGCATCGATGGGTACGATGATCTTCCCGCGGATCTTCGAGCTTACCTGCACCACGATCTCTACCTCGCTCAGTACAAGCTTGGACGGATCGAATTCCGGGAAGGTAGATGTGTGCACAGAGCCCTCGCCACCGAGGATGTGCCAAAGCTCTTCAGTGATGTGTGGCGCGAAGGGGGCAAGGCACTGCACATACTGGAGCATTGCCACACGCGGACGTACGTCAAGCTTGGTAAACTCGTTGACGAAGATCATCATCTGCGCGATCGCCGTGTTAAAGCTGATGGCGTCAACATCCTCCCGGATCTTCTTGATCGTTGCATGCAGCACGCGCTCGAGTTCCGGCGGACATGGCACGTCCTGCACAGCAGGCCAGAGCGTGCTGTCTTCGGTGGCAATCATTCGCCACGACCGGTTAAGAAAACGCGTGACACCCTCGATGCCCGTGGTGTTCCAGGGCTTGGAGGCTTCGAGCGGACCAAGGAACATCTCATAAAGGCGCAGAGCATCGGCGCCGTGAGCGGCGATGACCTCGTCAGGGTTGACGACGTTGCCGAGCGACTTGGACATCTTACGTCCGTCTTCGCCCATGATCAGTCCCTGGTGAAAGAGGCGTTTGAACGGCTCGGGAGTGGAGACGTAGCCATAGTCATACAGCACCTTGTGCCAGAAGCGGGCATAGAGAAGGTGCAGCACCGCATGCTCGCCGCCTCCCATGTAGAGGTCTACACCGTCGGCGCCCATCCAGTACTTCTCGGCTTCGGGGTCGCAGAACGTCGACGCATTAAACGGGTCGCAATAGCGCAGATAGTACCAGCACGAGCCGGCCCACTGCGGCATCGTGTTTGTCTCCAGACGCGCCTTCTTGCCCGTTTTTGGGTCGATGAAGTTCACCCATGACTCGACGGTGGCAAGTGGCGACTCGCCCGTACCGGCGGGTTTGAACTCGGCTACCTCCGGCAAGAGCAGTGGAAGCTCGTAGGCCTCAAGTGCGCGCTTGGTGCCGTCGTCGAAGAACATGATCGGTATCGGTTCGCCCCAGTAGCGCTGACGTGAGAACAGCCAGTCGCGCAGGCGGTACTGCAGGCGCCCCTTGCCAACACCCGACGATTCGAGCCATGCGATGATGGTCGACTTTGCGTCGGCCGTCGGCAGACCATTCAGGCTGACATGCTCGTTCTCGGAGTTCAGTCCAACGCCTTCGTCGGAGAATGCCGCGTCGGCAACGTCGATCGTTGAGCCATCGATCGGCTGAACCACTTGCACGATCGGCAGGCCAAAGGCGGTGGCAAACTCGTGATCACGCTCATCATGTCCGGGTACGGCCATGATCGCACCTGTGCCGTAGTGAGCCAGCACGTAATCGGCAACCCAGATCGGCACGGCCGCGCCATTGGCCGGGTTGATGGCATATGCACCTGTGAACACACCCGTTTTGACCTTGCTGAGCTCGGTTCGCTCGAGGTCACTTTTTAGAGCTGAGGTTTCGCGGTATGCGAGAACCTCGATGCGCTGCTCGTCTGTAACAAGGTGATCGACGATCGGATGCTCGGGAGCAACAACAAGATATGTGGCACCAAAGAGTGTGTCAGGACGAGTCGTAAACACTGTTATCGAGTGCTGAAGGTCCTGCACTGGGAAATGCACCTCAGCCCCCTCACTGCGTCCTATCCAGTGACGCTGCATGTCCAGCGTGGATGACGGCCAGTTGAGGATGTGGAGATCAGCAAGCAAACGCTCGGCGTATTCCGTAATGCGCAGCATCCACTGACGCATCGGCCGTCGTTCAACGCTGTAGCCCTTGTCTTTCCACTCGTCGACCTCTTCGTTGGCAAGCACCGTGCCGAGGGCCTCACACCAGTTCACGGGCGAGTAGGCGACATAAGCAAGACGATGCCGGTCGCGGTAGTCTTCGATGTCTGTGGCGGAGGTCAGCTCTGCTGGGATCGGCAACTCTTCGATCGGAAGGGCCTTGCCTGCAGCACGGTCGAACCACGAGTTGTACATGATCAGAAACATCCACTGCGTCCAGCGGTAGTAGTCCGGAAGCGTGGTGTTAACCTCGCGTGACCAGTCGTAATCGAAGCCGATGGCGTTGAGCTGACGTTTGAACGTGGCAATGTTGTTTGCCGTAGCGATCGACGGGTGAATCCCCGTCGTCATGCTGTAGCGCTCCGTTGGCAGACCAAACGCATCGAAGCCCATCGGATGCAGGACGTTGAAGCCGCACATCCGCTTAAATCGGCTGATGATATCCGTGGCTGTGTATCCTTCCGGATGGCCAATATGCAGTCCGGCCCCTGACGGATAGGGGAACATGTCAAGAACGTAGTACTTCGGCTTCGAGCGGTCGCTGCTGACGGCCGTAGTGCCATACTGCGCCCAGTGGCGCTGCCATTTTTCTTCGATGGATGCGAATGGATAGTGCATCCGCAAATATAGGGGGCGAGTGTTGTGGGCTAGGGGGCGACCACCGAGGTGGTTGCTGATTGCTCACGTGCCAGGCCCCGAATTTCTTCACTCAGTTCAGACAGCGACAGAACCATGAATCCATCGAGAGCGTTCGAAAACGCAGCATCGACGTTGAAGGCCACCATCTGCGCATTCTGCTGAGCGTATTTCTTGAGAAGGATCGGACAGCTGGACCCGTCGGGTTCGATATGAGCGATGAGTTTATCAAGCAGTCGCATGTCATCGTTGATCGGATGCATGAGATCATCTATCTCAATGCCGGGAAGATCAGCTTTGAATGGCGCTCTTGGTTGAACGTGTCCGTACAACGACGAAGTTGCTGCGCGGCGCATGAAGAACGCTCGGATGATCTCCTTGGATACGTCACGGTAGCGGTCCGAGACCGAAACGCACCCAACGATGGCTTCCAGTTCAGGATGGCTGATGATGTACGTTAAAATGCCTCGCCACAATAGGTGCAGGGGCAGACGTTGACGTTGAAACTCCGGTCGAACGAAAGAACGACCGAGTTCAAGACAGCTTCTCATCATTGCCCGTGCCGTATCGTCGAAGTGGAACAGAGATGCCGAGTACATCCCACTGATTCCGTGCTTTTCCATGATGCGGCCACCGTGCCCAAGCCGATATGATCCGGCAATGCACTTTGATGGGCGATGCCACAGGACAAGATGTTCATAATGCCGGTCGTAAGCGTCGATGTCCAGCGCGGTGCCCGTTCCTTCGCCTACGTGACGGAAGGTTATCTCCCGAAGTCGACCGATCTCGTGAAGGATATTTGGAGCCGTGTCTCGTTGCATCAGGAAAACGTCAAAGTCGCCCTGCGTAAGTAGGCGGCAACTATCAAGCTGGTCGATTTCCGTTTCGATGGCTTCACAGCTCACCGTGCCAGCCACGGCAGGCAGCACAACCTTGGGCATTGAGGCATCGGCACTTCTTTTCAGTAGTGCAGGAGACTTTAGATAAACGATCGTTCTGAGAAATCTTCCAAGGTCCTGTGCGCTTGACGATGCTTGGATGATCCCCCGATGAATTGGAGCACCAAACGTGATGGACATCAAGCCATTTCGCTGACGAAGCAGTTCCGAGGGAAGAAGTGCGGTGCGAAGTCGCGGATGGATCTTTCCTGCAGCATAGAACAGCGATGAATTCCGGCCGGTGATGAATGCCGGAACAACCTCCGCAGAGGTGCGTTGAATGATCTTTGAGATTGTCTCGCTCCAAGGTCTGTCTACCGGCCCAAGACCATTCACGAGGGTCGACGAGACCTCGCCGGCAGGGAAAACGACCAACACACCTCCTTGGTTGAGATGATGCAGGGCCTTACGAAAACCACCGATGTTGGCGCTTACCGACGTCGGGGTATTGAACGGATCAACGTCGATCAGCACTTCGCGCAGAGGCTCAATCCGCTGCAGAACGTAGTTGGTCATGATGCGCACGTCCTTACGTCGCCGAAGCACTGCGCCGAGCAATCCGACCCCGTCGAGTGCACCAAGGGGATGATTGGCAACAACCACGACAGGCCCGGAGTCTGGAATCAATGCCAGGGACTCCTCGTTCACGTCGAGGCGCACATTGAGAATCTTGAACAGCTGGTCAGTGAATGACTCGAGATCGAGATGCGCACACCGTGCATAGATGTCATTGATCTCATCGAGTCGTAACACCCACCTCGCCATGTGTACGACAGGATCGATCGGCTTGCGCCCCAGAGCAGCGGCGAGCTCTTGATGTGTAAGGAGTCCTTTGGTTGGTCGATCGTTCTCGTGCGCGCAGGGATAGATGGCTGCTGCGGGTTCTGCTGAAGAGTTTGCCACTCACAACGTTAGGCGCAGTAGTGTTACGCCAACGAAAAGTCACCATTAGCTTTCGACAATACAGATGGGCGTAGCTTTGTCCTTCGGAATATCACCACCAGTAACCAGCAACTTCACCATGAACCACGTCAATCTTGGCCGCACTGGTCTGAAAGTCTCCCGCCTCTGCCTCGGCACCATGAACTTCGGTCACTGGATCGAGGAGCAGGATTCCTATCCGGTGATGAGCCGTGCGCTTGAGCATGGCATCAATTTCTTCGATACGGCGAATGTTTACGGATATGACAAGGGCAGGGGGCGTACCGAAGAGGTCATCGGTAACTGGCTGGCGCAGGACCCGTCGCGTCGTGACAAGATCGTTCTCGCAACGAAACTCTACAGTCCTATGGCCGATGGGGTGAACGACCGCGGCTGCTCTGCGTACCACATCAAGAAGGCCTGCGAGGATTCACTGCGAAGGCTCAAGACAGATCACATCGATCTGTATCAAATGCATCACATTGATCGTTCGACGCCGTGGGAGGAGCTCTGGCAGGCAATGGAACAGCTTGTGCGCGAGGGCAAGATCCTCTACGTGGGCTCAAGCAACTTTGCCGCATGGAACATGGCGCAGGCCAGTGAGCGTGCAAAGCAGCGCCACTTCCTCGGACTCGTCAGCGAGCAGAGCGTGTACTCACTTCGCAACCGTCACATCGAACTCGAAGTGATCCCTGCTGCAAAGGCCTACGGCATGGCCATCCTGCCGTGGAGTCCACTTGGAGGGGGCTTGCTGGCCGGCATCTTCTCAAAGTCCGACACGCTTCGTCGCAAGCGTCCGCAGCTTATCGAGGCCGCCGAAAAACTACGTCCACAGGTTGAGCAGTATGAAGCTCTGTGCGCAAGACTTGGTCTAGACTGCGCCGACGTTGCCCTTGCATGGCTGCTTCAGCGCGACGGCGTCACAAGCCCCATCATCGGCCCGCGCACAGTCGAACAGCTCGACGCCAACGTTGCCTCCATGAACATCACGCTCGAGGCTAACACCCTTGCCGAACTCGACCGCATCTGGCCGGGGCCGGGCAATCAGGCTCCCGAGGCGTACGCGTGGTAGGAAGCCGAAACGGAGGGAAGCCGAAACGGAGGGAAGCGCGCTCCGCGCGAGGGAAGCCGAAACGGAGGGAAGCCGAAACGGAGGGAAGCCGAAACGGAGGGAAGCCGAAACGGAGGGAAGCCTGCGGAGTTTGAACCTCACACCTCACACCTCACACCTCACACCTCACACCTCACTACATCCTCAGGCGCAGGAACCCAACATGGGCCGAGATAACGGGCAACCGATCGGTGAAGAGCGATGAGATGTCCATCGTGGTGATGCCGGTTTCGAGGAAACCGCCGAGCAGAGAGAAGGTGAGCGAGCCGGGGATGAAGACGTTCATGCCATCGCCGGTGCCTACGCCGCTGGCGATGATGAGCCAGGAGAAGGGTCGATAATTAACGCCCGTTGACACGATGGCTTGCGAGAGGTTTGCGCTGCCATCGTTGAGCGGTGCCATCACATCGAAGCCGAAGCGGAAGAAGCGGCTGACCGAGTACGAGCCACCAACGCGCAGGCGGGTGGGGAGCTTTGATGTTGTCTGCATTAGACCCGACCAGACGAAGTAGTTGCCATCGCCGGTGATCTTCTGGGCTTCTTCGATGAAGTTGTAGCTGGCAAAGCCCGGTGTGCCGAGACCGTTAACAAGCGTATCGCCGGCGGCAAAGACGTTGCCGTTGTATTCAATCTGCCCGATGTCAATGACCGATACACCAATGGCGAAGGTATTGCTGGTGTATGTGAGACCGAGGTCGACCCCGTAGCCTTCGCCGACGGGCACGAGGTTGTTGCCGGTGATTACCGACGGTGTGGTGGCGTTGCCATAGTTGATGGTGAACCATGGACTCAGCGCGCTCGATGCGCTGAAGACGCCATTCTCGGCGCGGGCATCCAGATACGCGAACGACTGCAGGTACTTGCCCGTGAGGCCAAGGCATAGACGCCAGTCACGACCTGATACAATGGGCAGTCCATACCCGAGAGCGTATTCGCGCGACCACGAAAGTGAAAGGCGAGTGCCGTCGAAGAGCTGCGAGAAAAGCTGTGGCCGACGCGCCACGCCGATCGTGTCCCCGCGCCAGTTCGTATACGATGAGTCGAAGTACGCCGCATTCCGTCCACGAAAGATGATGTCCGAAGCCCCCTCATTGAGAAGGAATGCTGCACCGATACGCTCGCGTACCGTGAAGCCGATGCCACCGTACTTCTTTGTCTGGTATGCAACGCCAAGAAGCATCACGTCAGCATTGACGCGAATGCCGCGATTGGAAAAGTCCTGCGCAAGCTGAATCTGGTCGGCCCGGGTAAAACTCGTTGCCGATCCGCGCTGCAAAACAAGGTCAAAGATCCTGGCCTTGTCGAGCGCATCACTGCGGATCGATGCGCCGACCTGACCGAATCCGATCGAGAAGCGACGGGTGATACGTTCGATACCGGTCTCGAGCGGTGTCGATGACGTGAAGTACTCCAACGTGGGTGCGAACCCCAGATTGGCGGGATTGATCGACAGACACTGATAGTCCGAGACGGTTGACGTCATAAACGCTGCATGCCCTATGCGTCCATGATCGATCATGTCGCTCTGGGCCGCACTGTTGCGCGTGAGCGAAATGAGGGTTAGCGTTAGTGCGATGAGGATGTTAAGGCGTGTCTGGTTCATGCGTGTGTTGCTCATCGTGAAACTAAGTCACTCACCCACTCGGCGATGCGAATGGCTTCTGCCCCTTCAGCAAGGCTGACGGCGACGGGCTGACGCGAAGTGATGCTGTCGAAGAAGGCACGCTGCTCATCAAGGATGGCGTTAGCCGGTATGATCTCCGGCTTGTCGTGGACGATCAGGCGATCGCCAAACTGCGTCGTCACGGCGCCAAGTGGAGTCTGGTGCGACGGTTCGATCGCCGATGCATCGATCAGCCGATACAGCTCGGCCGTGCCGGCAGCAAGATCCAGCGACACGTACTGATCTGGCTGGAACACACGCAGCTTCCGCATCGGAGAGGCCGTTATGCGAGATGCCGTTACGTTAGCCACGCAGCCGCTGGCAAATGTCAGCCGCGCATTGCAGATATCGATGGTATCGGTCAGCACTTTCACTCCCGTTGCCTGGATATCCGTCACGGTAGACCCGGTGAGCCAGAGCAGCAGATCGATATCGTGGATCATCAGGTCGTGGATCACGCTCACGTCGATGGCCCGTGGCTTGAAGGGGGCTAGCCGGTGCACCTCAATGAACAACGGACTGACGTTCATCTGACGCAGGATGCGCACGGCCGGGTTGAAACGCTCGACGTGGCCGACTTGAACGACAACGTCACGGGATTCTATGTGGCGCAGCAGCTCGGTGGCTTCTGCATAGGTGGCTGTGGCGGGCTTTTCGACAAAGCAATGAATGCCCCGATCGACCGCGGCCGTGACGGTAGCATAGTGTGTGGTGGTCGGTGAGGCGATGATCACCGCATCGACGTTCGGCATGGCCTCCAGTGATGCGTACCACTGAGCCCCGTACTGAGAGGCGATCTCTTGTCCGCGTTGCTGATCGGGGTCGACAACACCGACAAGTGCTACGTCCTGATGCTGTGTGAGAAGTTTGACGTGGATCGATCCTAGATGTCCGGTTCCGATAACGGAGACGCGCATGGCCATAGGCTCACTGATAGAAGTTGTCACGACGTTGTGCTTCGCGGGTGGGCGCGTCGGTAGGCGTCTTTAAGGCGCTCGACGCTGACGTGCGTGTAGATCTGCGTTGTTGACAATGAGGAGTGCCCCAGCATGTCGCTTACCGCCGAAAGGTCAGCTCCGTTGTCGAGCAGGTGAGTGGCAAACGAATGTCGCAGCACATGCGGACTTTTTCGGCGTGCCTCGGTGACCGGTCCAAGAGCACGGCGCACAATCCGCCATGCAGATGAACTCGTCAGCCGTCCACCACGGTCGCCCAGAAACAACGCGCGCTCATCGTCCTTCGGATCAAACTCCGCGCGGCGCAGCAGGTACCTCTCGATCATGTCGACAGATTCCTGCGTCAGCGGAACAATGCGCTGCTTCGCCCCCTTACCCGTTACGCGCACGGTGCGCGCTGATGCGTCGATCTGGCCAACATTGAGCCCGAGGGCTTCATGAATCCGCAGACCCGAGCCATACAGCAGTTCGCAAAGAGCCCTGTTACGGAGCCCCTTTACGGTTTCGAGATCGAAAGTCTCCCAGAGCCGCGTGGCCTCATTCATGTTGATGAACGACGGTAGGGGGCGCGCGGTCTTGGGCGAGGCGATCATTGCAGCCGGATTGCGATCGATCGCGCCGCTGCGCAGAAGGAATCGGAAGAAACTCCGCACGGCAGCCAGTTTCAGACGGATGCTGGTCTTACCCAGCCCCTTGTCATGCAACCACCCGAGAAACGGACGGATGTCTGCCTCGGTGATCTCGGATACCGCAGGCAGGGGACTGGCAAACTCCGCCAAATACTGACAGAACTGCGAAAGGGCGGTTTCGTAGGTGAGGGTGGTATGCGAGCTGGCGGACTTTTCCACATCGAGTGTGGAAAGGAATGACCGTATAGCGCTCTGCAAATCCATTTGCGCAAACATACAATATATTTGTAAGTCTAAGGATCACACCATGTTGCATATCAGAAACTACATCGGCGGACACTTCCGCGATCCACACTCGGGTCTGTGGATAGACAACGTGAACCCTTCCACAGGCGATGTCTACTCGGTGATCGCCCGCAGCGATGCGCGTGATGTTGCCGACGCGGTGCATGCCGCCTCTGTGGCGTTTCCGGAATGGTCGGCCATGCCGGCAAAGGGGCGCTCGGAGATCATGATGGAGATCAGCAGGCGCATCAAGGTGCATCTGGAGGATCTGGCGCTGGCCGAGACCAACGATCAGGGGAAGCCCCTTTGGCTGTCGCGCAGCGTTGACATTCCCCGGGCGGTGGACAACATGGCGTTCTTCGCTACTGAGATCCTCCATACGCACACGGACGCGCACCAGACCGACGAGCACGTGATCAATTACACCCTGCGGCGTCCTCTGGGAGTGGTTGGCTGCATCTCTCCGTGGAATCTTCCGCTGTATTTGTTCACGTGGAAGATCGCCCCGGCCTTGGCAGCCGGCAACACGGTTGTGGCCAAGCCCAGCGAGCTAACGCCGATGACGGCGTTTCTGCTGTCGCAGATCTGCATCGATGCGGGGCTGCCGGCAGGCGTGCTCAACATCCTGCACGGCTATGGTCACGAGTGCGGTCAGGCTATTGTTGAGCATCCCTCCATCAAGGCGATCTCGTTTACCGGCGGGACGTCCACCGGACGTCAGATCGCCGCTTCCGCAGCGCCGATGTTCAAGAAGCTTTCCCTCGAACTCGGCGGCAAGAATCCAACGATCGTGTTTGATGACGTTGACGTTGCCACGACGGCCCGAAGCGTGGCCCGGGCGGCGTTCACCAACCAGGGAGAGATCTGTCTGTGCGGCTCGAGGATCTTTGTGCAGCGGGGAATTCTAGAGGAGTTTCAGCGCGCGCTGATCAGCGAAACCGAGCGATTTTTGCTCGGCGATCCGCTGGAGAAGGACACCCGAACCGGCGCGATAGTCAGCAAGGCACACATGGACAAAGTTCTCGGTTACATCGATCTGGCAGTTCAGGAAGGGGGCACGATTCTTGCAGGCGGCAAGCGTGCACATTTGCCGGGCAGGTGTGCTGACGGGTTTTTCATCGAACCGACGCTCATCGGCGGGCTTCCTCAGGAATGCCGCGTCAATCGTGAAGAGATCTTCGGTCCGGTGGCAACAATCATCCCGTTTGACGCTGAGGAAGACGTGATCGCGATGGCCAATGACACGGACTACGGTCTAGCTGCAAGCGTCTGGACGTCGAACGTGCACCGGGCGCACCGGACGGCACATCGACTCGAGTCCGGCATCGTCTGGGTGAACACATGGCTGATGCGCGACCTGCGGACGCCATTCGGAGGAATGAAACACAGTGGTGTGGGCCGCGAAGGGGGAACCGAGGCGCTGCGCTTTTTCACGGAACAAAAAAACATCTGTCTGCAGATCGCACCGTAAACAACAGCAGAAAGAGGAATGGAAAAGATCGTCATCAACTCTGAGCGTGCTCCGGAGCCCGTCGGAGCATATCCGCACGCACGCCGTGTGGGCAACCTCATCTACCTCAGCGGTGTCGGACCGCGCGAGCGCGGCACTAAGGTCATCCCGGGCGTTACCCTCGGTTCCGACGGTTCCATCGTCGAGTACGACATCGAAGCGCAAACCCTGAGCGTCTTTCGCAACATCCGGTACATTCTTGAGGATGCCGGCTCGGCCTGGGATAAGATCTTCGACGTGCAGGTGTATCTGACGAATATGAAGGCGGACTTTCCTACCTTCAACGGACTGTATGCCGAGCACTTTGCCGGCGTCGATGCATGCCGCACCACGATCGAGATCGGTGCGCTGCCAACGCCGATTGCCGTTGAACTCAAGGTGGTGGCCACGATATGAACCGTCGCCATCTGCTGCTGCTTGCCATCGGACTGTGCCTGGCGGCGATTGCCGCACGTGCACAGCCGAAGATCGCCTACATCCTTCCAGATATCGGAGCGCCGGGCACAGGCATGGCGATCGAGATTCTTGCAGCGAATGACGCAAACGGTGCATTCGGTGCAGAAGGTGTCTATCTCAATAACCCCGGAGATCAGGTTCGTGTGGTGTGTCAGCGGCAAGCCGATGCTGCCAAGCTGATTTTCGGACCCGTCAGCGTAAGCTGGAACGGCCGGCTGGTCTCGACGGTGGCCTTTGTAAGCCCCGACGTTGTGCCGAACGATCATGATTGGACAAGGCTGCGTTCGGAGTTTCGCATTCCGATCCAGGTGCTGGTCAACAACGTCGCCTCGACGGTCGATACGTTCTACATCGTCAGACCATGGCCACTGGGCGACGTCTCGAAGATCAATGAGTTTATCATTGGTCAGGGGGCTTTGGGGATGCGCTCACGTCGCGGTGCATTGATCGTAGACTCTCTGAGGCTCGCCCCCTCACAGTATCAGGTATCGGTTGTAGACTCTGATCCAGGCACGCCCGGCAATCAGGGCTATCTGCCCTTTATGCTATACTCCATTGGTACGATCCGCGGAACGAAGGTCGCAGACACCATTGTAACGGAGATCTCCGTCAGCGCCAGTGGTGTGCGCGGCGGACCCGGCGGCGGTGGCGGTGGAGGTTCCTACGTCAACTTCAATCTCAACGGTCAGAGCGGCACCGACGGCGGAGACGGATTCTCCGGTGGCGGCCCGGGAGGGTCGAATTTCGGGAGGTCGAAGCGCAAACCTGGCGTCGGCAGTGGTGCCGAACTGCCAGCGAGTGCCTCCAATACGGCAGGTTCACAATCGCTCAATGGTATTGCGGGAGGAGAGTCGACGATCTCCTATGAGAATGCCGGCGGAGGCGCGGGCCATCCTTTCGGGTCAAGCGGTCTGGGCTGCATAGAGCGCACCGGCTGTACACCGGTCGGTGGCTTTGGTGGTGGTTCTGGATCACAGGAGGGACGTCGTGGCGGCGCCGGCGGCTATGCCACACCGGGCGATACCGAAAGCCCCTTCTCAAATGGAGGCGCAGTCGTAGGAAACGTCAACATTGTTCCCTTGGCCGGCGGCAACGGCGGAGCAGGGGGCAATCCGGATGCCACACGTCCGATCGCGGCCACCGGTGGTGGCGGTGGTGGAGCGATCAGCATTCATGCGCGCAACATCCTGGACGTGCGCATCACCGCCCGCGGTGGCGTACCCACGCGGCAGGACATACAGGGCGGCTGTGGTTCCGGAGGAGCGGTGATCGTTGGCGGACGCGCCGTGGCGAATGTCATTCAGAATGTGTCGGTCAGTGCCGATGGCGGATTCGATGCCGTCGGCACTGCTGCAACGCGCCATCTCACCGGCGGTGCCGGTCGCATTCGCGTCGATGGACCCGTCAACGGGACCAACGCCACGTGGACCGGTGTCTCCATGGACCCGTTGCAGAGTGCCACGGGTAGCAGCGTGACGCTCGGTGGCACCAAGACCATGGACGGTGCTTTCGTGTGGGCTCGCATTGCTGGCGTCTGGCAGCAGGTCGTTGCGCCGGGCCAGGTCTTCATACCTAACACCCGATGGCAGGCCGCGCCAGCATGGCAGCCCACAGACACTGTCTTGTACGCTGTCGCAGCGGCATCGGTACCCTCTCCGTCATCCTCGGTCTTCACGCGGCAACCATCTGTCGTGTTCTCACAATCAGCGTGGAACGTCGTCCGCCGAGCGGCGGCAACGCGTCTGCAGGGCGACACGGTGGTGAACCTCGGACAGTCACAATGTCCGGGAGATGCCGTTATCGATACGGTCTTTGTTAGCAATCCCGGACCCGATGCCGTGCGCATCGAGAGCTCTGTTCTGGGGGCGACACCGGGCTTTGTGATCGTCAACCAGGCGTCCATTCCGACAGACCTTCCGGCCGGTGCAAGCTTCGGGTACATCATCCGATTCACGCCACAGACGGGTCAGTCAGGAATGCAGAGAACCGATCTGCGTATCACCTACAACGGCACTCTTACGCACGTGGTAAGCATCAGTGCTGATCCAACCCCCATCGCCGTTGATTACGTCTGGAGGGGGCTGCGGCGCGATACGCTGGACATCGGACGCGTTTGCATCGGGCGTCCCATCGTTGAACCGATCACGATCCGCAAGGTCGGCCGTGCCCTCTTGACGATCTCCTCGTTCGCCTCGGCAAGCCCTGCCGTGATGAGCGTCTCCGGCGCGGTTCCGATACCGCTTCGAGACAGCGTTGCCTTTTCGCAGATCACGCTGACGTTCTCGGCCAAGCGCGCCGGAGCGCAGGTTGTGCCGATCCTTGTTCAGTTCCGCGAGTGCCCCACACCCGACACCATCTTCATCCGCCACATTGGCGTCGAATCCCAGGTCACGGTCACCGGCAACGGTCAGTTCGGCGACGTTCGCGTCGGAGACCGGCGTGAGGCGATCTTCGAGTTCCGCAACACGGGTTCGAGCGAGATGGATGTGAAGGGTATTCCGGCGCTGCCCGCCCCCTTCACGATCGTTTCCGTTACGCCGACGCTTCCGACGAAGATCATGCCGGGAGAGTCGCTGATCCTTGTCGTGGCATTTGCACCAACCGCCGTCGTACGGTCGACCGCGCGTCTGCGGGTGGTGGCCGACTCGTCGCAGCTAAGCTGCGCGGATACGGCCGATGTGCAGCTTGCAGGTACGGGCGTGCTCTCTACGGTGACGCTTTCGGCAACCTCGCTGACCTATCCTGCTACGGCTCCGTGTGATAGTCTGCGGCAGCAGGTAACGATCACCAACAACGGCTCGACGCCGTTCACGCTGCTAAGTCCGCCCGTTATCAATGGCGTCAACCCAACCTCTTTCCGTTGGTCTGCCGGCCCCCTCAGAGATACAACGCTGCGTGCACAGGAATCAGTCAGCTACGGTGTGACGTTCCTGGGAAGTCAGGGTCCCGACGGCGTCAAGACCGCCGTGATGTCAATTCGCACGGATGATCAGACGATCGGCATCATCAACGTTGGACTCAACGGACAGCGTTCGTCGGTAGCACTTGCCGGGCCACGGATCGTCGACCTAGGATCGGTACGTATCGGTTCATCCGTGAACTCAACGGTTAACTACACCAACACGTCAACATTCCGGTTGAGCATTGTCGGTGTGCGTGTGACGGGACCGAATCGCATCGGCGTGAACCCGACGCAGTTCTCACTTGATCCCGGACAGGTCAGGGGGCTGACCTTTACCTACCTCTGCAAGGCAGAGGAAAATGTCGAGGATACCGTATTGCTGGCGCTCGATCAGCCCTGCGTTGATACTATCGCCATTATTGTGCGCGCACGGGGCGGCACGGAGCAGTTGAGCTCGTCACAGAAGATAAACTTCGGTGTGAAAAGCGAATGCGTCAAGGGGCTCGACAGCGTGGTGTACGTCAACAGCGGCACATTGCCCATCGAGCTCGTCGGTGTGGTCGGAGTAACCGGGCCGGACGCAGCCGCATTCCGTGTCGTGAATCCTGCCGCGGCCACCGGACAGCGTCTGCAACCGGGTGAGAAGCGCGTGCTGCGTGTGGAGTTTGATCCGAGTGCCGCTACCGACGGCATCAAGGTTGCGTATCTGACGATTCAAGCGAAGATCAGCGACACGATCGTGCCGGTTATCAGCGAACTGAAGGGCGAGCGGCGCACATCATTGTTCATCACGCCGACGAGCATGACCTTTGGTCAGGTAAGCGTCACGGCTACGAGCACGCAGAGTCTCATCTTTACCAACTCGGGTAGTGAGCCCCTTGTCATCTCCTCCATTGCGCCGCAAAGCGGGGCGACGAGTGCCTTCCGCGTGCGATCGAATCCTGGCGTGCCGATGACGATTCAGCCCGGAGGCGTTTTCGAGATAATAGTCGACTTCGCACCTAAGCAGCAGCAAACCTATATCGATGGTGTGGTTATGAAACTCGACGCGCCGTGCTCGGATACGCGCGTACTGACGCTCACAGGCGCAGGAGTGGTTGTGGTGGATGTTGTTGCATCGCTGCCGAATGTCCTTGAATCACCCACGAGCCGTGACAAGCGCCTGCCGATCATTGCCCGCGTTTCGGGCGAGGCAACCCGCATCGACAGTGCGTCCTTCACCATGCGCATCCGGTATATCGCCGCGCTCTTTGCCGTGCGTGATGTGATCGGCGCAAAGATCATTCGCAACGAGGTCACAGGGGGCTTTACCGTGATTGACCTTGAGATTCCGCCGAAGACGATCGATTCCTCCGGTACGGTGATCGCCGAACTGCTCGGTGATATGACGATCGGACCGATCGATTCGACCGATATCATCTTTGACAGAGCTGCTATGGCGGCACCGAATGTTACTTCGAGGCTACGCACGGAGAATGGTTCGATCGCCATCACGATCTGTGAGGCTGGCGGACCACGACTCGTTCGGCGCTCTGGACGACTGCGCGTTGAAGTGCTTCCGAATCCTATTGCCGAGCAGGGAGAGATCGTAACCGAGACCTACGAGCGCGGCATGCATTCGCTGATGCTGATAAGCACCGGAGGCGAAGTCGTTCATCAGATCTCATGGCCGCATGATGCTTCGTCTCCCGTGGTGCACCATCGCATCCCGGTCGAGCTTCTCACTTCCGGCCTCTATCAGGTCGTACTCGAAACCCCGTCACGTCGGCGGATTGTCCCACTGTCGCTGATCCGCTAGTACCATGACCTCACCGATGAAGCTCGCCATCGTTCTTCTTGCGTGTGCCTCAGTTCTGGCGCATGCACAGCAGACGTACGTCAACGATTCGACGCGGCAGACGATGATCCTTAAGTACCGTCTCGGTGGCTTTGCCAGTGCAGCACAGACAGTTCACGTGGCGGACTTCGGTGCCCTGCCTGGACTCGTCTCATGCTGTCAGTCGTTTACCGGCGGTTCCTCGCTGGGTGCGGCATTTGGCGTTCTGGGAGAATTCACTCTACGCAGCGGACTCCGCATTGAAGGACGGGTAGGCTATACCTCGCTTTCAGCCGCGTTTGGTCGTGATGAAAAGATCGGCAACGAGCCAGTGCTTGATGACGGTCCACTTCCGCGGCCGGCACGACGTGACGTTATGGTCCGACACGATTTCACGGCTACCATACCGCTCTTTACGATCGAGCCGACGCTGCTGTTTCCGGTTGCCGAGCGCACGTACGTTCAGGGCGGTGTTCGACTGGGCATCATGGGAGGCACGAACTTCACGCAGCGTGAGACGCTCGTCTCGCCCGAGGGATATATCTTTCTCAACGGTTCGGCGATCCGCAACGAGGTAAGTGATCAGATCCCTCTGGTCGCGGTGCAGCAGATACATGCGATTGTGGGCATACGATATGATCTCGTTTCGAAGCGTTCCTATAGCATTTCACCCGAGCTGCGATATGCTCTGCCCCTTTCCTCCATCTCGGACGTCTCGTGGAGTGCACATCAGATCATGGCCGGCGTGAGCGTGCGCTTCGGCATCTTCCGTCCGGCCGATGCGATCATCGTGCGCGATACGATCTACCGTCGGGATACGACCACGATCGTACGTCGTGGAATCGATGAACCGCGGATCATCCTGTCGGACGATGACTCGCGTGAAGATTCCCGTCGAGCAGGAGACACGCTCTACCAGACAACGCTGATCACCGAAAAGTATACCAAGGAGCTGCCGGCTCCGTTCGATCCGGGTCTGAGCGTGCGTCTGACGGCAGGGGGCACATCGGAAACATCCGACCTGACGCGGATGCGCATCGAAGAACTTGACGTGATCGAAAACTATCCGATGCTTCCGCAGCTGTTCTTTGCCGAGGGAAGCGCCGATCTGACCAAGACCAAACAGCGGCTGCTGACGCCGGCAGAGACGTCGGGCTTTACGTCGGCGTCGCTCACGCGCGACCAGATCGGGGTGTACTCCCATCTGCTGAATATCATCGGTCAGCGTCTTGCGCAGGATCCGACGGCGTCGATCTCCGTGACGGGTTATGGCAGCAATGCCGGACCGGAGCAGGGTAATCGTGAGCTCTCGCGTGCCCGTGCCGAAGCGGTCAAAACCTATCTGACATCGACCTGGAACGTCGACCCTGCAAGAATCAAGACGCGGGGAGGTCTGCTGCCGGATCAGCCGGCCAACAGCTCCACCCCTGAAGGTCGCGCCGAGAACCAGCGAATTGAGATCGCTACGTCATCGCCGTCGGTCCTCGAGCCGGTGGAGTTCCGCGATAAGGACCTAATCGTCTCACCACCGGTCATTGCCGTCGGGGCTGCCCTTCGTCAGGGGGACGATGTCACGAGCTGGAATCTGGTGCTTGAGCAGGCCGGACGTCTGCTCTACTCTGCCAAAGGTGATGGGCCACCGGAGAACGTGTCATGGGATGCATCGAAGGCGGCAAACAAGCCCCGGAAGAGCGATCCGATCATTGCACGCATCCGTGTGCGCAATGACCGAGGCGAAAATGTGGAAGCGTCAGACACCGTGGCCGTCGACTACATTACCCTGCAGACCATGCGCGCCCGCCAAGAAGAGGGCAAACTTGTTGAGCGGTACTCGCTGATCGTGTTCGACTTCAACAGTGCACAGCTCAATCCGGCCAATCAGCGGACGATGGATCGCGTCAAGGCGCGCATTCAGCCCGAGTCGCGTGTGCGCATCGTGGGTTATGCCGATAAGTCGGGCAACCCGGAGTACAACCGCAACCTTGCGCGCAAGCGCTGCCTCGAGGTGCAGAAGGTTCTTGGGCTGTCGGACGATCGTGTGACGCTCGAGCCGGTCGGTTCAGACCGGCTGATCTACGAGAACGAAACTCCCGAGGGGCGTTCGTATTCGCGTACGGTTCAGATCGAACTCGTCACACCGATCCGCTGAGTTGTTTATGCTGCAGGGTTCTGCGCGCCCCTTGCCACTGCTCGTCGCGGTGCTCCTTCTCGGAGTCATTGGCTGCACCAAACCCGGTGAGCCCGAAGGGACGCTGCGTGCTGCACGGGGCGGACTCTTCTATGGCGGTATCTACCGTCAGAACGAGACAGGTGAGATCCGCACGCTGGATCCGGCGCAGATCAACGACATCACTTCTTCTCACGTGTCGATCAACGTCTACGATCAGCTCGTGCACTTTGATGCAGACCTCAACATGGTGCCGGGCTTGGCCACGCGCTGGTCTGTCTCCGACGATGGTCTGATGTACACCTACATTTTGCGCTCGAACGCCGTGTTTCACGATGCCCCGTGTTTTCCCGGTGGCAAGGGGCGAGCAGTCACCGCACGAGACGTGCTGTACAGCTTCACGCGCATCTGCGACGTGCGCGCCGGCACGCGCAGCGACGCGTACTTCCGTGACAAGGTGGTAGGAGCCAGCGAGTACTACCGCGCCACACAGGAAGCGTCGCGCAGCGCAACGGCGCCGCGTGTGCGGGGCGTGCGGGGCTTTGAAGCCCCTGACGACACAACATTCATCATTCGTCTCGAGAAGCCCTTCGCCCCTTTCGAGTATACCGTTACGCAGACGTCCATGGGCATCGTCCCGCGCGAAGCGGTAGAGCATTACGGCAGGGACTTCTTCCAGCATCCCGTGGGGTCGGGGCCGTTTCGGTTTGTGTCGTGGACGCCTGATCGCGAGCTGATTCTTCAACGCAGTCCCAGCTACTGGGATACCGATGAGCACGGCAACCGTCTGCCGTACCTCGATGGCATCAGGTTTTCCTTCATCAAGGACGACAAGCTGCAGCTCCTGGAGTTTGCGGCCGGCAATCTTGAAGAGAGCTATCGCATTCCGAATGAGTTCTTTGCCGACATCGTTGATGAGCACAAGAATCCCAAGGGTAAGTGGTCGCGCTTTCAGCTTCTGCACAAGACTGCGCTTGCAACACAGTTCTATGGCATGGTCACCAGCAAGGACGTCTTCCGTGATGTGCGTGTGCGTCGGGCGATCAACTATGCCGTCGATCGAAATCGTATCATTCGGTACGTTCTCAAGGGTCAGGCCGCAGGTCCGGCTCATAACGGCCTTGTGCCACCTTCCATGCCAGACTACCGATCTGACAGCATCCGCGGTTACACCTTCAACCCTGCACGTGCCCGTGAGCTTCTGGCCCAGGCTGGCTACCCCAACGGAAAGGGGTTCCCGGAGGTCACGCTTCAGCTCAATGCAGGGGGCGGACGTAACGTCTCTATCGCCGAGGCCATTCAGGGCATGCTCAAGGAGCATCTCAACATCAGCATCAGGTTGCAGCAGGTGGAGTTTGCCCAGCATCTCACGGATATCGACAAGGGCAAAGCGCCGTTCTTCCGTCTCGGCTGGGTGGCAGATTATCCCGATCCGGAGTCGTTTCTCAATCTCTACTACGGAAAGCTTGTCCCGTCAGATGATGAAGACTCGCCGATCAACTCTACGCGTTTCCGCAGTGTCGAGTATGATCGGCTCTTTGAACAGGCCCTCTCGACAACCAACCGCGCCGAGCGCATGCGCCTGTATCGCATGGCCGAGCAGATCGCCATCGACAATGCGCCGATGCTGCTGATCCTGAACGACGAAGACTACCGGTTTGTGCAGCCGTATGTGAGGAACCATCCGCACAATTCCATGGACCGTACCAATCACCACCGCACGTCGATGGTACCCGTCCGTTAAGCCCCCTGACACGTTCACGATAGCCGAGAGAAACAATGTCTACAGCCCTCATCACCGGAGCATCCGGAGGAATCGGATACGAGCTTGCACTTGAGCATGTGCGCCGTGGTGGCCATGTGATCCTTGTGGCGCGCAGTGAAGCTAAACTTCGAGAGTATAAGGCGAAGTGGGAGTCGACTTACGGAGTAAATGTCCATGTCATTGGTATGGACCTGGCGCAGCGCGGAAGCGCCCACGAGCTCTACGATGCAGTCTCTACCAGGGGGCTGACGGTGGACATTCTCATTAACAATGCCGGGTTCGGTCAGTACGGTCTGTTTGAAGAGAGCGATCTTGACCGTGCCATGCAGATGCTTGAACTAAACATCGTAACGCTCACGGCGCTTACAAGATTATTCGTCGTCGACATGGTGCGTCGTCGGTCCGGACGCATTATGAACGTTGCCTCAACGGCTTCGTTTCAGCCCGTACCGCTCATGACACTATACGCTGCCACCAAGGCCTTTGTGCTCAGCTTTTCCGAAGCGCTCAACAACGAAGTGTCCGACAGGGGCGTCACCGTCACAGCGCTGTGTCCTGGGCCGACAACGTCTGGCTTCCAGGATGTTGCCGCCATGCACGAGGCCCGCATGGTTGATCGTCGTCTCATGGCCACCTCGGACGATGTGGCACGCTTTGGTTATGACGCCATGATGCGCGGCAAACCAGTTGCTGTACATGGACTTCTGAACCGGCTGACGGCATTTCTCGTGCGCTTTACCCCGCGTAGCATTATCGTCCGCATTGGACGCATGATCGCGGAGAAGAGGTAGGGGTTACTCATCATCATCCACCTCCGCATCCGGGATGTGGTTGAAAGCTATGCGCATCGGTGCGCTCGAGAGGGCGTTCCAGGCGGTACCAACGTAGAGCGTGTTCTTGCCATACTTCTTGTTGATGGCATCGATCGAGTTGTTCAGTGCCGAGCGAGCCGGGCCAACGTTTTCGAACATCGGCAGGGGAGTTGATTCAAGGGGGCTCACCTTGTTGAGGGCGATCGTGACCTTGAATGGTGTTCCAATCTCAGGCATCGCATCGAGCATGCTGCTCATGATCGTTGTGAGTTGCAGCACATCCTGCGTCGGTGTGATGTCGCGTGCCTGCTTCCACTTGGTGCCATCGACGTAGCGTACGCTGACGGTGATCTCGGCCGTGTGGAGTTCGTACTGACGCAGGCGCATGGCGGCCTTTTGCAGAAGACGGTGCACGACGGCCTTCGCCCCCTGAACAGAGCGGTGTTCGGGCTCGAGAACGTGGGAGTGTCCGACCGTGGACTTCTGAGTTTCGGCCATTGGTACATCCTGACCTCGCAGGCGGGCCCACATGCGTTCGCCCTCGATGCCGCCCCATACCTCGCGCAGCTGGTGCTTCGGTGCCGTGCAGAGCGTCTCCACGGTGAAGATGCCATGCTTGCGAAGCCGCGCGTGCATCTGCTTGCCGATGCCGCAGAGGTCGCGCAGCTCCAGCGCATAAAGCACATCGGGAAGTTCTTCTTCTTCAATGATCACCAGCCCATCGGGCTTCTGCATATCCGATGCTGTCTTGGCCAGGTAGTCGTTCGGGCCGATGCCCACGCTGCAGGTCATTGTGTCACCCACGTTGGCCCTGATCGAAGCCTTCACTGCATGAGCGATCTCGATGGCTTTTTCGCGCTGCCGGTCAGAGCCCGTAAGCTCGCATACCATCTCGTCGATAGAGTTCACACTCTTGACGTGGATCGTCTGTTCAACAGCTTCCACAATGCGGTGATGGTACTCTACGTACAGGGAATGTCGGGCCTGCACCAGCACCAGCTCCGGACACTTCTGCTTGGCCTCGGCGATGATCGTGCCCGTCTTGACGCCGAATTTCTTCGCCTCGTACGACGCCGCAATCGCACACGTTGAATCTGCCATCACCGGCACTACCGCCACCGGACGTCCACGCAGCTCCGGCTGCTCCTGCTGCTCAACAGAAGCGAAGTATGAGTTCAGATCAACGTAAAGAGAGCGAAGCATGAGGAAGAAGTTACGGACGAGTGACGAGTGACAAGTGACGAGTGACGAGTGACCAGTGACCAGTGACCAGTGACCAGTGACCAGTGACCAAAATCATCCTATAACGGCGTAGTTCGGTAACTGTGCGCAGCACGTACGGTCCCTCGTCGCTGCGCTCTTTGGGATGACGCCACAACTCTGCTTGAGAGTGTCAATAAGGTCCGGGAAGCTCTTTTGTTATGTACTCCGCAAGTGACAAGGCTTGCACATTTTCTGCGAGAGGGAAGGATGTCCCACTCGGCGTAATGAAGTACCCTTGGGTTGCGCCGATCGTCGTCATGCTTTCGATGAAGGGTTGGCGAAGTTTCGGGCTGATGGTGCGCTTGATCTCAATTGCATGAATGCGCCCGTCGGTGAACTCGATCACGAGGTCGACCTCTGCACCAGCATGTGTGCGATAGTAGCTGTATGATGCTCCTTCTGGCAGCATCGAAATGATCTGTTCGCTGCAGAATGCCTCCCACGAGTGACCGCAGATGGGATGTCCGAGAACCTGATCAAGATTATGCAGGCCGAGCAGACTATGCACAAGGCCACTATCACGCCACTGTAACTTAGGGGCTTTGACGAGGCGCTTGCCAGCGTTGCGATTCCATGACGGAATTCGCCTAAGGAGATAAAGTCCCTCCAGCAGGTCGATGTATGATCGAACGGTCTTCCCATCGATACCAAGTGAATTGCCGATGCTTGCAAGGTTGATCGAACAGGCCTGCTGATGGGCAAGCATGGTGCACAACCGTCGAAGCTGAACAGGTGTTGTCCGCAGAGCATACTCGGGTAGATACCGCTCTGCGTATGACGTTAGGAAGTCACTACACCACTTCATCGCTGCTGAATCGCTTCTCGCCAGAAAACTCAATGGAAAGCCACCGCGCATCCAGCGCTTGCTGATCGTGTCGGCATCGTATCCAATCTCAGGCAGAACAAAAGGATCCAGCTCGATGTAGCTGATGCGTCCAGCCAACGTTTCCGACCCTTGCCTGAGTAACTGCGGCGAGGCCGACCCCAATAGGAGGAAGTGTCCTGCATTCTCACCAGCCTGTCTACGTTCATCCACCAGTGAGCGGAGTAACGGAAACAGCTCCGGTAGCCGCTGGATCTCATCTAGGATGACCAACGTCCCTTGCAGCCCGCCCAGATACAGTTCTGGATCGGACAGCCGAGTTAGATCGGATGGTCGCTCTAGGTCAAGGTAAATCGACGGTTTCTCGATTTTCAGTGACCGGGCCAGCATTGTCTTTCCAACCTGCCGAGCCCCCAATACAGCCACAACAGGGTAATCAGCAAGGCGAGACGAGAGCGCTGAATGGATTAGACGATCAATCATCGCCTTGAAAATACGGAATATATTCCGCGAATTCAAGGTGATGCACACGTTTCCCCTCGGCTGAAGCCGTGTGCTTTTACGCAATCGTCTGAACGCAGATATTCCCGCGTTCTTGGGGGGATGACATCCTCATACGTCACACATGCGCGAAGTAAATGGCCCCGTGGCAAGCTAATTTGCCCCTTCCATGACCAGTCCTATCGCTTACAACTTCACTGCTGAGCTCTGGCTGTCGCCTGGTAAAGGTGGCTGGTGGTTTGTTTCACTGCCGGCAGAGATGTCCGAAGAGATACGCTCAGCGATGCAGCACCTCGAAGGGGGCTGGGGAAGACTTCATGTCTCTGCGCAAGTGGGCGATACTACGTGGCGTACGGCCATCTGGTACGATACGAAACGTGGGACGTATCTGCTGCCTATAAAGGCCCACGTACGAAAACAGCAAGGTCTTGAAAGCGGGCAGTTTGTTCACGTCATGTTCTGGATCTAGAGCCATGTATCAACTCGCACTTGATAAACTTATCGACAACCGCAAGGTGCACGGAGCAGCGGTGTCTGTCTGCCGGCTGACGTCTTCTGCACGTACGGTGCAGGATGAATGGATCGGCGCGTCGGGTAATCTCGAGCCAGGGTCTCAGTTCTTCATTGCCAGCACGACGAAGCTCATGATCACGGCCCTGTTGCGTCAGCTCCGACACGAGGGACGCCTCGGATTCGACGATCCGATCGGTAAGTATCTTGGCGCTGAACTGTTACGAGATCTGTTGATCATTGACGGGGTGCAAAAAGCCCCTTCGCTGACGATCAGGCAGCTGATGTCGCACACGAGCGGACTTCCGGATTACTTCCAACGAAAGGTACATGGTAGCAGCCTGCAGGATGAGCTGTTTGCCGGCGGCGACAGATCGTGGACGCTAGAGGATGTTCTAGAGCGCTCGCGAGGAATGCGTCCGGCATTCCGGCCCGGGCAGGCGGGTCGGGCCGAATACTCCGACACCAACTACCAGCTGTTGGGACGCATCATCGAGGTATTGGAGGGGGCTCCCATTGCCGAGGTTCTGCAGCAGCGATTGTTCGTGCCACTCGGTATGACGTCGACGTATATGTACACCGACCCTTCAGATACACGGCCCATGGCGCTGTACTATAAGCAGAAGCCGCTGCCCATCCCCAAGGCCATGACGTCATTTGGTCCCGATGGCGGCGTCGTGTCGACGTCCTCCGACATGACGATCTTTCTACGTGCATTCTTCGGCGACACAATCGCCCCTTCGACAGATCTTGACGAGCTTACGCGCACATGGAACAGCATCTGGTTCCCATTTGCCTATGCAACAGGCATCATGCGCTTCCGGCTTCCGCGGATCTTCTCGCCCTTCAAAGCCCAGCCCGAACTCATAGGCCACTCAGGCTTGTCAGGCGCGTTCGCTTTCTACGCCCCATCAAAAGGCACATTCATCACCGGAACAGTTAACCAGCTTGCCTATCCTGATACGTCGTTTCGTCTGATGCTGAAGATGCTGGGTGACGAATGACCTCCCACCTCAAACCTCACACCTCAAACCTCAAACCAGTGCGAATCACTCACGCTGCCTTTTGCAGACGCTGACGAGCCTCATAGAGATCCCAGGCAACTTGCAGGTTCATCCAGAACTCGGGTGTGGTGCCCAGTTCCTGTGAAAGAAGTATCGCCGTTTCTGCGCTGATGCCGCGCTTGCCTCGAATGATCGTATTGATTCGCTGAATAGGAATGGCGAGCCGCTCTGCTAGTTCAACCTGCGTCATGTTCATCGGCTCGAGGATCTCGGTGAGAAGGATCTCGCCGGGATGGATAGGGCGTCTGTTCTTCGGTGTCATTGAGGTGTTCTTCGTGCAGTCGTATCAATGGTAGTCGGTGATCGTAACACCGTGCGCGTGACCATCGACCCATCGGAACACGATCCGATACTGGTCGTTGATGCGGATCGAGTGATATCCTTCGTAGGATCAATCGGGCTTGCTTCGTCGACATTCCATGATAGACGTCCTCCGTGGATTGCGATCCAAAGCTACCGATCATGTGACGAAATAAATGCATTAACGGTAAGTGTGCAATGGCAATTGACGAGGACCGCATGAGGAGTGGCGCGTCGGTTACGGGTAACGTGTCGTGCGTCGGTTACGGGTAACGTGTCGTGCGTCGGTTGCGGATAACGTGTAGGGGCGAGACGCAGTCTCGCCCGTGGTGCGTCAGTAACCATTTCCTTGGTGGTGGAATCTTATGCACAACGGTGAATGTCTCATTCCTTACAGAAACAGTTAAGCCCCATGCGATACTCGATTATTCGGCAATTCATCACGGCTGTCGCGCTTTCAATACTTCAGATGTCCTATTGCTTCATAGCTCATGGTCAGGTGACCGACCACACGTGTGGAACGCCTAGCGTTCACAATCCGGACGTGACGTATGGTCAGGTGACTGACATCGATGGCAACGTGTACAAGACAGTTGTCATCGATAGCCTGGTCTGGTTTGCCGAGAACCTCAAGGTTACCCGATTTCAAAGCGGCGATTCCATTCCCAACGTCAGTGATGCCGCCGAATGGACGGCACTGAAGAGTGCCGGCATGTGTTCGTATCAGAACGATCCGACCTATGACTGCCCTTATGGCAAGCTGTATAACCACTTTGTGGCCACCGATGAGCGTAACCCCTGTCCTGTAGGGTGGAGAGTGCCATCAATGGCAGATTTTGCCAAGCTGATTAACTTCTACGATGCCAATGCAAATGGCGGAATTAGCCTGCCCAACTCGGCAGGGGGCTTCCTGAAAAGCGTGGGGACGAGCATCTGGCGATCGCCCAATACGAACGCGACCAATCTATCCGGCTTCTCGGCCATCCCCAGCGGAGGTCGCAACAACTCGGGTGTCTTCTCAAACTCTACAAACGCCGCCGCTGCCTATTGGTCAACAACACTGGTAGGACCCCGTATGGGCTTTTTTCTGGAGCTTGCCTATCCTCAGGATTACGCCGTCAGAAATGCATACTGGGCACAGTACGGTGCCTGCATTCGCTGTGTCAAGGACGCGAGCACCACATCGGTGAATGAAGAGAAGGCAGCCGGACCTCAGCTTGCACCAAATCCAGCTAACGAGTCGGTGCACCTCAGTGTGGAAGCACGGATGATTGGCCAGGAATACATTATCACGGATGTGACCGGAAGAGTAGCGCTCCATGGCAAGGTTGTTTCTGAAAGCATGATGATCTCGGTTACTGAACTCCCCAATGGCCTCTACGCCTTGAGGTTCCCGTCAATGGATGGTGTTACTGTGACATTCGTGAAGCAGTAGTGCAAGACAGCCATGCATCTGAACCGACACAAAACCCGCGGGCTCTTCTCCAGCTGGGTTAAACCCCGCAGGATGATTGCACGTCTGTGCGCCCCATGAACAAGAGTCATGCTTTGAAGCTACTCTGTGCCGTAATGCTTGCGGCTGCGTCGCTACCTGTGTTTGGACAGGCCATTGATTCGCTCGTATGGCAGGGGATATCCCGGTCCTACCAGTTGCACCTGCCCAATGGATATGACAGGTCAAAGAGATACCCGCTGATCGTTGCATGCCATCCCGGACTCAGCAATGCTGCGCAACATGCAGAGTCGGCACGGTGGCATGTCCTTGGCGATACGGCCGGATTTATCACGGTGTATCCCAACGGTATGCCGTCGGCTTCAAACGCGAACAGCAGGTTATGGAATGCCTACGATCAGCCATCAACGGTGAGGGAATACGACGACGTAGGATTTCTCAATGTTCTGCTTGATAGACTGATCAGTAACTATAGTGTGGACACATGTCGCGTGTACATGTCGGGTTTCTCCAATGGGGCAATGATGACCTATCGAATGGCATGTGATCTTACGAATCGGTTTGCTGCCATGGCACCGCTCTCAGGGGGCTGGGGCTACGGGTCTGATGGATCCTGTGGTGATGGAAACTGCAATGGCGACGTTGCTCCCGGCTGTTCCTGGAGAATGGCATACGTCAACTGCCGTCCGAAGAAGCCGATTCCGATGATCTTTATGAAGGGTAGCCTAGAGGGCGATAATCTTCCGACCTGCCGCGGTACCATTGATTCACTGAACCGATTCTACTGGTCGAACAACCTTAGCTGTGGTAACTCTGTCATCGACACGGTACGCGTGGCTGGAGAGCTCGTGGTGCGGGAGCACTTTGTTGGTTGCGATGAAGATTTCCGCTTCTACACCGTGCTGGGCAACAGTCATCAATGGCACGCACCGGCTACGGAGATGTTCTGGAGTTTCCTGCGTCAGCAAACGAAGTGCGGCACGGTGTCGGTAAGATCCGACGAGCATAAGGCTGACGAAGTCCGTGTGTATCCGAACCCTGTGTCCGGTGGCAAGCTCACCATCGACGTTGCTGCTGACGAGGATTTCAATGTATCGCTGATCGATGTATTCGGACGTACGTACCTGTGTGCTCGCAATGTGAATGAGATCGACGTTACCGGGCTTGCGCCAGGCACGTACATCGTTGTCATCGAACGCGGCCGTAACACGCTGCGTCGCAGTGTGATCGTGAACTAAGCCGATTAATGATTCAGGTCCTGTCATGAGATTCATCGCATCACTTCAACTCGGGTTGTTATTCGCATTTGCTGCATCTCACGCCCAGAACATCTACGACAGTGTTCTGGTGGGTACAACGCAGCGAACGTACATGACGCATCTGCCAACGGGGTACGACCCGGGAAAGCGGTATGCGGTGTTGCTGGCGTTTCATGGGGGACAGCAGGCGGGGCGGACTGAGATCGGATGGCAGGCGCTGGCACTGCAGGGACGTCTGTCGGAAAAGGCCGACAAAGAAGGCTTCATCGTTGTCTATCCGGAGGGTCAGGAGTTTACCACCGGCCGCTCGTGGAATGCCGGAGCATGCTGTCCTCCGTCAGCCAGTAAAGATGTGGATGATGTTGCATTCGTCGACGTGATGCTGGATGAGCTCTTTCGTGATTACAGGATCGACACGACTCGCGTGTATGCGACCGGTACATCGAATGGCGGAATGCTGTGCTACCGCCTTGCCTGCGAGCTCAGTCACCGCATTGCGGCAATTGCTCCCAACGCATGCTCGCACATGATCCAGCCATGCAACCCGGTCAACAGAGTACCGATCATCAGTTTTCACTCAAGGGTCGATCCGGTTGTTCGATACAATGGCGGGAACGGTCCGCAGGATGTGCCGTTCCTCAAGGACGTGTTCTTTCCGAGTCAGGACAGCAACCTGACTGTCTGGGCGCAGCGCAATGCATGCGCAAAGCGCGAGGTTGTTGTCGACGGGGGAACCACCGGCACCAGTTTCATCCGACTCAGTCAGTGCAGCTGCGACGTCGAGATTCACCACTACGCAACCGCCGACGGCGGCCACAGCTGGCCAGGGGGCGCGCCGAACAACGTCAGCCCTCCGTCGGCACAGATCAATGCCACCGACCTCCTGTGGGACTTTCTGCGCAAGTACACCCTTGGCTGCGGCGTGACATCGGTTTCCGATGAAGAAACAAGTAACTCACTCGTGGTCTATCCCAACCCCGCTGAATCTGTTCTGACCATCTCAGGACTCTCCGGTACGGCATCGTTCACTGTCACCGACGTCCTTGCTCGCCCCCTGCTAGCTGGAACTACATCAGGCAATATCGATATCACATCGCTAGCGCGTGGTAGCTACGTTCTTACCCTCATGCAAGGGGGCGAAGCACGCTCTGTACGGTTCGTGAAGGAGTAGGGGATGTGCGGATGCTGCGTTGAAGGTGATGTCGCCGCATTGGCTAGGAGATACGAATGAGGGGATGCGGCGGAATCCATAATGTATCGTATATTGAACATAAATCGCTACAACGTGAGATATAAAGAGCATAATGAACACCGAGGATATCATCCTACCGAAGCATCGACGCCTCCTCGAGGGGCTTGGCGCGGACATCCGCCTTGCGCGACTTCGTCGCTCGCTTACTGCTGAGCAGGTTGCTGAACGCGCAGGAATCAGCCGGCTGACGCTGATGCGTATCGAGGCGGGTACGCCATCGGTTTCCATTGGGGCTTACCTCCAGGTCCTGGTGATTCTCGGGCTTGAAGCCGGACTCGGAGCGGCTGCCAGTAACGATGAGCTTGGTCGAAAACTTCAGGACCTCGGGCTTGCAGCGCGCAAGCGAGTGTCGACGCGAAGAGGCGCTTGATCATCATGAGCGTGTCTCGGACGATACATGTCTATGCAGACTGGGTCGGACTCGGTGGGCCCCTTCGCGTAGGCGAAATGAATGTTCACGCAGCGCGGGGTAAGGAGACATTTGCCTTTGCGTATGACGCGTCGTGGCTGGGCAGCAAATCTGCCGTCGTGATCGATCCTGAGCTTCAGCTTTTCTCAGGTCCACAATACGCGTCGACTGGCAGAACGATGTTCGGTGCGTTCATGGACTCAGCGCCCGATCGCTGGGGAAGGACCATCATGCAACAGCGTGCTTCCTATCTGGCTAGGCAGCAGGGAGTAGAACCAGGAAGAATGCTCGACAGTGATTTTCTTCTTGGTGTCCATGATGCCGGACGCTTTGGTGGGCTTCGATTTCGACTCAGTCCAGACGGACCGTTCCTCGATGACAACGATGCGTTTGCTGCGCCTCCGCTGACATCTCTAAAGAAACTCCAGGAGGTGAGCCTCTCGTATGAGCGCGATGATGTGAACGAACATGAATTGGCTCGACTGCTACAGCTTCTTGCGCCCGGATCCTCTCTAGGAGGCGCTCGACCCAAGGCGAGTGTCGTTGATCCGGAGGGTGATCTATGGATTGCGAAGTTTCCGAGTCGATCAGATTCGTGGAATGTGGCGGCGTGGGAGTTCCTGGCAACGACATTGGCGAGGAAGTGCGGAATCACGACGCCTGTTGTGCGGCTCGAACGCTTTGGAACGGGACACAGCACACTATTGAGTAAGCGCTTTGATCGCGTGGGTAATGGCGGACGAATTCATGCAGCTTCCGCGATGACTCTTCTGCGACGTCAGGATGGTGATGATCACACGACGGGGGTGAGCTACCTTGACCTTGCTGACTTCATCATCCGTCATTGTTCGAACGTACCACAGCAGCTTGAAGAACTATGGAAGCGCATTCTTTTTCATGTGCTGATTTCGAACACGGATGATCATCTTCGAAATCACAGCTTCCTGCTCGGACGCGACAGGACGTGGCTGCTTGCACCGGCATATGACATCAATCCGGTGCCCTTCGGAACGGGTCTGCGTTTGAATATCACCGAGACAGATAACCTCCTTGATGTCGAACTCGTCGAAGAAATAGCGCCGTCCTTTCGCGTATCCGCGCTCCGTGCAAAGGACCTGATCGCGCAGATGAAGTTGATCGTGTCCACGTGGGCTGACGAGGCAAAGAGGATCGGTATCTCGCGACAGGAGATCAATCTGATGCGTCAGGCGTTTAGACTCTGAAGCATCGTGTTAAAAACGTCGCAACCATTGCCACAACTGGAAGTATCAGCATCAGCCCCCTGCCGCCGGGCGCGTATATCCCTCACTCTGCAGATAGAGGGCGAAGCACGCTCAGTACGGTTTGTGAAGGAGTAAGGGGGCGGCGTTAGATTTGTTCGAAACAATTAGGGGAACAGCGCATGAAGAAATCTGCACTCGTGATCATCGCCTGCGTCGTCATCAACATGGTGCTGGGAATGGCCTGGTATGGAGCATTCTCACAGCCATGGATGGACGCCAATCTTCTCACAATGGAAAAGATACAAGCAACGGGGAATGCAACGCCGGGATACATCCTAAGTATGGCTGTTGCGGCCGTGAGCGCTGTGATCCTCACGCTCATCCTTACGCGTATGAGGATTCGTGGCTGGAAGGAAGGACTCTATACCGGAGCCGGAATCGGACTCATCGCACTGCTGGGAACGATCGTCGGCAATTGGTATGCTATGCGACCATTGGTCGTATCCCTTGTTGATGGTGGCTTTGCCTTTCTGCAGTATGCCGCCTTCTGTGCCGTCATCGGTGCCGTGCATGCAGCGGCTAACGAGGCCTGATAGGTAGGCAGTATTGATCCGCAACGAAGCGGCAACAATCGGTCGGGCGAGTGTCTTCGCCTCAATGTGGCGTCTGCCTCGGAGCGCGCAAAAGGCCGACACCGATGATCACCACACTGACTACGAGACACGCCGCGCCGGCCCACAACAGTGCAGCGAAGGCCGGCACGAATGCGATGCCGAAGAAGCCCCCTGACACGAGTACGGCTGCCAACGGCGCGCTTACGCGGGTCGATGACCTCCATCGTACGGCCGGCTAAGTCGATGAACAGCACCTCGACTACGTTCGTACCCCGACTATGCTCGGCATGACTTTCTGTGTTCTGTTTTCGCTGTTCTCAGTTCACAAAGACTCTCCACCACTGCAGCGGCGATACCACGCCCTGCACAGCCGTCACAATTGTATAGTTGGCAAGTTCCCTTTGATACCGTACAAAGCGACGGTCCAACACACAGTTCCGCAATGAGAGTTCGTTGCGGGCATAGATACTCACCATCCGCGAGAGCAACCATAGTGGTCGATCTCGTCGAAGTTCACGGGTACGGTCGATGTGACTCTTCATCGATTCTAGTGATTTGATGGTCTCAGGTTGTCTACCTTGACGACGGTATACCATGGCGGAGAGCATGAGAACGTCTAGAGGTTGCTTGCTGTTCGACTTCACATTTCTGATCGTGATTGATGTATCATGACTCAAGACCCGCGCATACACCATGCCAAGCTTCAACTTTGCGATCAGATCGGCTGACTGCCGTTTCAACGTCTTTTGCGCATCAATGAGATCGGCTGTATCAGCCGCTTGACGATAATCACCGTTCTTGAGTTGAAAACGTAGTAGGACGTTGATCGCATTGAACCAAACCGTTGAATCCGGATCACAGGATTCAACCACCTTGCGAGCAGAAAGTACCCCTCGTTTGAAGTCGTTAGCCGTATTGAAGATAAATGCCCGTTGGGCATGATACTCCCGAAGTGCAACGGTATCATATCGACCCTCCGTCGTCAGCGCCTTTCGTGAGCGGTCCAACCAATAGAGACCAAGATCTGTGCCGCCCATTAACTGAGCAAGCGTTGTGGCAAGTCTTGCCGCCGCCATCGCAACTACGCTGGAAGTGTTGCTTTTGGACAGTTCGGCGAGAAGTGCTCGTGCCTTCTCGATAAAGGGCTTGCGGCGTTCCTTGTCTGCCTTCCTGTACAATGGGATCGAGATATGGATCCACAGTTCGAGTAGGTCGTGGACGTGCATCGCTTCCTTTGCCGCATCTCTCCCGCGTTGGAGCTCAAGACGTGCACTACGACCACGTCCATTGAAGCCATCATAATAGGCCAGAGCAAAGTGAATAGGTGGCGCATACCACATAAGCTCAGGATAGACTATCGCCCTGCGGGCTGCTAACAAATGCCAGCGATTCGTATACGTACCATCTGCACGCAAGAGTGTTTGACCGATGAGGAGGTTGCGCAGACAGGCTATTGATGTCAAACGCCGAGCCCCTAATGATGGCGATAGGGGGCATGATAATACGATCTCGGCCAGTCGGTTTTCGAATCGCGCAACTCGCCTGCGGTATCTCCCATCTACGGATGCAGTGGGACCGTAGAGCAACTGAGCGTATGCGAGGTCATTCTTAGGTTGTCTCGATAATAGCACTTGTAGCATTGTCTGATTAGAAGTCGACAAAGAAGCAACAACTGGATCTTCACGGTACCAGCTCTTACCACAAAGGATATCTAGACATTCCACGTATTCAAGTATTTGTATGAACATGGTGAACGTGTATTGAAATACTGAATAATTGATGTCTCAAAATACGAAATCGCGATACGGTTAAGGTCAGGATATCCCAATACGTTGTGAGTGAAGATCATTCACACATAATCGTTGAGGGACGCTATGGAAATGTTGTTGGCAATTCTGCTTTGGCTGGGCTGTATAACAGCACCAAACACCTACTACCAACCGGAGATCGACTCCTATGCAAATCAGAATCAGGAAGTGATCAATGGTGTAATGGCAAGCCCTTCGCAGCAAGCATATATCTGGAGCCAATATGGGGCGGCTACCGAGAACGTTCAAGTCATTGATCCATACAAGTGAGGATGCGTAGAAATCAACAGTCATGGTCTAGGGGGCTCATCGGCTCATTTTCATTAACTCACTCCAAAGGAGTTGTCGTGCTGCAATCCATCACCTTTCGGCGAAGTTATCTATACATTGCAACGTTGTTGGCAATTCTGCTTCAGTCTGTGTCTCTTAAAGCGGACAGTCCATGTGATTGTTCAAATCCGATAGCACTTAAAACACGGAACATTTGTATCGATAACGTTACATTCAATGTAACTGTATACGGTTGTAACTCCGTAAGAACATCTGCTCCCCTTCTAGCTGGAATTTGCAGCCCTAGCCTAGCACAGAATCAATACACAGTGATAACCAAGGTCTGCTTTAACGGTACAAAGCCAGCTATCATCGACGCTCAAAAGACTCTATCTGCAGTTTTGTGCGCGATGAGCCCTACAACCGCAGATAGTGCTTACTCGGGCTTCTTGCCACCAGATGTCGGGTCTATTTGGTGCTGGACTGTTTTGACTCCGAAGTGTGTCGTAGTAAACCAGGCAACAGGGTGCATCGAACGGTGCGGGACAAAGTGTTGCCTCTATGAAATGCGATGGACCCGAACTGCAACAGGCTCCACTTACATAAAAACTGGTGAATGTACTCTCACAGGCCAATGTTACCAGGCACCATGTGAAGAAATCGAGTGTCCTAACAAGAACAATTGTTGCACTGCAAGTTGATATTGTGTAAGATGTTGCATGCACGGGCGGCACTCCGCTTAGTGACGCCCCGCATTGCAATTCATGTTTCATGGAAGATGTATGTCCATTGCCAGTATGAAACACCCAGTCAGTAGACTCGGATTGATATTGAATGTGTCGATTCTATGCGTCTTCTGTGTGCCGAGTCTCTGTGCACAGCAAGCACAGCGTATATATGTAGATCGCAGGACAACAGGAGCAGCATTAGTGTCTCATGGAGAGACGGGAGACAAGTACATTATGTTAGGCAGATTAGGCGTATATCCGGTTACCGATAGCTGGTTGTTAGGTAACGTAGTCGAGGAGACCTCTGCCGGTGTTCCTGCGTATGAAGCGCATGAAGCCGTCTTATGTGAAAATGGAGACATTGCGCTATTGCAGTATGGATTTGGTGGCGGAAGGATGTTCCGAATTGACAAAAGTGGAGCTATTAGAACGATACCCACACGTCCACAATTCATGCTCGAAGATCTTGGTGTCCGAACTTTTAAATGGCCAAATAGCGATGGATTATTCTGTTTGATGCTAATTGACACTGCATGGGTGTCAGCAAACGCAGGAGAACGTTGGTATCAAGTGAATATTGGCTCGTATGAAGGGGGGAGGATTTCGGTACATCATTCACAACCTTTTCGCTTTGCTGTTATTGGTACTAAACAAGGTTCAGGGTTCTGGCATGTAGCCAGAGGATACCAAGACACAGCGGGATTTGCTGTTACGCCAATTCCGCAAAGTCACAACCTTGCTTCAATATCAAGCCATCTCGCATTTGGTGAAGATAGTCTTGTTGTATGGATCAAACCTGCTCGAAACGCAGGTGTGGATAGTATATGTTATGGAACAGTTGGTGACTCAACATCTGCGAGGTGTACTGCGGGGATGGAGGTCCCGGGTTATGACACTCTATCGTCTATACGTACACTGCAGATCTTCGGCAAGAAGGGAGGAATAGTAATCGCTCTAGCGGCAGATGGCAAGTACTATAAATATTCGAACGGAACGTGGAAGTATTCTGCAACATTGCCACAGCCTCAAAGTATACCTCCAGCATCTCAGGCATACGCTCAAGCGGGCGGCTATGTGTCGTACTTGGCGAAAAACCTAAGTCGAGACTCACTGATAATCGTATCCCTGGATCTCACTGATACTGTTCAAAGTTCGGTCCATAAGTTCCCTCTAACACGTTACTCGGATCTCCCAACCTTGATGGCACCATATAACGGAAGTACCGGCATTCTTAGCTACGATCAAGGTCGAACGTCGTTTATTGTAGACGCGAATCTGAACGTCATCGCGGTCAACTCCATGGTACCTGATAACGAAGGGCTGAAGGTGTTACCGATCATTTGTGGTTTTGCTCAAGACTCCTCTCGTGTGCTCGTAGCCTCCTGGGATGACTATCTTGTAGAGCCACAAGGGTCCTCGGTTGGGCATGTTAAAAGTCTATTCAGTAGAGGAGTCACCTATGCTCCAACAGAGCCTATTTCCTATCGGAACTCTACTACTGGCCTACGAACGCCTTATGTAGGAAAAGACGAGGTGATCTTTCCCGGTGTTCGAACGAATCGGTTTGATAGAAATGGGCACCTATTAGAAGTGCTTGATTCGCATCCGTCCACAGCTGCAACTCGCCTGCAAGATGGTCGCATTGCAATTGCGAATAGCATGGTCATACGCTTCTGGAGCAATGGTTCCATCTTAGACAGTCTTGATCTACGTGCATTGCTTTGTGATAGCGATAGCTTACTGTCTGGGTATATCAGTTCAATTCAAACTATTGGTGATTCTCTTGTTATAGCCCTTGTTAATGGTCTGCGCATCGAAGATGCCAATACACTAGAAGTGCACCCCCTTGCCTGCGGTGGAGTTATCACCAGCACCAATATTGGTAAGACGTGGACCATGTCGAACACACCGTTCAATGAGCCGTATTTCATCGGAATGGTCAGTGCAAGTGATGGCTCAATCTCCGCTTCATATACAACACTCATTAAGGATACTCTAGAACCAGCGCCAGACATTGGACAGCGAGATGAAGCACTCACGCACCGCATGGTGGACCGTGTTGTTGTGCGTTCGACGGACGATGGTGTTACATGGACGGACGTATACAGAACGCCAAGCAGCCGTGGCTTCCGACAACTTGGAGGTAATGGCATCCGATTGCGCGACGGGCGGCTGTTGCTAATCACCACCGATGATATTCTTGAGAGTAAAGATGACGGTCGCTCTTGGGACTTTCACATGAGCGGTATTCAAGAATCGGTGAATACTATATCATTGTTCACTGATGATGCTGGCTCTGTTATCTACTATTGTACTGATAAGGGGCTCTACAAGAGCACGACAATCACGTCTGTAATTGAACATCAGCCGCTCGCACAAGCTGTGCGAATTGCAAGTACTTGGACAAACTATCAAAGCCTATGGGCGTCATCTTCGAGACGCTGTGTGTCGCTCACCAACCTGGTGGGCGGGGTTGTAAATTGCGATGCAACCATTGCCCCGTTACCCGGACTCTACGTAGCAGAAATTGAATCACATAACACTCGGAGCCGCACACCGATTATAGTAATGGGTGACTAGTGATACGGCTGAACATCACTGGATTAATTATGATCCTAGGTATAACAACCGCAAACACCTACATGAAGTATGGCTTTGTGTTTGACGCGGGCGAGCAGATAATCGCCGTCGACGCATCACTATGGGGTAAGGGGATGTTCCTCGTGACAGCTACAGATGGAGTGAATAGTGGAATCATCAAGCCTTTATTCAGTATGAAGGCGTCGATCAGTACCTTTGGTGAGAGGGCTAGTGGTAAGGTCTATTGTGCTGTGAGCAGTCCAATGTTTCGCCTGTGGTACTCATGAGTAGGAATCAACAATGGTTTTAAAAACCTGTTGGGCAGAAATCACACTCTGATTTGTCGGAGTAAGAGACTGCGTATTCAGCTCGTTGTGATACCGCGTGAACTCACGGTCCAACACACTGTTCCGCAATGAGAGTTCGTTACGTGCATAGATACTCACAATTCGAGAGAGTAACCATAGTGGTCGATCTCGTCGAAGTTCACGGGTACGGTCGATGTGACTCTTCATCGATTCTAGTGATTTGATGGTCTCGGGTTGTCTGCCTTGACGACGGTATACTAATGCGGAGAGCATGTGAATGTCCAGAGGTTGCTTGCTGTTCGACCTCACATTTCTGATCGTGATTGATGTATCATGACTCAAGACTCGCGCATACCCGTCGTTTGAAGTCGTTAGCCGTATTGAAGATAAATGCCCGTTGGGCATGATACTCCCGAAGAGCAACGGTATCATATCGACCCTCCGTCGTCAGCACGTTTCGTGATCGGTCCAACCAATAGAGACCAAGATCTGTGTCGCCCACTAACTGAGCAAGTGTTGTGGCAAGTCTTGCCGCAGCCATCGCAAGTACGCCAGTCGGTTTTCGAATCGCGCAATTCGCCTGCGGTATTTCCCATCTACCGATGAAGCGGAGCCGTAGAGTGCGTGGGCGAATGCAAGATCATTCTACGCTTGTCTCGAAAATAGCAATTGGAGCATTATCAGATCAGAAGTAGACAATGAAGCCATGATTGATTTATCGTCCATTCACCCCTTACTACAAAGGATATCTAGACATTCCACGTATTCAGTTACTTGTATGTGCATAGTGAACGTGTATTGAAATACTGAATAACTGATGTCTCAATATCCGAATACGCGATACAGTTAAGGTCAGGATATCCCAATACGTTGTGAGTGAAGATCATTCACACATAATCGTTGAGGGACGCTATGGAAATGTTGTTGGCGATTCTGCAAGCATACGTCTGGAGCCAATATGGGGCAGCCACAGAGAATGTCCAGGTCATTGATCCATACCGATAGTGATCTCACCAATGTCTATAGAATCCGGATTAAAAAGACTCCGACTTGTCATTGTGCCGAGCCGGAGCAATGTTCACCATTATTCTCGTGAGGGTACAAATGACACCCGTTTCTCTGAAGCAATCGCTTCATACCACCGTCGGCAAATACATTTTCGCATGTATTGCTGCACTGCTCCTTGCTTGCTCGACCGTCCCAATGAGGGCTGACGTTACTGATTGTACATGCAATGCGGACAGCTTGATTTCTGATAATCTAGCAATCTGTATTGACGGAACGAACTATGTGGTTGACGTGTATGGTTGCAGACGGGTTGCTTATTCGGCTCCGTGGATTGCAGCAGTTTGTTTAGGTACAGGTGGACAAAACCAGGTCACGAACATTACACGCGTCTGTTTCGTAGGGGCAAAGCCCGTTCCAATTGATCCGGTTGCAACATTCGGAGCAATTCTATGTGCTCTTGATCCCTGTAAGACTCCCGGCATAATGGGTGCTATTGTACCCCCGACATCCGGAAGCGTCTATTGCTGGACTGTGATCTTCCCAAAATGCCTTTCTGTCGACAATGTACTCGGCTGTATCTATAAATGCGGAGATGGTTGCTGTAGAGTAGCACGTCGTTGGAGCAGGGGACTAACTGGTTCATGCGATATTGACTTTGAGATTCCTTGCCATACTCCCACGACGTGCCCAGGTGCTTGTCTCCAGATAGAATGCCCAAGGTCCACTTGTTGTAGATAGCTCGTGGAATTTTTGATTGCCAATGTCCCCCAGTATGCTCGCCTCAAGAACGACATACGGGGGTGTTGGCTATGTTAGCACATCGAATCATTTGGAATAGTAATGTTTAGATCCTTTGAATGTGCAATTCTCTTTGCGCATTTCCTATGTGTCTGTTCTCTTTCGCTATCTCAGGATGTTGAGCTAGTCTATCGTGAGCGTAAACTAACGCTTGGACAATCCCCATTACTATTCATGCACGGCCAGAGCTCCACGATCTACCTAGCCGTTAGCCGTGTTGGTGTTTTTACGTTGAACGGACAAACACTATCGCCGACGTTGGTTGAAGGAACAGCTAATGCTGATGGATATGAATATCAGTATCTCGGTGAATGCGAAAACGGGGACTACCTGTTGCATCAACGTGGTTTCCTCGGTGACAGAATCTTCCGTATTGACGGAATGGGGAGGGCCCATCAGGTACACATTGCCGACGGTAGAATATATTCTGTCTACTTACAAGGCAATGGATCGGCAATAGCCATTGTCGAAACCTCAACGGATGTCTATCAGACATTTATCTCGGTTGATTGCGGACAAACATGGTTCGCTGATAGCGGCGGCAGGCGTGTTCAATCAATGGGCGGTGCGATCCTCCTTGAGCAAAATGAACCATTTAGGCATGATATGGCCAGATCGGGATTGGGCAACCGAACGTTCCCGAGTGCTATAAAGTCCAAGGAAACCTCCGGTCTAAGGAGCGCTACATTGCTAGGCAGTGACAGCGTTGTATGGTTATCTGCGCGTAAACGAGCAAATATGCCTGACACGTTGTGGTATGCAGACATACGAGATAGCTCACGTAAGAGGTATGACACAACTCTACGTATCGATGGTCTGGCAGATACTGTAAAGCTTTCTGATTTGCAACTCTTGGGTACCCAAACCGGTTTGGTGGTTCTGGGGCACCGGTCCGGTTGGTATGCCCGGTATGGCAATGGCGCTTGGAGTGTTGTTGACACTCTTCCGGGAATATCAAGTTTCAGCACGAGTTCGGGTGTATCGATTAGGAATAATCTGTTTCAATACATCAGTAGTTACGCAACGGGTCAACGGCTTGTTACCGTATTTCTTGATTCAACTACCAATTCGTTTCGAACAATCGATCTTGATCCCGCTCCCAGTGATCTCGGGAAGCTATCAGTACTATCCGCAGAATGCTCTTCATTGGCATGGAGCAGAACTGTAGACCCTCTATGCCTGTATTCAGAGGCGGGGGGGATGCAGCTTATCAACAGTGTGGTGGGCGAGATTGATGTGCTCAAGGCGACGCCCATCCAATATGGTTTCACGAATGAACATTCTGAACCGATAGTGGTTCCATATAGTGATTGTGTAGTCCTAGTTCCTGAGGGTGGCGTGGGTATTTTGAAGGCGTTAGACGCGCGTGGAGAGAAATGGCGGAGCCCGACCCGATATGGACCGCGGATTCAGTCGACTCAAGGACTGCGAACTCCATACATAGGCAATAATGAAGTACTCTCTCCTGGCGACAGAGTGCGTCAATTCACACGCTCAGGCAGTTTTGTGAAGACGCTTTTCACCAAACCGGCGACGTCGGTGTTGCGGCATTCGGACAGCACAGTGATCATCGCAAGTGGCCCAACGATCACGTGCATGCGACCCAACAACAGCATCGATTCATTAGACATCACGTCGGCATTTTGCACTAACATTGACACTGCCGGCTATATCAATTCATTTTTAGAAAATGAAGATGGATCAATCCTGGCTTTTGTTAATGGTGTTCGGCTCCTCGACCTTGAAACGTTTGAATCGAGCCCACTCAGATGCGGAGGCGTACTTCGTTCATTGGATACTGGGAGAACGTGGACTCGCTGTGCCGTACCTGTTGAATCACCATACTTCCTAGGTAGTGTTCGTACTTCTACCGGCGCATTGGTCGCATCGGTGTCGACCTTAGTACGAGACACAACTCTTCAGACGTCGGAAGACGAAGCTCCTCCTTTAGAATCCAAGAATCACTCATTCTCTGATCGCGTAGTGATTCGTTCCACAGACAACGGCGCTACATGGACTCAGGTCTATCACTCACCTGCTAATAGAGGGTATAGACTTGTTGGGGGTGACGGCGTGATCACCAAGGACGGAACTCTCCTGCTCATGACAATCGACGGAGTTCTGAAGAGCACCAACGACGGACTCGAATGGGATTTCCACGACCCTGTTGGTATGGACGCCGGCGCGCAGATCATCTCCATGTTCCAAGACACCGTTGGGTCGCCCGTTTATTACTGCACAACGGTTGGTCTCTACAAAGAACAACCCGTTACAGACGTGCACGATGATCAACAACGATCAAGACCACAGCTTCATGCAGCACGGACATGGAATGATCATGTCTCCTACTGGAAACGGAATGGGATGGAATTCAAGCGACTCTTCTCTGTGCTCGGTGTGGAGATGCCCCTTACCGACCCGCCACCCGGATTGTATGTAGCTGAGTGTGTGATGGACTCGGGCGTTCGTGTTGAGCCGATACTTGTTGTATCAGAATAGTGAGGTCCACTATGCCTCAGTTGACAAAACAACTACTCACGCTGCTGTTCATGTTGATGTACACGGTGGTTATAGGATCAAGCACACCGCCGGTGCCTGGCTTTGGTGTAGATGCACAACCGCGTATTGTTAGCGTCGAGGTCAAGGTTTCGATCGCAAACTCCGATCTCGCCATCGGTGGTGTGCAAACCCTTGCCATTGTGAGTGCAACAGGAGTCCTCATCGAGGACATCAAACCGCGATTAGTGCCGGGCACTGCACTGCAAGAAATACAGATTCAAACAAAAGACTGGGCAAGGGGCATGTACATCCTTGTTGTAGCGGATGGGTCTAACCGCGGCATCATTAAGATCCTCAAGCTCGACTGATCGTCTTCCCGGAGCGTAGCCTGACCTGCCGAAGGGAGGATCGAGGGGCCATGACTAGACTACGCTCTGAATACCCTCTGATCTTCCCCCCAGTTAGTTGACAGTAAGTCGATCTCTAATCACTTGTTTGCGTTGGAGGAACCGATGGGAAATGACAACCGTGGTCGTCGATATCACGACGCATTTAGAGCTGAAGTGGTTGCACTGGTGGTAGACAAGAAGTTGCCAGTGAGCCGGGCAGCAGAACACGCTAGTATAGCATACGAGACATTACGAAGCAGGATAGAAGCTTCCGGTAGACGTCAAGAGGAGACATCAGAGAAGTCGGACAAGCGGCGAATACGAGAGCTAGATCGAGAGCCGTGAGCGCTGTGATCCTCACGCTCATCCTTAAGCGTATGAGGATTCGTGGCTGGAAGGAAGGTCTTTATACCGGAGCCGGTATTGGACTCATCGCACTGCTGGGAACGATCGTCGGCAACTGGTATGCCATGCGTCCGTTCGTTGTTTCACTGGTAGACGGAGGCTTTGCCTTTCTGCAGTATGCCGCCTACTGCGCTGTCATTGGTGCAGTGCATGCAGCGGCAGAGGAGGCCTGACGGTTAGGCAGTCAGAATTGATCCGCAACGAAGCGGCACCAATCGGTCGGGCGAGTGTCTTCGCCTCAGCGCGGCGTCTGACGCGGGGTGCGCAAAAGGCCGACCCCGGTGACGACCACACTGGTCACGAGACACGCTGCGCCAACCCACAACAGTGCAGCGAAGGCTGGCTCGAAAGCGATGCCGAAAAAGCCCCCTGACACGAGTACGGCTGCCAACGGCGCGCTTACGCGGGCGAGCCAGCTGACGGAACGCGATAACTCGGCGGCGTCGATCAACATTTGCAGAACCAACGACAGAATCACGAGCGCACCGGCGTGCGCGTGCCCGGCGCGAAAAAGTGTCGTCTGGAGCGGGGTGAGCTCCAGCCCGCCCGCGAGGCCGTGGACGCCGGCGGTCACCACCGACAGCACGGTCAGACCTCCGTAGACGATGGTGGGGACGCTGATCAGGGTGATGCCCGCCATCAGGCGAGCAGGACGGCTGAGTTTCATGATTTTTCTCCTCGGTTCATTGACGAATGGAAAGTACTTGCCTCGGCCATCCTTGCTCAAGTGCTTTGGCACGGACGTGTCCACCCGTTAGGCCGGTAGCGCCGAAGATGGCGAGCTTCATGGGCTCACCTCCGAGTTGTTCACGCCACCAGCCACAAGCGTATGACCCAGAAACGTCAGGTGCTCGGCAAGGCCCTGTCGCATCGGCGTGGCGGTGATGCCGTAGGCCCGAGCAATCTTCGAGCTGTCGAATCGGTAGTCTTGCTCGAACTGGTACGACATCTCAAGCAGGCCGCGTACGGTGCCATTAAACAGTCCCACAGTCTTGAGCAGGAGCTTCGGCAGCACAGTGTATTGGGCATCCTTGCCCAGCAGCGCACCTATCAAAGCGACCAGTTGCGCGCCCGTCAAGGCATTCGGGTCGGTAGGCATATGCCAGATGGTGTCGAAGGCATCGGCCCGCTGACCAAGTGCCGCGACGGCACGTCCGGCGTCCGGGATATAGGTTAGGGAATGAACCTTATCGGCGCTGAGCAAAAGTTGCGCCTTGCGGCCTTTGTCCAGCCGTTCGGCGATGTTCTTGATCTGATCGAAGGGGCGGTAATTGCCGTAGAAGTCTGCACTCCTGGCGATCAGGCCGTGGATCGTGCCCTTCTCGACCGCGTCCATCAGCACACGCGCGGCGCGGGCACGGGCCAGGCCCTTCTGTGTGGTGGGGTTGTCCGGAGTTTCCTCCGTCATCACTCCCCGCACCGGCCCGTACATGTACACATTGTCGAAATAGACCAGCCGCGCCCCGACCCGCCGCGCGGCCTCGACAGCATTGGAGACTGCCTTTGGAAACCCTTCAAGCCAGGTCTTCGCGTCATAGGGCAGGCCGAGGATAAGATAGATCACCTCGGACCCTTCGACCGCCCGTGTTAGCCCATCCAGGTCGAAGACATCGGCGGTCGCGGTGGCATCCGCACCAGCGATCAGTCGGGGGTTCCGCTGGATGATGCGCACCTGGCGGCCTGTGGTTGCGAGATGGCGCACCGTCTCCTCTCCGATGGTCCCGTTGCCTCCAATGATGCTGTGGACACTCATGTGATGATCCTCCATGTTAGCCCCCTGCCGTCAGGAGCGTATGTACGCGCTCTCCAGATAGGGGGCAGGGTGTGCTTGGTGTGGTTTGTTAGGGGGTGAAGCGTCATCCTGATCTACGCTTTCGATTCGAGCTTCATGAGATAGATCGTCAATGACGTCGCACTGTCGAGCACGATACTGTGGTACAGGCTGAACCCCTTTCGCTCGTAGTACTTCACGTTTGCTTCGCTTGACGTTTCCAGATACAGCGGAATCTTATTGAGTTCCTGTTCTCTGATGGCTTTAGTGAGAATTGCCGATCCGTAGCCTTTGCCCTGCTGCTGTGGATCGGTGCCGAGGATCCAGAGGTAGTTGAACGATACATTGTCGGGATAAAACGCCGCAATACGCTTCTCCATAGCGGAGATTCGTTGAAGTCCACTTGGTCCGTATGTGAGAAGAAACAGAATACTCTCAACAAGCAGATGAACTGACATCGTACCGGAATGACGGTTCTTCCAGATCGCTGCAGCATTTCCATCGTCACTGATTTCAACGTTGCCTTTGACCATACCGTACTCGAAGGCATATGCCATGAGTCGCTTGAGTTTCGTGGCCCTGTTGCCGGCACTACCGAGAATGTAGTTGGTCTGCGGATCGTTCGGGAAGGACTCACAAAGAACCTTGACGATCCTCGCCTTGTCTGCCCGCTGTGCTCTGACGATGTTCATGATCTTACATCGATGATGATGGAATGTGTCGTGCCTCAAACTTCATCGTTCAGAATCAGAACATCCTTGACATGTGGTAAGAAAACTGCGAGGCGTAGTTTTGAATCACATCAACAACGAGACCAAACATGCTTTTCCTTCTGGGCCTGGCGCTGATCCTTCTGCATGAAATGGATGCAATGCGGTGCCACGAGTGGAGAATCTTTCCGGGTCTATCTCGGCTGAGCGAACGCGTCGGTTTCTATCTGTTCATGGTGCTGCACATTCCGCTGTTTGTTCTTGTCTTCAGCTATCTCGACAACGTTGAGTTCCGGAAGGGATTCGACGTGTTTCTGATCGTCCATTTGGGTCTGCACCTGCTGTACCTTCGTCATCCGAAGAATGAGTTCAGGGACTGGCTCTCGTGGTCGATCATATCCGGTGCTGCAATGTTCGGAGCGGCAGACTACGTATCGCTGATGTGAGCAGGACTTGATATTGGAATCTTCTACGGAATGGGATGATGCAGCGACTTATTGACGAGATCAAATCTATCGTGGATGTCTCCGACACTGAGGTGGCAGCGTTCACAGATTCGATGGAAACGGTGATCGTTCCCAAGGGTGACTACTTTCTGAAGGAGGGTCAGGTAAGCCGCCGTATGGGTTACATTGGAAGGGGGCTGATGATGCACTATCAGATACACGACGGGAACGAGTGCCCAACAGGTTTCACCAAGGAGTATGAGTGGGTGGCATACCTGAAGAGTTTCACGACGGGCAGCCCGTCTGACACGTCGATACGAGCGCTGGAGGACACGGAGTTGCTTGTCTTGACAAGCGAAACGATGGCGAGGGTGTTCGAGCTTCAGCCGAAGTTCATGGCCGTCAGAAGCTTCTATACGGAGCAGTTCCTTGTGAGAACCGTCGAGTATCTCTCAGACCTCGCCAACATGAAGGCGCGAGATCGATATCATAAGTTCGTCGAGCAGAATCCTGATTTGCTGAATCGTATACCACAGTACCTGATCGCGGCGTACCTGGGAATGAAGCCGCAGTCATTGAGCCGACTGCGCAGCCCAAAACGCTAATTCCAATACACGGGCGGACCGTTCCATTTCTTACCATTTGTGAATCATTCCTGCTTTCAGCCCTACGATTTTTGCTCGAGCGTTATCAACGAACAAAAAGGGTGAAACATGATTCGTCAAACACGGACTTCATTCAGTACTATGATCATCGTTGGGATGATTCTGCTTTCTCTGGCAATGCGTGCTCAGGATTGGACGGAAGATCGAAAGATCAATGTTGTCTTCGGACTTACCCAGCCGGTGTTCGCGAAGGGTTTCAACATCGAAGGCAACTATATTCACGATCAGTTCATATTCGGATACTCCCATGGTGTATCTCTTGATCTATCGGGCCCCACCACGACGGAGGCATTGAGGAATCAGGGCGTAGCGGTTCACATGCCATACACGACTGGGTTCGGAATTGGATACCGGCTTGCCGAGTGGATCAATGTGCGAGTCGAGCCCAAGTGGCATCGATTTGAGTTCTATTACGACGGAGACGAGCAAACGAGCAGCAGCCAGATTGCTTCATACAATACCTTTACGCTTGGCCTTGGATTGTACGGTCACTATCAGCCCTTTAAGGACGCAACGTCATTCTTGAAAGGCATCATGATCGCTCCGAGCGTACGATTCTGGCCGACCATATCGTCAACGCTTGAAGGTGATCGGTTCACGTATCTCAACAGGAATACAGGCACGAATGAAGAGTTGTCAACGTTGGACCCGGGATTTGGCTTCACTCCTGTCATCATCAATGTGAGTGTCGGCTATTGCTTCGATCTCTGATGAGGGGGCGGAATCACTTCAGCATCGCCAGCTGATCCTCTGTTAGCTTGGCTTCACCTGCATCCGCGGACTTTGGCAGCGCTTTGATAGCAAGCAGGCGGTCACGTTCGCAGTCTTGATCGCGCCCTTCGAGCTTGGCCAGAGCAGCCTGCGCGAGAAGTCTTCGGGACTCCTCAACGATGCCACCCTTGGCATTGTCCAAATGTCGGCGAACAGCGTCGGCATCTCCGGCTAACCATGCACAGACAGCAAGCTCAACATGGACTGGCTGTTTGAACCCCGATGAGAATTGGTCGATGTCGTTCTCCAGCTGCGACCGGTAGAGCGCAACTTCTTCCTGATGATCGAGATCCATTGCCCGGGAAAGGAGATACAACGCGACGCTGGCATACCGCTTCGGGTCCTCCGAATAGAGCGCCGACAACTGATCGATCGCCGCAGAGTCCCAGTCGCGCGGACGAACGCCATTGAGCGTCTGCGAGAAGATCTGCATGATCACGCTTCGTTCAAGCGCAGCATTGCCACCTCGCAGCAGTTCAATGATCTGCATACCATCACTCATGAAGCCACCCGTTCGATTTGGGATGAGAGTGACCAACGAGATCCCGAACGACAGGACAGCAGTGTACATGCTGTACACCGTCAGGCGTCCGTCTGCCAGCGATGCCAGTTCGACCCCACACACCGCAAGCAGAAGGCTCGTTATCGGCCCACCGGCGGTCATCACCAGCAACTGTCGACGAAGTGCATCTCCCTTCTTTGTCGGCGCGGTAGCAGCCAGGCCACCCATGAATTCAACGCGGGTGTTCCAGTTGAATTGAGTACCGGAGGCCGACGCATGCCACCCGAACGGTCCAACGATCAGCATCAGGAAACGCATGCCCTGCGAGGTTCCCGCCAGAACATGTCCGACTTCGTGTATTCCAAGGACAAGCATGCTTAGCGCGGGTAGCGCAAACAGGTCCCACGCCGTCAGGATCTTCTTGGCCTCATTGAGTTTCTGCAGCAGGTGCGACCCCGACAGCATGAACCAATCAATATGGCCCGCCACTGCTACGATCAAAACTCCGACACTGACACCGGTGAGTACACCGAGGAGCATGCGGATGAGGGGAGAGCGCGCTGAAGGGTTAGTGTTAGTGTCCATCTTGGTGCAGAACCTCGTGTTAGGGGTACTGCGAAGATCAAGACGAAGAGGACTAAAACACAAGTCCGAGCTGGACTCCAAAGTTGCTGTTCTGAAACGTCACATCACCGATGCCCTGAACTTCACCTCGGCGTGAGGCCCAATCGTATTCGACTGTCGCAACCAGTGCGTAACGATTCGACAGCTGATACTGATACCCAAGTCCGAGAGTCAATGCACTGCCAATAGCAAACTGGTGATCAAACTCCTTTACCTCGGTCCGGCGGTACTTCTGTGTGAACTGTGTCGTGAAGAAGTAGTCGCCCTGAAGGTACAGACCATCGCTGCCCGTGGCCGAAAACGGAAAGTACTTCGTCGAGATGCCCGCACCCCAGAAGTTGAAGAACATCTCCTGGTTGTTGTCACCATTTGACGGCATCGCTCCGTGGGCTTTGAACTTCAAACCGAAATGAAAATGGTCGATTGGGTCGAACTTTCGATAAGCCGCAATAGATGAGAGTATTCCGCCACTGGTGCTGAAGTTCCCGGCCTCATATCGATCGCTCAGTCCATCGCCAAACTGGGTCACTCCGTATCCCACTTTCAATTCGCCGTACGTGAAACCATTGCCGGAGCCTTCGGCAGTTGATGTGGTGCTGCTCTGGCCAAAGGCACAGACTGCAGCCATTAGAGCTGAAGAAACCAGCAGAAGAAGAAAGCGTCCCATCGTATGCTCCATCATGAATGTAGGTGATGGCGCAAAAGTGGATGAAACCACCGCCATACTGATTGATGTCGGTTAAGAACGACTCACGCCGGCTTTGTCTGTACTTCTTCGATATGGAGTTACTGCCACCGATATCATACGCATGGCGCATTCGTAGTTTTGAGGATGAACTCATCCGAACAAATTGCCAGAGATCATGCGCTCGTTCGGGCCGTGCACGAGGCCTTCATGCCGGTGGATGACGAGACGTTTCAAGTGATCGCCGATCATGTGACGTACGTCGAAGTGGCCAAGGGGCAGGAGTTCATTTCGCAGGGTGGCCTCAACGACCGATTAGGTGTGATGGTCGATGGACTGATGCGCGGCGTCGAGATCATCGGCGGTGATGACCATTCACAGATGTTCTTTGATGGCCCTTGCTTTGTTACCGAATACGTCGGTTTTCTCCAAAGGAAGCCGGCAAGCTTCAGCATTGTAGCTCTCGAAGATTGTCGGCTGTATGTATTGACATATGACGATCTGCAGAAGATGTACTCAATGTCGAAGACTGGAGAACGCCTCGGGCGTATGATCGCCGAGGGCGTCATCGCAACTGTGATTCAAGAAGTGCGTTCGTTTCGCTTCGACTCAGCCACGGAACGCTATGAAAAACTTGTAGCGACGTTCCCCCGACTTATTCAGCGTGTTCCGCAGTACATGGTTGCGTCATACTTAGGCGTAACACCCGAGTCACTCTCGCGAATCCGCACCAAGCTGGCCAAGAGCTGAGCTGATTGATCTATGGTAAGAAACCACGCTAATTGACGTACGTCAATGAACGAAGCACTTCTATTGTGCGAAGTTGCGCCCGCAATCAACACATCTCCATCGTCAATCTGCACTCCGGCCATGCATATACATCAATCGTCATCACGCATCGCTGCGCTGATCATCCTCATTGTTCTGACGCAGTGCACTATCACCATCGGGCTGAACGCACAGCCCGATACGCTCCGTCAGACCGTACGCGGCACCGTCGTCGATGGCGTCACCTCAGCCCCCTTACCGGGGATCACGGTACGACTGATGGGGGCCGACTCTGCCGTGCGCGGCTCATACAGTGATGGAAAGGGGCGCTTTCGGATCCAAAGGCTTCCGGTCGGACGCTACACGGTGATGGCTCAAGGAGTCGGACGCGAGCCGGTGAAGATCGATAACGTGCTGGTAACGTCCGGCAAAGAGCTGGTCTTGAACATCTCCATGAACGAGACGTTTGTTGTCGCAAACGAAGTCACGGTTACCTCCGGGCGTGAAGAAGATGTGATGATCACCAATTCGGATATGGCCGTCGTCTCGGCGCGAGCGTTCAACGTCGAAGACACCAAAAGATATGCCGGCGCGCTCGGCGATCCTTCGCGCATGGCGGCGAACTTTGCCGGCGTTGTTGGTGCGAACGACTCCCGCAACGACATCGTCGTCAGAGGGAACTCTCCGGCCGGTATGCTCTGGCAAGTGGAAGGGATGAACATTCCCAATCCAAACCACTTCGGTGCAACGGGCACCACCGGTGGTCCGGTAAGCATGCTCAACTTCAACGTCCTCGGCAAGAGCGACTTCTTTACAAGCGCTTTCCCGGCCAACTATGGTAATGCGATCTCGGGTGCCTTTGACCTGCGAATGCGCGATGGTAACAACGAGAAGTGGGAGTACACGGCGATGATGGGCTTCAACGGCCTTGAGGCCGGCATTGAAGGTCCACTTGGTGAAGGGGGCTCGGTAATGGTCAACTATCGCTACTCAACACTCGCACTCTTTAGCCTCATCGGTGTCGATGCCGGCACCGGAGGCGCTGTGCCACAGTACGAAGACATCAATGCTCGGATCGTTCTTCCACTGAGCGACAAAGCTAAGCTGACGTTCTTTGCAACCGCCGGTAGGAGCAATATTGACTTCCTTGCCAAAGACATCGATACCACGAAGAAGAACTTCTATGGTGATCCTAACTCGGATCTCATGGTAAAGTATGGGACGTTCTGGAGTGGACTGCGATATGATCAGGTCCTGAGTGATGCAACGGCAGCTTCACTAACCATCGGTGCAAGCGGCTCGCGCGAAGGTGTCATTATCGATACGCTCGACTGGATCTCACGAAATGCATTCCGAAACACGGATGTCACCTCCAGTACCGTTACGATTTCCTCTATCGGTCAGATGCGGCATAAGTTCTCATCGGCGACAACACTGATCGGCGGCTTCCTTGTTGATGTGCAGAATCATGATATCTCGGTCAGAACCTTCATCGGAACACCACGAGAGCAGGATCGGCGTCAGTTCGACAGCTCCGCTGTGCTCTCGCAGGCCTACGTATCGCTCCGTCATCGCTTCACGGATCGCTTCACGTCAACACTGGGCGTGCACGCCCAGCACTATACCCTGGGCGATGCCTTTGCCGTCGGCCCCCGACTCGGCCTGCAATACAATCTCACCGACGAGCTATCACTAACAGCCGGCTATGGACTGCATGCGCAGACTCAGCCGATCACAACGTACAGTCTTCTGACCTATGAGAATGGTGCTGCTGCAGCCACCAACGGCAATCTCGGTTTTACGCAGGCACACCACGCAGTTGCCGGTATCGACTGGATTCCTACAAGCAACGTACGCTTCAAGCTCGAAGCGTATCAGCAAGGTCTGTTTGATGTACCGGTTACGATCGCCCCCTCCTCGTATAGCGGGCTGAACGGCGGCAACAACTTCGGGCCCGACAATCAGGACAGTCTTGTAAACAAGGGTACTGGTCGCAATGTGGGTATCGAGTTTACGGGGGAACGGTTCTTTTCCGATGGCTGGTATGCTCTTGCAACTGTGTCGGTATTCGACTCGAAGTACGAGGGAAGCGACGGCGTAGAGCGCAATACGGCGTTTAACACGGGCTATGCAGCGAATATGCTCTTTGGTAAAGAATGGCAACTGGGGCAATCCTTCACGCTGATCTCCAGCATCCGTGCCAGCTTCCTCGGTGGACGCTACCTGACGCCCCTCGATCAGCAAGCCTCGCAGGCAGCCGGTCAGGCCGTGTTCTTCGAAGACCAAGCCTTCTCCGAACGCCAGACCCCGTACTTCCGCGCCGATGTCCGCGTTGGCTTCCGCTGGGAGCTCGGATCATCAACAATGGAGTTTACCTTCGACATCCAGAACGTCACGGATAACCAGAATATCTTCCTTCAACAGTACAACCCTCGCACGAACACCATCTCAACGGAGTACCAGCAGGGATTCTTTTTGGTGCCTACGTTCCGCTGGACGCTGTAGCGCCGAAGCGGAGGGAAGCCGAAGCGGAGGGAAACCTGCGGAGGGAAGCGCGCTTCGCGCGAGGGAAGCCGAAACGGAGGGAAACCTGCGGAGGGAAACGCGCTTCGCGCGAGCGATACTTTGTGAAACCTGAAACCTGAAACCTGAAACCTGAAACCTGAAACCTTTATGCCTACCATCGCCATCATCGGAGCAACCGGAATGCTCGGACAGCCTGTTACGTGGGCCTTCGTCGAAGCCGGATGGGACGTCAGTGTGCTTGCGCGTAATGAAGCCAAGGCACGGCATATGTTCGGAGCGTCTGTCAACATTATTGTGGGCGACGTTCAAGACGCCCCTTCCCTGAGAGCTCTGCTCAAGGGGCAGCAGGCAGTGTACATGAATCTGTCGGTGGATCAGAACAGTTCGCCGGGGGACTTTCAGCCGGAGCGCGAGGGCCTGCAGAACGTGCTTGCCGTTGCGCGAGAGCTGGGCGTGCAACGCGTGGGATACCTATCGTCGCTGGTGAAGGACTACGTTGGATTTGACTGGTGGTCGTTTGACATCAAGCGAGCAGCCGTTGAAACCATCAGGAAGTCAGGTCTGGCGTACTCTATCTTCTGTCCGTCAACCTTCATGGAGACGTTCGATACTCTGAGTGCCGGATCGTATCGGCAGGGTAATCGCATCAACCTTGCCGGCGTGTCGAAGCATAAAATGTATCTGATCGCTGGTGCTGACTACGGTCGAATGGTTGTGCGGGCCTTCGAGCTCAACAATGGCAGTTATGAGTATGTGGTGCAGGGACGCGAGGGCTACACAGCAGACGAAGCTGCGAAGCTGTTCGCAGAGCATTACAAGGGGGCGAAGCTGTCCGTTGCTACACTACCCTTCGGTATCCTGAAGTTTCTGGGTCGCCTATCCAAGCGCTTCAACTACGTGGCCCATATCGTCGAGGCCCTGAATAACTACCCGGAAAAGTTCGCCGGCAAGCGCGCATGGCAGGAGCTGGGCGAGCCGCAGATCAGTCTCATGGACTACATCAGACGCATTGAGTGACAAGTGACGTCAGATCTGGTCGACAAACAAGCGCTGGACGATCGCGTTCGGAAGGCGAACGGTCTTGTGCGTAGAGGACACGTCGATCATGATGTAGGATGATGCGGTCTTTAGCACTGTGCAGGTTGTACCGATCGTGATACCTTTCGACGAGAGAAAGACCAAGGCGTCGCGCTGTGAACTGTCCACTCGACGGATCGTGACGGTGGCTGGGGCAGGAACGTCCAGCAGGCACGGCCAAGGGGTGGGCGGCAGAACGCCATCCCGACCCGGAATCGGGTCGCCATGCGGATCATACAGAGGGTTTCCCAGCAGCGATGCTATACGGTCCTCGAACTCTTCGCTGATGTAATGCTCGAGCCGATCGGCCTCCTCATGCACATCTGCCCAGTCGTATCCGAGTGCCGTTGAAAGGTAGGTCTCAAGAAGTCGATGATGACGGATCATTTCAAGTGCCGCAGTGCGCCCGCTTTCTGTCAGGGCAACGCCATGGTAGGACTGATGATCTACCAGTTGACAGTCGGCGAGCTTCTTGATCATGGATGTCACGGAAGCCGGCTGAACATTGAGCGTCTGCGCGATCCGGGTTGTTGGTACACGCGTATGATCAGCCGTAAGCATGAAGATGGTCTTCAGGTAGTCTTGCATTGAATGTGTCAGGTTCACTGCCATGTCACCCCCATTGAGCAGGAAACGGTGCGTGGACGCAGGGGACCGTAGAAGTACGCGGCATCGCGCTGCGACCCGCGCTCGAGATCAAGCTGGTAAGCGTTAAGGATATTTACGATGCCCAGCCCCAATCTCACGCCCACGTTGCCGAGTCGAGTAGCATAGGTTCCCTGTATTCCAAGGTCGGCAAACCAGGGCGTACGTATACGTTCGATCAGACGCTCGTTGACCACCCACATGGGGCCCGTCAGTACGCACGAAGCATCGAAGGTTAGGGCACTTGTCGGCGTCCACGTGGCAATTGCGGATGCGTACACGTCCGGTGTGCGAAGAATGCTCTGCGTTGTTACCACAGCTCCCTGGTCTGATTCAGCCATAACCTGTGCGGTTGCATACCTGGCGTATTGCAGGGTGAGCGATGTTGTGAGCTCAAAGGTCCGAGCAAGCGCATAGCGCAATTCCAGATTTGTGCCCGCCACGTATGATGCGTCGCCATTGGTCTTGCGAGCGATCGAGGCATTGCTGCCCGGCAGAGAGTCCGACGTCAGAGCGGTGACGAATGGCGACGTCAGCATCGTTGCAAACAGGTCCGCTGTGATACCCAATGCCGTCGTTGGTGTGGCCATCGTTCCATCCATTGACAGTGTGATGCTGTGCGATAGTTCTGGCCGAAGGCCGGGATCAAGGCGGATAAGTCTGGCAGCCCCCTGCAAGGTGGAGATATGCAGATCTTCATCAAATGCCTGCGGTCCGCGAAAGCCCGAAGCATAGGTCGTGCGTAGCTGCCAGTCATCATTGATACGTCCGATGACGGAGATCCGGGGATTCAGAACGAAGAACGACGTGTTGACCGATTCACTGCTGAGACTGTCGAACCTGTACCGACCGTCGATGCGAAGAGCATCGGCTCGCAGCCCCAGTGCAACGGAAATGCTCGAGCCGGGTGCGATCTGAACCTGCGCATAGGATCCGACGTCGTTGATACGCTGTTCGATGCGCCGCGCGTACCCGGGCATGGCGTCATCAACATCCGCATGGTGGACCTCAATGCCTCCGATGACGAGAAGGGGAATCGTGCCGAGGGACCATGACCGGGTGGTTACCTGCACGCCGGCTACGCCGATCTCATCGTCGGTGGTGCCAAAGAAGCGTGCTGCCTCGGATGCCATTGCGGGATCTCCACCGGTGCCACCGTAGTAGCTTGCACGCCGGGTCGATCGGGCCGACACATACAGATGAAGTCGCGACGCCCGATCGTCGAATGCATGTTCATAGGAGACGGCACCACCGGCGATTGCATGATCGATCTGCTCTGCGATGTCGGCCTCATAGGGAGGTCTGTCAAAGAGATTCCCACCTCTGCGGAACTCGCGGATCCAGTGCGCATCAAGCGTCAACCGATCACGCTCGGAGAACTCGTGTACAGCACGCATTCCGCCGGATGTTGTCCTGGTCAGCGGCACCTCACTATAGGTGTCCCCATTGTGATCGTACGCCGAGCGGCTACGAGTAACGCCGAAGACTGAGACGCCGGTACTCAGATCGGCCGATGCCCAGGTGCCACGCAGCGACGTCATCGCGTCGGGAGTCCGACCGTTCAGCCACGAGCCGGTGGATGAGGCAGATAGCGACGTGGTCGTCGGATCACGCGGAATCACATTGACGGTTCCGGCCACAGCTCCTGCGCCATACAGTGCACTGCCCGCGCCACGCACCACCTCGATCCGGTCGATCATTTCAATCGGGATGTGCTCAAGACCATACACGCCGGCAAGCGACGAGAATACCGGTCGCGAGTCGATGAGGATCTGTGTGTACGGACCTTGCAGACCGTTGAGGCGCACCTGCGTGAAGCCGCAGTTCTGACAGTTGTTCTCCAGACGCAGGCCCGGCTGGAAGGACAGACCCTCGGCCATGGACAGCGCCTGGACGGCGCGAAGTGCGTCACGATCGGTCAGCGACACCAGTATCGGTGATTCGTCACGGGGCTGGGCAGTTCGCGCTCCCGTGACCGTGATCTGCGCCGCATCGAACGAACGCGGTTCAAGGTACAGCGTCAGCGTGTCACCAATGCTCCCGATGACAACGGTGTCCACACGAGGATCGTACCCCGCCATTGTGGTTCTAACAACAACGGTATCAGTGCATTCTCTCAAGAGTGCCACACCACGGAAATCCGTGATCGCACCGCTCGTGACATTTCGCACGGTTGCGCCTCGAATGGTACGGCGCGTCTCGGCGTCTCGAACCGTTATCGGAAGGTCTGTCAGCAAGCCCACATACATAAGGCCAATGATGATCATGTGCATGCACAAATTTAGGTATCTCTAAAACTATGCCGCCGGCCACACTTCACACCTCACATCAACGCACAACATAGATGAAGCGCTCCATGCTGCCATCCTTTCGGGTGATACGCACGTCGTACGTTGCAGTGCGTACATTGCTGATCCGCAGTTCGGTTGTGCCGTCCTGATGCGATACCCATTGTCTAGCTGCATCGATAGGTGTACCATCAGCCGTGTGAATGGAAACGTTCTGCCATGGACTGTTACCGGTGGAAAGGTCGACGACAGCCGTTCTGTCCGGCTGCAGCCACGAGGACTGAACGGGGAGGATGGTTGACGGATACGCATCAACCGTAAGCTTCTGGAGGAGGATACTGTCGGCATCGTACCAGAGCAGTATGTTGCCCCGACTTGAGCTAACGCGGATTGCAATCAAAGCGTTGCTTGGCCTTCGGCCATCGACGCGCTCAACGTCGTACAGTAGCTCACCGTCAGCCTTTGTAACGCGAACAGGCGAAGGTGAAGGGGCGGTGCAGACAATATTGCGCAGGTCCCCGCCAGCACACGTGATCGATAGGCATGTCTCGGTTTTACCGGCACTATTGGCTGACACCACGCGATCACCCGAGCCGATGATCGAAAGAATGGTTTCAATGGTACTTATGTCGATTGCGAGTCGCTGCTGCACCTCCCGACTAGCAATGATGACCGGAAGCGGCATGAAGGAGGACGGCATGCTGGCAGTGAAGCGTCGTGTGATCGCTGACGCGGCGACGGTCCGATGCGGCGTGGCGAGTTTGGCCACGGTTACAGACGCGTGGGCATCGGCCAGCCGGGCATTCGCAGATGTAGACGGCACATACGAGTGATCATGCGACGGCGGTTCGGTATGCTCGTACATGCGGACCAGTATCGCAATGGTCATGGCCGACAACAGACCCAGCGCAAGCATCGTGCGGCGTGCTTTGCTCTTGCGCGTTTCGAGCGCATCTGCTCGAAGCAGAGACTGTTCCAGCGAAATGTCGACCTTTTCATTGCGTAATGAACGAAGTGAATCAAAGTGCTCGCTACTCATGTTGACCTCGCATTGCTTCTTTGCGTAGCGCCTCTCTGGCGCGCAGTAGACGGGCTTTCAGGCCGCCAACGGTTCCCCCGTGAATCTCAACAACCTCGGCAGGTGTCCACCCCAGCACGTCAATCATGACAAGGCACTCACGGTATTGCGCCGGTAGCCGCTGCAGCATAGCCCGCACCAGAGATGCATCCGTATGCACATCGGGCTGTGGATCCGATGCTACAATGTCCAAATCCTTTGGCCACGGATGGAAGAGTCGTCGGCGCAGCTGCTGGCGCATATACACTCGGTGTGCGGTACGGAACAGGTACGTACGGAATGCCTGGGGATCACGCACCGAGTTCCATGACTCGAGAGTCTTCAAGATGGTCTCCGCGACGAGGTCCTGAGCATCGTCACGTGATCGCGTAAGCGATCGCGCAAAGCGAGCAAGGTCGTCGTGGTACAGCGACAGTGCTTCGAGAAACGCCGGGTCATCGCGGAGACCGATCTTCATTGATACGTCAGTTTAGAGCTGTGCCGTAGGTTGGAATCTCAATATCATCAGATTCCTTACCATCGCTTGAAGTGAATCGCAACATACTCTGAAAGCGCCCGGATTTCGTTGGAGTATAGACAAGCGTTACCTGGCGCTGCTCCTTCGGTGCAAGGACGATCGCCTCGGGGATATCCACCGTCATGCCATCGTCCGCACGAACATTCGAAACGGCTACCGGCACCGTACCCGGGTTCACAATCGTAATGGTGGTCTTGGCCGGCGATCCAACCCTGGCGTCGTTGATCGCAGCAAAACCGGCAGGCGCGATCGACACCAGGCGCTGAATGTCAACCTTGAGCGTAACGCTCTGCTGGGATGTATCCGAACCATGCACGCTGCGCACGGCAACATTGCGCTGCAACGGTCCATTCTGGGAAGCGTTGATGTTTAGCTTCACACGAACCACAGTTTCCTCACCGGGAGCAAGAACCTTCTGTCCGAGTTCGGCCGTCGTGCAGCCGCATCCGGGCTTGACATCCAAGATCTCCAGTGGGCCCTGCTCAGCCCCATTCCTGAATCGTATCTCGGCCGTGAGATAGCCGCTTTTCGGTGCACGAACCGTGCCCCAGTCATACACTTCCGTTACCTCAAGGGCAGGACGCGTCCCACCCGTCGTCATCGCCGGAGACTGCAGTGCCAGCCCCGTTATCAGAATGCTTGCGCAGATGAATCGAATCATTGTTGCGCCTTTCTCGTTGGTGAAAAAACTGGCTCATTAGCGCCCATGGGAGAAAGGAGACACAAGGCCGAAAAAAGATACGGTAGGAAGCTAGGAGGGATGACAGCACCACACCTCACACCCCACACCCCACACCTCACACCTCACACCTCAAACCTCAAACCTCACACCCAATTTCGTATCTTTGGATTCAGTCCAAATAAGCATATGACGCCACTTCACACATGTCCGGTTGGGACGCGATGCAGGATCCTTGCGGTTGCAGGGGAAGAGTCGTGTGTGCGGCGTGCCAGGGAGTTGGGACTGGTCGAAGGGGTGTGCTGCTCGGTGGAGCGGAAAGCCCCTTTCCATGGGCCTGTGGAGATCTCTACCGGACAATCGCGGCTGGGTGTGCGGCTTGGCAAAGAGCTGTCGATCATCGTCGAGGTGATCGATGCGGCGCAACAGCACCTCATGGGGCGGACGCCAAACGGTGCACATGCCGGCTGAGGCAGCATTGCGCGTAGCCGTCGTCGGCACTCCAAACGTCGGCAAGTCGACGCTGTTCAATGAGCTCACCGGGCTGGACCAGCGCGTGGGCAATTTTCCGGGGGTGACAGTTGAGCCCCTTCTAGGACGCATAACCAACGGCACCATAACCGTCGAACTGATCGATCTGCCGGGCATCTATGGCATGTCTGCAGCATCAGAAGATGAGCGCATGACGATCGATGTGCTGGCCGGACGTCATCCGTCGATCCCCGCGCCGGATGCAATTCTGCTGGTGATCAATGCCTCGGCACCAGACAAATGCCTGGTGCTGTTTAGTCAACTGGCCGAACTCGGACGGCCAATGCTGATCGCAGCAACCATGGTCGACTCGGTAAAGGGGCGAGGTGGGGTCTTCGACGACATTACCCTTGGCCATACGCTTGGCGTTCCCGTGCACGGCGTGGTCGGACGCAAGGGCATTGGCATTGGAGACCTGCGAGACGGGCTGATGATGGCCGAATGGCAGGTGCCCAAGGCCGCGGTTGATGCTACCGCCGACATCGGCGCGCGCTTTGCGTGGTCGCGGTCGGTGTCCGAGTCTGTTCTTACCGAGGGCGCTGCCGATGTTGTCAGTACCCGCCTTGATGCGGTGCTTTTGCACCCGGTATGGGGTACGCTGACGTTTCTGATCGTGATGGGACTCTTCTTCCAGGCCATCTTTTCGTGGGCTCAGCCCCTTATGGATCTCATCGACGTGGGAGTGGGCGCTCTGCAGGCAGTGGCCGAGCAGTGGATCACGAATCCGCTACTGGCCTCGTTCGTAACAAAGGGTATTATCGGTGGTGTTGGGTCGGTGGTGGTCTTTCTTCCGCAGATCCTACTTCTGAACCTGCTGGTGACGTTTCTTGAAGAGTGTGGGTACCTAGCCAGGGCGGCGTTTCTTGTGGATCGTGCCATGGGACTGTTCGGTTTGCAGGGACGCTCCTTTATCCCACTGCTTGGGTCGTTCGCCTGCGCCATCCCGGGCATCATGTCGGCGCGCATCATTCCGTCGTACCGCGATCGGATGGCAACCATCATGGCCACGCCCCTCATGACCTGCTCGGCGCGTCTGCCGGTGTATTTGCTGCTGATCGGTGCAATGATCCCCGCCACATCGGTGCTTGGAGTGTTCTCGCTCCAGGCCATCGTCATGGCCGGTCTGTATGCCGCCGGTGCACTTAGTGGACTGCTGATCGCGCTGCTTCTCAAGAAGACCATGTTCCGTGGTGGTGTTGTACCGTTTCTTATCGAGTTCCCGCCGTACCGTCTGCCGTCGGCGAAGAGTCTGGGCGTGACGATGATCAACCGCAGTAAGGACTTTCTCACGACGGCCGGAACGGTCATCCTTGGCTTCAGTATTGCACTCTGGATCCTTACCGAACTGCCGCGCGCCGACGTCTCCGGCGCTTCATCAACCGTCGAGGCCTCGCGCATGCAGATCGAACAGTCCTATGCGGCAGATCTTGGGCGCACCATTCAGCCCGTGTTTGAGCCCCTTGACTTTGACTGGCGTGTTACACTTGGCATCATCAGCTCCTACGCGGCACGTGAGACATTTGTTGCCGCAATGGGACAGATCTACGCCGCAGATGTGCAGGAGAGTGACACCCAACTGCGCGATGTGCTCAGTCAGCGCTATCCGCTCTCGGTCGGACTTTCCCTGCTGGCATTCTACGTCTTTGCACTGCAGTGCATCAGCACCATGGCCATCATGAAGCGCGAGACCGGGTCTTGGAAGTGGCCCACTCTTGCGTTTGTCATCACGTTCGTTTTGGCCTATATGTCGGCCTGGATCGTTGGGATCATTTGTCGATAAAGGGTTCGTTTAAAGCAGAACCCCTCGAAGCAGCAGCGTGGCAATCGTAAAGTAAATGATGATCCCCGTTACGTCGCTGAATGTGGCCACAAACGGTGCACTTGATGCTGCAGGGTCGAATCCCAGACGCTTCATCAGCAGAGGTAGCATCGAGCCGGCAAGGGTTCCTGCCATGACGATGCCCACGAGTGAGATGGCGATCACCGTGGCGATCAGTGGCGTGGTCGACGGGTCATATGCGCCCTCCATGGACTGACCGATCATGATCCGGGCAAAGCCCAGAACTCCAAGGATCAAACCGAGCACGAAGCCGGCTGCAAGCTCACGTCGCATGATCTGCCACCAGTCAGAGAGCGTCACCTCGCCCAGCGCCAGAGCGCGCACGATCAGCGTTGCGGCCTGTGAACCGGAATTGCCGCCAGAGGAGATGATAAGGGGCAAAAACAGCGCGAGGATCACGGCACTGTCGATGGTCGACTCAAAGGCCGACATCGCTGTTGCCGTTAAGAAGCCCCCTACGAAAAGCACCACGAGCCATGTGGCGCGCTTGCGAATGAGCTCCATGAGCGGCACATCGATGTAGGTATCGTTAAGTGCCTGAACGGCACCGAACTTCTGCATCTCCTCGGTGGCCTGCTCTTCGGCGATATCGAGAACATCGTCGAGCGTTACAATACCCAGGAGCTTGTTGTCGATGTCTACCACCGGGAGCGCAAACCGGTCGGTTCGTTTGAATTCCGTGACGGCAGACTCCTGATCATCGGTGGCCAGCAGCGACTCGAAGCGATGGTCCATGATCTCGGCGATCTTTCTGTCGGCCGGAGCCAGCAGCACTTCACGGATGTGAATGTCATCGAGCAGCGTTCCGTGCTCGGTCACATAAACGTAGTTCAGCGTCTCGGAATCCTTGCCGTAGTTGCGGATGTGATCGAGCGCCTGCTGCACAGACCAGTGCTTCTTTACGATCACGTAATCCGGCGTCATCAGACGTCCAACCGAATCTTCCGGCCAGTTCAGTAGCGCAAGTGCTATGGCACGTTCTTCTACGCTGAGCGAGTTGATGAGCTCTGACACGACGTTGCCCGGCAGGTCTTCGAAGAGCTGCGTTCGGTCGTCGGGCGACATTTCATTGAGCAGAGCGCCGACTTCTTCGCGCGCCATATCGTGCAGAAGTTCCTGCTGCGTATCGAAGTCGCAGTAGGAGAATGTCTCGGCTGCTACGTGCTTTGGCAGCAGGCGGAACACCACCACCCGACTCTCCTCGCGCAGCCCGGCTACAAGGTCAGCAAGCTCTACCGCATCCCATTCAATGCATACCTCACGGATGGTCGCGAAGTCGCGCGCGGCCACCAGCTGCTCGATCTCTGGTGCAAGGAGTTTACCAACCATGCGGCAAGTTACGAGTGCCGTCTCTTACTCGTACCGCAGTGCTTCGATAGGGTCGAGATTTGCTGCACGCCATGCCGGATAGGTACCAAAGGCTAGTCCGATGACGGTGCATATCACGACGCTAAAGATCACCGTCGTGGTGGGGAAGACGTATGCGATCGCCGGAGAGCTTGCGCGTAGCAGCTCGGTCACGCCCCAAGATGCGACAAGACCACCAAGCACGCCGATGATGCCACCGAGCTGACAGAGCGTAATGCTCTCGATCAGGAATTGCCGAATGATCCAGCGCCGACGTGCACCGAGTGCCTTACGCACGCCGATCTCGCGGGTCCGCTCCTTGACGCTCACAAGCATCATATTCATGATGCCGATGCCGGCGGCGACCAGTGCTCCAAGACCACTGATCCATGCCACCACAAGAAGGGCCGTGGAGAATCCCGAAAACTGTCCGGTGAGTGCATCGTTGGCATCGATCTCGAAGTTATCCTCTTCCCACGGCTTGACCCCGCGTAAGGAGCGCATTATGCCGGTGGCCTCGTCCATTGTTTCGGCCAGCATCGGTTTATTGATGGCTTTGACCGAGATGTCTACGCTGGCATCCCACTCCCACGTGTAGTACTTGTTGAAGACACTTATCGGGATCAATACGCGGTTGTCCTGACTCTGTCCCATCACGCCCCCTTTGCGCGTCAGGACCCCAATAATCACGAAGGACTGATTCTTAAGAGTGATCATCATGCCGAGGGGATTACCTCTCGGGAAGAGCGAACCAACGACATCCTCGCCGACGATCGCCACGGCGCGGGAAGTTGCAACCTCCGACTCCGTGATTGGACGTCCGGAGGAGACCGAGACGGCATTGACGGTGAAGTACATGTCATCGATGCCAATGAGCGTCACATCGGGATTTGTCGACAGTTCGCCGGACTTCACTGTAAAGCCGGGGTTCTCGTTGCTGATGGCGATGAGATTCGTTGTGGCCATGCGACCCCGAAACTCCCTGGCCTGCACGTACGTGATGTTCTTGCGGCGACGCATCTTCGCCCAATTGTTACCGAAGTTTATCGACGGAGTTCGCTGAATAAGCAATGAGTTCTCTCCAAGGTCAGCCAGCTGACTTGTCACAGCCCGCTCAAGCGTCTGCATGATCGAGGTCGCCGCGATGATAGCAAACACCCCGATCGAGATGCTCAGCAGCGTTAGCCCCGAGCGCAGCTTCTGCGAGCGCACGGCATCGATGGCAATGGTGACAGACTCAAGGGCGTTCATTGCTCATACCTCAGTGCTTCGACAGGGTCGAGCCGCGAGGCCTTGATCGCCGGCAGCAGGCCGGCCAAAAGTCCCACAATGATCGATACGCCGACGGCGATCATCAGCAGATCGAGCGGGATCACGGGGCTGACCACCGATGCCCAGTCCTGCTTAAGAAGGTCAACGGCAACGAATCGGGCAGAGCCGACGATTAGCTGCGCAAAGGGGAAGGCGATCAACGCGCCGATGACACATAACAGTGACGATTCAATAAGAAACTGCAGCAGGATCGAGCTGCGTCGAGCACCGATGGCCTTGCGCACGCCGATCTCCTTTGTGCGCTCGGTCACCGAAACATACATGATGTTCATGATACCGATCGAGCCCACAACGAAGGCCAGAATTGTCAGCCCCATCCCAACGATCCAGATGCCGATGCGGATGTTCTTAACCTGCTCATCGAACGCCTGCGTTTCGTTAATGGAGAAATCATCAATAGCCCCGGGGGGTACGTTGCGGATGGCGCGCATGTGACCGATCGCCTCTGTGCGCACAATGTCAAGCATTCGTTCGCTGCCAGACTTGATGCCCACTGATACGCTGCGCTCGAACAAGCCCACGGTAGAGCGAAATGACTCGAGCGGGATGACCACCTGGTTGTCAACGAAATCCATGAACAGAAACCCGCGCTTTGCGATCACCCCAATGATGCGGTAGGGTTCGGAGATGATCTTTATGGTCTGACCGATGGGGTCTTCACCGGGGAAAAGCCCTTTTGCAACACCTTCGCCGAGGACGACAACCTTGGATCCGTGAACGTCTTCCATTGATGAGAAAAAGCGTCCACTACTGAGCTCCGCCGAAGATGTCCGACTGTATTCGTTGGTGGTGCCGAGAATGCCGCAGCGCAGGCTGGTATTGCCGCGCACCACGGAGCCGCTCCAAAGGCGCACAACTGGCATAACGCACTCGGCCGATTCCATACGCGAGGACAGCTGCTGTGCCTGCTGCAGGGTGATATCCTTGCGGGCCTCCATCAGGCGCCAGTTGCCGCCGCCGCTCCAGCTCCACTTGTCGATGTAGAGCATGTCCTTTCCCATGATCGAGATCGCCTGCTCCCACACGGCATCAAGTCCGCCTATGGTCCACCCCATCACTACCACCAGCACTACGCCCACAACAACACCGGCCGTGGTCAGGATTGATCGCAGCAGGTTCATGCGCAGCGACTCAACCGCGATGCGGATCGATTCGGCGATCTCGGAAGATCTATGCATCTGGGTTCACCGTGTCGGATTCTATGCGACCGTCTCGTAATCGGATGATGCGCCGTGCGTGGCGTGCAACATCCTCTTCGTGTGTAACGAGGATCACCGTATTGCCGGCCTCCCAAAGGTGCCGGAACAGTGCCATGATATCTTGTCCGGTCTTCGTATCCAGATTACCCGTCGGCTCATCAGCAAGAATGATGGAAGGGGCTGTGACGATCGCCCGAGCAATGGCCACGCGCTGACGCTGTCCGCCCGAGAGCTCGTTGGGCCTGTGCGTCATGCGATCGGTTAGGCTTACCTGTTCGAGAGCGCGTTTCGCACGGTCGAAACGATCTGCTTTGCTGACACCGCTATAGACAAGTGGCAGTTCCACATTCTGCAGAGCCGTTGCCCGGGGCAGGAGATTGAATGTCTGAAACACAAATCCGATCTCCCGATTGCGAATCTCGGCCAGATCATCATCGGTCATTTCGCGCACGTCTTCGCCGTTGAAGTAGTATGTGCCGGTGGTGGGCGTATCAAGGCACCCCAGCATGTTCATCAACGTCGACTTTCCGGAACCACTTGGCCCCATGATCGCTACGTACTCGTTCGACCCGATCGTCAGCGACACGTCACGAAGAGCATAGACCTCCTCACCGCCCATTTCATAGAGCTTTACAAGGTTCGAGATCTCGATGATGGGGCGACTCATTGACCCTGCCTCATCGTGCGGTAGCGCTCACGTCGTGCCGCGGGATCTTCCACGGTGACCTTGGAACCCGGCGTCAGGAGCTTGCTGATGGCCTCGTATGGGCTGCTCACGACGCGATCACCGACTTTCAGTCCGTTGGTGACCTCAATGTATCCTTCGTCGCTTATGCCGGTGGTGACAGGGCGCGCAGCGACCGTACCTCCACTGACCACCCAGACGATGCTCTGCGGTCGCTTGGACTTTACTGCGGCCGACTTACGATCTGTCTTCCGGAAGTTGTCTTCTGCCGGAGCCGCCGTCGTGGCATCCTGCTGCATGGTTACCGATTGAATCGGTACGGCCATTACGTTCGTCTTTGTCTCCGTTTCGATGTCAACCGAGCAGGACATCCCCGGACGCATGCGATGCTCCGGGTCGATGATGCGGATGCGTACCTGGAAGTTCACGACTTCTTCCTGTGTGCCCTGAGCCGAGACAAGGGGCGAGTGGGAGATCTCATATACTAGGCCGCGAAGCTCGACGTTCGGGAGTGCGTCGACCTTGATGCGCGCCGTATCGCCGATATGGATCTGCGCAACGTCATTCTCGTCAACCTGCACCCAGGCGTTCATCGTCGACAAATCGGCAATGCGCAGGATCTCTGTACCCTGCATCTGGGCCGTGCCGACAACCTTTTCGCCGAGTTCGACGCCGAGGTACGTGACAATGCCGGACATCGGTGCGGTGATGGTCGTGCGTTCTACGTTCACCTGAGTTTCTCGCAACGCCCCCTTGGCACGCTCAAAATCGGCCTGCGTCTGCGCAAGTCGTCCGGCAGCCGTCTGAAACGCCGCGCTTGTGCGGTCAAAATCCTCCCGCGACGAGAACTGCTTCTTGTACAGCTCGGTGATGCGCTTGAGGTCGGCCTCCGAACGGTCATATTCCGCCTTTGCCATGGTAATTGCCATGCGGGAGGCCTCGGCCGCCGCACGCGTCTGCACGAGCATCGATTGCATCATGTCAGGCCGAATCCGGATAAGAACCTGGCCATTCCTGACGGTATCGCCGTCACGAACGCCGAGGTAGACGATCTCGCCGCTGGCCTCGGAAGACATCTTGACCATGACCTCAGGCTGCAGCTTGCCGATGGCGCTGACGCTCTGCGTGATCGTGCGCGTGGCAACCGGTTCGACACTGACAAGCATCGGCGCTTCTGCGCGGTTGGAGATCACCCACATCATCGTGCCGATAAAGGCCAGCAGAACGATGATGATCACGATAAGTAGACGTCTGCGGGATTTCTTGGCCATAGTCATTTACCTCCTGACGTGCCGGTTGCAAACTCGACGGCTGCAACGGCGGAATGATAGGCGTACACGGATGTTACGCGGTTGATCTGTGCCGTGATGAGCTGGTTGTTAGCGTTCTGCGTTTCGATGAGTGTTGCCGCACCCGCATTGAACCGGTCGCGGGCGGCATTGGCGTTGTTGGTCGCGAACTTTACGGCCCGCGCAGAGATCTCAACGCCTCGCTCTGCGAGCTCCAGCTGCGCAAATGCATTGCGCAAATCGGTGCGGATCTGGTTTCGCACGCGCTCGGTCTCGAGCTCGTTCTGCGCGCGGGCAAGCTCGGCATCAGCCACGCGCGCCTGCGTCACAAATCGGTCGAAGAGGGGAACCTGAATGAAGAGTCCGGCATAGACCTGACCCTGACGATCGAAGTCGGCGATCACGAAGTTTCTCCAAGTATAACCACCCGATGCCGAGATCGTTGGATAGTATCCCGAGCGAGCGCCAATGATCCCTTCGGCTGCGGCACGCGTGCGCTCGATGGCTGACTGAAGATCGGCGCGGCGTGGCATGGCGGCCTCAGCCAGGTCCGACTCAGAGCCCAGCTTCCGGCGGAAGCCGGCAATCTCCGACTCCGTCACATCTGATGGGACGGACGATTCGTCAATGTCGATCTCCTGCATAGCATCAACATTCATCACGTTCAGAAGCTGCGCGCGTCCGGCGATGACGTCGTTCTCGGCCTGCACGAGGGCAACATCAATGTTGCCGAGCTCCGTCTCCTGCGAGGAAACGTCCTGCGAGCGTCCAACACCCACGTCAAAGAGGGCCGTGACACGTTCGAGTGTGACGGCTGCCATCGCCCTGCTCTCTCGTCGAGCCATGAGAATCTGCTTCCGTCGCAGCAGCTCGATATATGCCCGCGTGATGTTGAACCGTGATGTGATCCGGCCGAACGTGATATCACTGGCGGTTGCATTCATCGTCAGCTTTGCCGCGTCGAAGTCCGCCTCCCTCTGAAAGCCGTTGAACAGTGTCATGTTCATCTGCCCATTCAGACCATAGGTGTTGGGAAGGGGCTGGCCGGTGATCGGCACACCGTTTACGATGGAGAACTGCGGACGGAGGTTTGTCAGCTGACGATTGTAGTTGGCATTAACGTCAACGGAAGGTAGATAAGCGCCGAAGGCGGCCGTTAGACGCGAGGCAGCTTGACTTGCCGATGCCTGGGCGCGGCGCACATCGATGCTTCGCTCAAGGCCGATGGCGATGCATTCTTCAAGCGTCAGCCGACGACCAGTGAGCATTTCCTGACCTGCGCCCCGCACTGCAAGTGACAGCAAGGATGCGGCTAAAAAGAGAATTCGAACGGCAGAATGGGAATGTTTCATGGGCAGACCAATGTGATCAAGGCGAACACGACGGTTTTGACACGGGAAAGGGATTAGGGTTTCGTCTCCCGGTCAGCGATTGCTTGGTCGCGCGCTCTTTTTCTTCTTGAGTGCGGGCGTGCCTGCCGGATGGGTGCTCGTGGCAAGGCGCCAGCGCCGCGCAGGATCCGGCGAGCGGAGCTCCAGCAGACTCATCGTCGAGGTGACGTGATGACGTCCTTCGGTGTTGCGGGACTGACCCGATTGGAGCTTGAAACGCACTTGTTGGACTACCGAACTCGAAAGTGGTATTCCCAGCCCCCTGTCCATCACAAGCCGACCATATTCGGCGATCGAGCCGCTTGTGGTAACGTTCAGGGAGGTATCGGGCACGTCCACGCCGCCGAATGCGGTTAGTGTGTAATGGATCCATGATGCCTTGCGTCCGAGCGTGTCAAGCAGATCACCTACGCGCCACAACGCCTGCTGGCGGATCTCGGGAACCGGAATGCCGTTCTCCGGAACGATGATCGTATCGGTCGAGATCCAGCTCTGTTGCTGGCGTCCGCACGACGTGTCGATGATCGGCAATCGAAGCGCCTGGAAGAGGCCGCCCGGACCGGCCATGGCCCGCGAAGCGTCATCGATGCGTGCCGAGAGACGCCTGCCGAGACTATCGATGCTCAGCCGCATGACCCTGCGCATCCATGGGTGCGATGTCCGCTCTGATGAGTCGGATCCACTTCGCTGACGTTCACGGAATGCTTCGATGCGAAGCGTCAGGTGATAGACTTCGTCGCTAACCGAGTCACAGACGATGCGAAGACCTTCAATGCGCCATTTCTCAATTGGATCAAAACCAGGAACAGTGATGCTGTCGCGCGATTCGATCCGGTACAGCAGCGTATCTGCAGCGGCAAAACGGTAGCGGTAGCAGATCGTGTCCTTACCCAGGATGATCGGCTTGCCACCCGGGCGAATCTGCATCTGCCCCTTAAGGCCGATGAGCGCGCTCACCAGCAGGATCAGCACAAGAACGAAGCGTTGGATGGTCATCAGCGCCTTGGCCGTTGCATTACAACAACACGCATGCGGGCATTGCTCGGCACAGCCAGTTCTTCGGGGCCTCCGGATGCTCTGAGAGTCATCGAGTTGTGGAGCTCCACTTCGCTGCGCACCGGTAGGCCGGTACGCGAATCGATCAGCGCTCGGGTCTTCATGGTTCCATCGCCGGAGACATCGATGTCCATTCCGGAGACGGCCAGTGCACCCCGAATCCTCATGGAAGAAGATTCGCCCTCGATCACCCAGCAGATGAAGCCAAGAGAGTCGATGATCGACAAAAAGCGTTCTTCGAGCTCAATCGTTGTAACAATCGAACCTTCACCCTGCGGGGCCGGCATCGTGTCGATCATCTCCGAGATCCACCGGTCACCGGGTCGCACACGCTCCTTCGGAAACTGCATCACAATGCGGTCGAACACGCGCATGCCATTTAGAATGGCAAGGTCTCCTTCGTCATTTCTATCCGAGAAGTTCAGCACCCTACCGGTTGGATCGCAGGTGACGGTGACGGACAGCTCCTTGCCATCGTTGCTGCGCAGCGCTGAATCCATGATCGGCATGCGCTCATCCCGACGGGTACTGGTGCGAAGGCCGCCATTCTCAGAGGCAAACCGTAAGGTGCTGCGTCCGAGGGTGACGTCGGTGACCGAGATCGACAGATCGATCTCACTGCGAACGGCATTTGTTGCCGACCCACCACCGGCCTCTACGTCCTGCTCAAGCGTTGAACTGATCGAATATCGGTAGGTGGAATTCGGCTTCAACGACAGGCGCATCAGTACATCATCGTCCTGCACCCTGGCCTGGAAGGCAAGCAGAGGGCCTGCGCAGACGAGGGAAAGGATGGTGGGGATGAGTACTGGCACAGATGATCGCTCCTAAGATGCGGCTTCGCGTTTCTTCGCTCGTTGACGCATCGTGGTGTCGAGAATTTTCTTTCTCAGTCGAACCGATACCGGTGTGCACTCCAGAAGCTCGTCATCCTCAAGGAACTCAATGCACTGCTCCAGGGAGAGCTGGCGCGGGGCTTCCAGGCGGACAAGTCCGTCGGAACCGCTCGAGCGCATGTTGGTCAGATGCTTCATGCGGCATGCGTTAACGCTGAGGTCTTCTTCACGGGCGTTCTCGCCGATGATCATGCCTTCATAGACCGGCTGTCCGGGTTCGATAAAGAGCACGCCGCGCTCCTGCACCATTTCCAGGGCATAGGCCGTTGACTGTCCGGTCTCCATCGACACCAGAGCGCCACGAAGACGTCCGGCAATAGCTCCCTTGTAGTGCTGGTAAGAGTCAAACGTATGGTGGATGATGCCCTGCCCGCGAGTTGACGTCAGAAACTCCGTTCGGAAGCCGATAAGCCCCCTGGCAGGAACCAGAAACTCGCAACGCACGCTGTCGTTGCTTGGCGTCATGGCGGTCATTTCACCTTTCCGTCGACCCAGACTTTCGATCACCGTGCCGACGTGATCCTGCGGAACATCGACGGTGACGTGTTCGATCGGCTCGAGCATTTTGCCGTCCGCATCGCGGCGGAAGAGTACCTCAGGACGCGATGCAGCAAACTCAAAACCTTCTCGGCGCATGGTCTCGATGAGAATGGCCAGCTGGAGTTCGCCCCGACCCGATACCTTGAAGACGTCCGGCGAGTCAGTGTCTTCCACACGCAGAGAAACGTTGTTGCGCAGCTCCCGGTAGAGACGTTCACGGATCTTTGGCGTAGTGACGAACTTTCCTTCGCGTCCGGCAAGGGGCGAGGTGTTGACCATGAAATACATGGCAATGGTCGGCTCTTCGATATTCACATACGACAGCGGCTCCGTGCGGGAGCTGTGCGCGATCGTCTCGCCGATATAGACGTTCTCAAAGCCCGAGAGCGCGATGATCTCTCCGGCCGCAGCTGTTGGCGTTTCGTTGCGAGCAATTCCCTCATGGACATACATCTTCGTGATGCGTGAAGACTCACGTGCGCCATCAGGCTTGATGAGGTTTACATTGTCGCCAACGCTCACGGAGCCTTCGATGATCCGCCCGATGGCGATCCGACCAACGTAATCGGACCAGTCAAGGGCTGAGATGACCATGGCAAAGGCCGTATCGACATCAACCGCCGGAGGCGGGATGTGCTTGATGACAGCGTCAAAGAGTGCCTCGAGTGAATCTGCCTCTTCTGCTAGAGAGTTCTTGGCAATACCCAGCTTGCCGATCGCATACACGATCGGGAAATCCAGCTGGTCATAGGTTGCACCGAGATTGATGAACAGCTCCATCACCTCATCAAGCACTTCCTTTGGGCGTGCATCGCCGCGGTCGATCTTATTGATCACCACAATCGGCTTGATGCCCATGTCGAGAGCTTTGCGAAGCACGAAGCGCGTCTGCGGCAGGGGGCCCTCGGCTGCATCCACAAGGAGCAGAACACCATCAACCATCGACAGAACGCGTTCAACCTCGCCACCAAAATCGGAGTGGCCCGGCGTGTCGACGATGTTGATCTTGACGTCCTTCCACCGCACGGCGGCGTTCTTGGCCATGATCGTGATGCCGCGCTCGCGCTCAAGGTCGTTTGAATCCATCACCCGGTCGGCTACGACCTGGTTCTCCCGGAACATCCCGCTTTGCCGCAGCATGTGGTCTACCAGGGTGGTTTTGCCATGGTCAACGTGGGCAATGATGGCGATGTTGCGGAAATCTGAGCGCTGCTGAAGGGCCATGAAGCGGTTTCTTGGATTTTGGATAGCTACAAAGCTACGCAGTAATCGGGTTTGAGGTGTGCGGTGTGAGGTGTGAGGTTGGATCCGTAAGGGCGTGCCGATGTGCTCGTACCGGACGGTCAATCCTGCGAAAGCTGGAATTCAGATTCTATCCCTGCTTTCACGGGATTGACGTTCACACCTCACACCTCACACCTCACACCTGAAACCTAGAAATAATTCGATTCATCTCTCCAGCGCACGATCTTCCAGGGGTCGGAGATGGTGGGGCGTTCGACGAGGAGGTTCACACGACCCTGTGCGCGGAGGATATCGGCGGGGTTGAACGTGATGGTGAGGTTGAAGCCTCGGGAGATATTCTTCGTAAGGCTGTCTCCGTCGGCAACGACGACGTCGTTCCAAACAAGGTCGAGCTGCTGGGCGGCCATGAAAAGACCGTTGGTGGCAAGCATGTCTTCGTCTCGGCCCCAAGTGACATCGACGCCCTGGTCGTAGTTGCGGTAGACGAAGGTGAAGTTGCGTGCCAGCAGTCTTCCGTACGTAAGTGTATCGCGGAACAGATATGCATAGCGAAAGTTCTGGAACAGCCCTTCGATCGTGCGCTGGTCTCCCAGAACGTTATCGCCCCCTGACTCGTCGAGAGAGGGGGCGAAGGGATTTACGCAGGATGAACCGACGACGATCAGCCCCGTCATCACGATGGCCACGATCGCCGACCGTGACGTGGATGAAAGACGCCGCATCATTGGTGTACGGACTTGATGGCCGAATTAGAACAGTCGCAGGCCGAGGAACATCAGGATGCTGGTGAAGAAGGCGATGCCACCAGCCCAGCCGAGGATCGCGGCTCCCGAAGGACGGCGCACGCTTGTGCCAAGTGCGCCGAAGAACATGCCGAGCAATCCCGTGATGATCCCGCCCACCACATCGTGCCATCCCATGGCGCGCTGCAGGCTGACGGCAACGAGCACCACAAGCACGCCAACGGCAATGCCCATGAGTCGCGTTGGAAGCGTGTCGTTCACATGATCAGGCTCGTGTCCGTGATCGTGTCCGTGATCGTGTCCGTGTGTTGCGTCGTGTGACATGGTCGTACTCCGATAGGTCATCTTAACCGTGTAGTACTGCGAAGATAGTCACCAGAAATGCAATTCATGTGACTCTTGCCGAAGACATCTCGCGTCAGGACACGCATGGTAGATAGCGCATCGAAAGGGGCACATCTTCATAGCCGTTGGGTCAGTTAGAGAGCTGACCTTTCAGGAGCGACCAGGTTGACTCGACGGTATCACCTGGTCGCTTGGCGTCGCGCCAGCGTGAGATGCTCCAAAGCCCGCTCTTCTCCGGTGTCACCGTCAGTGCCATTGTCCCGGTGAGCAGCGAAGGCAGTACCGTGATGTTCAGGCGCACCGTCAGCTCATAGTCGCTTACCCATACGAGTGAGTCGGGCGATGAAAAGGCAACCTGAGCATTGGAAAAGACCAACGTCGGACGCTGGTCGACAGGCAGCCGGCTGATCATGCTCAGAAAGTTCTGCCGTTCCCGGTCGATGCTCCAGGACGCGAACACGGCCTGATAGCGCGCGCCGACCTCGGCGGAGGGCTCAAAGGCATAGGTAGCACTGCTGCGTGAAGGATCGGAAAGACAGAGCGTGAAGTTCTGAGTGTTCTTTTCGATGACCGCATTACGAAGATTGTCGACAACGATCAAGGGGCTGGTCGGCGGCTCATACGTGCCACGATCGCCCGAGGGTTCTTCCGGTGTGCGTGTTGCGCAGCCCCCTAGCACGACGAGCATCAGCGTGAGCAGCAACGTCGTGCGTTTCATGAAGAGACCTTCTCGGCGATGAGGATCACCCGTTCGGACTTGTCCGGCTCGAACGGCTCACCCTGATACGAACCAAAGGCCCGCACAACGCGCAGTCCGCTCTCATGCATCATGCTGCGCAGGTCTTCCGGTGAGTACATCCACACGCGCTCTTCGAACGTATACTCGGCCGAGCACGGATCGTTGATGGTGATCCTCTTATGCACGTAGGGTTCTTCGATCCAACGCTCCTGGATGACGCTGGTCTGCCCGATCATGGTCATCGACTCGGGAACGAGCGTTCGACGCAGCCTGTCGGCGTTAAAGAAGTCTATCACAAAACGCCCATCAGACGCCAGGTGATCATGCACGGCCCTGAGCGCGGCCAGATGTTCTTCGTGCCGGTCGAAGTATCCGAAACTCGTAAACAGGTTGGCAATCAGAGCATATGATGCTGACGGGTATGGGCCGCGGATATCGCCCACGACGTAACGTGCGTTCTCATGCGCATTGTAGGTGCGGGCATGTTCGATCAGATAGGTCGAATAGTCGAGTCCGGTGGTCATGTAGCCCCGTTCGGCAAGGGCAACCGTATGGCGTCCAAAGCCGCAGCACAGGTCTAGGATCTGAGAGCCGTGCGGAATGTGCAGGGTGTGGTCGATCAGTTGCACCACCAGACGCGCTTCCTCATCTCCGCGATGACGGTACAGTTCCATGTACCATGGTGATTCGAACCATGTGGCATACCACGGGGTTGCGGAAGTTCCTGCTGGTGAGGTCATACCGGCGTGCGCCCTTCGAATGCACGGGCCAGCGTGGCGTCATCGGCAAACTCAAGGTCCGATCCCATCGGCACGCCACGTGCAATGCGCGTGACGCGAATGGAAAGGGGCGATGCAAGCTTGGCAATGTACTGAGTTGTGACTTCGCCTTCGATGGTCGGGTTCAATGCGAGAATGACCTCCTCGACCGCGGCGCCGAGGCGGGCAATGAGCTCCTTCAGGCGCAGGTCCTCCGGACCTATTCCGTCGAGTGGGCTCAGCGTCCCGTGCAACACATGATAGCGTCCACGAAAGTCTCCCGTGCGCTCGATAGCCATAACGTCCGAGGGCTGCTCGACGACGCAGATGACCGACGGCGAGCGCTTTTCTGAGGCGCAGATGCCGCACAGCTCCGTGTCGGTGAACGTGTGGCACTGCGCACACTCGCGCACGCGTGAGCGCATTTCCACAAGGGCAGCGGCGAAATTCTCGACGTCGTTCGCAGACTGGCGCAGAAGATGAAAGGCCAGCCGGCGGGCCGTCTTCTTACCGATGGTGGGGAGGGAGGCGAAGAGTTCGACGACGCGTTCGATCGATTCTGACGGGAGCATAACGCAAAAATACCAACGGGTCAGCCCCCTGACTGCCGTAATTTCGCGAAACAAAACGCGGCGTCGACCGTCCGAACGCCCCGAACAACAGCTGACTCACGCTAGGACTTCTCATGGGAATCTTTTCTCGTATCGCCGACCTGTTCCGTGCAGGTGCAAATGACGCTCTGGACCGTGCCGAGGATCCGGAGAAGATGCTCAAGCAGGCCGTGCTGGACATGGAGGAATCGGTCAACAAGACGACGCTCGCCGTTGCCAATGCGATCGCCAATGAGCGCAGCCTCGAAAAGCGTATAACCGCGCAAAAGGCTGAAAGCGCAAGCTGGCAGGAGAAGGCCATGCAGGCGCTCAATGCCGGACGTGAAGATCTGGCCCGCGCGGCGCTGGAGAAGAAGGCAATAGCCGACAAAAACGTGGCCGAACTGATGCCGACGCATGAGCAGGCGCGGGTAACCACGGCCAAGATCCGCGAGCAGCTCGACGGCATCAAACGTAAGCTCGATGAAGCGCGCTCACGTCAGAGCACGCTCATTGCCCGCTCCCAGGCAGCCAAGGCCCAGGCGCAGATCGCCAAGTCCGCAGCAGGAATCGGACAGGATGCGTTCGGTAAGTTCGACAAGTACGAGGCCAAGATCGAGAAGCTCGAAGCAGAAGCATCGGCCTTTGAGCAGCTTGCCGGTGAGAACACGCAGCTCGATGAAGAATTCCGCAAACTCTCATCTTCGGGCAAGGTTGATCAGGATCTGCTCGAGCTCAAGCGTCAGATGGGACTTCTGGAGCCCCCGAAAGAGGGTTGATCACTTCACGCGAATACGGATGCTCCGGTTCAGGAAGCGTCCGTGCGGAGTGTCATCGCTAAAGGGCGACGCCAGCGACGTGGTCGCAAACGTGAACTTCTTGGCCGACACCGAGCGGATGTAGGATTCTGTGTTGGCCGCGCGGTTGCTCGAGAGCTGCCGGTTGCGTTCCTGTGAGCCGAGTATGTCGGCGCTGCCTTCGATCACAATGGTCGCACCCTCCGGAAGCTGTTCGGTAAGCTGACGTAGGAGTGTCTTCACGTCATCGAGAAGCTCGGCACTATTGTAATCAAACCGGAGCACGGCCTCAAATCCGTCGGTGCTCAGGGCGATGCGCCGACGTGTGAGCTTCTCCGTCGGGACCGTGAGCTTCATCTCTGCATACTGGCCACCGGCCGAAGAAGACGTTGCTATGCTGGCAGGGGGCTGACCGGAGTTATCGAGCCGCACTGTGACCGGTAACGTGACGGTCGCATCAAGTGAGGCAATGACCGTGTCGCGTCCATTGATCGTGATGGTCTGATCTGCCGGTTGCGACTCAGGCGGACCACCCTGAAAGAGCGATCTGACCGAGGCAAGGCCACGCAGCTCGGCAAACTCCTCCGTCAGCACAAACCTCTGCAGCGTAGCATTCTGAAGCACGATGTCCACGCGGCGGTTCTCGGCACGCCCACCCGGCAGGTCGGCATTCGAGGCAATTCGCGGCGTGACCAACGGATTGATCCCGATCGACGATGACGGCACACCCAGGCCTACAAGAGCGCTGCGCACAGCCTCGGCGCGGCGCCTGGCAAGTGCCGTTCCTTCCGGTTCCGTGGACGGGCCACTGGTAGCCCCTTCGAGAACGATACGTGCCGACGGGTTAGCCGCAACGATCGCCGCAATTCGTGGCAGAATCCAGTAATGAGAAGCAACGGCGTCACTGCTCATCGTGGCAAGATCGGCCGCCCGTTGGTACGATGCCGGCACGTCGGCCCGCGCACTGTCGAAGAACACGGCGTTCACGATCGGCGTGAGCGCACGAAGCACATTGCCCGTGACGATCTCGCCGCTGAACGATCGCGGTTGAAGCTCGAGACGCGGCGGAGCATACGTCGGCTGAGGCATGGGCTGTTCGACGACGATCGCCGGAGGTGGGGGCGGAGCGAACTGCGGCGCACGTGTCAGCGAGAGTCGCAGTGCCACATCAAGCCGTATGGTAAGGGGCTTCCAGGGCGCATCGGTAAGCACGTCATTCAGTGCGTAGTCGAGGCTGACGCGGGGCACAAGGCTGAGGCGCTCCGACAATGGGATAAAGGACTCAAGGGCCGACGAAAACATCACAAGCAGCGATGAACGGGTCTGCAGAGCCCCCTGCCGGATAACGCGTTCCTGAACGGCCGTGCCGTTCTCGAGAAAAACGGCCGACTCGGGGCTGACCACCGATTCACGCTGAACATACGAGGCGGTCATCGGAAGGGCAAGGCGCGGACCAATGCTGAGTCCAAGAGTGCGCTTAGTGAGTGTTCCAATGAGCGGCAGTTGCAGCTGCGCTGAAACATCCAGATTCGACAGCGTGGTACTGAGCACATAGTCGGTGGTCATCGTCACCTCAGCGCCCGTGGCACTGTCACGCAGAGGATAGGTGTTTGTGCGCGAGAAGTCACCGCTGCGATTGCTCAGGCCCACTTCAAGACCGAATGCGCCCCATGAGGTCATGGGAATCTCCATGGCAAGGTAGCCGCCCGGCCCCATCCCGCTGCCAGAGGTGAGCAGTCCACAGTCGACGATGCCGCCGGCATTGCTCAGATTTGCTGAGTGTGTCGTGCTGGCAAGGCCTCCGCCGAGACGTACGGCAAGGGTTTCAATGCGCTGATACTGCGCATGCAGAGCGGACGTTCCGATCAGAAGCGCGGCGGCGATTAGGCGAAGCATCGGCAAAGATAGGAGGCGGTGTTTTACCATGTCATTGTGAGCCCAAGGGCCAGCTGCTGCGTGCGTGTTGGACCCAGATTCAAGCTCAGTTTTTCGCCGGTATCGAATGAGTAGAGCTCAGCGCCGACGTACGCATCGACCGCCGCAAGTGCGTAGGTGATCAGAAACACCACGGCCGACAGATCGCGGTTATCGCGAAACACTTCACGTCGCCTCAGTAGCAGGTTCACCGTGGCGGCGCTTGATCCGTCTGTCAGCGCCTTATCATAAGCACCCGAGGCGGTTGAGAACTCAGCATTGTTGCGAAAGAACATCACGGCCGAAACAGCCGCGGTGCCGGCAAAGAGCGGCACCTTCCAGTAGTTCTCGGTGTAGACCTGACCTACTCCCGGGAAGATCAGCGAGTACATGATGGCCGTCGATGTGGTCTTCTCAACACGTGGAGCAAGCGTGTCGTCGCTTTTCAACGAATCAAGGTTCGTGCCGGCCGACGCAGCGGTCGCTGCAGCCATGACGAGAAGGAATACTGTGCTGCGCGTCAGGGAACGCATGCAATGACCTCGATCTCCACACGGGCGTCTTTCGGAAGACGTGCAACTTCCACAGCAGAGCGTGCCGGACGGTGCTGGCCCATCTGCTCGGCATACACAGCGTTCATCTCGGCAAAGTCACCCATGTTCTTCAGGAACACCGTCGTCTTGACGATCGACGAAACATCAGCCCCTTGAGAGGCAAGGATGGTGCGAATGTTCTCAAAGACCTGATGTGTCTCTTCGGTGATCGTGCCGGAGACCATGCTGCCATCGGCGCGAAGCGGAATCTGCCCGCTGAGAAAAAGCATCCTGCCCTGGCACTCAACGCCGTGTGAGTAGGGTCCGATAGGAGGGGCTGCCTGCGCAGCGCTAAAGGGGCGAACAGTTGACGTCTTCATGGTGGTACAGGATGTGATGAAACATGTGCTCATGACGGCGAGCATCAGCATCGCTAGCAGGCGAGTGTGACGCATCATGGCGTTGCCGAATCGCGATTAATGATGAACACTTCTTCGTTCGGACGGATGTAGCCGTAGCGTTCGCGGGCAAGACGTTCGATCTCGGTGCTGTCGGTCTCCAGAGTGCGGATCTGCCGACGCAGGCTATCGGATGTGGCGCGCAGCTGGCCAAGGTGACCCTCCAGCTGCTGTGTCTCGGAAATCAGCGTGAGCCGCGTCAGCAGGCCGTAGTTGGAGAACAGGGCAAATGCCAACACGCCCGCAGAAAGGAGGATGATCGTGATCAGACGCTTGCGCGTCATCAGACTCTTTTGCAACGTGTTTGCCGTCGTTCTTGGCGTGGCCTTTGCCGTTGTCTTTGCCATCATGATCTTAACCGTTGATCATCAGCGAAGGATCAGACGGCGCGTCACGGTAGCATCGGAACGATGTCCGACCAGCACGTAGAGTCCGGATGGGAATCCGGACATATCAAGTTCAAGGGGGCGAGCCTGAGCGTCGTTGATGCTCATAACCCGACGTCCGTGCGCATCGAAGAGCTCCGCGCCGATGATGTCACGTCCGAGGTCGATGCGTGCGCCGTCTCCGGAGATGAACAGTCCACCGCGCTGGTCGTCACCCGATGAAGATTCATCCACTGCGGTCAGATCGTTCAGGTCGAACGCATAGATACCCGACGTATCCTTCTTACCCTGCGTGATGTTCAGCGCCACAACTGCCCATCCCGACTCAATGGCCATGATGGAGTTGCTGGCCGATGCCTGCTGACAGGGCAGTGGCAGACCCCAGCGTACCCAGGTGTTATCTGTTCGATCAAGGCGGAACATGCGGTACGATGAGTCGGCCGTGACGGCATAGAGCTGACCTAGGTGCGAGTCCACGTCGAGTGTTGCTGGTGTCTGACCTGAGGGAAGCTCCCAGATGCCGACTTGCTCGAGCTTGCCGGCGGAGACATCCAGTGTGACGATACCCTTGCCGGTAGATGCATAGAGCTTGTCGTTCATCACATGCAGCTGTCCGAGACCTTCAGCAGCGAGTGTGGACCATGAAGCCCCCTTATCCGTTGAGAAGGCCATAGCACGTCCGGCAACGTTCGCCACCATGGCAGTTGTGGTGAGCACAAGCTGGCGGATCGGTTCGTTGGATGGTCCCTTGATGGTAGAGGTGGTCTCTCCTATGCGGTGGATCATGGATCCGTTCTCGCTCGTCATGTACCAGTCGAACCCCGAGGCCACGCCTGATGTCGGACGGGCAACGTCAAGAATAGAGTCGACCTTGGACCAAGAACTGCCCCCTTGCGAGAAGAATACCTTGGCCTTGCGTTCTTTTGCCTCGTATGTAATGGCAAAACTGATGCCCTGCGAAAAATCGAAGAAGTCGCACGGCTCGCCCTCAAGGTCGCGGATGGAGTCAAGCGTCGCTCCATGATCGATAGATCTCCATGCGACTTCGTCGAAGATCACCAGAGCGCCGGCAGCGGCAGTGACCTTCGGTGTGCTGCCGGGAAGTCGCGAATTGCGATAGCTCCACGGCCGGTTCTGCGCAACGGCACAGAATGAGCTGGCCAGCAGCATTATCGTCACGACGCAGACCCACAAGCCAGTCTGGCCATTCCGTGATGTTCGACGAGGTGTACGTGCGGCGCTAATCATCATATCCTAAGGTCCTCAGTAGCCATTTGCAGGGCGAGCAATCTACGGACTTGCGCATTAAGGATTTTCGGGCCAATCGTGCTTTGGATAGCGCCCCTTCATCTCTTTTCGTACCGCTTGGTATGATCCACTCCAGAATCCGGCTAGGTCGCGGGTCTTTTGAATGGGCCTGTCGGCCGGGGAGAGCAGCTCGATGGTCAGCGGCACGTTCCCATTGGCCACCGTAGGCGTGCGCTTTACGCCCAGCATAAACTGCAGGCGCACGGCGGCAAGGGGCTGATCAGGCTTCGAATAATCAATGGCCACTTCGCGTCCTTTGGGTGGCTTGTAGTACTCCGGGGCGCAGCGGTCAATGAGGGTCTTCTGTTCCCGTGAGAGCATCTCCCTTAGGGGACGCGTCAAGTCCAGCTTCTGCAGGTCGGCCAGCGAGCGCATGCCCACGAGCTGTGGCGCAAGCCAATTGTCGATGCTTGCTGCGAGGGCCTCATCGGACATCTCCGTCAGTTCGGCTCCGGTATGCTGACGCGTAAACGCAACTCGATCTCGCAGGCGCTCAGCCCCCTCACTCCAAGGTAGGTTCTCAATGCCACGACGGGCAAGCTCCCTGGCAAAGGCCCTGGCAAGCTCCTGTGCATCAGTCTTGGCATTGGCCCTCGTCTCCACGGTGATAGCCCCAAGCATGCTGGCCGTACGTGCCACGATACGTCCGTCACGGTCGTTCCAGCCGGTCTCAACCTGTTCGACCAGGGAGTCTGCGAACACCACACGCACAGTAGCCGCGCTCACCGGCGCTGCGATGGCGATGCGCGGTTCGGAGGCCGACCCGTCGAGGTCGGCCACGGCCAGCCACTCGGAGCGGGCCAGTGGATCGGCCTGCATGATCGATGCGGTGCGCCCGTTGCGAAGAAGGAATCGTGCGTCGCCTTTGCTGCGAGCGACGCGCTCGGGATAGGCAAGAGCGATGAGCACCCCTTCTACGTCATCATCGGGGATTGTCTGTGTGGGTGAACTCGCGGAATGGGGCTTCCGCAGCGCCTGCTGACGTTTCCGGGCATGGGTAACGGCACCGCGGTCGGTATGGAAATCACTCGCGCCCTGCAATGCGTCGAGGCGCCGTCGAACATCGCACAGGCGCTCGCCCTTGAGGATGTCTCGCTCGCCAACGATGGACGCGATACCCGAGGCGCGGTGCCAGTCGATGCCAAGCTCCTGCGAGCGCACGAGCATGTGCGCAATGCGCGGGTGCGTACCGAAGCGAAGGAGCTCGCGCCCGTGCGCTGTGATGGCATGCGACGCATCGAGTGCGCCCAGCTGACGCAGCAGCTCGCGTCCCTGCGCAAGGTGTCCGCCAGGGGGCGCCTCCAACCATGGCAGATCCAGAATGTCCACCCCGAAACTGGCCACCTCAAGGATCAGACTCGAGCAGTCGGCCACGAGGATCTCGCTGGTGCGACGCTCCGGCAGCTGAGCATGCTCTTTCTCGGTCCAAAGCCTAGTGCAGCGTCCGGGCGCAGTACGTCCGGCCCGCCCCTTGCGCTGTTCGGCAGCATCCTTGGAAACGCTGACGGTTGTCAGATGCGTCATGCCCGATCTCGGGTCGAAACGGGGCTCCCTGGAGCGTCCACCGTCGACGACCGTCCGCACGCCGTCGATCGTGAGCGACGTTTCGGCGATGGCCGTCGAAAGGATAACGCGGCGCACACGCGACGCCGGACGCAGCACCGCGTCCTGCGCATCTGCCGCAAGCTCACCATGCAGGATCATCAGTTCTGCATCGTCGAGCGCATCAGGCCTACCAAGGAGCGCCTCCTGCGTGCGGCGGATCTCGGCCTGACCCGGCAGGAAGCAGAGAATGTCACCCTCGTCATCGCGGATCGCATCACGCACGGCTGCCGCCATGAGCTCGTGAAGGGGCTTGTCGGACACGCTACGCAGGTAGGTTGTCTCCACCGGAAACGTCCTGCCCTCACTGGCAACGCGCTCAGCATCGGGCATGATCGTAGAAAAGTTTAGTGTGCCGATCGTGGCCGACATCACCAAGACACGCAGATCGTTTCGGAGCAGTGCGCGCGACGTAAGCGTCAATGCAAGCCCCGTATCAGCATTCAATGACCTCTCGTGAAACTCATCGAAGATCACCAGCCCCACCCCGCTAAGCTCCGGGTCGCGCGCAATCTGCCGTGTGAGCACACCCTCGGTCACCACTTCAATGCGTGTGGCCTGGCTCACCGCCGACTCCATTCGCATGCGGTACCCGACGGTCTGCCCGACTTGCTCGCCCAGCAGCGACGCCATCCGCCGTGCCGCTGCTTTCGCCGCCAGCCGTCGCGGCTCGAGCATCACGATCTTCTTCCCTGTAAGCCACGGCTCATTCACGAGCGCTAGCGGCACCATCGTCGTCTTGCCCGCCCCAGGGGGCGCCTCAAGAATGCACGGCACGTTCCGCGACAGCACGTCGCGTATGTCTTCAAGGACATCTTCGATTGGCAACTGCATACGAGAAGATAGGGAGGAAGAGACGAGACGAGTCACGTTTGTGGAGTCCTAATGCTCATAGCTGGAGTTGGACATTGCTTTCCAACTATCGACCTAGAATTGAAAAGTTCCCATATTGGGAAATATCTTTGCATGCGAATCATTTCCCTTAAGCGCATCAGTGAATATGAGGATGTACACCCATCTGCAAGTGCAGAGCTTAGAGCGTGGTATGCGGAGGCACGGAAGGCCAAGTGGAGGTCCCCTGCTGAGATCAAGCGGCAGTATCGTCACGCAAGCATTCTCAGGTCCGGCAGGGTCGTCTTCAACATTTGCGGAAACAAGCATCGCCTCATTGTGTGGATCAACTATGAGCTCGGACTCGTCTACATTAAGTTCATCGGAACGCACCACGAATACGACTTCATTGATGCGGAGAGCATTTGAATGATCACAAAGCCGATCAAATCAGAACGAGACTACGAGCGTGCACTCGAGCGCATCGAGCACATCATGGACCTTCGATCGAGTAGAGAGAGAAATGACGAGCTTGAGCTGCTTTCCATTCTCGTCGAGCACTATGAATCGCAGCGATTTCTCGTTGAGAAACCGACCCCGATAGAAGCGATTCGATTTCGCATGTCGCAGTCAGGATTGAGAGCCAAGGATCTCGTGTCATACATCGGCAGCCCGTCGAAGGTTTCAGAGGTACTGTCCGGTAAGAGAGGCCTCAGCATCTCGATGATTCGCAATCTCTCTCGTGGACTGCACATACCAGCCGAAATCTTGTTGGGGGAATCGTAGGGGAAGAGACGAGAGACGTAACTCCGTAATTCCGTAATTCCGTACTTCACTAACTCAGCAACTAATCATGCCACTTCCCGACATCTGGTCCGACGCCTGCGTTGCAGATCTGCATCGGCGCATTGATTCTCTTACACCCAGCACTCAGCCAAGGTGGGGCACTATGAATGTGGCTCAGATGCTGGGCCACTGCTGCATGCCATATTCACAGGCACTGGGAGACGATACGCAAAAAGCTGCGTGGTACATTCGACTGGTGCTTCGACTCTTTTTCAGGAAGGCCATGACCAATGAGGTGCCGTACAAGCAAGGTCTACCAACCAACCCTTTCTTCATCATGCCAGCAGACAGCGAGTACGAACCGAACCGCGACCGGTTGAAGACCTACATCCGTCGCTTTGCCGATGAAGGTCGCCACTCGTTTGAAGGACGTTATCAGCTTTCGCTCGGGAAGCTGACAGCTCTTGAGTGGAACAACCTGCTGTACAAACACCTGAACCACCATTTGCGGCAGTTTGGGGTGTGACGAGAGACGAGAGACGAGAGACGTCCTTCCGTCACTCGTCACTCGTCACTCTCAAACGTATTCTTCGACCGACGGGCACGTGCAGATGAGCACGCGGTCTCCGTGGGCGTTGTCCACGCGGCCAATCGATGGCCAGAACTTGCGGTCGCGCACCCATGGGAGCGGGAAGGCAGCGACCTGACGTGAGTAGGTGTGTTCCCATGTATCGGCGGTAACGACGAACATGGTGTGCGGAGCGTTCTTCAGCGGGTTGTCCTTGGGGTCGATCGAGCCGGTGCAAACATTCTCAATTTCGGTACGGATCGACAGGAGCATGTCGATGAACCGGTCGAGCTCGGACTTGCTTTCGCTTTCGGTCGGCTCGATCATGATGGTGCCCGGAACCGGGAAGCTGAGCGTTGGTGCATGGTAGCCGTAATCCATCATGCGCTTTGCAACATCTTCGGCTTCGATGCCGCCGCGCTGCTTGAACTCGCGCAGGTCCACGATCATCTCGTGTGCGCAGCGTCCATTGGTGCCGGTGTACAGGATCGGGTAGTGCTGTTCGATGCGACTCTTGATGTAGTTCGCATTCAAGATCGCGCGCTTGGTGGCATTGGTGAGCCCCGTGCCGCCCATCATGCGGATGTAGGCCCAGGAGATGAGCAGGATGGATGCCGAGCCCCATGGAGCTGCGGAAACAGGGCCAACATGGTTGACGTCGATCGGGTTGATGACAGGATGAGATGGCAGGTAGGGGGCGAGCTCCGCCGTGCAGCAGATCGGACCCATTCCCGGACCGCCCCCTCCGTGAGGGATGCAGAACGTCTTGTGCAGATTCAGGTGACACACGTCAGCACCGATGGCACGCGGTGAGGTCAGGCCCACCTGGGCATTCATGTTCGCGCCGTCCATGTACACGCGTCCACCATGCTCGTGCACAATGGCGCAGATATCCTTGATTGCCTCTTCGAACACGCCGTGCGTAGATGGATAGGTAACCATCAGTGCGGCAAGATTTGCCGAGTTGGCCTCTGCCTGCGCACGCAGGTCGGCCACGTCGACGTGACCATGGGCATCGCTCTTGACGACGACGACCTTCATGCCGGCCATGACGGCCGAAGCGGGGTTCGTGCCGTGCGCAGACGATGGAATGAGCACCACGTTGCGGTGCTGCTCGCCCCGTGCATGATGGAAGCCGCGGATGGCAAGGAGTCCGGCATACTCGCCCTGTGCACCTGCATTGGGCTGCAGCGAGCAGGCATCAAAGCCGGTGATCTCGTTCAGCCACGTGCTGAGTTCGGAGAAGATGCGCTGGTAGCCCTGCGTCTGCGATGTTGGTGCAAACGGGTGAATACGGTTGAACTCCGGCCACGTGATCGGGATCATCTCGGCTGTGGCGTTGAGCTTCATCGTGCACGAACCGAGCGAGATCATCGAATGCGTCAGCGACAGGTCCTTGTTCTCCAGACGCTTCATGTAGCGAAGCATCTCGTGCTCAGTGTGATAGCTGTTGAACACCGGATGCGTCAGGTATCCCGACGTGCGAACAAGCGAAGCCGGAAGGCCGCTTGTAGCGGTATGCAGAAGTTCCGAAGCGGCGGGCACAGAAGCCCCCTTCACCGAGGCAAACACGTCAAGGATGTTCTGCAGGTCGGCAACCGTCGTTGTTTCGTCAAGCGACACGCCGACGCAGGCACAGTCGCTACGGTAGCGGAAGTTGATGGAACGGGGCTCACCAGCCGCACGCACTGCCGATGGGTCGGCATTGATGCAGAGTGTGTCGAACCACGTGTCATTACACATGGTGTAGCCGAGTGAGGCCAGACCCGATGCAAGCACCGAGGTGAGCGTGTGAATGCGATGGGCAATGCCGCGAAGACCCTCGGGTCCGTGATACACGGCATACATCGCCGAGACGTTGGCAAGCAGAGCCTGGGCAGTGCAGATGTTTGATGTGGCCTTATCGCGACGGATGTGCTGCTCGCGCGTCTGCAGGGCCATGCGTAGTGCGAGGTTGCCCTGGGCATCCACGCTCACGCCGATGATACGTCCGGGGAGAATGCGCTTGTAGGCCTCGCGCGTAGCGAGGAAGCCGGCATGCGGTCCGCCATATCCGAGCGGCACGCCAAGACGCTGTGCCGTACCAACGGCTACATCGGCACCCCATTCGCCCGGAGGCGTCAGGTGCGTAAGGGCCATGAGGTCCGTGCCGACCGTTACCAGAGCGCCCCCTGCATGAGCACGCTCGCAGAATTCCGTGTAATCGCGCACCGAGCCATCGCCGGCAGGGTATTGAACGTATGCACCGAAGATCGAACCGTCGAAGGAAACCGTTTTCCAGTCGCCAACAACCACGTCGATGCCCAGTGGCGTCGCACGCGTGCGAATAACCTCAAGCGTCTGCGGGTACACATTCGCATCCACGAACATCGTCGTAGCTGCCTTTACTGCCGCCCCGCGCGAAGCGTACATCATATGCATTGCCTCGGCGGCTGCCGTTGCTTCATCCAGCAGCGACGCGCCGGCAATGTCCATCTTCGTGAGATCTGTCACGAGCGTCTGGAAGTTCAACAGACTCTCGAGTCGACCCTGGGCGATCTCCGCCTGGTAGGGCGTGTACTGCGTGTACCATCCCGGATTCTCGATCAGGTTGCGCAAGATCACCGGAGGGGTCACGGTATCGTAGTAGCCCATGCCGATGTACGACCGCGCGATCGTGTTTGTTGCGGCGATCGACTTCAACTCTGCCAGCATCTCGATCTCCGTCAGCGCCGGCGGCAGGTCAAGGGGCTTCTCCAGACGTATCTGTGACGGCACGGTCTGCTCTACCAGCTGGTCAATGCTCGCAGCATCAACCGTGGCCAGCATGGCCTGAATGTCAGATTGGGAAAGTCCGTGGTGTCTGTTCTCGAAGATGTCGTGGTGCATTGCTAACAGGTTTGAGGTGTGGGGTTTGAGGTGTGAGGTTCAAAACGTCATCGGTCATCGGTCATCGGTCATCAGCAATCAGTCATCAGTCATCAGTCATCAGGGCGCATGGATTCCTGCTTTCGCAGGAATGAATGTCAGTACCCAGTACCCAGTACCCAGTACCCAGTACCCAGTACCCAGTACCCAGTACCCAGTACCTAATCGTGTCCGCCATCCCGATACCGGCAGCAATCCGGGAGCTTGCTGTATGCCTCGTCATTGCCCTTGACGTCGCCAGCATCGTAGCCGGCGGCGGCGATGGCCTTCTTGATGTCTTCAGGTTTGATCTTGGCATCGTCATAAACGGCGGTGAAGACCTTCGTCTTCTTGTCCCATGCAGCATCGCTGACGCCGTCGATCGACTCCGCTGCTTTGACAATACGTTTTTTACAGGAGCCACAGTTCCCGGCGACCTTCAGTGTGAGTTTTTGCTCGGCGGCAAACAGTGCCACCTCAAGCATGAGCAGGGCGCAGAGCCGGA